>JAKQCT010000016.1 GCA_029559035.1 Acidobacteriota bacterium
ACCATTAATTCTCTGGAAAGTTTGTTCTCTCATTTGAAGGGATTGGTTCGAGTGCATAGAGGCCTGAAAGCTGATTTAAAGGACAAAATGATCCGGTTTTTCTTTCAAAATAGCAACAGAAAAAAGTAATTATGCCGAAAATTGAAAATATTAAAATTATCGAATTGTTATCCTTATTAAACTTCAGCTCTTCCGCGCTTCTGCGCTTCTGTTCTATCGTCAGCCTTCAGCCACCAGCCTGAGAGTTTTCGACTGCATTGATTTCTGCGATCTTAGCGCGCGGTTTCGATCTTCCTGATCTGCTCTATCAATTCGTGATCTTCCGGGAATTCGCCCGTCTGCTTCTTCGAATAAATTAGGTTCCCGTCCACCATGACCTCGAAGACGCCCCCTGAGGAATGCTTCAGTTCCGTCTTCACTCTGAATATCCTGTCAAGCTTGTCCGCGAGACCCGCGGCTCTGGGAAGATAATCTCAGACGCCGCAGTATTCGATGACGATCTTCATTCCTCTCCCTTGGACCCTTTCTTGACGATCTTAGCCTTGAGAGACACCTTACCGTCCTGGACGGCCACCGAGAAGACGACATCCTTCGCCTTGTATTTCTCTATCAGCTCGGCCCTCTGTTTTTCCAGCTTCTTCTGGAATTTAGCCTGGTCGAGCTCCACAGTCTGACCGGCGTGCATCTTGGCCTGGTTGAACTCCTCGAAGAGCTCCCTCACTCCCTGCGCCGGCACGGGTTTCGGAGCCTCCTCACGGGCCGCGGGTTTCCCGGCATCCTGTTCCTTTTTCTCACGGTCCTCCTTCTGGAGGTCCTCTTTCCTCGCCGTGTCGAGCTTGCTGAACTGCTGCTGCATCTTCCTGGTCGCGCCGACCAGCCTCGGGTCGTTCACGATCCCGTTCTGCTTCAGCTCCATCAGCTTGTTCCACTTGTTCGAGTAAAGAGTCCAGCTCTGCTGGAATCCCATGAAGAGGAACTGCGTCGCCGTGGTGGGAAGCGTTGACCTGCTGTAGAAGGTCACGGCCTGCTCGAGCTCCTTGTGCTCGGAGAACGGAGGGAACCTGCGCTCGCCCGAAAAATAAAGGTCGTACTCGTGCTCCAGCTTCTTGAGCATCTCCTTCATCTTCGGCAGGTTCGCGTTGAAGTTTTCCAGCCTGCAGTCCACGACAAGCCTCCTCCTCCAGATATAATAAGCTTTCACGCCTGTTTTGGCAAATCCTCGCTCCGGAGAGAACTGTGGAATCACCCGACCGGATTGACTTCACTGCGAAGGCTCTCAGGCTGAAGGGATTCCAGCGCAGAAGCGCGGAAGAGCTGAAGAACAATAAGGAAATCGATTCCACAATTTTTCAATTTTCAATTTTCAGTTTTCAATTTTCAATTCAAGCATTGCTTTCCTTTTCCCGACTTCCGCACTATCGAACTTTCGCTCTTCAGCCTTTAACCATCAGCCCGTTCGGTTTGACTTGAATGCGCGGGTGAAGGTATCCTCATACTTGGAGGAGTAATGAAAAGGGGAATCCTGCCGCTTGTCCCAGTCGAACTGTTCGGCCCCGCCAGCCAGGATACGATAAACCTCTGGAAGGTTTTCTTTCTTGCCGGTCCCGACCGCCGCCAGTCCTGGCTTTCCAAGCTCAGCGACGAGGAGCGGGCCCTCCCCTGCTGGCCCGCGTGCCTCCTCGGGATCGCCCGCGAGAACAAGATCGGGGAGATATGGTACCCGGAACCCGCCCTTCTCCAGCAGACGAAAAAGCCCCTCGAGATGCTCAAAAAGGAGGGCGTCAACATCGTTCCTTTCAGGTATCCTCCGATGAGGAACCTCGAATACCTGAGGGAAAGCATCGAGAAGGCGCTCGCGCAGCTTGGATTGGACAAGGCCGAGCTGGACAGCAGGGTGGACGCATGGGCGACACTCCGCGCTTCGGTCAAGCGCCTCGACGGCATCCAGACCAGGTCGCTCGCTCTTTCGTCGCGCCAGTACATCGAAGCGCTGCACTCGATCCCGGACCCCTCGATGTCCCTCCCGGCCCTGATCAAGGAGACCGAGCTCAAGGTCGCCCTCAACTACAAGGGGCTGAGCCACGACCACCACATCAGGATAGGGATCCTCGGCTCCCCGCCTTTCGACGGCTCCTTCTACGATGTCCTCGACCAGGCCGGAGGGCTCGTCGTTTTCGAGGAATCGGGCCTCGAAGGGTTCCCCCTCGGCCATTTCAGCGAGCTGGCCCTGCTCTACAACCAGATCTCGATCCCCTACGGCATAAAGGTAAGGCGCGACAGACTCGAAAAGGAAAAGGCCGAAAGGTCGATAGACGCTTTCATCTGGTGCACCCACGCGCTCTCGGAATCGAGGAACAACGCTCTCTTTCTCGAGGGCGAGTTGGGAACGCCGATCTACATATTCGAGATGAAGACGAGCGAAGAGGCTTCCGTCCTGGAATGCAGGCTTCTGAGAAGGTTCTTCGACGAGTTCGCCGAAAAATACCAGAAGGGCAGGAAGAAATGAAATTCAGGTTCATAAGGGACGCCGCCCGCACCGGGGCGATGAACATGGCGATAGACGATCTTCTCTTCAGGCAGAGGGAAGAAGGAAAAGAGACACCGGCCGTCCTGAGGATCTACAGATGGTCGCCCCCCGCTCTCTCACTCGGCTTCCACCAGAGATACGATATCGCCTGCGACGAGGAGTTCCTGCGCCAAAGGAACATCGACATCGTCAGAAGGCCGACGGGCGGAAAGGCCGTTCTCCATTATGAAGAGCTGACATATTCCGTGACCGCTTCGCTCGAGGAGGGCTACTTCAAGGACGACGCCCTCGACCAGAGCTACGCCAAGATCGCCCTTGGCCTCAAGAGGAGCCTGGAGCTGCTCGGCCTCAACCCGGAACTCGAGAAGAGGGAAAGGAAGCTTAACGTCTCCAGCCCTTCGCCCTGCTTCCTCGTCCCGACGCAGAAGGAGATCCTGGTCGGGGGGAAAAAGGTGATCGGCAGCGCGCAGAAGAGAGGCCTCAGCGCCTTTCTCCAGCACGGCTCGATACCCATAAAGCTCGATTACGAACTTCTCGCGAGAGCGACGAAGAACAGGACGGAGGAGATAGAAAGTTACAGGAACCACTTCACGTCGCTCGGCGAGTTCCTGCCATCCCTCACCGAAAACCAGCTTGAAGAGGCGCTCAAAAAGGGATTCGAGGAAGCGTTCGGCGGACAGTGGACCCAAAGCCCTCTTTCCCCGGAAGAACTTGACGAAGCCGGGAAAATCATGAACGAGAGATACGCTACCGACCTCTGGAACAGGAAACCGAGGGTATCGGAGTCGCGGTTGGAAGAGACCGGCAACGCCGGGAGATGACATGAAAGCGTCTGCCAGGGACCGCTCCCCCGATTTCAAATTTCAAATTTCAAATTTTAAATTTCAAATTGCCGACGGTACAGCTTTTAAGTTTCATGGTTCTGCTCGCTTATCCTGCCTTGTTCCCTGGAAAACAATCTTTCGTTATTCCTCAGTTTTAAAATTTCATGTTTCAAATTTTAGATTTCAAATTGCCGACGGCTTATCCGGAGGCACATCGGAGGCTTCCCATGGTTAAACTCGCGTACCACGGTCATTCCTGCGTAGAGATCGAATCCGGCGGTCACAGGATCATAATCGACCCGTTCATCAACGGCAACACTCACGCCAAGGTGAAACCCTCCGACATCCGCGTCGAGGCGGTCCTAGTGACTCACGGCCACGGCGACCATGTCGGAGACGCCGCAGAGATCGCCGCGGCGAACGACTGCGCGGTCGTCTGCAATTTCGAGATATCGAACTGGCTGGGGGCGAAGGGCGTCAAGACCCACCCGATGCACATCGGCGGGAGCCACGGCTTCGACTGGGGGCGCGTAAAGCTGACCCCCGCCCTCCACGGATCGTCACTTCCCGACGGGTCATACGGCGGCAACCCAGCCGGCTTCCTCGTCTTCATGGGCGGCAAATGCGTCTATCACGCAGGCGACACCGGCATAACCTCCGACATGCAGCTATACGGCAGGCTCAACCCGATCGACATCGCCCTGCTTCCCATCGGCGACAACTTCACCATGGATCTGAACGACGCCGTCGAGGCTGCGGTGCTGCTTGGCGCGAAACAGGCGATGCCGATCCATTTCGACACGTTCCCGATCATCGCGGCGAACCCCCAGGAGTTCATCCGCAAAGTGGAAGCTCGCGGCATCAGGGGAAGGATCTGCATGCCCGGCGAGACACTGGAAGTGTGAAATATAAATCATTTCGTTCTAATATTATTACTTTTTCAACTTTCATTTTTCATTTTTAAATTCGCGCGAAGCGCGCTATCACTCCGCTTTGACTACGACGTTCTTTCCTTCGGCCTTGGCTTTGTAAAGAGCGTCGTCGAGTTTCTTCAGGATCGTGGGGATGTCGTAATCCCCCTGAAGGGCGGAGGATGAGATCATCGAGATGGAACATCCTATCTGGAGCCCATGCGCCTTCTCCTTGGGAAGCGCGCGGATGGAAAGAAGCTGTCTCAGTTTCTTCGCCTTCTCATAGCCGTTCTGCTCGCTGCAGTCGAGAAGCAGGATGATGAACTCATCTCCGCCGTACCTCGCTGGAACGTCCTCTCTTCGGAGCGTCACCCTGAGAAGCTCGCCGATCCTTTTAAGGACCTCGTCGCCGGCCTGGTGCCCGAGATGGTCGTTCACTACCTTGAAGTCGTCGAGGTCCAGCATCATCAGGCAGAACTCCGCGTCGTGGCGGTTCGAGTAGGAGAGCTCCTCCTGCAGCCTGTAAAGGAAATATGACCGGTTGTAAAGGCTCGTCAGCGGGTCTTCTATCGCCTGGAGGTGGAGGAAGCAGTTCTCCATGCCTACGACCAGGGAGTGGGCGCATGTCGTCAGAAGTTCGTTCTGGTTCGAAAAGTCGGTGTTCGCGTTCGACGAATAGACCACCATGCCCCCTATCGGTTCGCCCCTGTATATCAGCGGGACGCCGAAGACGGAGGGCGGTATCATGAAGGGAGCGGTCTCGAGGGGTTGGAGGAATTCGTAGAGGGCGCTCCCGAGCTTGCTGCTGGGTTCGCTGAGCGGCAAGGATTCGTACTGGTAGCTTTTTTCCTCCGTGGGGAGCTGCTTGGTCCTGCTCTTCTGCGCCTCCACCTGTACGGCGAACAGCGTCGTCGAGTAGGGCTGTTTGAAAACGATCCCTATGCCCTCAGCGTGGAGGGCGTCGCACATCTTCCTGGCGAATGTCTCGACCATGGGAAGAAGGTCGAGGCCGGAACTTGACGCTTCCGAGACGCTGGTCAGGATGGTAAGTTCGTCGACCTTCTTTACCAGTTCCTTTTCGGCCCTGGTCAGCCTGCTGATGAGGACCACGGCGCAAAGCAGGAGAATTCCGGACAGGAGGGCGTAGCCGTGGCCCAGTTTCATTATCACCACGGACAGATAGTAGGAGATGACGAACATCACGAAAGTGTGGAAGATGTCTATCCTGAAGGAATCCTCCCAGAACACTTTCAGTGAGTTCCCCTTGAAATATTCGCTCGGGGCGTACAGCGCGTTGTTGAAGATGAAATAAACGAAGAACACGACCACGATCAGTGCGATGGTCTTAACGCTTCCGTCCGGGGGGAAAGAGCCGCCCAGAAAGACATACAGCGCTGTCACGATGGCGAACCTTATCAGCCTGTTGCCCAGGTTGTCGAAGAGGATGAACAGGTACCCGAACCTGTTCTTCTTCGATTTTATCGCCCTGTAAGTGATGTCGAAGGTGGTGGTGGCGGCGGCGATGGATGTACCCACCACGGGACCGAGTATCCAGAAGGCGACCAGGGCGAAACAAATGTCGAACGAGATGAAATAGTTGGATGTCAGCAGGATCTTGAAATTGAGGCAGAATACCGAGAAAAGAAGAAGGATAACGGCGGCGACGAAAAAACTGACGTCTTCGTGCCCCCCGGTAAAGGACGAAGATGTCACCCAGAGATACCTCGCAGCGGGTACGAAGGAGATCAGCAGGGCCCAGCCGGCGATGCCGGTCGCGAACGACAGCGCCGTGTAGACCCTCAACGCTTTGAGATTTCCTCTCAGTGCGCCTTCCATGAAGTGATTATAAACCCGCCCGCTCCGCAAAGGCAAACGGGAGGGAGAAGAGTCGGCCGGGCCGCGGGGGCCGGGATCAGTCCTCGGCCTTCTCCTTGCCCTTGACGGTGAGTACAGGGCAGGCGGCCCTCCTTACGACCCTTTCCGCGGTGGAGCCGAGAAGAGCGTGCGTCAGGCCCGTGTAGCCGTGCGTGCCCATGACGATCAGGTCGGCCTTCTTCTCGGAAGCTATCCTGATGATCTCCTGCGACCCGATCCCCCTCGCGACGATGTTCTGGATCTTTTCCTTGGGCACGTTGAGATTCGCCGCGGCCTGTTCGAGCCCCTCCTGGGCCCTTTCGGCGAGCTTGTCCTCCACATCTGTCATGGAGAGAGGCCCGAAGCTGAAATCCGTGGGCGCGAGGATCGGTTCGAGAACGTGGACGATGATGAGCCCGGCGCCGAACTTTTCGGCAAGTTCTCCCGACACGTTCAAAGCTTCCATGGACACTTTCGAAAAATCGACAGGACACAGGATCTTATCCCATTTCATCTCTGCCTCCTCTTTTTAACGGGTTCATTCTAACAGAACGGAAAACTTTTTTGAAGAAGTGCTAATCCTCGAGGCCCCTGAGCGTCGTCCCGCCCGATGGCTCGAATGGCAGCCCCAGGTGTTTGTAAGCCCTGGGCGTCGCTTTGCGCCCTCTGGGCGTCCTTTCAAGGAAACCCACCTGCATAAGGTAGGGCTCGTAAACCTCTTCGAGGGTGTCCGGCTCTTCTCCGACCGTCGCCGCGAGGGTGTTCAATCCTACAGGCCCTCCCCCGTATTTCTCTATGAGGGATTGCAGGAGCCTCCTGTCCAGGTCGTCGAGGCCGAACTTGTCCACCTCGAGCCTTTCGAGACCCTGGATAGCCACTTCCCGGTCTATCGTGCCGTCACCCAGCATCTGGGCGTAGTCGCGGAGTCTTCTCAGAAGCCTGTTGGCGATCCTCGGGGTCCCCCTCGCCCGCCTCGCGATCTCAAGCGCGGCGTCATCCTCGACCGGCACGACAAGGAGCTGGGCGGACCTCTTGATTATCTTTGAAAGGTCCTCGACCGAGTAATAATCGACATGGAAGGTCATGCCGAAGCGGTTCCTGAGAGGCCCGGTAAGGAGGCCGACGCGGGTCGTCGCGCCGACCAGAGTGAACCTCTCGATGGGGATGGTCAGCGCGCGGGCTCCCGGCCCCTGCCCGACGGTGATGTCGAGCTTGAAATCCTCCATGGCGGGGTAGAGCACTTCTTCGACCGTGGCGCTGAGCCTGTGTATCTCGTCTATAAAGAGGACATCGTTCTTTTTCAGGCTCGTGAGGATCGCGGCCAGGTCTCCGGCTTTTTCGATGAGCGGGCCCGCCGTCACCCTGAGGTCCACGTCCATCTCGTAGGCGATGATGTTCGCTAGCGTGGTTTTGCCGAGCCCCGGCGGTCCGTATATCAGGACGTGGTCAAGGGCTTCCTTCCTCTGCCTTGCCGCGCCGATGAAAAGCTTCAGGTTCTCGGTGATCTTGGACTGCCCGACATACTCCGTGAACGAGCGGGGACGGAGAGCCGTCTCCCACTGCCTCTCGGCGAAGCCACCCTCCCTTTCAAGCAGTTTCTCTTCGGTCATCCGGGAGTTCTACATCAGGTGGAGGAGCCTGTCGTTGGTCCTCCTGAGCTTCAGCGACACGTCGTTGACGAGGTTCTGAAGGAGCTTTATCTGCAGCTTCTGTGTATAGCCCATTATCGTCTCGAAGCTCTCCTTGGTGAATTCCAGGAGTTCGCCGTCCGAAAGCGCCGAAATGGATGCCGACCTCGGCTGCTTGTCGATGAGCGACATCTCCCCGAAGCTGTCCCCCACGTTGAAGGTGGCCAGTTGCTGTTCCACTCCGTTCCTGATCACGAACGCCCTGAACTGGCCGTTCTTGACGACAAAAAGCGAGTCCCCCATGTCGCCCTCCGCCAGGACCATGTCGCCCTTCTCGTACTTCTTGTGGGTGACCAGCTTGCTGAGCTGGATCAGCTCGAGGCTGTCCAGGTCGTGAAAAAGAACCATCTGTTTCAGGATCTCGATCTTTTCCATCTCAATACCCTCTCAAGAGAAGATGATACCCCAAATCCCCTTTCTTTTTAAGCTCCCTTCGGGGAACGCGCTCTTCGCCCCGGAGGTTCCCCAGGAGACCAGCCTTATCCTTATAGTTTTCGTTTTTTCGATCTTCCCCGAGGAATCGTAGATCTCGTCGACCAGGTCGGCCCCCGCCATCCCGAACGGGACCTCGGCGCAAAGCAGGACCGTCCCCTTTTCCCTTACTTTCAGCCTCGAGAAGCCGAAGCTGCCGTCTATCATGCCGTCGCGCTCCTCGGCGGAAACGGCGAGTTTTTTCCCGGAGATCTCCTCCGTCCGGCTTCCCGCGGGCTTGCGGACATTGTCCATCTTGAACCCTTTCGATGCGGATTTGAGCTCTCCGAGGACGAAGTCGTCCAGCTGGTAGGGGTCCCTGTTAAGCGGGGCGTACTGGACGGAACGGGACCTGAGGAAAATGTTGGCGGTCTCTTCGGGAGAAGCTTTAGCTTTAAGCCACAGGCCGAGGGTTCCGCCCTTCTCGCGGAGGAATTTCTGGGGGGACGCCTCGACGAGGAGGTACTCGACTCCATCTACGGTCATGCTTTTCGTGACCGCGACGCGGAGGACCTTCTCCTTCGGCCTGCCCTCCCCTGTCTGGACGGTGACCCTGAACTCCGCCCAGGAGCCGACGGGAGGCAGGTTCTCGAGGAACAAGCCGATGTCCTGCCCGAATGCGGGGAAGCAGGATAGAGCGATCAATAGCGACAGCCAGAGAATCCTTCTCATAGGCTCAATTCTACACTCGTGGCCGCGAAAGACCAAGTGGGGGGCAGCTAGCGCGCGATATCTGGGGACATCCATGATAAGTATTGTCTTTCGGGAAATAGGTATTGTGTCTCGAGATTTCACTTCATTATTTTATTTTATTTTCAAAAGTTCTTATTTTATCTTTAATGACCAGCTTTTTTTCCAATGGCTTACATCACCGGGAACGGTCACCGTGCATGTCACTAGGTCCGACAGGCACCCGTCAGGAAGGTTCACCGCCCTGACACCGAATTCATGGGTAACATCCGTTGAATCAGGGTGACCGCCGATCGCAAAGGTTATGCTGGTCCCG
>JAKQCT010000053.1 GCA_029559035.1 Acidobacteriota bacterium
CGTAATCATAGCTTTCATGGATCTCCGCGAATGTGCTCTCATCGGTTGTTTTGGCGAAGGACAATTTCCCGAGGCCCTTGTTGGATGCGCCGTCATAGATCCATTCGTTCAGTCGCGCAAGAAAATTCCCGCTTGCGTCGACTTTTTCCTTTACTGTTATCCTTCCCTTCGCGTCATAGGTGTTCTTGATCTTGTAATTGCCGGCCTGTCCGTTGGCATCCTGATACTTGAGGATGTTCCCCCAAACATCGTATTCATCTATCGTTACAATTCCGTTTTCCGGATTATCGGTTTTCCTCAGGAAGCCGAGTGGATCATATTCGAATTTCCTTATCTGGCCGCCGAGGTCAACTTTTATCAGCCTGTCCTGGCTGTCGTAGAAATATTCAGCGTCGGCGCTGTTGGTATTGTTGTTGTTGGGAGCATCGACAAATACAAGCCTGCCGAAAGCGTCATTGGTATAGACGATTGAAGAATTGACAGAGGTGCTGCCGGGCCCGTTGATCCCGTTCAAAGTGACTGCATATGTATATCCGTCATAACTCGTATCGGTATGGCTTGAATCCGGCTTGATGACCCTCATAACCCTGCCCAAGGGATCGGGGGTACCGGTGAAGGGGGCGTTGCAGGAACCCAAGGGGAATATCGTCGAGAAGGTGCCGTAGAAGCATGTTTGCCCGTCTTTTTTAGGAAGGCTATTGTAATAGGAAAGATTTGAATACTGTAAAGACTCGTGCGAAAAATCCGTTGAATTGGGAGTTGATTCAGTATACGGCTCCGACACAAAGAATTCCCTTCCGTTGGGGTCGTAGGCTTTTTCGACAACGGAATAAGTATCGTCCGGCATCAGCTCTTTCGACTTGATCAGCCTTCCCAGGCCGTCGAACTCGAACACCTTGTGTGTAGCGCCTTCTTGAATATTGGACGGTGACTGCATGTTTGTCGACGGATCATATCCCCGTCCATATTCGATCTTTTTCGCATCGTACGGCGGGTAATAGATGTATTCTGACGCCTCGCTGTGCGTCGGCGTGATCTTGGTAAGACGCAGGAGGTTGTCGTAGGAATAGCCGGCGCCGATATTATTGGCATCCCATTCGCTCTTGATCAGACCGGTATATTTATCTATATCTCGCTCGGCCTCTTTGTAGCCGATTCCCAGGAATTGCTTTGATTTCACCACTCCATAGCTGTACTTGTATTCGACTCCCTGTGAGCCGGAAGGGTAATTCGGACCATAGGAAAGATGAATTTTACTTATTGTGCCGGGATAGTCATCTGAAAGAGGGGGAAGAGGGGGAGGCACGGTTTCATTAAACTCTCTCGTTTCCACCCAATCCGTATCGGTAACGCTGGTAGTATCTACTCCCCAATGCGCCCAATAAAGGTTTTGGCCTATGTCTGTAACATGTAGTGCAAACGGTCCATGAGAGTTAGAAAGCGCGATCCTCTTTTTGGCGTTGCCTGTACTATTAAGTTTTGAATCTTCAGGGTGCATTTCTGGATTAGTAATCGTGTAAAACTGACTGATACCTGCCGTAACCGGCCCGATAATGCTGTTTTGTGGAATAGAGAAGCCTTCTTGTGGGTCAGGTTCACAGTCCTCGCATCCCTGGGGGGGCATCATATTTGCCGGGATTGAAAACATGTTGGTATTAAACGTTGCTTCAAATTCTTCCCTGTTTCTTAGATTTCGCGTACCATGCGCCGCCTCGATTCTTGGGTCTTTTGGGGGGATATACTGTCTGATAGTAATCTTATTGACATCGATGGGGTCTTCAGATGTTGAATTCGCGGGAATTTGTGTCCCATATTCTCGTGTTAACAGAAAATGGCCATACCCGTCCCAGTAATAATTCTCCTGTCGTTTTATTAAAACTTTTCCATCATCGGAATAATCCTTGGTCGTTGATTTGGTTACTTTCCAGCATTCTGTTTCTAAGTCTCCGCTGTTCGGGTCACGAAATTGATCCTGGAACAACATCCTTTTCCATTTGTTTTCTACTATCCTTTCAGGCTTTGCATTAGGGTTATACTGAGTTCCATCATACGTGCATCCGCCAATTGCCTTTTTTCCATAAATCTCATATGCCCAACGCATAACATCAGTCCAGTCGGCACCATGATTGTAGAACAGAGTAACAACTTCGTTACCTTTTCGAAGGGAGTTCACATTCGGGGAGTCGGCAAAAATATCATGGCGAAGCTCGCAAATGTGAAGAATCTTCTGCCCGTCGGGAAGAGTTTCCTGAATTGATGCGAACGGCGCGTCTTGTTCAAAATCGGGATCTTCGTTCGGATCATTTCTGTTCACTCTGTCAAGAATTCGGATAGTCGTATTGTTTCCGTCGTTTCTTTTTACTCTGTTGACTCCAAATCCGGTCGTTTCGTTGAGCTTAAAAGTATGCTCACCGGGGTCGTCATTGGTCGTCAGTGCCTGGGCACCTACGAATAAGAAGTAGGTATAGTGCTCGTAGTCATATTCCGTCCAGCCTCCGGTGGGATATGTTATCTTCTGCAACGCAAAGCTCTTGTCACAGGAGTCAATTTGCTCCTCCGTGTTGTTGCCGGAGCAATGGTAATAGTCATAGTACTCAAAAAGCATTTTTAATCTTGTGCTTCCGCTTGTTGGTGGAAAGGCAATCTGGGTGAGCATGGCCACTTGAGAATTATTATATCCCGTCTCAAATGTTTGAGTGAGATCATAAACTGCCGGATCTCCACCAATTTTTGGGACAGTGATAGAACTCATGTAGTATCGTCCGTCAACAGCTGACTGAGAGTAACTGTAGTCGATAACCCTGCCGGCATCTCTAACATCATAAACCTTGTCGATCAAGGCCGGCATATTCGAGTCGTAGTCAATCTTATATCCGTTGTTGAAACGGTCATAAACCTTAGTCGTGTGCCAGTTATAATAACCCTCTCCAGGACATGGACATGGTATTGAAAGATGGTCCTCCTTTTCCACGGCATGATCCATCAATTGATAGATGCCGCCGGGAAAGTAGAGTGTCCATGTACCTCCGTTGCCTGGAGTGAAGACAGCATGTATGTTTGACCCGTCAATTGAGAAATAGCTTTGAGAAGCAGTATCGGTAGTTTTGAACAAGGTATGCGCGGTTCCATTTTCATCTGTGTAAGTGACAACGGCATCAACGCAAATGTTGCTTCCGCCTCCGGTCGGAGGTGTAAGGACGGGCTGAAGAGAGATCACTCCATATGACGTCGTCCACTGTCCTGCATCAACTGGGGATTTTTCAAAATCCAACGAATCATTTCCATAAGCTTTAAGAACACCTCCACTGCCCACTCCCACATACCTCAGCTTTGCCTGGAATGAGAGTTCGGGGCCGACGGGGATGGCAGGGCCTATGGGGTAAATGACGGTCAGGTTGCCGTTGTAGATGTTGACGCTCTCGTTCTCGCTGATCGTGGCGTAGGGCATCTGCGGCACGAACCCAGGAGCAGCCGTCCAAGAATCGGAATAGGTTGGGCCGGTCGATTGCCCCAACGCCGGAATAACCGCCGCGATCAAAGTCAATGAAATGACGAGCGCCTTCAAGGAATTGGTTGTCTTCACTTTTCGTACCCCCCTAAAAATTCTGCATCTTAGATTGCATTCTACTGCTAAAATCTTATTTGTCAATCCCTCTTTTTCAAAATGTAACACGATGTTTCACCGCTCTTGACATCCGGCCGTCTTCTGAACTATTTTTATAGCCTTAAGTCTTTCAACTCGGGAATGCATTTCGAATAGAAAAACATGTTCGGGCGCTTTGCGCGCCCCGCTTTCTTTCGTATTTTTGCGCCTTTTTGCGCTTTTTACCTAAGGAGGTAAGAATGATCACGAACGTGTCCAAGGAGAAACTGGTCGAAGTCGGTTCAAGGTTCAGGGCGATGTATCTTGTCGAGCAGGCGGGCTACACGCTCGGCATCGCCGCGAAGGACGGGCAGGCGCTCTGCGACCTCCTGCCAGAAGGGTTCCTGAAGGAGATGGACGGCGTTGTCGGTGAGGTCAAGGCCGCCATGCAGGACAAGGAGCTGATGAAGGAGGAGGCGAAGGACGCCACCAGACAGCAGAACCTCGCCGCCGAGAGGGCAAAGGTGTGGCGGCGGAAAGTGGTGAGGAGGGCCACGAGGGCGATGCGCCTGGGCGAGTCCATCCCCGACGGTCTTCTAGCGGTCGGCAGGACGAGGAAGATCCCCGAGCTTCAGGGCCAGCTCGAAGTGATGATCAAGCTCTTCGAGGAGAACATCTCCAAAATGCCCGGCAAGGGGGCCGACCAGCTCCTCGCCGAAGGCAGGGATATCCTTGAGGTCTTCAGGTCGTCGGATGCCGCCCAGGAAGTGAAGCGGCTCAAATCCCTTCCGGATTCGGTCGTCAGCTTCTACGAAAAGAAGGGCCTTCTCTACACGGGGCTCAAGGCAGTCAACGACGCGGGCCACGAGCTTTGGGCCGACGAATCCGAAGCGGCCGGCAGGTACAACCTCTCCATCCTCCACCGCAACGCCGGAAAGAGGAAGGAAGAACCCAAGCCCGTTGAAGAGACGAAGAAGTAGGGCTATAATCTAGCCATTGACACCCATTTTCCACGGCCCCGCCGCGTCCCCCCACGGCGGGGCGCTTTTATTAAAGCTTGACGAGGGGGGTAACAAGCTTCGCTTTCATAAGCCCCCACCGGGGGACATGACCCGATTCTGCCTTTTGAATCGGGATCGTGCCCCCAGGCAACCAACCTGTAGCGTGGATTGAACCCGAAGGGGAGTATAATATAAAAGGAAAGGGAGGAAGTATTTGTCCAAGGTTCTTATAAACCAGTATTACCAGAATCTTGACCGGACGCTTCAGTTCGGCAAAAGCGGGAACGAGCAGAGCATCCGGAACCACTTCTGGGCGCTTTTGAACTCCTACGCGAGAAATTACAATTACGAAGTTGTCCCTGAAATATCCGTCATGGGGACGAGCGGCAGAAAGGTAAAGCCCGACGGAGTTGTCAAAAACCTTTGGGGCCTTGATATCGGCCTGTGGGAAAGCAAGGATGAAAAGGATGTCATCGAGGCCGAAATTGACTCGAAGGTCAAAAAAGGCTATCCCCTAACCAACATCCTTTTTGAAGACAGTAACATAGCCGTTCTTATCCAGCGCGGCCAGGAAGTCCAGCGCGTCGAAGTCAGGGATGCCGACAAGCTCAATTCCATCATCACCCAATTCTTCAGCTTCAAAAGCGAAACGGTCTATAAATTTGAAGACGCGATCGATAAATTCAAGGCCGACATCCCCAAGATCGTTGAAACGCTAAGGAATAGGATCGTTGCAAGCAGGGAGAGCAACCCCGGTTTCATCGCCGCGCAGAAGACATTCCTTGAGCTTTGCAAGGTCGAGATAAACCCCTCAATCACCCTTGAAGACATCCGCGAAATGATGATCCAGCACATCCTCACAAGCGACATTTTCAACAAGATCTTTGACGATCCTGATTTCCACCGCCACAACACGATCGCCGCCGAGCTTGAAAACCTCATCGCCAAGCTCTTCACCTACGAGGAGCGCAGGAACCTTCTGGGCAGCATCGAGCACTACTACGAGGCGATCAATGCCACAGCCGCCGGGATAACCGACCATCACGAAAAGCAGAAATTCCTCAAAGTCCTTTACGAAAACTTCTACAAGGTCTACAACCCGAAAGCGGCGGACAGGCTGGGCGTCGTCTATACCCCCAACGAAATCGTCCGGTTCATGGTGAAAAGCGCCGATCACCTGCTCCACAAGCATTTCGGAAAGACCCTTGCCGACAGGAATGTCGATATCCTTGACCCTGCGACTGGAACCGGCACCTTCATCTGCGAAGTCATAGAACACGCGATCCCCAAGGGCCAGCTTGAATACAAATACAAGAACGAGATCCACGCCAACGAAGTGGCGATCCTGCCCTACTACATCGCCAACCTGAATGTCGAATTCACCTACAAGCAAAAGATGGGGCAATACTCCGAATTCCCCAACCTCTGCTTTGTCGACACACTCGACAATGTTTCAGGATTGGAAGCCGGCATCGGCGCGGATATGCTCCGCTACAAAAGACAGGACAGCCTTTTCGCCATCACCTCCGAAAACTCGGAGAGGATCAAGAGGCAGAACGCCAGGAAAATATCCGTCATCATAGGCAATCCCCCCTACAACGCCAACCAGCTCAACGAAAACGAAAACAACAAGAACAGGGAATACCCCTTCATAGACAAAAGGATCAAGGAAACCTACATAAAGCACAGCACTGCCCAGAAAACAAAAGTCTATGACATGTACGCGAGGTTCTTGAGATGGGCCTCTGACAGAATTGACAAGAATGGGATCATCGCCTTCGTCTCAAACAGCTCCTTTGTTGATTCCAGAACTTATGACGGATTCAGGAAATGCGTTTCAGCGGAATTCAACGAGGTTCACATCATTGACCTTAAAGGCAACGCCAGGACAAGCGGAGAAAGACGAAGAAGAGAAGGAGGGAATGTATTCAGCGACCAAATCCGCGTCGGGGTCGCGGTCTATTTTCTTGTAAAAAATCAGAAAGAAAAAGGATGTAAGATTTATTACAATTCAATAAAAGACTATGCCAAAGCAGAAGAAAAGAAGGATTATCTTAAAGTAAGCGACCTTTCCGAATTGCAGTTCAATCCCATCCACCCCGATAAAACCAACAACTGGATAAATTTGGCGGAAGATAGCGATTGGGAAGAGCTTGTGCCGCTGGCGTCAAAAGAAGTAAAATCCGGCAAAAGCAAAGAAGCTGTATTTGAACTCTTCTCTCTTGGAGTGGTCACCGCAAGAGATGAGTGGGTATATGATGACGACCCACAGCTTTTGGAGAAAAAAGTCCAGCACCTTATCGATGTCTATGACAGTGACTTAAAGAACCTCAAAGGCAAAAATAAAGAAGAGATAGCTGACGGGGTTGACTATTCTATTAAATGGACAAGGGCTGTCAAGAAAGATCTGTTAAAAGGCAAAAAATATGCTTTCAATGAAAACTTGATCATTGAAAGCCTTTATAGACCATTCGTTAAGCGGAAGCTCTATTTCAGTAAAGAATTGAATGAGATGCAGTATCAGATGTCGCAAGTATTCTCAAGCGAGAAAAAATCTAACTTAATAGGTTTCTTGCAGGGTAAAAGGCAGCCTTTTAGCATTTTTTCTGCCGACGTTATTCCAAATTACGCCATGTTCAGTTTGGATTACGCACAATGCCTCCCCCTCTACCGCTACTCCTCCTCCGGTGAACGAACCGACAACATCACGGATTGGGGTTTGGAGCAGTTCCAAAACCACTACGGCGATAAGAAGATCACCAAAGAAGACATTTTTCATTACACTTACGCCGTCTTGCACAATCCAGCTTACAGGAAGAAGTATGAGCTGAACCTGAAACGGGAATTCCCGCGGCTTCCGTTTTATTCGGACTTCAAGAAATGGGCTACTTGGGGCAAGAAGCTGATGGACCTTCACATCAACTACGAAACGGTTGAGCCTTTTGGCCTTGAGCTGATTGAGACTGAGACAAAGGCGGCGGCGAAAAGGGAAAGAGAACTGATTTCGGAGGTTTCCGAGCCGCAGGCGCTTTACAAAAGAGAGGTCAGGATAAAGGCAAAGCTGAAAGCCGACAAGGAAAAGGGGATCATCGAACTTGACGAGCTGTCCTTCCTCAAGGGCGTGCCGAAAGAAGCATGGGAATACAAGCTTGGCAACCGCTCCGCCCTCGAATGGATTCTGGACCAGTACAAAGAGAAAAAGCCGAAGGACCCCACCATCGCCGAAAAGTTCAACACCTACCGCTTCCCCGATTACAAGGATAAGGTGATTGACCTCCTACGAAGGGTGACTACCGTTTCAGTTGAGACGATGAAGATAGTGAGGGAGATGGGAGGAGAATGAGGGCTAGGATGAAGGTGGGGAGAGTTGACGGAGAAAGAAGAGAAGAGGAGAATGAGGGGGAGAGAAGGGAATGAGGGTTATTTGTCATGGAAAGAATGAAGTAGGTTCGATTGAGAAGATGAACGGAGAGATAGTAGTTGAATCAAGTTAACGCACAAACGCGAAGAACACTGTTTGTTAGCCATGCGTCGCCAGATGACAATGATTTTACGCAATGGTTAGCACTTAAACTTATAGCTTTAGGGTATGACGTTTGGTGTGATATCTTAACGCTGCAAAAAGGGAGTGACTTTTGGCAAATTATCGAAAAGGAAATAAGGGATAACACTTGCAAGTTTTTAATCGTTTTGTCTTCAACTGCTATTAAACGACAAGGCGTACTGAACGAAATAGCTACTGCAAAGAAAGTTAAAGAGAAACTGAAGGATGGAAACTTTATAATTCCACTACTAATTGATGAGAATCTTTCTTTTGATGATATTATTATCGAATTAATACGGCTAAATGCGGTCGATTTCAAGAAGTCGTGGGCTCAAGGAATTGGGGCATTGATTGAGGCATTGGAAAATCAAAATGTTCCTAAAGACCCTCCCAATTTCTTAAAAAGTAACATGTTATACCAGCAAATATTTCTTCACGATAAAGGAGTCATAACAAAAAATGAGACTTACGATTCAAACTGGTTTCCTATAGTTGAATTTCCAGAAGAACTTAAATTCCATGAAATGGGGATTCAGTTGCCTATTGATATTAATTTAAAGCAACAGCCATTCCCCATAATTCAATACAAGAATTTCCTATGCACATTTGCTTCTGAACCCTTTATCAAGCAAAATATTGGTCAAATATCAAAAACCCTTCGGCTAAAAACATCTGATATTCTGACAGGGACGTTTGTAAACGATCTAAATAATGAAAAAGATTGTAAAAGACTTTTGATTCAAATTATCAATGATGCATTTGATCTAAGTATGGAAGCAAAAAGTTTGCGAGAATATCAAATGTCAAATAAAAAGGCATATTGGATTGAAAAGGGCAAACTAGACAAAGACAAAATGCAAAATATTCTCCTGATAGGTAAACAAAAGAAGCTAAAATGGCACTTTGGAATTTCTGGTACAGGGAGACTTTATCCAAAGCCTGTTCTGATGATTTCATCTCATATATTCTTTACTTATGACGGTTTTAGGTTAGTTGAATCTAAAGCCATGCAGCATTCTGCCAGAAGGCGACAAGGGAGAAACTGGTGGAATGATACTTGGAGAACGAAACTAATGTTTTTTGTAAAATATCTTTCGGAGGAGAAAGATCTTATAAATATGCCTGTTGGGGAAAATGAAAATATTTGCGTAGCAGCAGCTCCCTTAAAATTTGCAAGCGATGTGAGTTATAACACTCCCAAAAACAATAGATTGAAGGAGGAAGTTGAAATAGAGGAGTTGTGCAGTATAGATGAGCCAGAAGGCAGTGCAACAGACTTGATTGAGGGTTAATGATAAAACTCGCTTACTTTGATGAACCTCAGATGTTATTTGGTCACGGACAAAAATGTGCTGATCCCCGTGATGGTTTGAGCCTATTTGGTCCAGTGAATAATATTTATGGGATTAAAAGTGGCGTCATTGCTACTAAGAATGGGTTGAACATTTTTAAAAACTTCCTTGAGAGTATTAAGAGACCGATTGTTAATTCCAACAACATAACGCGGCCAACGTTCCCAGGGTTTGAAGCAGCGTATGGTTGCAAATGGGAGCCAAATGATCTCGTTTATAAAGAAGTCACATATGAAGAAATTCAGAGTTTTTTGTATAATTCGAGCAATTACCAAAGAACGTTTGATTTGGTTACACTATTTATTAATAAAATAATTGCATCAATAAGAAATGATGAGGATAAAGTTGATATTTGGTTTATAATAGTACCTGATGAAATTTACAAATATTGTCGACCCAATTCTAATTTACCTAAGGCGCTAGTTCAATCTGAATCTTGCATTACTCGATCAAACGCAAGAATATTCTCTAGCGCCCCATCTATCTTTGAAGAAGCAAATAAAGCTGCCGTAGCTTTTCAATATGACGCCCAATTTCATGATCAGTTGAAAGCAAGGTTGCTGGAACATACAATCCCGACACAAATATTAAGGGAAAGCACGTTAGCATGGAGAGACTATAAGAATGCGTTGGGAGTCCCGACGAGAAATTTTTCAAAAATTGAAGGTCATTTGGCGTGGACTATCTCAACTGCTTCTTTTTACAAGGCAGGAGGAAAGCCTTGGAAATTGTCAGATATAAGAGATGGTGTTTGCTACCTGGGGCTGGTTTATAAGAAGCTTGAAAATAGCAATAGCCCACAAAATGCATGCTGTGCAGCCCAAATGTTTTTAGATAGTGGAGATGGCACTGTATTTAAGGGAGAGGTTGGTCCTTGGTATAACCCAGAAAAGGGGGAATATCACCTAAGACCAAAAGAAGCAAAAGAATTACTAACACAAGCAATAAATTCTTATAAGGAACAAAACAGATGCTATCCTCAAGAGGTTTTCATTCATGCTAAAACAAAGTTTAACAGTCAAGAATGGAGTGCCTTTCAGGAAGTTACTCCTAAAGGAACTAATCTTGTTGGCGTAACAATATATAGAGCTAAGCCTTTGAAGCTATACAAATCAGAAGGCGACTATGCGATTTTGAGAGGCTCTGCTTTTATCATTGATAACAGAAGTGCCTTTCTGTGGACAATTGGGTACGTTCCAAGGATTCAGACTGCCTTATCTATGGAAGTTCCAAACCCATTATTCATTGAAATAAATAAAGGGACGGCGGATATTTCACAAGTATTAAAGGATATAATGGCATTAACAAAATTAAACTACAACGCCTGCATTTATGCTGACGGACTGCCAGTTACCCTTAGGTTTGCAGATAAGATTGGTGAAATATTGACGGCAAGTGCCAATATCAAAGTTCCACCATTGGCCTTTAAATATTATATATAGATTGAATGTGTTAAGTATTTTGACAAAGGAACAGCGTTTTAATAAATAGTAAAGTATGGAGGTTGAATATAGTGGACACTGTGGAACAACTATTTCGAAAAACGCCCCAGAACCAATTAGTTTTAAGCCGCTATATAAAGTATCTTATAGAAAAAGAACATATTATGGAAGCCAAGTACTACCATGAACAATTAACCATGATTGACCCTGCGGGGTTAGAAAACAATAGATTAGGATATCTACTTTCAATTATGACAATGAATTCAAAGGTAGCCGAATATGAGAAGAAACTCATTAGCGCTGGTGCTACTAAGGAACAAACATATTCACTTCAACTCTATTATTATTATACTTTTTCTGATTCACGTCGGATGCGAGATTGTGCCGAATGTCTTTTAGATATTGAACCAACAGAAGAATTCACTTATAAGATAACTCTCACTGCGATTCTTAAACTAGAGGATTTTGAATTAGCCTCTAAATTTGTGAAATATTACCTTCCACGAATTCAAATAGCCGACAAAAACATGACAGCACTAATGAGAATAGTAAGAAAAAAACTAGTGAGAATATTTCATTTCAGGTCAAAGCCATGAACAGTTTTTACGTTGCAAAGCTGCTAATTAATCAGGGAATATATCGTCCCGATTGCTTTGTCGTGGATGAGGTTGAGTTGCGACCACCTAAAAGCGATTATGATGATGAATTAAAGGCTATTCAACAATCGATCAGTATCAACAAGGCTGTTATTGATCCGGCATTTAATTGTCGCATAGGAACGATTGTTCATGCATCAGACTTGAAGGAAGCAGAGCTTCTTGCTGACGAAAAGTTTATTCAGGTTCTTGACATATTATCTTCTGAACACCCAATCAGCAAAATTGGCCTGTCGAGCTGCGGCTTTATAAAGGATCTAGAAAACGGAGAATTGATACCTATTAAGAATAACAACTTTCCCCCGAGCATGGCTTTTATCGTATCTCATGGCGAATTTCCGACTTATGAATTTAGCCAATGGGTTGTGAAACAAAACAGTGATCTTTCAATACGCTATCTTCGCTCATTGCATTGGACAAGAAATGGTAAGTGGGAAAAAAATCTTCAAATAAAAATTCTTTTTAATTGGTTTGCTGTCGAGGCATTATTTAAAGAATCCGAAAGCGACAATGTTGGTCCGTTAATTCTTTGGTTTCTTGGTTTTCCAAATGGAGCAAAGGCATCAAACGTATCCCCTAGTCTGATTCAAAATCTTCAAAACAATACATCCTATAAAAACTGGAAAGGAAAGATAGAGGCTTCTATTGAACAGATGCGAAAATTCAGAAATGATTCAGTCCACAACGGCTTCAGAAGTGTAGACTTTTCACCATCTGACATTAGACTATATAGTTATCTAATTATGGTAGGATGTTCAAGATGCCAAGGCGCAGTGAGAAGCGCTTTAGTATCGGGTATTAAATCAGCATCGGAGTTTAAAGAATATATTAGCCTTATTTTTGAGGATAATGGCAATTTAATCAATGATATCCATAATAATATTCTTTATTCCTTGAAAAGCAACACTTACAGGGCCACAGATGATAACATTTATGGAGAGTGAAATCCGACTCCATCTCTTTACTCTTGAATCCCCCCTCGGCCTCTCATGTCTTTTGAAGTAACCCCCATTCTCTCTCCCTCTCAGAAATCCCGACTGCAGGACCTTCTCGATCTTCAGAAGGACAGGGAAAACGGAATGAACCTTGCGGAGTTAGAAGGCTTCTTTTTCGGGCTGGCGATAAACCCGTGGCTGATGTTGATGCCGAGCACGTGGGTGCCGATGATCCTTGAGGATGAGAACATCGTCTTCAAGACCAGGAAACAGGCGGAGGAGATGGTTCCCATCCTTCTGGAGGTTTACAACTCCTATATGAAGGCTGAAAACGAAGGCGCTTTGGCTTTCCCCTTCGACCTGAAGAAGCTGGATGTTGATGTTTTCGACGACCTTCTGGGCTGGTGCGCGGGGCTTAAGAGGGCGGTATTCATCAGGCTGTCGGCGTGGAGGCTTCGGGACATCGAGATCCCGCAGGATTTTTCCGTCCTGATGAAGAGCCCTGCTTTTTCCCTTTGCCTTATCCAGGCGATAAACGACGAGAAGCTGTTGAAGGGGCTTTTCCCCGTGAGCGACGGGGAGGCGGAAAGAAGCGACACTGAAAGCATGGGCCTTGCGATCAAGCTCCTTCCTGAAGCTGTAGGGACCATCCAGGAATACTCAAGGGAATTGCGCCGCAAGGAGCGGGAAGAAGGGATCGAGCTTCCCCCCGATGGCCCGGCACCCATGAGCGAAAAGATAGGCAGGAACGACCCCTGCCCCTGCGGCAGCGGCAAAAAATACAAGAAATGCTGCGGAGCAGGCTAACCCACTTCCCCTGTGTCCTTTTTGTCTCATTTTCTTTTAAAATGTTCTGCGCTCAAGTCCTGCGTTCGTGTACGGAACGAATTTTAGCGTGTACAAGCTCACCGACAGCGTGTCCGAACCCGATCCCAGCATGGAAGAATCAACCAACAGTGTGGACAAATCGGCCATCAGCATGTCCGAAGGCAATCCCGGCGCGTCCGAAGCCGATATCAGCGTGTACGAACCCACCAACGCTTCGCCCGTGAAACATCTAAGCGTGACTGAAAAGAATCTCAGGATGGCCGGACCCGTCACCAGTGCGGTCGAAACCGATCTCATCACGCCCGAAGGAATTTTCAGTCTGTCCGAATCCAATATCAGTCCGCCCGAAGCCGATATCAGCGTGTGCGAACCCGCCAACGCTTCGCCCGTGAAACATCTCAGTGTGACCGAAAAGAATCCCGGGATGACCAAACCCACCAACGATGCAGCCGGAACCGATCCCAGCACGCCCGAAAGGAATCACAGTCTGTCTGAATCGAATATCATTCCGCCCGAAGGGATTATCAGTCTGCCCCAAGCCGCTCCCGGCGTGCGCAAACCCGCTAACGCTTCGCCCGTGAAACAAATCAGCCTTTTTTAAAGGAATTTTACAATACCCAAGCCCTGCGCCGGGATCCCTGTTGGATAATTCCCTCTCGGTCTCCCTTTCCAAAGGAAGATGAGAAAAAGGGCGGGTTTTGAACCCACCCCTACATTCTAATCATCAGCCTTCAGCTCTGAAAGGCAGTGCTCTTCGAAGGTTTTCTTTTTTCTGTCTTTCTAGTTCTGCTGCTGGGGCGAGGGCGGAAGGAAGCCGATGAGCCCCTCCTTCGCCAGCTTCTTGAAGATCATGAGGGCTTGCAGCTCCTGTATCGGCGATATCCTGATGATCGACTGCACCGATATGAACCCGTTGATCCTCGAAAGGATGTAGTTCTCCTGCGGCGTAAAATTGAACTCGTCGAGCGGCGTGATCGTCCTCTTGAGATAAGGCACATGCTCGATCGTGAAATCGCTCGATATCAGCGTTTCCTTTATCTCCGAGTATCCCTTCTGGATCATCATCTTCGAGAAGGCGTGGTTCGGGTCGATCGAAAGGATGTGCTTGAAGATCTGTATCGACTTCTCGAACTCGCCGCTGTTGTACTCCTTCAGCGCCTGGTTCGACAGGAGGCGTATCTCCTCC
The DNA here is from genome assembly GCA_029559035.1 of Acidobacteriota bacterium. Lineage (GTDB taxonomy): Bacteria > Acidobacteriota > UBA4820 > UBA4820 > UBA4820 > JAKQCT01. The sequence continues at coordinate 14,528 of JAKQCT010000053.1, forward strand.
TCCGTCCCCTTCTTCTCCTTCGGCACCGCAGTTTCCTCGCTCTTCTGCACTTCTATGATCCCGAGGTTGGTCAGCTCGAAGAGAGTCTTGTAAACGGCGAAATCGCCCGAGTGGAAGGAGAGGCAGACATCCTCGATCCGGCGCGGCAGTTCGAGGAGCTGGATCACCCTGTTGTAGACCGGGTCTTCGAGGATCTCCTTCGTGAGGTGGTCCGGGACGATCTTTACAATGGTGTTCGAATTGGGGAATACCACCCTGATCCTCGCCCACTCGTCCGACCTTCTCGTCCCCTCCATCAGTATCGAGGTGACTTCCATCTCGATCGGGACGTTGTTCCCTTCGGCGGTCGCGTCGTTGAAGAACTTGAATTCGCCCTTCTCGTCCCAGAGGAAGAGGTCGTAGATGGTCTCCTCGGCCTTGATCCTCAGGTACTTCTGGACCTCCGCTTCCTCGAGGAGCCCTTCGGTGACAAGGATCCTTCCCAGCTTTATTCCTGTCCGGGCCTGCTGCTGGAAGGCGGTTATCAGTTCTTCTTCCGTGAGCTTTCCGTAGGAGAGGAGGAACTGGCCGAAATACTCGCGGGGGTCGTTCGACGACGAGGCGATTATCTTGCCCCCGCTGAAGTAGATCTCTTTGACTATCTCGCCCTTCGAGAGCAGAAGGATCCCCGTCTTCTGGCTGTAGGCCAGCCATTGAAGGAGATCGGGAAGGGGCATGGTGGCGAAATCGCCTGCCAGCGCCATGTCAGCACCCTGCCTCGGACGGCGGGAACGGGCTCATTTGCCGAGGGCTGTCCTGGCTTTTTCCACGAGGGCCGAGAAGGCCGCCTCGTCCGAGACCGCCAGGTTGGCGAGCATCTTCCTGTCTATCGCCACCTGCGCCTTGTTGAGGCCGTCGATGAACCTGCTGTAGGACATACCGAAAGGCCTGCACGCCGCGTTGATGCGGGTGATGAAGAGCCTGCGCATGTCCCTCTTCTTCTGCTTCCTTCCGATGAAGGAGTAGACCAGCGAGCGCTCGACCTGTTCCTTGGCGCTGCGGTAAAGGCGCGACTTGCCGCCGAAATAGCCTTTCGCCAGCTTCAGTATCTTTTTTCTTCTCTCTACCTTGTTGCTTCCGCGTTTGACCCTTGCCATTTTCTACCTCACACGTACACGAGCATTCTCTTGACTTTTTTCTCGTTGGTCTTGTCCACTATCGCGGAGAACTCGAGGTGTTTTTTCCTCTTCCTGCTCTTCGAAGACAAGATGTGGCGGTGAAACGCGTGCGAGCGCTTCACTTTGCCCTTCGCCGTCGTCCGGAACCTCTTGGCCGCGGCCCTGTTCGATTTCATTTTAGGCATTCGTACCTCCTACTTCTTTGACGGAGCGAGAACCATTACCATGGCCCAGCCGTCCATGCCGGGGACCCGCTCTATTTTTCCGACCTTCGCGAGGTCAGTGGCAAGCCGGGAGAGCAGCTTCTGCGCCATCTCCGGATGGGAGATCTCCCTTCCCCTGAACCTCACGGACACCTTTACCTTGTTGCCGTCCTCGAGAAAGGACTCTATCTGCCTTCTCTTCACCTGATAGTCGTGCTCCTCGATCTTGGGCCTGAGTTTCATCTCCTTGACAACTATCACCTTCTGCTTCTTCTTCGCTTCCTGAGCTTTTTTCTTCTCTCCGTAAATGAACTTCCCGTAGTCCATGATCCTGCAGACCGGAGGAGCGGCCGTCGGAGCGATCTCTATGAGGTCGAGCCTCTTGCCCGAAGCCATCCTGAGCGCCTCGTCGGAGCTCATTATCCCGAGCTGTTCGCCGTTCTCGCCGATCACGCGGACCTCGCGGGCCCTGATCTCCTCGTTGATCCTCATTTCCTTTTCAGACGATTCCCTGATTGGAGCCTCCTTTAATCCAAAGTCAGACTTTTATCCTTTATCCGGCTCTTCGCGTCCGCGAGGAACGAGTCGAGGGAGAAGCTTCCCTTGTCCCCTCCGCTCCTCGTCCTGACCGACACTGTGCCGTTCTCCTGTTCCTTGTCGCCGATCACAAGCATGTACGGGACCTTTTCCAGCTGTGCCTCGCGGATCTTGTAGTTGATCTTCTCGGCCCTGGCGTCGATCCCCGCCCTCAACCCTTCGGCGGTCAACTTTCCGAGGATCTCCTGCGCGTGCGGGATGTGCCTGTCCGCGATGGGAAGGACCCTCGCCTGCTCCGGCGCAAGCCACAGCGGGAAGGCGCCCGCGAAATTCTCTATCAGTATCCCGAAGAACCTCTCCAGGCTCCCGAGAAGCGCCCTGTGGATCATGTAGGGCCTGTGCGGCTGGTTGTCCGATCCGACGTATTCGAGGCCGAACCTCTCGGGCAGGTTGAAGTCGAACTGGACCGTGGAAAGCTGCCAGCTCCTGCCGATCGCGTCCTTGATCTTGATGTCTATCTTGGGGCCGTAGAACGCCCCGCCGCCTTCGTCTATCTGGTAGGAGATGTTGGCCATGTCGGCAGCCCTCTTGAGGGCGTTTATCGCGTCGTTCCACCGGCTCTCCTCGCCCACGGCCTTCTCCGGCCTGGTGGCGATGTAGGCGGTGAACTCGTTGAAGCCGAAAGACCTCAGGATGTGGACGGTGAAGTTGATGACTCCGATCACTTCCTCTTCCATCTTTTCCGGCGGGACGAACAGGTGCGCGTCGTCCTGCGTGAAGCCGCGGACCCTCATCAGGCCGTGGAGCACACCCGACTTCTCGTACCTGTATACGGTGCCCAGCTCCGCCCACCTTAGCGGAAGGTCCCTGTAGCTGCGCTGTTTAGACCTGTAGATCATCACGTGGAACGGACAGTTCATCGGCTTTGTGTAGAAGGTCTGATGCTCCATCTCCATCGAGGGGTACATGGATTCCTTGTAGAAATCGAGGTGCCCGGATGTTTCCCAGAGCGTCGAGCGGCCGACGTGGGGGGAGAAGACGAAGTCGTATCCGTTCTTCGTGTGCTCGTCCCTCCAGAAATCCTCGATCGTCTTCCTGATGATAGCGCCCTTCGGGTGCCAGAGGACAAGGCCGCCGCCGATCTCGTCTGCGATGGAGAAGAGATCGAGCTCGCGCCCCAGCTTCCTGTGGTCGCGGGCCTTCGCCTCCTCGATCTTCTTGAGGTGCGCGTCCAGATCTTTCTTGCCCAGGAATGACGTACCGTAGATCCTCTGGAGCATCTTGTTCTTTTCGTCGCCCTTCCAGTAGGCGCCCGCGATCGAAAGGAGCTTGTAGGTTCCTTCCTTTATCTTCGATGTGTTGGGCACGTGCGGCCCGCGGCAGAAATCGGTGAAGGCTCCCTGGACGTAGATGGAGACCGGCCCGCCCTGTCCCTTCTCGTAAGCCAGCTCGGCTTTGTAAGGCTCCCTCTCCTTCTCGAAGAGGTCCCTCGCCTCCTGCCAGGAAAGCTCGCGCCTTTCGACGGGAAAAGCCCTCTTGGAGATCTCGGCCATCTTGTTCTCGATGACGGCGAGGTCGTCCGGGGTGAAAGGCGTTTCCCTGTCGAAGTCGTAGTAGAAGCCGTCCTCGATGACCGGGCCGATGCCGATCTTCGCCTCGGGGAAAAGCTCCTTGACGGCGCTCGCCAGGAGATGAGCGGTGGAATGGCGGTAAACGTCCAGCGCTTCCGGCGAACGGTCGGTGATAATCTCAACCTTCGAGTCTTCCGTTATGGGGGTTTCGAGATCCGCAAGCCTGCCGTCGACCTTGACGGCGAGGGCCGCTTTGAACAGTCCTTCGGAAATCGATTTCGCGACGTCTGCCCCTGACACGCTCCCAGGAAAAATCCTGGCGCTACCGTCAGGGAGGGTGATCTTCACCTCTTGCAAGTTTTACCTCTCCCTAAAATGGCGTGGTAGGCGCTATCAGAATTGAACTGATGACCTCTACCGTGTCAAGGTAGCGCTCTAGCCAACTGAGCTAAGCGCCTCCACGAAACGGTGATTCTACAGAAACGGCCCCGTTTTGTCAAGGGCAAATGCATACAATCAAAGGAGAAACCGGGACCCGCATCTCCCGCGATCACCGGGAGGCTAGTCCTGGCCTGCTTTTCCGCCGTTCCCCTCGGGCGGTGGTGCCTTGGAGACCTTCACCCTGTGGATCCTTTTCCTGTCCGCGGAGAGTATCTCCACTTCGAGGCCGTCCAGCTCAAAGGACTGGCCCGCGGCTGGGATTGTCCCGAGGCCGGTAGCGATCCATCCCGCCACCGAATCGTAATCCCCTTCGGGAAGTTCGACGCCCATCGCTTCCGACAGGTCGTAGAGGGAGGCGCGGCCCTTGGCTTCAAAAACTCCGCCGCCCATCGGCTTGACGAACTTGCCCTCGGACTCTCCCCTCTCCTCGATCTCGCCCACGATCTCCTCGACAAGGTCCTCGGTCGTCACGAGGCCGTCCACTCCGCCGTACTCGTCAACGATTATGGCCAGTTGCTCCCTCTTCGACTGGAACTCCTTCAGAAGATCCGAAATCGCCTTGTTCTCGGGAACGAACGAGACGGGCCTGACGAACTCGCGGACCTTCCGCTCCCTTTCCTTCGAGAGCGCGGCCGCGAGGATGTCTTTCACCCAGATGACCCCGACGATGTTGTCTATGTGGTTCTCGAAGACCGGGACCCTGGTGTGCCGGCACTTCGCGAAGAGCTTCAGCGCCTCTTCGAGAGTCGCCGAGGATTCTATCGAAACCACGTCGATCCTCGGCGTCATGACCTCCCTCACGACCGTGTCGGAGAACTCCATGATACCCCTGATAAGCTCGCTCTCCTCTTTTTCGATGATGCCTTCCCTCTGCCCCTCGTCGAGGAACGCCTCGATCTCCTCCTCCCTGGTCTCCTCCCCTTCCGGCTCGGAAGTCTTCAGCGCCCTGCCCACGACATATACCGGGAAGGTGAGAGGGAACAGCACCAGCGAAAGGAACTGCATGAACGGAAGGAGCGCGAGGAACTTCTTCTCGGGCGTCCTCGCGGAAAAGATCACCGACGCCACGCAGGCGAGGGCCGTCGCCGACAGCCCGCCGGCAAGCCACGGCATCACGAGGCCCCCGTTCATTCCCGCCGCTGCGAAAAGGACCTGGGTAGCGGAGGTCGCGAGGACTGCCGTAACGAAGAAACCCGGGACATACAGGTCCCTTTTCTCTATGAAGCCCGAGAGTCTTTCCCGGTTCGATTCTTCCGCCTCCTTCATCCTGAAGACCTGGGAGGTCGAAAGCCTCAGGAAGGACGCGAGAAAGACATACACGGCGAGGTCAAGCGCGAGAGCCGCGCCAATCGCTGGGATTATCAACCGTTCACTCCCATTTCAACCAGAATCCTGCTCTCCTTTTTCTCCATCTCTCCCCTGTCGGTTGCGTGGTCGCATCCGTCGAGGTGAAGGAAAGCGTGGACGAGGAGCTTCTTTATCTCCTTTTCGAGAGTCCAGCCGTGCTCGGCGGCCTGCTTTTTGGCGATCTGGACGCAGACGGCGATGTCGCCTATGTTGACGATGCCTTCCTCCTCCTCGGTCCCCGAAGGGAAAGAGAGGACGTCGGTCGGCCGGTCCTTGCCGAGGAAATACTTGTTGAGCTCTTTCATTTTCGCGGGTCCGCAGAAGAGGACCGCCGCCCTGCCCTTCATGTTTAGCCTGTTCATGACGTCGAGCGAGAAGGCCGCGTATCTCTTTTTGGGGATGGTCCTGCCCTCGAACCTGGATATTATCTCCACTTCCCTCACTTTTTTCATCTTTCCGCCCCTTTGTCGAAATCGTAGTTAGGATAGGATATCCTTCTCGAAAAAACGCCGATCAGCGCGATGAAGAACCCTTCCCTCAGAAGGGCCAGTTCGCTCAGGGTGATGTCGCATTCGTCGAGCTGGTTGTCAGCGAGAGCCTTGTCGAATATCTCGTTTATCAGCGTCTTGACCCTCTGCGGCGACGGGTCCTTGAGGAGCCTCGAGCTCGCCTCTATCGAATCGGCGAGCATTATCACCGCTGCCTCCCTCGATGCGGGCTTGGGCCCGGGATAGCAGAAATCGGCCTTGTTGATGGTCTCCTTCTCGGGGTCCACGATCGTAAGCGCCCTGTCGTAGAAGTAGGAGATGCTCCTGGTCCCGTGGTGCTGGGGGATTATGTCGACTATTATCTCCGGCAGCTTGTAGCCCCTCGCCAGCCCTATCCCGTCCTTCACGTGGGACTGGACTATCAGGGCCGACATACCCGGGTTGAGCTTGTCGTGCGGGTTCACTCCCCCGTGCTGGTTCTCAATGAAATAATTGGGCATCAGCATTTTCCCGACATCGTGATAATAGGAGGCCACCCTGCAGAAGAGCCCGTTCGCGCCGATGGTGTTCGCGGCAGCTTCAGACAGGTGCCCTATCATGATCGAGTGGCTGTATGTGCCCGGCGCGGTGAGCGCGAGACGCTGGAGGAGAGGATGGTTCAGGCTGGAAAGCTCCACCAGCCTTACATCCGAGACGATATTGTAGAAGTTCTCGAGGATCGGAAGGAGCGGCGTCACCAGCATCAGGAGCAGGGGCATCGCCGAAAGGAAACCCATCCCGGCGGGGTACAGCATGGACGACGGCCTCATCCAGGTCTCGTCGTCGGCCAGAAGCAGGAGGACGAGGACAAAGTTGCATCCCGCGACGAAAAAGCTAGTCCTGATCGGGATCCTTTTCTGCCTGAAGTTCACTCCGGCGTATATCGCTGCCAGGCAGGTAATGAAGCAGTAGACCGTCATCTTGTAATCGAGGTCGAGGAGCATCCCTACGAAAATGCTCATCAGGAATGAAAACACGGCCGCTATGTGCCTGTCCACAAGTATGGTGACCAGCAGCGCCCCCGCTGCGAACGGCACGATGAACAGCCCGAGGTCCGCCCTGTTGAGAGGGAAGGACCTCGCGTTCGAAGCGATGATCCTGAATATGGTGTCCGAAAGGTGGGTGATCACGAGGAAAAAGAGAAGCAGCACGACGATCATGTTGAAAAGGCTGACCCGTATCTTCTCCCTCTTCCTGTAGGTTTTCAGGTACATGAAGGCGAACAGCATGAGCGCGGCCGAGAGGAAAAGCAGAGCCGCAAGCCTCTTGAAATTCACCTTGTCGGCGCTCTCGGCGCGGAAGCTCTCGAGGATGTGGCGCACGTTGCCGTCCACCTCTTCGCCGGCCCTGATGACCGTCTGCCCTTTCTTCACGAACACCGCGAGCGGAGCCACCTCCTTGGCGGCGGTCTCCCGCCTGAGCACCGTCTCCTGGCTGTTGAATGTCAGCGTGGGCTTCAGGAGAAGCCTTAAAAGCTCCTCCGATGCCGCTTTCAGCTGGGGAGGGACTTCGTCGTAAGCGTCAAGGAGCTCCAGCGCGAACCTCCTTGCGGTGGAAAGGTTGATTATGTCTCCCGAGGCGGGCGACCTTATCTCCCATTCGGCCGACCTTTTGTGGATGTCGCGCACCTTTATGACGGCGAGCTGGGACAGGTTCTCCTCATCCGACACGATCTTCTTGGAAGCGACTTTTTTAAGGACCGACCGGAGGATCTCCTCGATGCGGGGGGAGACGCCCTCCTTCTCGAACTGCAGGAGCGCGAAGCGGGTCATGTCGGGGCCGAACAGTTCTCTCAGGTCGGACCTTGTCTTCTGGTCGAGTTTCTTTTTTTCTTCCTGGTTGAGGGAGGCGTTCGCCTTCGCGTCCTCCCTCTCCTGCAGGATCACCCTCGTCCTCTGCGCGATCTGGTAGAGCCTTTCCTGAAGGCGGTCGCTCATGACCGTGTCCCAGTCGTAAACCGGGGCGACCCTGGCCCTTGCTTCCTCCCTCCTCGATTCGGTTGCAATCTCGTCGCGAACCTCGAGGTCGAAGGGGGCCCTGACCTCCTTGGAGGCCGTCTCGCCTTCGCTCCAGTCGGGCGGAGGCTGAACGTGGAAATGTGCGGTGAAGAGCAGCATCATGACGACGAGGAACGCTGAGCCCCAGAACCACTGGTTGTCCCTCAGGAAGGCGGCGGCCCTTTCCCTGCGTCCGGCCTTGTTCTCCGCCTCTTTCTTTTCTGCCCTTTTGTCTGTCTTCTGGTTCACTGCCGCATCCAAAGGTTCATCTCTTCCGCTTTCTCCCTTCCGCCCGCCCTACTTCGGGGACGAACTTTCGTAAGCGCGGATGATCTTCTGCACGAGAGGATGCCTCACCACATCCTTCTCGGAAAAAAAGATGAAGGAAAGCCCGTTTATGCCCCTGAGGATCTCTGAGGCGTCGATCAGCCCTGATTTCCTCGACGGGTCTATGTCGATCTGCGTCACATCCCCCGTAATTACGGCCTTGGAATTGAAGCCGAGCCTCGTCAGGAACATCTTCATCTGCTCCCTTGTCGTGTTCTGGGCCTCGTCCAGGATGATGAAGGAATCGTTGAGAGTCCTTCCCCTCATGAAGGCTATGGGGGCCACCTCGATGACATCCGCCTCCATCAGCTTGTTGACTTTCTCGACGTCCATCAGGTCGAAGAGCGAATCGTACAGGGGCCGCAGGTAAGGATTTACCTTCTCCGCGAGGTCCCCCGGGAGGAACCCCAGCTTCTCGCCCGCCTCGACGGCGGGGCGGGTCAGGATTATCCTCTTGACCCTCTTTTCCTTGAGAGCCCAGACGGCCATGGCGACGGCCAGGTATGTCTTGCCGGTCCCTGCCGGCCCGATCCCGAAGATGCAGTCGCTCCGCTTCATCGCGGCGATGTAACGGCCCTGGTTCAGCCCTTTCGGAAAAACGGACCTGTTGTGGTAGCACTGGATCTTCGAATCCCTGTAAAAAGCGGCGAAATCCTCGGCTGCGCCTTCCCTGTGGAGCAGCAGGGCGGTGCGAAGGTCGTCCGGAGAGACCTTGACTCCGCTCTCGTAAAGGGAGAGGAGCTCTCCGACCAGCTTCCGGCACACCTCCGCCCCTCCCTCGTCGCCCTCGACGAGAAGAAGATCCTCCCTGAAAGACACGGTTATTTTCAGCTCTTTTTCGAGGAATGAGCAGCCGTCGTCCCTGCCGCCGAAAAGTTGAGCGAGAAACTCGCCCGGGTACCTGGATTCTAGCATTTTCGCGGGAGGAAGCGGCACGCTTCCGGTCCCCTGCCGGCCTTCGCCCTGGAGATAACCCTACGAGGTAGGATCAAGCAGAAGCTCCCCGACCTCGTTCGAGGGCACAGGAGGTTTAACATCCCTGGAGGTCCAGTTGAGCTTGCCGTCGTTCAGTTCCTGAATAGCCACGAAGGCTGGTTTCTGGACGTCCGTTTCGATCCTGGGCTGGGCGCCCGCCATGAGCTGCCTTGCTCTCTGGGCCGTCAGGATTATGAATCTATACTTGCTTCCGATCTTGTCGTCAACTCTGAACATCTTTTTCCCTCAACCAGTTCTCTATCTTCCGTTTCAGTTCGTTCCTCTCTTCTTCGAGCGGGGAACATTTCTTTCCAGCAGTTCCCAGGATCTCCTTCACCTCTTCGACAGCGAGGCGGAGCTCTCCATTTTTGACATTATAATGATAACCCCCCGCGAAATCAAGTTCGTCGAGGGCGGTCCTCAGCCTCCGTTCGAGGTCGAAATGCTTCTCCCCTCTCCGTTTCGTAACCCTCGAAAGCATCTCCTCGAAGGAAGGGGGCAGTATGAATATCAGCACGGCGGACGGGTCGGAAGCCAGGACCTGGGCGCCTCCCTGCACGTCTATGTCGAGTATCAGGTCCAGCCCGGCCGCGGCTGCCTTCTCCCATTCGCTCCGGTGCGTTCCGTAGAGTTGACCGTGAACGGCGGCCCATTCGAGGAACTCACCCGCGTCAACCATCTTCCTGAAAGCATCTTCCGTAATGAAATGATAGTCCTTTCCATCCTTTTCGCCCGGCCTAGGCTGCCTGGTCGTGTGGCTTACGGAGAATACGGCCCGGGGCAGTTCAGTCACCAGCCTCTTGGCGATCGTCGTTTTTCCGGACCCTGTGGGCCCGGAGATCACCACGAGCGAGGGCTTTGCGCGGTCAGGCGACATTGTTGACCTGCTCCCTGAGCTGTTCCACGACGCCCCTCATCTCGAGCCCCGCCCTTGTCAGCTCGATAAGCGCAGATTTGGCCAGGAGCGTGGAAACCTCCCTCTGCATCTCCTGCAGGAGGAAGTCCAGCTTCTTCCCGATCGCTTCCCCGTCCTCCCTGAGAGCCTCCGAGAAAGCCTCCAGGTGGGATATGAGCCTCGTCAATTCTTCCGACACGTCCACCTTTTCGGCGGCAAGGACCGCCTCCTGCTCAAGCTTTGCGGGGTCGGCCACATGGACAAGGTCGGAGACCTTTTTCCTGAAGTTGTCGGTGACCGTGTTTCGCTGGACCTGCTCGAGTCCCCTCGCCGCGCGGGCCATTTCAATGAGCGCCTCCGTCCCGCGAACGAACTGCGGCAAAAGTCTCCCGCCCTCCTCTTTCCTTCTCGACGAGAACTGGTCGAACGCCTCTTCCGCGGCCCTGAGAACCACCGATTCCAGTAGCTGTTTCGCCCCGTCGGTCGGAGAGAAAGAAAATATTTCCGAGAAAGAGAGTATGTCGCTGGGAGTAAGCTCCCGCGATACCACGCCCTCCGACGCCAGCGGCTTGAGTGCTCCGTGAAGGGCCTTGACCACGGCTTCCGAAAAGATCACGCTGACAAGCTCCGGGGAAAGGATCTGGTAACTCGCGAACAGTTCCACCCTGCCCCTCGAAACTCTCCGCCGGCATATCTCCCTCAGCTTCTGCTCGGCCGCGAAGAGCACGGGCGGAAGCTTCATCTGCAGGTCGAGCGTCTTCTGGTTGACTCCGCGGACCTCGACGGTCGCCGAGATCCCCCCGTCCGTCACTACCGCTCTGCCGAAACCCGTCATGCTTTCCATCTTTTCATCCTTTCAGAAGCAGTTCCGCCGAACGCTCGGCGTCGTTGAGCGCCGATTCTATCATCCCGGCCCCGGCCTTCCTTTCGTCGTCGCCGATCATGACCGGTTTCCCGTAGCAGAAAGCGACCCTGGAAAAAGGGAAAGGGACCACGAACGAATCCCACGACTTCATCCTTAAAGCCCTTCCCGCGCTGAATCCTACCGGTATCACGGGAATCCCCGAAAGCCTGGCGAGTTCCACCACTCCCTGCTGGGCTTTTTTCGCGGGCCCCTTCGGGCCGTCCGGGGTGAACGCGATGGAATAACCCTGCCTCGCCCTCCTGACGAGGGAGAGCAGCGCCTTCACTCCGCCCCTTGTGGTGGATCCCCGCGTGGCGTCGATCCCGAACCTCTTTATCACTTTCGTTATCAGCTCTCCGTCGCGGTGAAAAGATACGAGGAAGGTCCTCTTGTCGCTCCTGAACGCATGCACCATCAGAAGGAGCGTGCCGTGCCAGAAGGCGAAGATGAACGGTTTTTTCTTTTCCAGAAAAGGCGTTATGTTCTCCTCGCCCGCGAACCTGGCGCGGACGCTCGCCCAGAGAAGCCGTATGAAAAAGTAGGCAGGCAAAGGAAGTACCGTCACCTCTAAAAACTCCCTGAGCTTTTTCGGAAAGGGACGTTTCTCGCTTTTCAGATTTCCGGCCAACCCGCGGACCTAGTGTTTCCTGATCATCGGCGAGTTGCCGACCGGCTTGACCGACCTGTCCGGCGCCATGGGCCTCGCCGGCTGCATTCCGGAAGGGTCCTTCATACGGCGGGGCGCCGGGTTCTCTTCTTCCGCGTCGTCGTCGTCGTCATCATCGTCTCCCTCGGCTTCGTCCTCTTCGTCGTCGTCATCGTCATCGGCCACCGGCGTGCGGAGCCCCGATGGCCTTCCCATGGGCTTCCTGAAACCGCCCTTGGCGTCCGTGTTGACCGATGCCTGAACCGCCGGTTCCTGGCGGGGAGGCGGTGACGGCTGCGCCTCGGAAGCGGTTCCCCTGGGGGCGTTTGATTTTCTTATTTCCTTCACCCGCTCTTTGGGAACGGCGATCTGCCCTTCCTGAAGGGTCAGGTAGATGTAACCGCCTTTTTCCGAGTGGCTCTTTATCGACATCGCGGTGTCGTTAGTGAAGACGACCAGTTCCTGCGAGCACGCCGCTCCAGACCACGAAGCGAGAAAAATGGAAACAGCAAGAAAGAACAGAACCCTTTTCACGGCAACGCCTCCACGGTACAGCCTTTGTTCACAGGTTCGGCGCTCAGGATCACGGCGCCGCATTTCTCGAGGGCGAGCTCAACGGCCCTCCTGGATCCCAATTTTACCAGAAAGACCATCGACCCGCCACCGGCCGCGCCGCATCCCTTCGAGCCTACGGCTCCCGCTTCCAGAGCGGCTGCCTGCAGTTCCTCCATCTTCGGCGTGGTGATCCGCGGGGAGAGCTTTTTCCTGTGCTCCCATTCCTCGCCCATCATTCTTCCCGCCTCGTCGAAATCTCCGTCCTTGAGAGCCCTGTAAACGCCCAGCGACGCCGACGCGATGCCCCGCATGGCCTCCACGACATCCTTCTTTCCCTGGAGGAACGCCTGGTACACTTCGAAATTGTTCTCGGCGGAAAAATGGGATTTGCCCGTGTAGGCTATCACGAGCCTGTCGGCCAGGAACGGGAAAACGTTCCCGAGCGATTCCACGTCATCCCCGCCCGGCCTGTAATGGACGGCCAGCACCCCTCCCAGGATCGAAGGCCAGAAATCCTGCACTCCCGTGGGGATCCCGAGGTTCCTGGCTTCAAGGTCCCTGCAGACTGCCACCGTCTTATGGCTGTTCTCCTTCGCTTCCCTTATCTCCAGCAGTGTCTTCGCCATGGCGACGGAGACGGACGAGGACCCGCCCAGCCCCGATCCGGCCGGAAAATCGGACCTCACCGAGATGTCCCAGCCTTCGGCGACAGAGTAGTGCCTGCAGAGCATCTCGAGCAGCGGAAGATCTCCGGGCGCCGCCCCTTTCGCGAAGTCGTACTCCTTGACATAGTCTTCCGAAGAAAGGTGGATGAATTTGTTCTTCGTCTTTCTCGCCTCGACCCTGGCGAACAGGCTGACGGCGCAGTTGACCGTCACGGAGCCCTCGACGATCACGCCGACCGGCCAGAGGTCCAGTGTCCCGCCCGCGAGGTCGACCCTCGACGGGGCCTGGGCCCGGATCAGGTTCACTTTTCTTTTCGGCATCCTCACAACGCTCATGTCAATATCCTATATCAAATCCCCGAAAAAACAAGGTCGGGGAGGGTTCATTTCGCCCTTGCGGCTTCCAGGCCGGCTATCATCTGCCTGAGCTCGCCCGCCATTTTCCCGTAAGGGTCCGCCGCAAGCGCCTTCCTGTAATAGAACACCGCCTTGGCTGGATCGTTCTTCCCGTTCAGGTAAAGCGAGCCCAGAGTGGCATAGTACTCCGGCCTGCCGGAGATCCTTGCGGCCCTCTCGAAATTGGTTATCGCCTCGTCGGTCTTGCCGGTCCTGTATGCTATGTGGCCGAGGTTGGCGAGCGCGTCGTGCCTCATCGGATCGAGGCTGACACACTTCGTGAAGCTGAACCTCGCCTTGTCGAAGTCGGATTCCGTGGCGTAAACGTAGCCGATCTGAAAATAGATGTCCGCGCTTTCGGTCTGGTTCGAAAGTGCGGTCTCCAGGACTTCCTTCGCCTCCTTCGACCTTCCCTGGGAGGAGAGCAGCGAAGCCAGGCTCGCCGCAGCTTCGGCCATCCGAGGGTTGACGGCAAGGGCCGCCCTGTATTCCTTTTCCGCGAGCTGAAGGTTCCCGAGTTTCTTGTAAACGGTCCCCAGGTTGAGGTGCCCCCCGTCGGTGTGAGGCTTCAGCCTTATCTGCTCCATGAAGCAGACCTTGGCTTCCTCCAGCTTCCCTTCGCCCAGGTAGATCGAGCCGAGTATCGAAAAGGCAGGGAAGTTGGCGGGATTCCTCTTTATTATCCCCGTAAGGATCTGCTTCGCTTCCTCGATCTTGCCGGAATCCCTTACCTCCTGGGCTTTTCTGAGCTCCTCCTCGATCCCTATCCCGTCCTTCGGGTCTATCAGCCCGGCCTGGGACGGACGGACGCTTCCCCCCGAAAGGTATCCCAGGCTCATCAGGTGACGGATGTTCTCCGCGTTGGACGGGTCCTTCAGGAGGTTCTCCAGCTCCTTGATCTCGCCCTCGTCGGCGGCGGGATAATTCGCTAGGATCTTCCTCATCCTCGCGGCTGTCTTGGGTTCTTCGGAGTAGATGTTCCTTTCCTCCGAGACCCTGTACCTGTAAAGCTCGGGCCTCGGCGCGTCTATGAACTTGTATTCATCGTCGATGATCCCCCTAAGCGGGGCCCACCCGTAGTTAAAATATCCGTGATAAGTCTCGATGTAGAAATGCCTTTCATCCCGCGCTTGATTTTTGCCGGAGAAGAGCGGAGAAAGGTCCTTTCCGTCGGAGCCGGAGGCCGGCAATCCCGCCAGCGCGCGGATGGTCGGAGCGGCGTCCGTGAGGTCGACCATCTCTAAAACCCTCGACCCCGCGGGTATCCTGCCTTCGAATACCATGATCAGCGGCACGCGGAGGGCGTACTCGTAAAGGAATATGCCGTGCTGTCTCTCGCCGTGCTCCATCAGACCTTCTCCGTGGTCCCCCGCGACAACTATGAGAGTGTTCGACAGGAGCCCCTTGTCCGAAAGCCCCCTGATGAGCCTGCCTATCTCCGCATCCATGTAGGCTATCTCGCCGTCGTAAGGCGTTTTTTGAAAATTCTCCGCGAAGGGGGAAGGCGGCCTGTAATCGTAGTGCGGGTCGTAGTAGTGGACCCACAGGAAATACGGCCCTTTCACAGCGGCCATCTCCCTGAGCGCGGCGTCCGTCGTTTCCGCGGCCCTTCTCTCCTCGGGCGGGCCTCCGCCCCTCGGGACCATGGTCATCTTGTCGTTATAAATATCGAATCCCCTCGACAGGCCCCGCGTCTTTTCAAGGACGACGGAAGAGACGGCCGCTACCGTCCTGCATCCCCTGCTCTTGAAAGCCTCCTGCAGGAGGGGGAACTTCTCGTTCAGGACGAGGCCGTTCACCCTGAGGTTGAGGGTCGAGGTGTTTTTCCCGGTGAGCAGGGCCGCGTGGCTGGGAAGGGTCAGGGGGCAGCTCGTCCTCGCCTCCTCGAAAAGGGCCCCCTTCGCCGCGAGGGCGTCGAGATTGGGCGTCTTGGCGTCCTTCGAGCCGTAACAGCCGATGTGGTCCGCCCTCGTCGTGTCGAGGGTTATCAGGAGGACGTTCGGGCTTTGCGCGGACACCGTTCCGGCGCAGACCGCGAGGAGCCACGCGGAGATGATAACATTACGGATCTTCGTGCCGATGTTGAAAATTGAAAGTTGAAAATTGAAAAATTCAAAATTAAGAATTGATGACAACCCGACACCTCCGTTCATGATTATTTTCACGGTGGCGCATCGCGATGCGCCCTACCGCAAAATGAAATCGAACAGCGGTCCCAGCACGCCTTTTTCGATAAGCGCGTTCTGGTTCCCCTTTTCGTCAACGCCGGTAAGCGCGTGGCCCACCCCCTTCAGGTATGCGGGCTTGAAGGAGCCGCCGCTCTCCTTGAGGAGGATCTCCCCGTGGAAAGGCAATATCGTGTTGTCCTTGTCGGGATAGGCGAAGAACGACGGGACTTTGAGTCCTCTGATCTCCTCAGCCGGATCGAGGCCGCTCAGTTCCTTTATCACGGGGATGTAGAGCTTCGAACCCCTGAAGCTCTCCCACTCCTTCTCCCCTTTCTGGAGAGCCGACTCGAGGGCCTCCAGTTCGGAGTAGGCGGCCTGCTGCCCCTCGAGGTTCTGCATCATCGAGACCTGCTCCTTCCAGATCCTGAGGACGGGCTTCATCGGGAAGGCCACGAAGACGGCTCCGGCGGGCTTTTCCTCACGGGCCGCCCTCGCGGCCGTCCAGGAACCAAGCCCCTGCCCAAGGAAGAAGATCCTCGCCTTGTCAACCTTAGATTCGTTCCTGAAGAGAGCGGCGAGCGCCCTGACCTCCGAGACCCTTCCGCCGAGGGTCAGCATCGCGGGGTCTCCGGCGCTCTCGCCGACGCCCCTCGAATCGTACCTCAGGGTGGCTATCCCCTTTTCCGCGAAAGCGAACGCGAGCTGTTTCCACGGGTTGGCCTTCCTTATGTTTTCCAGCGGGGCGTTGCCATCCCTGTCGACAGGCTGGAAGTCCTGTACGAGCAGGACGGCCGGAAAGGGGCCCTCTCCCTTGGGCAGGGTGAGCGTGGCGCCGATGATCCCTGCCGGGCTCTCCACCCTGACCTGTTTTTCCTCGAAAACAACGCCTTTCAGCTCGATCGTATCCTTGTGGGCGCGCGCATCTTCCTTCTCGAATGGCTTCGGCCTGTATTCCTGCCTGACGGCGACGACCCCCTCGGTGGGAACAGAGACCTGCACGATGACGCCCTCCGAATCGACCCAGAAGCTGGTGTAGAGCCTTTCTTCGATCAGGACGTTGTAGTGCTTCAGGATGAAATTCTCTCCGTCCACGAAGGTGCTCACCGCCCCCTCGTACTCGACCGCCCCGGGTCTCAGCCTCATGAACTGCGGTATGGCGATCGCAAACTCCCACCTCGGCCCGCCCTCCCTGATCCTGTCCAGAAGCAGCCTGTAAAGGCAGAAGCCGTAGGGTTCGAGGAGGAGCAGGTTATCAGGCAATGCTTCGTCCTTTTTCCGCGTGTTGGACATCCTCGTCTGGCTGAACCTGAGGGTCTTTCCCGCGGGGAAGAGGTAGCCCGAGTTGACGCCCAGGTCTATCCTGTCCTGCATCACGTCGTCCGTCCTCTGCTGTTCCTGGTAGAAGACGTCGCGGATCCTCATCTCCTGGTCGATCAGCTCCGTCGCGGACCGTTCCGTCTCGACAAGGTCAGTCTTGCTGAAGTCCTCCGCCTTCGACCTGTATTCGTATTTTATAAACTGCCCGGTGGAATGGACCGCCCAGTACTCGG
This sequence comes from Acidobacteriota bacterium, assembly GCA_029559035.1. Lineage (GTDB taxonomy): Bacteria > Acidobacteriota > UBA4820 > UBA4820 > UBA4820 > JAKQCT01. Next base: position 31,389 of record JAKQCT010000053.1, read on the forward strand.
GATATACCTTCAGGTCAACGTAACCCCTCTTGGCCGTCTGGTAGGGATACTTGAAGATCAGCTCGGAGAAAAGCTCGTAAGTGTCCCTCTTGGTGTCGACGGCGACCTTGTAAGATTCCTTCCCCTTTTCTATGCCGTTCAGGTAGAGTTTGAAAGTCCCCCTCTCCACGATCTCCCGGCTTCCTGCCAGGGCGCAGAACGATGAAAGGAAGAAGAGCGAGACGATAAGCCTTTTTATCATTTCGAAACCTCCAAAAGGGGTATTATAGACCGATATCAATGTTTTTCGTAGGGGCACATTGCATGTGCCCTGTTTGTTTTATCGAGGGCACGCGCAGCGTGCCCCTACGATGGCCGGGCGCGGCAGGGCAATATATCCATCCATGTGTTCTCATATTCATCGTTTTCAATTCGTTGTTCGTTCTCCCTGTCGAACTGCCACTGCGCGGGATTCAACTCGATGTACCGCCTTGTTTTGTTCAATTCTGCCTCGTTCCTTACAATGTGTTCGTAATAATTCCTCTGCCAGAATTCCGCTCCAGGCGTTCCCCGCAGGATGTTGATCTGTTTCGTTGATGTTGCCTTGAACAAACGAACGATCGTCGACAACGACCCGGATCTCGGCATTCCGAATGTTTCCACCGTTGTAGGGGCACGTTGCAACGTGCCCGCATTAATTTCATCATGATTTTGGGCACGCGGCAGCGTGCCCCTACCGGTTATCGTTAAAATTCCATGTAAGTGATTGGGCATGATCACGAACGAATCAATTTTGACAACGCGCCGCAATTCACCTGTTTTTTCCCATTCATTCCAGGCGATTATCCCGTATGCATTCAGCTCCATTTTTCCCATGATAATTCTGCCGAACAAACATTTATGGTCTTTCACGCAGATCGTCACGAAATACGCGCCGGGAGTGGAATAATCGAATCGTTTCAATCTTACGGAACGCCGTTTTAATTCGTCGTTCATGTTGTAATGATACCTCATTTCCCACCGTCGCGACATAATCATTGTTCGTAGGGGCACATCGCATGTGCCCGGGCATTGTTTTTGTAGGGGCACATTGCATGTGCCCTGTTTGTTTTATCGAGGGCACGCGCAGCGTGCCCCTACGACGCGGCCGTGCGATCATCGTAACATCCCATGCGCCCTGGCGTTGTTTTTGTAAGGGCACATTGCATGTGCCCTGTTTGTTATTAAAGGGCACGCGCAGCGTGCCCCTACAATGCGGGGATAAAAAAGGGGCACGCGGAAGCGTGCCCCTTTGAAAAACATTAAACCAAGACTTAGTCGATGTTGACCCTGGTCTTGTCGTGGATGATGTTGGTGGCCTTCACGCTCGCGGGGGCGGAATAGGTCACGCTGCCGTTGGTCAGGTAGGCGCCGACCTTCACGGTGAAGGTGGAGGTGGCGGGGATCCTGACGGTGGCGGTGTAGTCGTTGCTGTTGCCGACGGGATTGATCATGCTGCCGACAGCCGAGAACTCGCCGCCCTGGGGAGCCCAGAACACCTGGTAGCCGGTGACCTGTGATTCGTCGCCGGAGGTCCAGCTGACGAGCGTGTTGAGGCCGCTCCTGGCAGCGGACAGGCCGTTGATGGCAGGCGCGCCGCTGGGATCATAGAGGACGACAGGCGTTGTAGAAACGAAAGGCAGTTCGATTCCGTCTATGACGATCGAACGGGAGAGCCACATTCCGACGCCAGCGCCGGGATCGGCGAAGGTCCAGGTCGAGGAAGCGGTTCCGGTGGAAACGCCCGCCTGCAGTAGTGTCCACTGCGAAGTGGCATAACCCGGGATCGCCGCGCCGGTGTAGGTGTAAACGTTGAAGGTTGTCACGAGAGCTGCGGGAGCCGCGCCGTTGTAAGAACCCAAGGTCACCGAAGCGGGAAGAGCGGTCCAAGTGATGGTCGTCTGCACGTTATCAGGCGTCGAAGCGGTTCCGGTGGCCGCGGAAAGAGGCGCAGCGGCGATCGTGCCGATGGCGTCCCAGTTAGTCCAGTCTTCGGTCTGAAGCCTGCTCTGGAGAGTGTAGTTGCCGGCAGCGTCATAGGCGAGGAGAGCCGCGCGGGTAGCGCCAGCCGCAGGGCAGCCGTCAAAGGGGATCTGACTCCAGTCAGCATAAAGGTAGTAATAACCGGCGCCGAAGGCGTCAATACAACCAGCATCAGCCTGCAGAATCGAGTTGCCGGTAAAATCGCAAGCGCCGGTGACAGGAACTCCGGTGGAATCGGTTCCAGCCGCATCGGCCGCGTTATAAAGTCCGGGAACCCAGAGATACGCTGTAGGCGCTCCCAGCCCGCTTACGCAACAAATGCTTGCGTTAGCAAGCGTGGTAGGAACTCCACAGGCCGCAAAAAGTGAACAAGATGCAAGAACGAGAATCGCTGCAAGAATGTATTTTCTCATATTTTCCTCCTCCAAAATCAATAGTGGGCAGGTGTCCAACTACCTACAGCGGCAGTTGACACGCATTGATATGCCAGGCCAGGGGTAAGAGCAAAATTAACCTGTCCAACGCCGCCGCCCGCGTACCTTTGCCATGCCGTTCCATTCCAGTTATAAACGTTAACACCTGTACCACCCGCAGCGATAATCTCGTTGCGAAGTAATGCAGCACTGGTAGAGGTGCTGTGATAAGGTACTGCGACATATTTTGCAACCGTGGCAGACATTGTGATAGTCGTGCTTGGGTTGTGTGAGCCAACAATAACCCAGTTGGATACGTCGGCAGTTGAAACGACCTGATATCCATCACCAGCTGCAAGAGCGAAGTTGACCTGACCGACACCGCCACCCGCGTATCTCTGCCAGGCAGTCCCGTTCCAATTGTAAACATTGACGCCAGTGCCACCTGCCGCAATGATATCATTTCTCAAAAAAGCCGCGGTCTGCGTCGAGTAACTGTTGTAGAATGGTAATGCAACATACTTGGCTACTGTAGCTGAAAGCGTCTGACTAAGCTTGAAGCCCATGTTGGACGCGCCTGATGTCAGCGCGATCGCGAGGATGAGTACCACTGCTACCGCTAAGATAATTCTGGTTTTCATTAAAACTCCTCCCTTCTTTTGAGGAAAAAACCACGAGGGAACGCCCTCACTCGAACGATGAACACTCGATCCACACCGCGTTTTAACCGTCCACCTCCTTTCATCTCACCCCCTTTTGTGAAGGGGCTCGATGCGGTAATAAACTATCTTACCAGAATTTTCGTCCTTGTCAAGATAGCTATTACCCTCAACCACTTCCATTATCGAACAACTGTCGAATTTCGGCGAATCGCACTTGTAAACCGCGAAGGTCCCCTCCCCCTCCCACTTGATGGCGACCGAATGGTCGACCTTGGAGATTTCGAGATCAGAAGCGGGCGATTCGTGAATCGCCCCTACGGGAAGCGAATTGGGCGACGTAGTCGCGGGCTTTACGCCCGCGTTCCCTGTTTCATCCTCTGCTGCGGGAGATGCCGTAGGCTCGGGCTTTACGCCCGCGTTCCGCATTGGTTCGCGCCCGTAAAGGGCGCGGCTACCAGCCTGCGTTCCATTATCCGAAGAGCCCGCGAAAGGCGCGGTTACCTCAAGATTCCGGACCGTCATGAACGAGAATGCAGCCACGAAAAGGAAGGAACAGCAGGAAAGGGCGATCTTCTCGTTCCTTCTTCTGGCTTTTCCTCTTTTTATGGCCATTCTTGCCGCTTCAGACGCCCTTCCCTCGGGGGGGGTGAAATTTTCCGGCAGCCACTCTCTCATAACGCCTCCAAGTTACATATACCCGCCCCACCCCCCTTTTGTTCAATCGGGGGGGGAAGGACTAACGCCATCCAAAGAAGGGGGCGCTCCGCTCCCTCCTTAGACGCTCCGTTCGCAAAGCTCACTACGCTGATTCACCCCCTGGAGAAGTTAGCGCCTTAGCGCGAAGTAAATTCGTCGCACGGCGCGGCATTTTCTCTAATAATGAAGACGAAGAGCCGAAGCTGAAGGCTGAAGGCTGAAGAAAAGGACAAAAGCTATTTACCACAGAGGCCACAGAGGCCGCAGAGTATAAAAGAGAAGGTGAAAGAAACCCCTTTTTCCGGTTTCTGACGAGGAAATTGCTTCGAAGAAAAAAGGTTATATTTTATGGTTTTTTTGCAAAAAGAGTCCTTCGAAGCAACGCCCCTCGCTCTGGGCTCTCTGTGACCTCTGCGGTTGAATTGATTCTTCAGTTTTGTAGAAGAATTGCCGAAACGGGCCGAAATCGGTTATTCTTCCTTTTTAAAGGAGGCCCGCATAAATAAGATGAAAAAACAGGTCTATCCCCCGCCGCTCGACATCGAAACCGCCCTGACGATCATTGACCGGTTCCTCGTGTCGGAGATGAGAAAAGCAGGCAGGAAACGGCTGGTCGTAGGGATGTCCGGGGGCGTCGATTCGGCGCTTTCGGCCGCGCTTGCCGTCCGCGCGCTCGGGAAAGAGAACCTCGTCGCGGTGAAGATGCCCTATAAAAGTTCCAGCCCCCTTTCGGAAAAGCACGCCGGCCTCATGATCGATAAGCTCTGCGTGGAAAGCGTCAGGGTGGATATCACGCCGATGGTGGATGGTTATTTTGAGCGGGAGGGAAAACCCCCTTTGTCCCCCTTTGCGAAAGGGGGAGAGCTGCAGGACAATGTCCGTAGAGGCAATTTCATGGCGAGGATGAGGATGGCCGTCCTTTACGATCTTTCGGCGAAGCTTGACGCGCTGGTCCTCGGAACGGGGAACAGGAGCGAATGGCTTTTAGGCTACACGACACTTTACGGGGATTCCGCCTGCGCGCTGAATCCCATCGGCGGCCTGTACAAGACACAGGTTTACCAGCTCGCCGCGTTCGCGGGCGTCCCCGAAGAGATCATATCAAAGCCGCCGTCTGCCGACCTCTGGCCCGGCCAGAACGACGAAGGCGACATGGGGCTGCTCTACTCCGATGCGGACGCCGTCTTCTACCTTTCGGTGGATGAAGGCCGCGCGCCGCGGGAAGTTTCGGACATTCTCGGCATGCCTTTTCAAAAAGTGGAGAACATACTCAAAAGAATGGAGAATATGGAATTCAAGAGGCGCCTTCCGCCGGTCGCGGCCATGCCCTCCCCTCAGGGGAAAAATGAAGACTGACGAGGGCTGTTCCGCTTTTTTCGAGATCATCTCCGACTGGACGGACGGAGAGCTTCCCGCCGCCTCGGAGAAAACTCTCCTGGAGCATCTCGACCGGTGTGCCTCGTGCCGCCGCTACGCCGAGTCGCTAAGGGCGCTGAAGAAGTGCCTTGCAAGCGGATGCGGGGAGTGTTCGGAGGCCGCCGCCCTCGTGGACGAGTGCGTCAGGAAGTTCCTGTCCGGGAAGTAGATGGACGACAGGCCGCCTGTCCCTCCCGAAGAAAAGCCCCACCTGATACCGCTCGACGCGGTCCTGGCGATCCTGTTCTCGATATCCCTCGTCCTTCTCACCCTCAGCTCGGAATTCCTGATGGAAAGCCACGAGCTCTGGGAGATCATCTGCTTCCTTCTGCCCGCGGTAGTCATCCTCGGCGTGAGGCAGTCGTTCGGCGCGGTCCTTACCCGCGTGGAAAGGCCCGCATCGGAATTCCCCGCCGCGATATTCCTCGTCCTCTCGGCCGCACTGCTGGGCCTCGGACTGAGCGGGATCACGGACAACATCTTCGACCTGTCAGAACTGTCCAAGGAACTGGAGAAGGAGATCGGTTCGTACGGATTCTTCAGACAGGTGATCATCTTCGCGGTCCTTCCGGCGGTCTGCGAGGAGGCCCTCTTCAGGGGCGTCATCCTCAACTCCCTGAAAAGCATGGGGAAATGGACGGCGATAACTCTCACGGCGGCGCTTTTCACCGTTTTCCACGGCTCGGTGGAACTCTTTCTGCCGATCTTCGTCGTAAGCTTCGCGCTTTCGGTCATGGCTTACGGGAGGGGCGGGCTCCTGCTGGCGGCCGTCTGTCATTTCATCCACAATTTCCTCAACCTTCTGCTGATGAGGTGGGTGGAAGGAGACGCCTCGATGGCGGCTGCGATAGTCATGACGGCGGCCGGGGCCGCGCTGACGGCTGTTTCCCTTCTCGTTTTCCGAAAGGTCCGTCGGGACGATGCGGAAACGAAGATATAACCTCTTTTCCTGGGTCCTCTACGATTTCGCGAATTCGCCGTATTCGACGATAATGACGACGCTCATATTCCCGGTTTTCTTCACCGAGAGCATCGCTCCCGGGAAATGGGGCCTTACCGCGTGGGCGCTTCTTTACGGCGGATGCGAGGTGCTCTCGGCGGTCTTCTCTCCGCCGCTGGGCGCGATGAGCGACATGATGAACAGGAGAAAGAGGTTCCTGGTATTCTTCACGCTGCTCGCTGTCGCGGGGACCGCCCTCACCCGCACTCTCTCTGGGGGGGAGGTTTTCAGGGCGGTGTTTTTCTTCTCCATCGCCCAGCTCGGGTTCTCCCTCGCCAACGTTTTTTACAATTCGATGCTGGCTGAAGTCTCCCCGCCCGAAAGACGGGAGACGGTCTCGGGCATAGGCTGGGGCGCGGGCTACTTCGGCGGCATGCTTTTCATGATCGCTGTCCTTCTCCTTGCGGACATGGGGTCGCCTTCTTTTCAAAAGGACAGCTTCCTGTTCACCGCCCTCTGGTACCTCGCTTTTTCGATCCCAGTCTTTTTCTTTTTCGAAGGAAGCCTGAACTCGGGCGTGTCCGTTTCGTTCAAGGCGGGCTATTCCGAGGTGATCGGCACCATAAAGAAGATGTCGGGCAGGAAACCTCTCTTCTATTTCCTGCTCGCGAGTTTCTTCTTCAACGACGGGGTCAACTCGGCGATACTTTTCGGAGGGATCTTCCTGAGGAAGGGTTACGGGTTCGACGACGCTTCCCTCTTCAAGGCTTTCATCGCATTCAACCTGATCGCGGCCGCCGGGGCGTGGATCATCGGCCCGCTGGCCGACAGGCTCTCTTCGAGAAGGGCGCTCTTCCTCATGATGTGGGCGTGGATACTCTCCCTATCCCTCCTGCCGTTCCTCTCGGGAAAGGCGGCGCTGATGACGATCGCTTCGGTCGTCGGGATCCTCATCGGCGGGACCCAGTCGGTCCTCAGGGGCTACCTGTCCAAGCTCGCCCCCGCGGGATCACAGGGGGAATGGTTCGGCTTTTACACCCTGATGGGAAAAGCCGCCGCACTTTTCGGCCCCCTCCTCTTCGGGATTTTCTACGGCCTCATCCAGGACATAAAGCTCTCCGCGCTTTCGCTGATCCCGCTCTTCCTGCTCGCGGGGTATTTCCTCAGGAAAGTGGAGCAGAAGAGCTGAAGGCTGAAGGATGATGGCTGACGCCATGGCTGAAGGCTGAAGGCTGAAGCCAGAGCTGAAGGCTGATGGCGTAAGGCTGAAGTTCAATAGAGAATAGATTGTTTCTCGTAGGGGCGATTCACGAATCGCCCGAATAAAACCCCAACGCTTCGCTCTCCCCCTTTGCAAAGGGGGATCCAGGGGGTTTTTTCAATTTTAAATGGCGCGACAGCGCGCTCTGCCCCTAACGCCAAAGGGCGGCCTCCCGGCCGCCCTTTTCAACATCAGATATTCCACTTTTTACTTCCCCCTTTGCCAAAGGGGGACCGAGGGGGATTTTCCTCTCACGGACAGGTCGTCGCGTTACTCCTCGACGAAGAGCAGATGTTCGACGGGTTCTCGCCGTTGCACGGCTGGCCGCCGCTCGTCGTCCCCCAGTTGCTCTCCACGCCGTCCTCCACCCCCAGGATGAAGAAGAAGAGGTCGCCTCCTTCGCCGCACGGCCAGTCGAAGCTCTCAGATGTCCCGAGGGAGCAGATCCCGCCCTGCAGAAGGTAGCTCGACACCTCGGAGAGGTTCCCCCAAACGATCCCGTAATCCGCCGCCGGGCAGCTGTGCGCGTCCCAGGTAACCCTCAATTGGCTCCCGTCGTCCTGCAGTTTGGCCACTCTGACGGGCTCCGTCCCGCCGCTGCCGTCGGGAGCGGGCGGAGGCGCCGCGGGGCACGGCATGATCGTCACCAGGTGCTCCGAAGATGTCGCCGAACACCCGGCGTTCGCGAACGACACCGAGTAGCTGCCGTCCCCGCCCATCCCGATCACGATAGTGTCCGAAATCTCCCCGTCCAACGGGCTGCCGTAGCTGTACCACTGGTAATCGCTCATCCCCGACTGCGTCGTAAGCGTGACGGTTTCCGAGGGGCATGTGTTCTCATTAGGGCCCGAGATCACGGGAATGGCGGTGTTGTTCGCATCCGTCCCGGCCACCCCCGTTGAAGCAGTGAAACAACTGTTGTTGTACGCCCTTATCGTGTAGGTGTGGGGAAGCGCGTCGGGAGCCAGATAAGTGAGCGGCGAGGAGAAAGGCCCGTGCACCGCTTCGATGCCGTCGATGTAAAGGTCGTGGCGAGTCGCGGGCGCCCCTTCGTTGAAATACACCTCTATCCCGCTCATCTGGCAGGGGTCCAGGTCCGTGATGGTAGTGATCGCCGGCTGGGTCGGGGGCGGCCACACCTCGTCGGCGTACTGCGACGGCATCGGCTGGTTGTAACAGGTGTTGTTGTAGGTTCTTATGTGGTACCAGTGCGAAGCCGTGTCGCCCGGGTCGTAGGTCACTGGGCTCGTCACGTTCGACTGGACCAGGGTAAAATCCTTGTATAGGTCGTGCCTCGTGGAAGGCGTCCCTCCAGTGAAGTAGATCTTGATGCCGTTCTGGACGCAACCGTCAACTTCGCCGAAGCTGTCCATCGTCGGCAGAGAGGGGGCGTCGTACACCTCGGTGAAGTTCACAGGGGCCGAGGTGGTGTAACAGGAGAAGTTCTTAGCCCTCACCTCGTAGAAGTGCTGGTTTAGGTCGGGAGGGTTATGGACGAACGGGTCGGTTATCCCCGTCTCCACCACCACCCCGTCACGCAGAAGATCGTAGCTCTCGGAAGGAGACCCGCCCGAATAGTCTATGGTGATCCCGTAAGCGCAGGGGTCGTTGTCCGTGATGCTGTCTATCGTCACAGGCCCCGGCTTGTCGTTCATATCCGCGCCCGGCTTGTACATGCTCCACTGGCTCTCGCCGCACACGTTCTTCGCACAGACCGCGTACCACTTCGTAGTCGAATCGCCCGGTTCGTAGCTGTAGGGGCTGGTCACATTCTGCACCACCGTCCCGCCCAGGTCCACATCGTAACTCACCGCCCCCGGCACCGCCGGCCAGGTGATCAGGACCCCGCTTAGCGCGCAGGCATCCTTGTCGGTCACAGTGTGATTAGGCATAGCCAGCGGCCTGCAGTCGGTCTTCAGGTCCGCCTCCTGCCAGCCGTTCACAGGTATCGTGAACCACCTGCTCCTCTGCTGGAAGGGCGTCGTAGAGGTCTTGTAGAGGAACCTCATCCTCCAGTGGTAATTGGTCTCTCCCCACAGCGCCCCGTTCGTCATCGAAAGGTCCGTGCCTGAAACTCCTGTATCGGTCCACGCAGGGGTCTGGCTCATCCCCGTCGCGTTGAAAGCTGTCCCCAGGGGCTTCACCTCCCACTCTCCCTTGACGAGGCCCCTGCCGTAGGGCGTCCGCCCCGTGCCTTTCGTGTTGAAGGCCGTGTCCGAGCTGGACATCCCCAGGTGGCTGATGTTGCCCATGTCTCCAACTTGCCTCTGCATCGGTTTAAGCGAGACCCCCGGGCCCCCGTTGCCGTA
>JAKQCT010000088.1 GCA_029559035.1 Acidobacteriota bacterium
CCGATAAGGAAGGTCCTGGCCGTGTGAGGGATCCTGCTCCAGAGCTGGCCCATCTTCCTGATGTCCTGCTCGCCCGACATCGCGTGGATGACCGAGCCCGAACCCAGGAACAGGAGAGCTTTGAAGAAGGCGTGGGTGTAAAGGTGGAAGACCCCCGCCGCGTAAGCCCCGACGCCGACACCCAGGAACATGTAGCCGAGCTGGGAGACGGTCGAGTAGGCGAGGACCTTCTTGATGTCGTTCTGGACGAGGCCGATCGAGGCCGCGAAGAGCGCCGTGAGGCAGCCGACCCCCGCGACCACGCCGAGAGCCGTCGGGCTCATCGAATAGAGGCCGTTCGACCTTGCTACGAGATAGACCCCCGATGTGACCATCGTCGCCGCGTGGATCAAGGCCGACACGGGCGTCGGGCCCGCCATGGCGTCGGGAAGCCACACGTACAAAGGTACCTGCGCGCTCTTGCCGGTCGCCCCGACGAAGAGGAGAAGCGCCGCCGCGGTGATGATAGCCGGGGGAACATTAGACGCTCCGCTCGCGGCGATCTCGTTCACCTTGGCCATGTCAAGCGTGCCGAAGTAATAAAGTATCAGCATCAGGCCGGCCGCGAATCCCATGTCGCCGATCCTGTTCGTGAGGAACGCCTTCTTCCCCGCGTCGGCGCAGAAATCCTTCTTGTAATAGAACCCGATCAAAAGGTACGAGCAGAGGCCGACCCCTTCCCACCCGACGAACATCACGAGGTAGTTGCCGCCGAGGACAAGCGTCAGCATCATCGCCATGAAGAGGTTGAGGTATGAGAAGTACCTCCAGTAGCCCTCGTCGTGAGCCATGTATCCGACCGAATAGACGTGGATCAGGAACCCGATGAAGGCGACGACGAAGAGCATCACAGCCGACAGCGGGTCGAGGACGAACTTCCAAGCAGCGCTGAATTTCGCCGTGGCTTCCGTCCCGGTCGTGAACTCCCCGCCTTCGATCCATTCGCCCAGAGTGTAAGAAAGCGAATGGTGCTCCGCGTCCACCGTCACCGACGCGGGAAGCTGGGGAGGAGCGTCCCACGGGAAGGTCGAGACGTACCAGATGTTCCAGAGAGCCAGCAGGAGGGAAAGGGCCGTCGAGGCGAGTGCGATCGCCGTCACCACCTTCCGCTTCTCGTGATGCTCGAACTTCCACCCGATCACCCCGTTCAGAAGGGCGCCCAGGAGGGGAAGCACAGGTATCAGCCAGATAAGCTCAACGGCGTTCATCGGCTCTCCGCGAAACGGATCATTTAAAGATCAATGTTATCCCAAGGGGATTGAAAAGTCTAGAAAAAAGGCGCCCCGGAGGGCGCCCTTTGTCAGGTGATTTTGTAGTCCCGGCTTACCAGCCGTAGCTGACCTGGATGCCGGCGAGCCAGCTGTTGCCCTTGTAATGGCCGTCATGGGTCATCGGGTACTCGTAGAGGCCGTTGTGGTTGTAACGGTAGATGTTGTCGTGGTCGATCTCGCCCTTGTCGAACTTGATGTACTGGATGTACCAGTCGAGGGTCCACGCGCCGATCTTGTGTCCCGTTCCGAAAGTGAGCATCCACCTGTCGGTGTCGGGAAGGACGGGGCTGAGCGTCTCCGCCGGGACGGGCGATTCGTCATAGACTATGCCCCACCTGATCTCGGTCATGTCCGAAAACCTGTAATTGAAGCCCAGCCTGTATGCCATGGTGTCTTCCCAGTCGAAGGGAAGGATCTCGTCCTCGACAACCGGAACGTTGACATAAGCGACCGGCGTTCCGGCCCAGACATAGATCGTTCCGAGGGTGTGCTTGTCGAAGTGGACCTCCGCCTGGTCGAACTGGCTCCAGTTGGTCCACTGGAGGTCGAACTCGGTCAGCAGCCTTCCCGTGTCGTAGGAAACTCCGGTCTGGAGAAGGGCCGGTACGGAGCCGAGCTCGAAGCTTGTCTCCTCGCCGGGGAACGCGGCCGCGTTGCCGGGAAGGAGATACCTGGACCTTTCAAAGGAAGAATGGCCTTCGTAATCGAATTCCGCCTTGCTCTTGTAGGTTATGCCGAACGACCACGGGGCCGACTTGTAGAGATAGCCGATGTCGAAGCCGAAAGCCTGGTCCCTTACCCTGGTGTCCAGAGTGCCTTCCGAAGGAAGGATCGTGTAGGGTGCGTTGCCCGCGAGGTCCTGGACATAACTGGAGAAGGCGGTAGTGTCCACCGCCCTGATGAGGTTTATCTGCGAATCGTAATAGTCGAGCCCGATGCTGAGGGCGTTGCGGTCGTCGAACTTGAAGGCGAAGACCGGGTGGTAGTTGATGGTCTGGATCTTCGCGTGGCGGCTGGCGAACCTTCCGGGGAAGTTGTCGTGCCAGTCAGTCGCCAGCGCGTAGGGAGCGCCGACGGAGAATCCGAAGAAGACCTTCTCGTTCAGGGGCATCGTGAAATAGACGGAAGGGATGAAGAAATTCTTCGCCCTGTTCTCGTGGCTTCCGAGCGTCGGGCTTTCGTACTTGATATCGGGCCTCACGTAGGTCATGTTGAATGTAAGGTTGCTGTTCTTTAGGAACGCGATGCCGGCGGGGTTGTAATAAAGTGCCGTCGGGTCGTCGGCGGTCGCGACGAAGGCGTTGCACATCGCGGCAGCCTTCGATCCCTGTTCCGGGATCGCGATGCCGGACGCGGAAACGATGAACGGGATTGTCATAACGATAAGGAATAGAACGATCTTTTTCATCCTTCACCTCCACTTTCTCTACTTCCAAAGGGTACAATAGACAAGGAAAACAAGTCAAGGACGCGCCGTTCCAGATTCAGAATCCCGGTTTGGCTTGCTCGTACCTCGGAGGAATTTGACTTTGAACCCTCCCCGTTAATATTATATTTCCTTATTCTTAGCTGTCCGCATATGGAGGGCTTCAGTCATGGGTTTTGCCGAGCTCGTTGCTTTGTGGGTTGTCTTCATCGCCGCCGTGGCGCTCTTTTCCGGAACGATCGAAAGGAGGCTCGCGGCGCTGGCCGCAGGGGCGAACGCGGACGTTTTCGACAGGCCGCTGAAAAGGCTCAAGGGGGTCCTGGAGTTCGCATTCCTCCAGAAGAGGATGCTGCGGGACAGCTACGCGGGGATATACCACCTGATGATATTCTGGGGATTCGTCTTCCTTATGGCGAGGTCCTGGCAGGTTATATTCGACAGCCTCTTCCCGAAGCTGGGCCTGCTCGAAAGGTTCGGCGCGGCGGGGTTGTATTACCTTACGGTGAAGGATGTTTTCGAACTCGTGGTCATATTGGGCATCCTTCTCGCGGTGGCGAGAAGGCTTTTCCGGAAACCTGAAAGGGTCGAGAATTCGGCCGACGCCTGGGCGACGCTTTCGTTCATCGGCCTGCTGATGGTGAGCGACCTGGTCACCGACGGGACGGCTATCCTTCTGGCTGACCCGGAGTGGGGCGCCTACACGCCCATCTCACAGGCCGCGGGCTCGCTCTTCGCGGGCATGTCCGGGACCCCTCTGTTCCTTCTCAACAGGGCCGCATTCTGGGCGCACTTCCTCGTGTTCCTCGGGTTCCTCAACTTCCTTCCTTATTCCAAGCACTTCCACATCTTCACCAGCCTTTTCAACGTCTATTTCCGCAACCTGGACGAGGAGAGGAACATAAGGAAGGTGGACCTCGAGGCGGAGCATTTCGGCGTTTCGAAGATGAACGACTTCACCTGGAAGGAGATGCTGGACCTTTACACCTGCACGGAGTGCGGCAGGTGCAAGGAGGGTTGTCCCACCAATCTCACGGGCAAGCCGCTCAAGCCCAAGGAATACTGCAATTCGCTGAGGGACCTTCTCTATTCGATGACGCAGGAGGAGATCGAGGGCGGGAAGGAATTGCCCGAAGGAAAGAACATCATCGGAGACACGGTCCCCGAGGACGCCATCTGGGCTTGCACCACCTGCCGCTACTGCGAATGGGCGTGCCCGCTCTTCATAAGCTACGCGGGGAAGCTGGTCGGGCACAGGGCTTACCTCACGCTGGAAGAGAGCAGCTTCCCGAACGAAGCGCAGGCCGCGTTCAAGGGGATGGAGAGACAGGGCAACCCGTGGAACCTTCCGAGGGCCGACAGGGCGAACTGGGCCGAAGGTCTGGACGTCAGGCATATAAGCGAAGTGGAGGGGACGAAGTACCTTCTCTGGGTGGGATGCGCCGGAGCCTACGAGGACAGGCAGAAGAAGGTCACGAGGGCCCTCGTAAAGATCCTCAAGGCGGGAGGCGTCAATTTCGGGATCCTCGGGGAAGAAGAGAGCTGCACGGGCGATTCCGCCAGGAGGCTCGGCAACGAGTACCTCTTCTCCGCTATGGCCGAAGCCAACATAGAGACTATGAAGGGCTACGGCGTAAAAAAGATCGTCACGGCCTGCCCCCACTGCCTGCAGACCCTCAAGAACGATTACAAAGATTACGGGGGGGACTTCGAGGTCGTCCACGCCACAACCTTCATCGCGGACCTCGTCTCGAAGGGAAGGATAAAGTTCGACAAGAAGGTCGACGAGACCATCACCTACCACGACCCCTGCTACATGTCGAGGTACGAGGGCGATGTGGATTCGGCTAGGAAGATCGCCTCTTCCATCCCGTCCCTGAAGGTGAATGAAATGGAGTGGAGCGGCGAGAGGTCCGTCTGCTGCGGCGCCGGAGGCGGGAGGTTCTGGCTCGAAGAGAAGCTGGGAGAGAGGATCAACCACTACAGATTCAAACAGATAGAAGCCACGGGCGTGAAGACCGCCGCCGTCGGATGCCCCTTCTGCCACACGATGCTCGACAACGCGAGGGGAGAGCTGGGCAGGGAAGAGATCGCCGTGAAGGACATCATAGAGATCGCCGCGGAAGCTCTGGCTGATTGAAACAGACCGACAGGAAAGAGGTCCGGCATGGGTGAATATCACATCAGGCGCAGGGACAGGGAGATAACCGACAGGGAAGTCATGATCGGCATCATGAAGAGCGTCAAGTACCTTGTCGTGGCGATGGCCGACGGGAACGAGCCTTACCTCGTAACGCTTTCATGCGGTTACAGCGAGGAGGAGAACGCCTTCTATTTCCACTGCGCGAGGGAGGGGAGGAAACTCGACGTGATCGCCAAGAACCCCCGCGTTTGCGCAACTGCGATCGAGGACCACGGGTACGTCAGGGGCGACTGTTCGCACAAGTACCGCTCGCTGGTGATCTACGGCAGGATGACCCGCGTCGACGATCTTGACGGGATGAAGCACGGGATAAGGGTGATGTTCAACCAGCTCGAGGGCGAGGGAGAAGAAGTCTACTCCGGCTTCATCAAGAAGGACGCCGATTTCAACAATGTCGCGATACTGAAGCTCCAGGTCGAAAAGCTGGACGCCAAGGGAAACCTGTAGATGCCGGAAAGGGCCGCAGGAGGCGAAGCCCCGGAGCCGTTCTTCTTTCCGAAACCCGTACTGGTCATGAGCTCGTGCCTCGACCTTCAGCCCGTAAGGTACAACGGCGAGATCATAAGGGACGATTTCGTCGTGAAGCTGAGGGGATTCGTAAAGGTCGTTCCCGTCTGCCCCGAGATGGCGCTCGGGCTGGGAACGCCCCGCCCGAGGATCCTAGCGCACGCCGAGAACGGCGCGATGGAGCTTTTCCAGCCCGCGACAGGAAGGGAGCTGACGCATGACATGGCAGCCTTCTCGGAAAGTTTCCTCGAAGGCCTGAGCGGGATCGACGGTTTCCTTCTGAAGAGCAAGAGCCCTTCTTGCGGAGTTTCGGGAACGAAGGTCTACAGGTACAGGGAAGGCGGCATCGTCCTCAGAAAAGGCCGCGGCCTTTTCGCCGAAAAGGTCCTCGAAAAATACTATTTTCTTCCGGCGGAGGACGAAGGAAGGCTCCGCAACCGCGAGCTTCGCGATAATTTCCTGACGAACATATACGCGGCCGCCGACGCTCGCGTTTCGCTGGGAAGGTCCGCCGGAATGAAGGACCTCGTCGCTTTCCAAAGCAGGTACAAGTACTTCCTCATGGCGTACAACCAGAAGAGGCTGAGGGAGCTCGGTAAACTGACCGCCTCCTACAAGAAGGGGGACGATTTCCGCGCTCTTGTCGATGAATACCGGCATTGCTTCCTCGAGGCCATCCGCAGGAAACCTTCGAGGAAACAGCTTGTCAACGCGCTGACCCACATATTCGGACATTTCTCCGACAGGCTCGGCGGGGGAGAGAAGGCCATGTTCCTGAAGCTTCTGGGTTCCTACGAAAAAGGAATATCGGGTATACATCCGCCGCTTTCCATACTGAAAAGCTGGGCGATCAGGTTCGGGGATAAGTATCTTCTGAGCCAGAGGCTCCTGGATCCATTTCCCGAAGAGCTCTACGAAGAAGGGATCTCTCTTTGAAGGAAAAAACAAGGCCCGTCGTCTGTTGGTTCAGGAGGGACCTTAGGGCCGACGACAACAGGGCGCTAAGCGCCGCCATCGGAGGCCCGGAGAAAATACTCCCGCTCTTCATATTCGACGACGAAATCCTGAAAGATCACGGCGCCTTTGACGGCAGGCTCCGCTTCATAGCGGGCGCCGTCATGAACCTTTCAAAGGAGCTGGAAAAGAAAGGCGCGAGGCTGGCGTGTTTCCGGGGCAGAACTGACGACATATTCCGGGATATCGCCGAAAGGGTGAACCCTTCCGCGGTTTACTGCGCGAAAAGCCTCACATGGTCGGGCAAAAGTATTTCGGCTCGGGCGGCCGGAATCTGCCGCGATTGGGGAGTGGAATTCGTTGAGGTCGAGGACAACGTTCTCGCTTCCGTGGAAAAGATCGGTTACAGGAAGGTCTTCACGCCCTTCTACAAGCAGTGGGTAAGGTCGCTGGACATCAAACCGTGCGGTGAATTAAGTTCGATCAACGCTTTCAGCCACGATCTTCCCGGGATCGGAGAGATTATAGGGGGAATTGAACCTTCCGAGAAGCTGCCGTTCGATCCGAGAGGGGCAAGGGCAAGGCTTGAAAGCCTTGACCTCTCCTCTTACGGCGAATTAAGGGACAGGCCCGACATCGACGCCACGAGCAGGCTGTCCCCGCACATCAGGTTCGGGACGATCTCGGTGAGGGAAATATTCAGGGAGGCCGCGAAAAAGGGAGGGGAGGACAACCAGTTCGTCAAGGAGCTCGCCTGGAGGGAGTTCTGGTACCACATCAAGCACAACTTTCAGGGGTTCAGGGAAACCGAGTTCCAGGAAAAAAGAAGGAACATAAGGTGGAGGAACGACGAGAAGCTTTTCAGCGCGTTCCGTGAAGGCCGCACGGGTTACCCGCTAGTGGACGCGGGGATAAGGCAGCTGGTTAGCGAGAAATGGGTGCACGGAAGAGTGAGGATGATCCTCGCCTCCTTCCTGACGAAAGACCTCCTGACCGACTGGCGGTGGGGGGAGAAGTTCTTCAAGGAGCACCTTCTCGATTACGACGAGGTGGTCAACACGGGGAACTGGCAGTGGTGCGCATCCGTCGGGCCCGACCCGAAACCTCTCAGGATCTTCAATCCGTGCGTCCAGTCCGCCAAGTTCGACCCCGGGTGCCGCTATATAAAAAAATACCTGCCCGAACTGAAAAAAGTCCCTCCGGAAAATATTCACGACCCGCTGAACGGCAGGCTCCCCTGGCACCCGCCCGTCATCGATCACGGGGAGGCCGCGAAGAAGGCGAGGGCGGCTTACAAGGGGCTCTAGGCGGCGGGAAGCGGGGTCGATTTTCGACGGAGCATGGTAACGCTTTCAATCCTTGACAATTATCCTGAATTCTTGTAGCTTTAATGTCTGTGGGAAGTTCCGTATCGGCCTCACAGCAAAAACCTTAGGAAAGGGGAACACATGGCTACCAAAATGAAGAAGCAGTACGCTGATTTTCTCGAGTTCGTGAAGACGAAGCACGCAGGACAGCCCGAGTTCTACCAGGCGGTCGAGGAAGTTGTCACAACCTTGATCCCTTGCCTGGAAAAGAACCCCATCTATCTCAAGGAGAAGATCCTCGAGAGGATCGTTGAGCCCGACAGGGTCTACATCTTCCGCGTTCCCTGGCAGGACGACAAGGGAGAGTACCACGTCCAGAGAGGCTACAGGGTCGAGTTCAACAACGCCATCGGCCCCTACAAGGGAGGCCTCCGCTTCCATCACACGGTCAACCTCTCCGTGCTGAAGTTCCTCGGATTCGAGCAGATATTCAAGAACAGCCTGACCACGCTCCCGATGGGCGGCGGCAAGGGCGGTTCGGATTTCGATCCCCGCGGAAAGTCCGACGCCGAAGTGATGCGCTTCTGCCAGAGCTTCATGAACGAACTGCACCGCTGGATCGGCGCCGACATCGACGTCCCCGCCGGAGACATCGGCGTGGGCGGCAGGGAGATCGGCTACATGTTCGGCCAGTTCAAGAAGCTGACCAGGTCATTCGAGGGCGTCCTCACCGGCAAGGGCCTCAACTGGGGCGGCTCGCTGATCAGGCCCGAGGCCACCGGCTACGGAGTCGTCTATTTCGCCGAAGAGATGCTCAAGACCAAGGGCACCGACTTCAAGGGCAAGACCGTCGCGGTATCAGGCTTCGGCAATGTCGCGTGGGGAGCGGTAGCGAAGGTCAACCACCTCGGCGGAAAGGTCGTCACGATCTCCGGCCCCGACGGCTTCATTTACGACAAGGACGGCATCAAGGACAAGAAGTGGGAATACATGCTCGAGCTCAGGAAGTCCGGCAAGGACATCGTCGAGCCCTACGCCAGGAAGTTCAAGGCCGAGTTCCACAAGGGCAAGAGGCCGTGGTGCGTCAAGGCCGACGTCTGCCTGCCCTGCGCCACCCAGAACGAGCTGGGCCTCGCCGACGCGAAGGACATCGTTAAGAACAAGGCGATGGTTGTTTGCGAAGGCGCCAACATGCCCTGCACGCCCGAAGCGATCGAAACGATCATGGCGGGCAAGGTCCTGTACGCTCCCGGCAAGGCTTCCAACGCCGGCGGAGTCGCCTGCTCGGGCCTCGAAATGAGCCAGAACAGCATGAGGCTGGGATGGAAGGCGGAAGAAGTCGACACCCGCCTGCACGACATCATGAAGAACATCCACAAGGCCTGCCTCGAAACCGCGAAGAAGTACGGCGAGCCGGGCAACTACATGATGGGCGCCAACATCGCGGGCTTCGAAAAGGTCGCGAAAGCGATGATCGACCAGGGCCTCGTGTAACCCGTAAGATCAATTGCGACTTTCAAGGGGAGGCTTCGGCCTCCCCTTTTTTGTTGCTTTTTTGCCTTTTGCGGACTATCCTTTTCACATGAGAGTGAAGCCAGTAGAATCGCTTCAGAATCCCACCCTGAAATGGATAAGGAAAGTGTGCGCGGACCCGAGGAAGGAAGGGTTCATCGTCTTCGAAGGGGAGCACACTTTCGAAGAGGCTCTCAGGTCCGATTTTTATTTCCAGGCCATCCTGATGACAAGGGCGAAAGTCGACAAGTGGATGGAGAGGCTGGGCGATTACGAAGTCATCATGGTCGACGACGATATCTTCGGGAGCGTAAGCCTCAACAAGTCTCCCGAGGGCGTCATGGCGGTCGGGAAAATGGAGCGGAGGATACTGAGGGAGCCTTCCGCGGGTGCCGCCTATCTTTACCTCGACGAGGTCCAGGACCCCGTGAACGTGGGTATCCTGGTACGGTCGGCGCACGCCTTCTCGTACGACGGCGTGTTCGCGGGCAAGGGGAGCGCGGACCCGTTCAACCCTGCGGCCCTGGCAAGGAGCGCGGGTGCGGCGTTCCACATTCCTGTCTACGAGATGTCCCCCGACAACTTCCTGCTCTGGGCCAAGGGCAACGGGGTGAGGGTTATCGTGGCAGACGCATCGGGCCGGGACCTTTCGGAAGCGGAAAAACCGGGAGGCCCTTTCGCCGTCGTAGTGGGGAACGAGGGAAGGGGGGTCAGGCGGGAGATCAGGTTCGCGGCCGACACGACCGTATCCGTGAAGATGAGGGAGGGGTTCGATTCGCTGAACGTCTCCTCCGCGGGATCGATCATGATGTACGAGCTGAAAAAAGGGAAAATGTGACTCAAGTCACTGAAAAAAACGGACTTTAGCCGCAAGATCGAATTGATGCGGCGGCAGATCCAAAGTACGCGCCCGCGGGAGGTCTGAGATGAGAGCGAAAATCCTGTTTTTTGCCGGCCTTTTAATGATGCTTCTGTCGCTGAGCTCACAGGTCTCGGCACAGATACCCGGCGAGGGATGGGTGAGGATCGGTATCTCCTATTCGGGGAACATCACGGCCCTCGCGGT
The DNA here is from genome assembly GCA_029559035.1 of Acidobacteriota bacterium. Lineage (GTDB taxonomy): Bacteria > Acidobacteriota > UBA4820 > UBA4820 > UBA4820 > JAKQCT01. The sequence continues at coordinate 10,283 of JAKQCT010000088.1, forward strand.
CAGCCCTAACTACGAAGGCGACAAGACACTATTCATAGGAGTCCAGGGCAACGGGTTGTGGAAATCGTACAACCGCGGCGATACCTGGAGGGCGTGCGCTGCGATCCCATCGACGGAAACGGTCACGGGCATCGCTCTCCCGAAAAACTACTATTACGGGATGGGTCTTCCCTGCTTCGTTGTGACGAAGGAAGGACACTTCTACAGCTCCACTGACGATTTCGCGACGGTCCAGTATTACTTCGATTTTGCCACCACCAAAGGAAATCCATGCACCTGCATAGTTGTCGGAGGGCAGACGACCTTCGACGGCAAAATATATGTGGGAACCTGGGGCGACGGAGTCCATGCGAACCTGAATTACGGATCCCCCGCCGATTGGGGCAAGATCTCCACGGCACAGGAGGACCTCGCCAACTGCAGGTCCCTCTGCATCACGAACCAGGCGACCCAGAGCGTCTGGGCGACGAGCAGTTCCACAGGCAACACGATTTTCAAATACACGGGCTCCGCCTGGGCGCCGAAGAACCCATCAGCGCTCGTTGGAGCGGATGTCCTGTCGATCCACTCGGCGTGGACCAAGTACCAGGACATGTGGGTCGGAACCGCGGCCCACGGCATGTGGCGCTCCGGCACTTCAGGCGAGTCGTGGGTCGCCGCCTGCGACGGGACAACGGTCGGCGGCGCGCCGTTCTCCGTGAACACCGTGAGGAACTGTCCCCTTTACCTGACCGACAATGAAGTGTGGGAGGGCAGGAGCGACGGGATGAGGACCTCCACGGACGGAGGCGCCAGCTGCGCTGACGGCCAGCCTTCTTCAGACATCAAGGTGATCGATTTCACCCCAGGCTATCACGGAAGCGCGTCGAATTATTGCGAGGCCTTCGTTGGAACATCGTCAGCGCTTTTCAGGCTGAGCTGCGCCGGCGGCCAGGCGGGAAAGACCCCTCCCGTCATAGACGCCAGGGCGCTGGCGATAGCAAAAGAAGCCAAGGGGCTCTTCGTCGGTTCTGCGGCCCGGGGACTTTTCAAATCAGTAGACAACGCGACGATGGTCGAATACAACAACTTCCCGAACGGGAAGATCCCCGAGATCGTCGCGGTCTCCCTCCACCCCGATTACTACGAAGGAGGGGATTGCGGGGACCAGGGGACGCTTTTCGTGGCGGCCAACTTCACCGGTTCGCCCTCGGACAACGGCGTTTACAGGAGCGAAGATTTCGGGAACACCTGGGTGAAGCTGGTTGCGGGAGAGTGGCCCACGACCGATGTCACGATGAGGGACCTGGCGATTTCCCCGGCTTACGCTGACGATTCGACCCTGATAGCTGCCACGAGCGCGCATCTCTTCAGGTGGGTCTCGGGGTACGGCTGGGACAGGATCGGAAAAGACACTACCTTCAGCGACTTCACGATGGTGGCGCTTCCTCCGACCTTCAACAGAAGCTCGGGCGGATGTTCATACGGAGGATACAGCGGCCTGCCCTGTTACACGGTTTTCGTGTCGGCCCAGCAGGCAGGGATCAGGTCGCTCTGGTGGGCGAATATCAATGAAGATTCGTTCCAGAAGATCGAACCGAGCAACTGTACCCTGGACCCGCAACTTTGTCCCAGGGACATAACGGGGATGGCTTTCCCGAGCAACTGGTGCAGCGGTTCCAGCCCGAGCACAAAGACGAGAGTTTCGTCCTCGACAAGAGGAGTCCTCGGATGCGACACGATAAACTGGACAAGCTTCTACGCGCTGAACAGCGGTCTTCCGACCAGTCTTAATGTCGCTGACATAGCGGCGGACCCTGATTGGGTGGACGGTTCCAGTCCAACGCAGACCAACCTCATGTGCGCCGTGGCGGCCTCCACCCCCGGTTACACCGATTTCGGGTCCTATTTCTCGAGCAGCGCTGGAAACTCGTGGTCCCTCACTCAGCGGGGAAAGGCTGTCGCCGTCGCCTATGAAACTGCTTCGACCTCTTCCAATCCTTTCGGCATGGCGGGCTTCCAGAGGGACGCGACCTATGGAGTCTCGCCGCCTTACGGCGCTTTCATATCCGATGACAACGGCCAGAGCCTCAACTGGCTCTCGGGGTACTGGTCGCTTCCGGCCGACGTCTTTTCGTCCGTCGCGCACGAAAGGGACCCCAACTATGTCTTCGCTTCCTCGCCTTCCATGGGAGTCTTCGTCAGCGCCGACAAAGGCGAATCTTTCCACCCCTACAACAAGGGGAAAAAGGGAGTGCTCGGCCCATGCCGCCTCTGGGGAAGCTATGCGATCACGATGCTCAAGGACAGGAGAGGCGGCAACCTCGACATCCTATACGCGGGAACGACCGACGGAATAAAATCGAGATATATCTACTACAATTCGACAACGGGAATAGACCTGCAGACGGAGGATGGATCGACCGCGAACGGCTGGTATCACTCGCTGCTTGCCGACCTTTCGACACCTACGACAGGTTACTGGGAAAGGCTGGAGGTGGTTCCGAACACCGCATCGACATATCCCGTCTGGGCGGCCAGCCCGCAGAAAGGCTCGGTCCCGGGCCTTGGATTCGCCAACTTGCAGCCGGGAAGCTACAACGGCTGGACCCTTCAGACATCTGGGTTGCCGGCCAGTCCTAGCGGCAAGGGGGTCAGGATCGGGTATGACGGCTGCAGCACGGCGGTGGAAACCCTTTACGACGGATCCGTCGTTGAGGGGGCTGTCAAGCAGGGATGCTGGAGATATTACAGGATAGACGTGACCGATCAGGCAAGCACGCTGAGGGTTACGCTCGACGATCCCGACGATTACGGAACGCAGGACGCTGACCTTTATGTCAGGTACAACGCCCTTCCCACGACCAGTATCTATGATTACTGTCCCTTCGCCAACGGGGACGAATCGGTCTGCGTGACGAAGATCCTGGGGGAGGATTTCAACGGCTCGTGGGGGCCCTGGGGAAACAATCCTCCTTCCGGCTGGACGATCAGCGACTACGGTTCCCAGGACCCTAAAGTGTGGGACACCAATGACTGGTATCTCCATCCTAATGGAACTTACGGAAATTCGGCCCTTATCATGTTTGAACCAACGGAACAGAGCAACGACTGGCTCGTATCTCCCGTCTTCGAAATTCCTTCAAGCACGCTTCTCTCATCCGTCACGCTGGAATTCGACCACCAGTTCCGCTACTGGGACAACAACGACGAGTTCGGCTATGTCGCGTTCAAGTCCGACCAGCAGGCTACTTGGGTTTCTCTCGCGACCTATTCTACGGACATGGCGTCCATGGGCCATGTTTCGATCGACCTTTCCGCATACAGGGGACACACCAACTGCCAGCTCCTTTTCCAGTATTACGCTTACGACGGGTGGTACTGGCTCCTGGACAACGTGGAAGTGGTAGGCAGGAGGTCGGCCGCGCCTTACAAGGAAAGGCTCAGGGCGGGGACCTGGTACATGGGCGTCAGGGGATACGCGAGCACGAACAACGGCTATACCCTGAGCGTCGACCTGAATGAACCTTGCACTCAGAGCCTTGTCGAACCGCCGCCGAGGCAGGAATCGATGAGGGAGAGCGTGCCCGACCCGAGAGCGCCTGTTGGTACTGCGACTTGGGGAACAGTCAACGGCACCGGAGTAGTCAGGGGGACGGGAACTGCATCCGTGAACTGGGCGGGTACGCCGACACAGCCTGCGAACCCTGAGACCCAAACGATCCTGCAAATGCCGGATCTTACTTTGATCGTAGGCTGCGACGCCTCGGCTGCTTCCGACAAGGGGATTTTCTATTCGCCCTCTCCCGACGAAGGGGCGACCACCTGGAACGAGGCGCATGCCATAGGGGGAGCTTCAGAAAACTCGAGGAATTACGTGGACCTGCTCCTCGCCTCGAACGGGGACGTACTGATCGCGTGCGACGATTCGGACACGGCTGACGGAGGTGTCTGGCTTTCGGGAGACAAGGGGAGGAACTGGATGAAGATATCCCAGGGATTCTCAAGCGCCTCGCAGGCGCTCTCGGACCTGGTGGCCGACAACGGGACGCCCGTTTCATACTACGCATCGACCGCGGGAACGGGAGAAGCGGCTGAAGAATCCCCCACCGGTCTTTACACCAGGACGATAACGGCGAATCCCTACCCGACTATATCGGCGATCACTCCCGATAACGGCACCGACCAGGGCGGGACGACAGTGACCATAACGGGAACAGGGTTCGGCAACAGCTGCCCCACGGGCATATCGTCCGACTGCCCGGACGCGACGCCGAGAGTGATCTTCGGAGACACGGAAGTTGCCGGCGCCTGGGTCAGCGCAACTTCGCTGACCGCGGTGACGCCCTCGCACTCTTCCGGAGAAGTCGCAGTCTATGTCAGGAATCCCGATACGAGGCAGACCTCCTCGGGAGTTTCCTATATTTTCAATTTCACTTGTCTGACGCCCTCCGGCATGGCCAACAACACCGCTTCGGATCTTGCCGTCTGTTCCGACACGGGCGTCCAGGTTAGCTGGACCGACCCTTCAGATTGGGGTGACGGAGGAAGCGGGACGAGGACTTTCGATGTCCTCAGAAACGGAAGCCCCATCCAGACGGGTATTTCTTCCGCCACCCACGCATATACAGACACTACGGGAATCAACAGGACTTCATACACATACTCGGTCAGGGCGAACAACGGGTGCGGACAGTCTTCATCGACGGCAGGGGCGTCGGCATCCGACGGCGTGGCTCCGGGGGCACCGGTGATAGGGACGATCACCGATTCCAGCGGATCATGCGCATACGGCATCTCGATACCTTTCACGGGCGGATCTGGGGCTTCAAGCCACAATCTTTACGTTGACGGGTCGCTTGCTTTGAGCGGAGTGACGAGCCCCGTGAGCTACACTCCGGCTGACACGAATTCGCGCAGCTATGTGATAAGGGCAATAAGCGGTTCCTGCTACACGAACTCGTCGGCTTCGAGCTTCGCAGATACCAACAACACTCCAGGCCAGCCTTCGATCGGAACGATCACCGATTCGAGCGGATCATGCGCATACGGTATCTCGATACCTTTCACCGCAGGCTCCGGAGCGCTCAGGCACGACCTCTATGTCGACGGTTCGTCATGGCAGACAGGAGTGACCAGTCCCGCCAGCTGCACTCCGGCAGACAGCAATTCGCACAGCTACATGATAAGGGCTGTCAACGGAACATGCTCCACGAGTTCATCGGCGGTGGTATTCGCCGACGCGAATTCGACTCCCGCGACCCCTGGCGCTCCGTCCGCCGTGGATGTCGACGGCTGCGCGACATCGGGCATCACCATCACATGGTCTCCGGCGGCGGGGGCCACGGCGTACGACATGCTGGTGGACGGCGTAGATCCATATACAGGTGTCACGAGCCCCTACCTCTTCACCATCGGCGAGAACGAACCGCACAGCTTCCAGATCAGGGGCAAGAACGCTTCCTGCACAGGTTCCTGGTCCGGGACGACGGTCGCGAGCGACCTTGACGGATCTCCCGGAAAACCCATTATATCGGGGATATACGACCTTGATGTCTGCCTCACTACGGGCATTCAGATCGTTTACTTCGAAGGCGCCGGCGCCGCCAGGCACGACCTCTACATGGACGGGTCGCCGGTGGTTACCGGTTACGCTTCCGGAGCGGTTTATTCTCCCGGAGACAACAACACCCACAGCTACCTCGTCCGCGCGATAAGCGGTGACTGCCATACTGACTCCGATGCTGCGAACGGAAAGGACAACAACGGAACGCCCGGTCAACCAGTAATAACTGAAATAACAGATCTCGACGAATGTCTCCAGACAGGCATCTCGGTCATCTTTACGCCGGGCGGAGGAGCGGTCAGCCACAATCTATACAAGGACGGCTCGGTGGCTGTCGCGGGGTATTCTTCGGGAGCGGCATACGATCCGGGAGACACGGAAAGTCATTCATACACGGTGAGAGCTATCAACGGGACCTGTTACACCAATTCGGAAGCGCAGGACGCCTCCGACGAGGTATGCTCGGTTCCGCCGGAGGTCGCCACCGGGGCAGGCTACAATTGGACGGCTTCCCAGACGAGCCAGGTCCAGGCATGGACAGCGGAACCTGCCGCGGACACTTATATCGTTTACAGGGGAACGAAAGGAACGCTTCCGGGGCTTCTGGATCTTTCCGAAGACTTCTGTATCAGAAGCGAGGGAGCAAGCACGAGCCTCGATGTCTCATCGGACGACCCGGTTCCGGTCGAGGGAAGATGCTTCTATTATCTGATCACAGGAGTCAACGGCGCGGGGGAGGGAACCGCCGGCCTCGCGACAGGAGGGGAGAGGCAGGTCGATTCGACAGGCGGATGCTAGATGACCGCTGTTTCGATGATATCAGAGTTTCCTGAGAGCGGGCCCCGGGGCCCGCTCTTTATTTAAAAAGTCGACAGCTTCATTATGACTTGCGGAAAAACTTGAAAGTATTATACTTGGGTCATAGAAAAGTTGTTTTCTCAGGGAGGTGCGCTATGAAGGCGAAAACCTTTTTCCTAGTGCTCGTTGTTTCGGCTGTTCTCTTCTCCGTTTTTCCCCTGTACGGACAAACTCCTGAAGAAGGATGGACGAGGATAGGCGTCGCGTCCTTTTCGGGAGGGGTCCTGGCGATCGCCGTAAGCCCTTCGTACGAGACGGACCAGACCATCTATATCGGATCGAGGGGAGGAGGGTTGTGGCGCTCCTCGGACAGGGGCGGCAGTTGGTGCCAATGCTCCGCGGTTCCATTCGACGCGACGGTGACCGGTATCGCCCTGCCGAGGAATTACCAGTTCGGGCAATCCATCGTCGCTTTCGCAGTAACCGACGAAGGGTATTTCTACTGCTCGAACAACGACTTTCAGAGCGTTCTCCTGTCCCATCAATTCTCCGCAGGCCCCTTTGAGGCTATTTATCCCTGTTCCTCCATCGTGATAGGAGGAAACTCAACCTTCGACGGAAAGGTCTTCGTCGGAACCCGGGGGGGCGGGGTATGGAAGAACGAGTACGGAGGCGACCCGGGCTTCTGGGAAAGGATCAACGACGACCCGATCAACCCGGTTACACAGCTGGATGATTGCAACTCCCTGACGATCACCAGCGAGACTCCCCAGAAATTATGGGCATCATCCACTATGTCTCCGGAAAAGCTCGCGCTGGAAGCCTCCAGGGGTGCTGGTACTTCCGTATGGCGTTACGAGGGAGGCGATTCGTGGAGCGACCACGCGCCCGATCTCGATTATCAGCAGGTCTATTGCATTCACGCCTCCTGGCACGATCCTTCGAACATGTGGTTGGGCTCTGGAAGAAAAGGAATGTGGTATTCGAACAATTACGGAGGCTCATGGCAGCCGGCGTGCGACGGTTATCCGGAAGGGGGGCTTCCATTCGAGGTGAAAGCGATCGCTGATAATTCGAACAGCACTCTCCTCTGGGAGGGAAGGAGCGACGGCCTGCTCACATCCGCGGACCTCGGCGCGAATTGCTCCCTCGGCTCGATACATACGCAGGTGAACGCGATAGCTTTCGCTCCCGCGTACGGGGCCAGCGGGAATTACCGCGAAGCATTCGTCGGGACCGAGATAGCCCTTTACAAGTTCGCCGGCGGTTCCCAGCCGTATGTCAGGTCTCCCGTCCTAGTTGACGGCAACGCGGTGGCGGTTGCGGAAAATGGGCACGGCTTTTTCATGGGTTCGCTTTCGAGGGGCCTTTTCAAGAGCGTCGACAACTCCAAAATGGTCGAATACAACGGCTTCACGGATTCCTCCGGGTCGTTTCTGAAAGCGCAGATCGAAGCCGTCCGCATGGACCCCCTGTACGACGAAAGCGTCGAATCCTGCGGGGACTACAACACTATTTTCGCCGCCGTCAACTTCCCGGATGACTCTTACAGCAACGGCATTTACCAAAGCACGGACGCCGGCGCCAGCTGGATAAAGCTTGCGGGCGGCGACTGGCCCAACGAATCAAGCATGGAAGTCAAAGACCTGGCCATATCCCCGCAGTACAGGAACGCGGGCCCCGATTCGACGCTTTTCGCGGCCGCCGAAGGGGGCATATACAGGTGGGACCATGAAAGCGGAGACCATTTCTGGACAAAAGTAGCGGAATGCCAGGCTGAATTCGTCGCTCTTCCCCCGACTTACAATAGGACCTCATCCTGCGAATATGGCACTCCGCCCGACACTACAGCCGGCCTTCCCTGCAACACGGTGTTCGCTGGATGGAATGAAAGCGGAAGAGTCCGTCTTTTCGTTTCGTTCGACAACGGAGGCGTGTTTTACCCGATATACCCGGATCCAGAATGCCCGGGAGACGCGGTCAATTGCCCCATAGATATTACAGGGATGGCTTTCCCGACCAATTTCTTTTCGGGGAGCCCTCCAAGCGAAAAGATAGTGGTTTCTTCTTCCACCAAGGGCGTCCTGGCCTCGGGCGATTACAACCTTTTCGCTCCCTCTCTCTGGGTAAGCTGGACTGCCTACAACACGGGCCTTCCATACAACTCGCTCGACCAGTACAACGTGAACGACATCGCGGCCGACCCCGACTGGATAGACAATCCGACAGGGGGATCGACCGATCCGACTTTTATCTGCGCGGTCCCCGTGGGGTCGTCTTCCGACTCCACTTACATGGGAGCGTTCACGACCTACGACGGAGGATCTAACTGGAGCCTCGAACAGGGAGGCTGCGCGGTCTCCGTCGCTTTCGCGAAGACCGCTTCGCCGACTCCCTCCATCGCGGTGGCGGGATTCCGCAGGGATCCCGCCTATTCCTCCGATTCGCCTTGCGGAGCATACCTTTCGACCGATAACGGAGATTCATACGCCAGGCTGACAGGTTACTACTCTCTCCCCGACGACATTTTCTCTTCCGTCGTGCACGAGAGAGACGCAGATTATGTCTTCTCCGCCTCCCCGTCAATGGGGGTTTTCGTCAGCTCCGACAAGGGCGAGTCATTCCACCCTTTCAACGGGGGAATGGGAGGGACTGCGGGCCCGTGCAGGCTGACGAACGGCTACGGGATCACCATGCTCGCCAATAGGAGGGGATGGTCCAACGACGTTATCTACGTGGGCACGGAAGACGGGATAAAGTCGAGGTATGTTTATTACGATTACTGGATGCCGAACCACATAAGGCTCGACGTGGAGGATCAGCAGTACAACCCGAGCGCGTGGCGCCATTCATCGCTCTACGGTGGGGGGGCGACGACCGGTTATTGGGAGAGGCTCGAGGTGGTTCCGGGGTCATCGCAGAACTATCCTGTCTGGGCGGTGAGCCCGCAAAAGGGCGCTGTCAGCGGCCAGGGCTTCGCTTCGCTTCCGCCGGGAGCTTACGAGGGATGGGTCTTCCAGAATTCGGGACTTCCTTCGTCTCCTAACGCCAAGGGAGTGAAGATCGGTTATTCGGGCGGCGCGGGCGGAGTCCAGCCCCTCATCAGCGATTCTCCGATAATGGGGACCGTCGGGCAGGGAGAATGGGACTTTTACAGCATCGAGGTCCTTCAAGCCACGGAAGACCTTTTCGTCTATCTCGACGACCTGGACGATACGGGAGCCGACGATCCCGACCTTTACCTGAGGTACGGCTCCGTTCCCGACCTTGTCAATTACGACTATAGGCCATACCTCAACAACGACGAAGAGGTGTGCGTGAAGTCGTTCCTCTTCGAGGATTTTGATGACGGGATACCACTCACCTGGACCATCGTCGACGGCGGGTCGGGAGGTGGTTCCGCTTCGACCTGGACCGAGCTCAACCCCGGGGGAAGAGTCGCCCCGGCGCCGATAACCGCCCCGTTCGCGATCGTCGACAGCGACAACGCGGGAAGTTCGGCGAGCCAGGACGAAGAACTCATCTCGCCCGTGATCGACCTTTCCTCCGCGACATCGGCGCTTCTGGAGTTCGACCATTATTTCCAGTGGTTCTCGGGAAGCCTCGACGAAATAGGAGACGTCGATGTAAGGTCCACTCTCACTGGAGGTTCTTGGGTCAATATCTCAAGGAACCAGGGAGCCAGTTCCCTGTATCCCGCCCACGGGCAGATCGACATCACCGCTCAAGCCGCAGGGGCTTCAGATGTCCAGGTGAGGTTCCATTACTACCAGGGTCAGAACGAGTGGTACTGGATGGTGGACAACATAAGGGTCAGCGGGACTGCTCCCCAGAGGCTCAGGCCCGGAACATGGTACATCGGTGTCAGGGGTTATTCGTCGGGAGACAACGGGTATGAACTGACAGCCTCACGGGATTACGGATGCACCTCGTATAAATCCACATTTAAAGAAGGAAGCGGGAAAGACCTCTTAAATGAAAAATTCATTCCTCCCGACCCGAGGGCTCCTGTAGGCACGGCAACATGGGGAACGGTGAACGGTTCGGGGGTTTACAAGGGGACGGGGAGCATCTCTCTGACCGAATCGGGTCACGAGCCTTCCGCCATAACCTGGCTCCTGAGGAACGGAACGACATATCCCCTTGCCAATGTCAACGCTAACACTATAATCCAGCTTGAAGACCTGACGCTTATAGTAGGCTGCGACGCGTCGGGTTCATCCGACAAGGGGATCTTTTATTCTCCTTCTCCCGACGAAGGGGCGACGACATGGACGGAGGCTTCGGCAGTTGCGGGGGAAGGGTCTAAGAACTATGTCGATCTTCTCTCGGCGTCCAACGGAGACGTACTGATCGCCGGCGACGATTCGGGCACGGCCGACGGAGGCGTATGGCTTTCGGGCGACAAGGGGAAGAACTGGATGAGGATATCCCAGGGATTCGACAGCTCGTCGCAGGCGCTTTCCGACCTCGTGGCCGACAACGGGGATCCCGTTTCTTACTACGCTTCGACGGCCGGGACGAGCGACGCGGGCACTGAGTCCCCGACGGGGCTCTGGACCAGGACCATAACTGCGAGCGCATATCCGACGATAACATCGATCGTTCCGGACAACGGGGGCGCTTCGGGCGGGACCGCGGTCACGATAACCGGGACGGGTTTCAGCGGCCTCTGCCCGACGGGCAATGATCCGGACTGTCCGGACGCATCGCCGGTGGTTATTTTCGGGGGCACTGAGGTAGCGGCGACATTCGTCAGCTCAACTTCCCTCACTGCCGTTTCGCCCGCGCACTCTGCGGGGAGCGTTACAGTAAAAGTGAGGAACCGCGACACGAGGGAGAGTGAGGCCGGTGTTCTTTTCACTTTCGGCACTGCCTGCCAGCCCCCTTCCGGTCTTCCAAACAATACAGCGGTAGACGCCGATCCCTGTGCCGATACAGGCGTTCTGGTTTCATGGTCGGACCCCGCCGATTGGGGCGACGGAGGCAGCGGGACCAGGACCTTCGATGTGCTGAGGGACGGGAGCGCCATCCAGGCGGGCCTTTCTTCCTCCACGCACGAACACACCGACACGACGGGAACGAACGGAGTGACCTATGCCTATTCGGTGAGAGCGAACAACGGCTGCGGGATGTCGGCCTCGACATCAGGCGCTTCGGCGGCGGACATTTTCTGCGTTCCTCCCGAAGTGGCTGGCGGGATCTATCCCGACATACAGTCCTGGGAGGGAGAGACTCAGATCTGGCCCGCGGCCGAGAGAGCGGAGGGTTATTATCTCTACAGGGTTCTCAGGTCCGAACTCCCCAACCTTGACGGTGGAAGCGCTTTGTCCCTCTGCAAGAGGGCTCTCGCGGGGGGGACAAACACCAGTTATGATTGCGGCGGAGACGACGCAAGCTCCGTGGAGCCGAGGGTCTATTACTACCTAGTGACAGGTTATAACGAGACGGGAGAAGGCGGCGGCGGAAGCGGAACGGGATTTACCAGAACTTTAAGCGCGGGAGTATGCCCGTAGGAGCATTGAGGGAAGAAGACAAAGCGTTAAAAGGCGGGCTGAGGCCCGCCTTTTTTCATGCGGTACCGAAAAACTCTTTTTGTGACGGGAATCACTGTAACTTGCGGAAAAACATGGAAGTATTATACTTGCAGTAGATAAAAAAAGATGCCCCGAAGGAGGCGAGCGATGAGTGGAAAGAAAAATATCAAAATCATGGTTTATCTCGTTCTGGTTTTTGCCGCCTTGCCTTTTTTCGCCCAGACGCCCGAGGAATCGTGGACAAGATTGGCTGTGTCATATTCAGGAAACATCACAGCTCTCGCCGTGAGCCCTTCTTACGAGACCGACCAGACACTTTACATCGGCGTAAAGGATTCCGGACTCTGGAAATCCACAGACAGGGGCGTAACATGGACACAGTGCCCTGCGGTCCCCTGCGAATACACGGTCAGCGGGATCGGCCTCGGGAAGGATTACTGCTACGGGAGCGGGGATCCTTGCTTTGTCGTGACGGAAGACACCTATTACTTCCGTTCGGACGACGATTTTCAGACATATTCCTATGCATACCAGTTCATGATAGGAAGCATGATGGTGTACCCCGCCATATTGACCGGCGTTGTCGTCGGCGGCGTGACCGGCTTCGACAACGCGGTCTATGTCGGAACCTTTGGTGGGGGAGTATATGCCCATTATTCCGGAGGCAATAGCGATATAGGCTGGACCTCCCTCGGGCCTTACGGGTTCAAGTGCCGGTCGCTTACGCTGACCAGCAACTCCACCCAGGTTCTATGGCTTGCCGGATCTTCGTCGGCGGGAGTGGGAGGCGTCCACCGCTATGTCGGGGGAGGCGTGGGCTGGGTGTCACATGAGGCTGATGTCGGAAGCCTGGAAATGCTATCCATAAGGGCTTCCTGGACCAACGCCGCCCGCCTTTGGGCAGGCGGAGCCAGCACGGGGATCTGGTACAGTTTCGATAGCGGCGATAACTGGAGCGCAGGGTGCGAAGCAGGCTCGGCGCCCTACCAGGTGAGATCCATCAGGGAATGCCCGGTATCTACGCACGGCTCCGAGTTGTGGGAAGGGACGAGCAAGGGGATGAGGTTTTCCACAAACTCGGGAACATCCCTCTGCTCGGATATTTTTCCCGGATCGGGGATCAACTGCGTCGAGTTCGCTCCCGCCTTTCACGGAACCGGCGATTACTGCGAAATGTTCGTAGGCACCGAGTCCGCGCTCTACCGAATCCCCTGCGAGGGAACTGCAAAGGTGAGATCCCCGATCGTCGTCGACGGCCACTCGGTGGCATTGGCAAAGGACGGACTCGGAGTTTTCATGGGATCCATGTCGCAGGGCCTATTCAAGAGCCTTGACACGACTTCGACGGGCGGGAAGATGGTAAGGTACAACAGCTTTCCCAACGGCGAGACACCCGAGATCGCCGCCGTCTGTCCCCATCCCCACTACGCGGATGACGACGGAGGGTGCGGCACAGAGGAAACGCTTTTCGCCGCGGCCAATTTCCCGGTCAATTCCGGCGACAACGGAGTTTACAAGAGCGTGGACGCCGGCAACAGCTGGGTCAAGGTGAACAACGCTTCCACATGGCCGACCTCCACGATCAATCTGAACGATCTCGAGATATCCCCCAATTACGGTTCCGCCGCTTCTCCCGCGACCGCCGGCAACGACGGCACTCTCTTTGCCGCGACAAGCCTCGGGGTGTTTAGGTGGTCTTACGACGTCAAGGACGGGAGATACGAGTGGGCCAACGTATCCTCGAGCTATTTCTCGCAGGCGGCGTGGGTGAAGGTTACTCCCACGTTCGATTCGACCTCGTCCTGTTCCTTCGTATGCAACGGCACCTCCTACAGCGGGTTTCCATGCAAGACCGTATGGTCGTACGGGTACGATTTCAACAATACCAGGTATTGCCTATTCTATTCCAGGAATTTGGGAGATACATGGACGCCTGTATATCCGACGGCGTCTCCCGCGCTGTGCCCCACGGGAACGACCTGCCCCACGGACATAACGGGGATAACTTTTCCCAGCAATTACATGACGGGGGCAACGCCCAGCACGAAGCTGTATGTTTCTTCGTCGTCAAAAGGCGTCCTCGCGGGTCAGCTTACATCGACCGACTGCCTTTATACCGCCGCTGCGAACTGGGCGACGAAGAACGGCTGGCTGCCTATGACGAAGACCGTAGTGGATATAGCCTCCGACCCTGACTGGGTCGATCCGACCGAGGACGCCGACGACGTCCTCATATGCGCCCTTTCGAACTCGGGCGTCTGGAGGACGAGCAACGCCAGCAACACTACCCCAACATGGAGCAGGATCATCCAGGGCCATGCCCTTTCAGTCGGATTCGAGTCGCGGAAATGGGGCGCGTCTCATCAGATGGCAATGGCAGGTTTCGCCAAAGATGAAGACATGATGACGAATCCGCCATACGGGGCTTACTATACGGCGAATATCGCGGACCTTACCACATATCCTTTCCATCAACTCACCGGCTACTATTCCCTTCCGGACGATGTTTTCTCTTCGGTAGTTCACGAGAGGGATCCCGACTATGTTTTCGCTTCCTCTCCATCGATGGGCGTGTTCGTGAGCACTGACAAGGGCGAGAACTTCAACCCCTACAATCTCGGAGCTGGAGGCTCATTGGGGCCTTGCCGCCTTGACAACGGCTACGGCATAACCATGCTCGCCGACCGCGCGGGCTCGGGCAGCGGGATAGACGTTCTCTACGTGGGGACGGATAACGGTATCAAAGCGAGGCACATCTATTATGACGGAAGCTCGATCCACCTCGACTGGGCTGACGGCGCGGGAGGCCCGAGCAGTTGGCTGGACACTTCATGGTACGGCGGGGGAGATACGACCGGGTACTGGGAAAGGCTCGAAGTGGCCCCCGAAACGGCAGATACGATGCCCGTATGGGCAGTCAGCCCCGACAAAGGGGCGTTGACCGGCCAGGGATTCGCCAGTCTGCCCTCGGGGCAGACGGACGGCTGGATCCTGCAGACAGGCGGACTTGGTTCCACGAACGCGAAGGGGGTCAGGACGGGGCAGGACGGCGGGAGCACCACAGCCTATCAGCTTCAAAGCGGGCAGACGGTCACGGGGTCTGTCAGGCCCGGGATCTGGAACTATTATCACGTTGACATGACGATCGCCAACCAGGACCTCCAAGTATTACTCTCGGATCCCGACGGAACTCAGAGCGGAGGACAGAACTGCGGCCTTTATCTCAGGTACAACAACCTGCCGACCGCGTCAACCTATGATTACCGTATCACATCCGACGGCGACAAGACGGTCTGCGTGACGGAGATCGTTCTGGAAAACTTCAGCAGCTCCTGGGGGCCTTACGGCGACAGCCCGCCTGCGGGATGGACCATCGAGACAAACGAGACTGCGCCGGTGTACTGGGATGACAACAACTGGTACAATTACAGTTCGAGCCCGAGAGTCTACAGCACCTTCGGACGATTGAACGAGGACGAGAAGATCATCTCTCCATTGTTCGACATCCCGTCTACGTTCACCAGCGCCAATGTGTCATTCAGGCACAGGTTCTACATGACTTCGTCGGGGGCGAACATTTACGTAAGATTCAGGTCCTCGGAGAACCCATCGTGGATAACTTTGTACTCGCGAAATTACGAAGTGTCCGAGACCAGGACGCTGGATCTCTCTTCTTACATCGGCAATACGGACTGCCAGTTGATGTTCGAGTACAGCGATCCGAGCATGGCGACTGGGACCAGGTACTGGAGTTTTGACGATGTCCAGGTTTACGGGGCTTCGCCCCCAAGCCTGCGCCCCGGAGAATGGAACATCGGGATCTTGGGGATCGGATCCGGCGACAACGGATACCTGCTGACTCCATTAAAGGATTCAGGCTGTACGCAGTCCTTCGGGAACAAGGCCGAAAGAACCACATTCATTCCTCCCGACCCGAGGGCTCCTGTAGGCACGGCAACATGGGGAACGGTGAACGGTTCGGGGGTTTACAAGGGGACGGGAACCATCTCTCTGACCGAATCGGGGCACGAACCGTCCGCCATTACCTGGCTCCTGAGGAACGGAACGACGTATCCCCTTGCAAATGTCAATGCGAACACGATAATCCAGCTTCCTGACCTGACGCTGATCGTTGGCTGCGACGCGTCGGGTTCATCCGACAAGGGGATCTTTTATTCGCCGTCTCCCGACGAAGGTGCGACGACCTGGACCGAGTCGTCTGCCGTGGCGGGGGAAGGATCGAAGAACTATATCGATCTTTTAGCGGCTTCGAACGGAGACGTTCTGATCGCGGGAGACGATTCTGGATCGGCCGACGGAGGCGTTTGGCTGACGGGCGACAAGGGGAAGAACTGGATGAGGATATCCCAGGGATTCGACAGCTCGTCGCAGGCGCTTTCTGACCTCGTGGCCGACAACGGGGACCCCGTTTCTTACTACGCCTCGACGGCGGGGACGGGCGACGCGGGCACTGAGTCCCCGACGGGGCTCTGGACCAGGACCATTACTGCGAGCCAGTATCCGACGATAACATCGATAGTTCCCGACAACGGGGGCGCTTCGGGCGGTACCGCGGTGACGATAACGGGGACGGGCTTCAGCGACCTCTGTCCCACCGGCCACGACGACGACTGTCCCGACGCTTCTCCTGTCGTCATTTTCGGGGACACGGAGGTCGCTGCGACATATATCAGTTCAACGACACTCACGGCTGTGACGCCTCCGCACGACGCCGAGCACGTTCTTGTAAAGATCAGGAACAGGGATACGAGGCAAAGCATGGCCGGTGTCATTTATACTTTCGTCACGACCTGCCAGCCTCCTTCCGGCCTTCCGAACAATACGGCGGTCGATGCCGATCCCTGCGCCGACACGGGCGTTCTGGTTTCATGGTCGGACCCCGCAGACTGGGGTGATGGCGGAAGCGGAGCGAGAAGCTTCGATGTCCTGAGGGACGGGAGCGCCATCCAGGCGGGCCTTTCCTCCTCCACGCACGAATATACAGACACGACGGGTACGAACGGAGTGACATACGCCTACTCGGCGAGGGCGAACAACGGCTGCGGGATGTCGGCCGTAACCCCGGGAGCTTCGGCCGCGGATATCCTCTGCGTTCCTCCCGAGGTAGGCCCGGGCGACAGCGAGTCAAACGCGCAGGACTGGACAGAAGACAAAGCCACGCAGACATGGCCGGCGGCCGAAAGAGCTACCGGATATCACCTTTATAAGTTCGCGTTGGCTGATCTTCCCTATCTCCAGAACACTTCCGATGAAGGCTGCAAGTGGAGCGTCGGGAATGTCACCAGCCACGATTGCAGCGGAGACGATCCGAGCGTGGAAACGGGAAGAGTATATTTTTATCTTGTGACGGGGGTTAACGAAACGGGAGAAGGAACGGGAGGGGACGGCACAGGTTTTACAAGGGCTCTGTCCACATCGATAACCTGTTCTCCCTGATAAGACAAGCAAGATGGTCTTTATCGTCTCAAGGCGGGCTTCGGCCCGCCTTTCCCTTTTCGATACGGTCCGTCAGTGCGGTCATTGAAAGCCGAATGTGACCTAAGTCACAGATATTTCTATAAAAATGGTTCATTGTTATAATGGTATGCGGCCGTTCCCAAGGCTGAGTGTAATAAGGAGAGCGAGATGAGGAAAAAGACCTTATTGGGTGTTTTGGCTGTTGTGGTGCTTTTCGCCTGTTGCGCGAGCCTTTACGCGCAGACGGGGACCGAAGCCTGGACCAGGATAGGCAGGGGCATATCGAGTTCTCACGACGGATACATAACCGCTCTCGCCGTAAGCCCGAGCTATGAACAGGACAAGACTCTTTACATAGGGATCAAGAATGCGGGACTTTGGAGGTCCTCGGACAGGGGAGAGAACTGGAGCCAGTGCGCGGCCGTGCCGTGTGACTCGACGGTCGCCGGTATCGCGCTTCCGAGGGATTACAACTACAACCTGACGGGAAAGCCCGCGTTCGCGGTGACAGAGGAGGGCTTTTTCTATCGGACGACGGACGATTTCGTCAACTCCACAGACACGCGTGATTTCGACTCGCCGTGCAGCGCGGTGATCGCGGGCGGCCTGACAGTCTTCGATTCGATGGTCTATGTCGGGACGAAGGGCGGAGGGGTGTGGAGGAACACTTACGGAGGAGCCGGAACGAACTGGGATTTCATCGGCATAGACGGAGCCGGAGAAATTTGTCTTTCCCTCACGATCACAAGCGCGGCGACGCAGGTCCTCTGGGGGGTTTTCTGGGACCCGGCGTTCGGCGGCAGGATATACAGCTACAGCGGCTCGGGGCAGTCGTGGACCAACCGTACACCAACAGATCTCGTGAGCCAGGTGGTCTTCCACATAAGAGCTTCCTGGGTAAACTCGTCCTACATGTGGGCAGGGACGGCGGACCGCGGCATGTGGCGGTCTGTAGACGGAGGGATCAACTGGACGGCAGCGTGCGACGGGAGTTCCACCGGGGGAGTGACTTACGCGGTGCGCGCGGTGACGGAGAGTCCCGCCGCCGCCACGACCAATGAAATATGGGAGGGAACCGATTCGGGACTCAGGTCATCGACGAATTACGGTGCATCGTGTGCGGACAGCGTCCCGAAGTCGGGAGTGACCTGCATAGACTTCGCGCCAGGTTTCGACACCGGCGGTAACTATTGCGAGGCTTTTGTCGGGACATCTTCCGGGCTCTACAGGATACAGTGCGCGGGAACGGCGATACCCGAGAACAAGAGCCCGGTCGTGGTTGACGGCAGCTGCGTCGCGATGGCTCACGACGGCAAGGGATATTTCATGGGTTCTCTCTCCGGAGGACTCTTCAAGGCCGTGCCGGGAAGGACCAACATGGTCCAGTACAACAATTTCCCCAACGGCCTGACGCCCTCGATCGTCGGGATCTGCCTGCATCCCGATTACAACGAGGAGGAGACGGAGTGCGGAGATCCCAACACTCTCTTCGTCGCGGCGAACTTCCCCGACAGCCCGCTTGACAACGGGGTTTACAAGAGCACTGACGCGGGCAACAGCTGGACGAAGATGATCGGCGAACAGTGGCCGTCAACAGAGATATACCTCAGGGACCTTGCCATCTCTCCAGGTTATGACGACAACGCTCTTCCGGACGGCATGCTTTTCGCCGCGACGAGCGACTACCTTTACAGGTGGAGCCCTTCTTCGGGTTGGACCAGGTGCGGCTATGACCAGGGACTGACCGACATATATTTCGTCGAAGTCGCGCCGACCTTCAACGGCAACGCCGACGCGACATGCCCGGAATACAGCGGATACAGCGGCTATCCGTGCAAGACGGTTTGGGTGGGCGCGAAAGACGGGTACGCCGAGACCCGTCTCTGGTACTCGTTCAACAGGGGCGGGACTTTCACGATGGCCATGCCCACGAACTGCGGCACCGTTCCCGCCTCCTGCCCCCTGGATGTCACGGGGATAACTTTCCCGAGCGACTTCGGCGTCCAGGACAGCAGTCTCAACCACGCCGTATTTGCCTCGTCTTCCACAAGGGGCGTCCTGAGGTCGCTCACTTTCCTGTGGGCAGGGACTTCGTGGTCGCCCTGGGCGACGGGACTTCCAACTCCGCTGAACGCCCTGGACATAACTTCCGACCCCGACTGGGTCCGCGAAGCCGGCGGGACGAGCAACGCCGTTCTGCTCTGCGCCGTCCCTTCCGCGACCAATCCCGGAGAGGCGGGAGTTTACGAATGCACGACAGGGAACGGCACTTCATCGTGGAACAGGATCATCGACGGCCACGCCCTGTCGGTTGACTACGAGACGAGATCGCCCGGGTACCCGTCTTTGAAAGCGATGGCCGGGTTCAGGAGAGATCCGCTCATAGGCCCTGATTCGAACTATGGCGCCTACTACCTGGACAACCTGGCGCCCTCCGCGACGCCCAATACATATAATTTTACCGGCTACTACTCACTTCCCGACGACGTTTTCTCCACGGTCGTCCACGAAAGAGACACAGATTATGTATTTTCCTCCTCGCCGTCGATGGGCGTCTTCGTCAGCTCCGACAGGGGCGAAAGCTTCAGGCCCTGGAACGCCGGAGCCGGAGGCACGGCGGGGCCGTGCAGGCTGACGAACGGCTACGGGATAACCATGCTTGCAGGCAGGAGAGGCACGAACCTCGACGCTTTCTGGGTGGGAACGAGGGACGGGATAAAGGCGAGGTACACATACACGGATACATCGGGAATTGTCCACCTCGATCACGAATCAGATTCAACGACCCCTCCGCCGAGCCTCTGGAAACATTCATACCTGACGGGCTTATCCACGCCGACGAGCGGTTATTGGGAAAGACTGGAAGTGGTTCCCGGCAGCGGGACGACATTACCTGTCTGGGCCGTGAGCCCCTACAGGTACGGCTATTCAGGGGACGAGCAGGGCTTCGCCAACCTCCAGGCGGGAACTTACGACGGCTGGACGATTCAGACCTCGGGACTCGTGTCGACCAACTCCAAGGGCGTCAGGACCGGCTACGACGGCGCAGGCGCGTTAAAAACCATCACAAGCGGACAGATCATCAACGGGAGCATCAAGCAGGGGGCCTGGGACTACTACAGGATAAATGTCACGAGCAGCCCCAACGACCTGCAGGTCCTGATGGACGACCTTGACGACGGAGGCAGCCAGAACCCCGACCTCTATGTCAGGTTCGCCGCCTCCCCCTCGGAGACCCTTTACGACTACCGTCCCTATGTGAACGGGGACGAATCCGTCTGCGTCACCCGGTTCTACGACTTTATTTTTGAAAAAACCTGGGGTCCCTACGGGAACAACCCGCCTGCCGGATGGACCATAACCAAGCCCGCGAGCGATACGACATGGGACACCAACAACTGGCACGCGGTTTCCGGAACTTTCCAGGCGAAGGTCATCGGCGACCCGTCAAAGGCGATGAACGAGTGGCTGATCACTCCTTCCTTCAATATCCCGGCCAGCAGCGAGAACGGCATCGAGGTAAGGATAAACCACTTCTTCAACAAACCATCAGGGACTGTAACTCACGGTTATACCTGCATCTGGTCCGACCAGTATCCGGAGTGGATCGTGCTGGACGACCACACGGACGACATGTTCGCGGATCGTTCCAAGAGCATTCCCATCCCGAGCAGTTACAAGGGGAACACAAATGTTAAGATCGCCTTTCAGTATGTGGATTCAACCCCCACCGCCCTCAGATTCTGGGCGATCAACTCGGTCGAGGTCGGCGGGCTGCTGACCGGCTATTGGTATATCGGGATCAGGGGCAACTCGACGACTGCCGGCGAATATTCTCTCACCGCCAGGATAAATTCGGGCTGCACACAGTCCTTCGCGAACTTTGGTGAACCGAACAAGGACCCGGACACGGGCGTAAGATTCTCGGCACCTGATCCGAGGGCGCCGGTAGGCACGGCTACCTGGGGAACAGTAAACGGAACCGGCGTTTACCGGGGGACGGGAACGGCGACCGTCAACTGGACGCCCTCCGGATCTCAGCCGACGAATGCCAGCGCGCAAACAATCCTGCAAATGTCCGATCTGACTCTTGTTGTCGGCTGCGACGCTTCCGGGTCTTCTGACAGAGGCATTTTCTATTCTCCAGCGCCGGACGAAGGGGAGACCGCCTGGTACGAAGCGCACGCGGTAGCGGGAGGGGATGCCAGCTCCAAGAACTACGTGGACCTTCTGGAAGCCTCCAACGGCGACATCCTGATAGCCTGCGACGATTCCGATACCGAAGTCGGAGGCGTCTGGCTTTCAGGCGACAAGGGGAAGAATTGGATGAACATCTCCAGCGGCTTCGACAGCTCCTCGCAGGCACTTTCCGACATTGTCGCCGACAACGGCAGCCCGGTTGCCTATTACGCTTCCACGGCGGGAACCGGCGACGAGAGCTCAGAAGATGCTACCGGGCTTTATACAAGGACCGTTACAGCGAGCCCGTATCCGGATGTGACGGGAATTAACCCCACTACAGGCCCCGACTCGGGCGGCACATCGGTGACCATCACCGGGACAGGCTTCAGCAACAGCTGTCCAACCGGCTACAGCGCCAACTGCCCGCACGCTTCTCCGGTGGTCATTTTCGGGAGCAACGACGGAACAACGGCCTACGAAGTGGCTGGCACCTGGGTGAGCGCGAGCTCCATAACCTGCGTTTCACCCGCTCACGAGGCGGGACTTGTCTCCGTCAAGGTCAGGAATCCCGACACGAGGCAGAGCGCGGCGGGGATGGGGTTTACTTACAACTTCACCTGCCAGGCTCCGTCGGGCATGGCGAATAACACGGCGATCGACGATGACGCGTGCGGAGATACGGGAGTCGTTATCAACTGGAGCTCTCCTTCCGACTGGGGAGACGGAGGGTCGGGGACGAGGACCTACGATGTCCTGAGGGACGAGGTCGTCATATCATCCGGTTTATCGGAGGGTACGCTTTCTCACGACGACGCGACGGGGGTCAACGGTACCTCATACACTTACAAGGTGAGGGCCAACAACGGATGCGGCCAGTCATACACCACCGCGGGAGCATCTACGGCAGACGCCGTTCCTTCAGCACCCTCATGGACTTTCAACAACACCGCTTCCGACCTCAGCGGCTGTTCCGACACTGGAGTCAGGGTCCAGTGGAACGGGCCGTCAGATTGGGGGGACGGCGGCTCGGGGACGAGGACCTATGATGTCCTCAGGGACGGAGCCGCCATCGCGAGCGGGCTCTCTTCTTCCACCAGCAGTTACACCGACACGACGGGCATCAACGGGACAACCTATACTTACAAGGTTCGGGCGAATAACGGCTGTTCGCTGAGTACAGAAACCACGGGCGCGACGGGAGCCGACAATGTGGGGTCCGCTCCTTCGGGCATGGCGAACAACACCGCCGCCGATGTGGACGCCTGCGCTGACAGCGGTGTTAAGATCGATTGGAACGATCCAGCAGAATGGGGCGACAACGGAGTCGGGACCAGGAGCTTCGTGATCTACAGGGGAGCATCCTCGATCCAGACGCTGAGCGCTTCGGTCCACACCTACACGGACACGACGGGGATCGACGGCACCTCATACCTTTACAGGGTCCGCGCGGTTAACGGTTGCTCTCTCGGAACGCTGACAACGGGGGTGAACGCCTCCGACACGGTCGGAGCCTCTCCCTCGGGCTTTTCGAACAATACTGCCGCCGACATCGACGCCTGCGCCGACTCGGGGGTGAAGATAGACTGGACGGCTCCGTCCGACTGGGGCGACAACGGCAGCGGAACAAGGTCGTTCGAGGTGCTGAGGAACGGGACGACGATCGTGTCAGGGCTCTCCGCCGCCACGCTGACATACACGGATAACACGGGAACGAACGGGACATCCTATCCGTACACGGTGAAGGCCATCAACGGATGTTCGCTCAATTCCGTCACGACGGGAGCTTCCGCATCGGATGAGGTGCCGCCCGGAGAACCGTCCATAACCAACATCACTGATGACGACGCCTGCGCCCAGAGCGGTATCAAGGTGACATTCACGGCCGGCTCCGGAGCGACGAGCCACGACCTTTACAGGGATGGGACAAGCGTCGTTACGGGCTATACATCGGGAGCGACATACAACCCGGGGGACACTTCATCGCATAGCTACGTGGTCCGAGCGATAAAGGGCGGCTGCTACGCGAACTCTTCCGCCTCCGCTTTCATAGACGCGAACGATACTCCGGGCGCGCCCTCCATCACGGGGATAACCGACGATGACCCGTGCGCCCAGAGCGGGATAACGATAAGCTATACGCCAGGCAGCGGAGCGACGAGGCATGACCTCCTCGACGATGGAGTGGTGGTCGTCTCTGGATTCGTGTCGGGTTCAACCTACAATCCGGGCGACAAGGCTGAGCACACATACCGCGTAAGGGCCGTTAAAGGGATTTGTAATACGGATTCATCTTCGCAGGACGCCACGGACCTGGACGGGTCGCCGGGACAGGCGGTCATAACGGAAGTTTCGGATGTGGATCAATGCTACCAGAACGGGGTCGCGGTGATATACCAGCCGGGAAGCGGAGCGTCGAGCCACGATCTTTACAGGGACGGGAACCTGGTCGTCGCCGGATATGTCTCGGGCGTCACATACGACCCTCAGGACACTGCAAGCCACAATTACCGGATCCGTGCGATCTCAGGTTCATGTTACTCGGTTTCGGCCCTCATGGCGGGAACGGACCTGAACAACGGGCCTGAAAAGGCTTCCATAACACTCATTTCGGACATCGACAACTGTTCCCAGAGCGGGATCGCGGTTAGCTATACGCCGGCAGGCGGCGCAATCAGCCACGACCTTTACAGGGACGGCGCTCTTGTGGTCGAAGGGTACGCGTCCGGCGCGACCTACGATCCGCAGGATGCCTCGAGCCACAATTACAGGATCAGGGCTTTCGACGGGTCATGTTATTCGGTATCCGATGCCGTGGCGGGAACGGATAACGATAACGGCGTTGCCATTCCCGGTGCGCCTGTGGTCGCGGACATCCACGCCTGCGCGACGGACGGTGTGACTGTGACATGGGACGCCGTGGCGGGCGCGACAGGTTATGACCTGCGCGTTGACGGAGCGGTCACCTACTCGGACGTTTCCAGCCCCTACACGCACACGCCGGGAGACAACTCTTCGCACAATTACAAGGTGATGGCGAAGAACGCAGTCTGCACGAGCGACTGGTCCGCGGTGACCGCAGGAACCGATCTTAACGATTCGCCATCGGCGCCGTCGATAATCTCCGTTGCCGACAACAACCCCGGGATCCTTGACGGGGTAGTCATCACATTTAATCCGGGGACGCCCGCGACAGCTCATTACCTTTATGTGGACCTTTCGCTCGTTAGCACGAACTTCGTTTCGGGTAGCATCTATGAGCCGGGGAACAGCGAGGTCCACAGCTACATGATAAAGACGGTCAACGGAGACTGCAGCGAGGACTCGGCGCCCGTCAACGGACAGGACCTTGCGATCGCGCTTCCTCCCGAGATAGCGCCGGGAGACACCTTCGAGACCGCCCAGGTCTGGAGCGCGGATAAAAACACCCAGAGCTGGCCTGCAGCGGCTGAAGCGGATGGCTATTATCTCTACCGCATCAGGAAATCTGATCTCGGCAACCTGCAGGATTCGACGGACGAAGGATGCATCAGGGACCTCGGGGCCGCTTACAGCTACGACTGTTCGTCAGATGATCCGAGCGGGCTCCCGAACAGGATCTATTACTACCTTGTGACGGGATACAACGCGGCAGGGGAAGGTCCGGCCGGCGAGGGGACAGGGTTCACGAGGGACCTGTCAAGCACCAACCCGTGCAATTAGCGTTTTTTAAAGGGTTTTTTTTCAAGGCGGGTTTTGAGCCCGCCTTTTTGAGGAATCGGGTTCGCGGGTATCGTTCCTCTGATCGCGGCGGCTATGTCACCGTCTTTGATGACGCATTCCCATATCCTATCGTCCGAATGTATTCTGGCGAAGTAGAGCCTGTCCAGAAGCAGTTTTCTTATCTTTTGCGCTTTGCGCGTCTTACCTGCCTTGAAGTTTTGCCTCCAGAGGATGGCGAGGATCCGAAGGCCGAATATCCCTCCGGGCGACTTTGACAACAATCTCATGGGATTATAAGGCGGTTCGAGATCCTTGGAGAGATAAGCCCAGGTCCATTTGATTTGGAGATCATAGCGAAGTTCGGAATGATTGAATTTCAGAAATTCATATAAGACTTCGAGGGTCCGATGGTCCATATTTTCAAGCCAAAGAATAAATGAGCCGTCAAGATCTTGTTTTTTATCGACTACGCTTGGATCAAGGACGGATATCAAAGCCTTTGGTAAGCCCAAAGAACAGGCGGTTCTGAATAAAATGTCTTTACCTCCCCATTTATGCTGAAAGACGTTGAATCTTTCTTCGGCCCTTAAGAATTTCAACAGGCGCAAATACTCAAGTTTTGATGAAAAAGATTCATAGTGACAGCCGATCATTTCAAGATGAGAAACTGACTCAGATATGTTCTTAAGGGATTCTGCGAACATGAGTTCTTCAAATTCTGATACTCCGAGAATCACTTGGGACATTCCTTCAAAATATGGCTTTTGGTAAATCGTGGAAATATGGAAGGCTTTTTTTGACAACCGAATAGCTTCTGATGTTTTGCCTTTTGCCCATAAAGAAAGTGAATAAGGTTCCAAAATATCCAAGATTAAATCTCTTTGGGACAACGCTTCAGAGATCATCATTGCTTTTCTGGCGTTCATAATGGATTTGCTGAAACAGCCCATCTCGTAAAGGGTTGTGATCATATTACAGTAGACAGCGGTTTTTCTTGAAAAAAGCTTCCATTTTGTTATGCTTCTTAGTGCCTTGCTGTAATACAGAAGAGCTTTATCACGATCATTATTGAATCTTGAAATCAGTCCCAGGTTCATTAGAGCGACAACCTTGAATACTGAAATATCTTTATATTTCGGAAGCGCCAGCAATATTTCAAGTGACTTTTTGCCTTCTTCATGTCTTCCTGTCGGTCCGTAGACCCTGCCTACGAGATTCAACAAAGCCCTTGCCATTCCCAAATGATCGTTGTTTTCTGTCGCAATTTTCAACGATTGAATTAAATTATCTTCAGCTTTTTGAACATCTCTTTCTCTGATGTTCTTTTCCGATTCGAGATTGTAAAGGCTGGACAGTGACCGGGGATCCATGTTTTCTTTCAGGGGCCAGAGTTTTTCCAGAAGGGCGGTCATCTCGTTGAATTTTCCTATGCCTAGATAGATATCCATCAGAGAAAAGGTGTCCTTGAAGTAATCCGCGGATATCGCGTCATTCTGAAAAATAAAATCAAAATGTTTCATCGCACTGATATTGTCATATTTCTCGAGGTAATACCTTCCCGCCAGCCTGTGAAACTTTACTGCGTTGTCGCGGTCGCCTGCTTTTTCCGAGTGGTGGGCGAGGTAGGGGAGCAGTGACGGCTTTCCATCGCCCTCGATCTCGAGAAGCTTGTTGAAAATGTTCTTGTGGAGGTCTCTCTTCAACGAGAATGGTGCAAGGTTGTAGATCGCTTCGTAGAGCAAGGTGTCGGAAAAGACCAGATAAGGCCTTTTGCCCGATTCGTCGATCCTTATAAAACCTTTCCCGGAAAGCTCTCCGGACATTTCCCTTATCTCTTTTTCCCGGAACGAGCCCAGCTTATCCACAAGGTTGACCGACACGTTCGTCCCGAAAACGGAGGCCTCGAAGAGCATCTGCTTCTGCCTGACCTCGAGCCTGTCGAATTCCTTGAGGTAGATCGCTTCTAGGCTGTCGGGGAACTGAGTCCTGAAAAGCCTGTCCTCGTCGACATAGGATACGCCGTCTTTCTCCGAGATCAGCCCCTCTCCATTCATCGACGCGACCAGGGCCGTTATCAGTCTCGGGTTCCCCTTGGATTTTTCTTCCAGGAACTTGAGGACGGGATCGCTGGCGGATCTGATCCTGAACTCTTCCGAGATGAATTCCCGAAGGTGTTCCCTCTCCAGGGGCGGAAGTTCGACGACCCTCCTGAAGATCTCGAAGGTTGCCGAACCGGTTATCTCCATTCTCGAGAACGCCGCCACGTCGAGAAGCTTCTTTTCGCTGTTGCTTACGGCGTAGGATAAAAAGTCGAGGGACGCCTGGTCGGCGAAAGAGAGGTTGTCGATGATGAAGACCGTGTCCTCGATGTTAGCGAAGAGGGCGAGCAGCATCGAGTAGGCGATGTCCCTCCTGTCCTTCGGCCCCAGTTTCTCGAGCGACTTGTCCGCCGTCTCTTCATAGCCGAAGTAAGGCAGAAGAAGAGGGGCGAACTCCCTCGAAACCGAGGGGATCAACGGCAGGAGTTTTGGAAGGTCGCCGGCAGATTTGATCTCGAATACTTTTTTCAAAAGCCGAGAAAAGAGGGAAAAGAACATGTCTCTGGAAAAGGGTTGCAGCTCTATCCTTTGGACGCCGTATTCTCGCGCTCTCGCTTCTCTGAACAGCCAGTCAGCCATCGCGCTTTTTCCGCTGCCGATCTCTCCAAGCACGGCAAGGGGGACGCGGTCTTCCGAAAGGAGCCACTCCTTGATCTCCTGCTGGAGGGCCTCCCTTCCGTACAGCTTCCTGCCTCCCGTCTCCCTTGTTTCTTCCCTGACCGACGCAGGTTCGAATATCCTTATGAGCCCCGACTTCCCTTTGACGGAGATCTCGCCCCTATCCCTGAAAACCACGGCTCCCGATGCTTTCTCATGGGTCGGCTGATCGGCGATGACCTCGCCGGGCTTCGCGTAGCCCATCAGCCTCGCCGAAAGGTTTATCCCGTCGCCCATCACCGTGAACTCCCTCCTGGAAGGGGAGCCGAGCGGCCCGGAGAAAAGGTGCGAGGAAGTGAGCCCCATCCGCAGGGAGCCGCGGTTGCCTTCCAGCGCCATTATTTCAAGCGCCGCCCTGACGGCCATTTCTTCCCTGTTCTCGCACGCGACCGGCGCCCCGAAAAGGATCACCGCCTTCGCGCCCTTGTCTCCGAAGTCCAGCTTGTTCAGAATGCCGCCGTATTTCTTCACTATGGAAAGCGTCTCTTCGTAACGGTGAGACAAGCTTGAATGTATCTCATCCGCGCTGCCCGACGGTGTCGGGAACGAGAGGAATATGACGGTCGTTCCTCTGTGTTCTCCCATGACGCCAGGCTGGGCCTGGTCGATCATGTAAGGAGGCAGGAACTCAGCGGGGTCGAAATCCTTGGCTTTCGAGGCGGAAGGCTTGCGGGAAGGGGGGGGCAGGGGGATTCCCGCTACGAGAGAAAATCCTTCTCCTCTTGAGCTTGTTTCGAAAGCTCCCGGAACCTTGACTGAAGGCGAAACGACGAGGTCCCCCCGTTGCGCGTGATGTTCGGCGTCGGCGGAAGCGTCGAGCGGCTCCCCCAGGGCGTAGTAATCGGCTCCGCCCGGCGGTCCGACCACGCCTATCTGGACCGGGCCGGCCGCGCATCCGATCTTCATCGCAAGTTCGAAATCTCCCGCCCTGCTTTCCACCTTCGAATATTCTTTCATTTTTTCGAGCATGGCGATGCCGCAGGAGACCGCTGACGGTCCTTCCTCGTCCGGGAAGAATACAGTCATGGCGTCGCCGGCGAACCTGAGAACGTCGCCGCCGTATCTGTCGGTAATTTCTATCATGGATGTGAAATGGCGGTTCAGGATCCTCGTCAGCTCCTCGCTGCCCTCCCTTCCGAGGACCAGGAGGGCTTCGGTCAGCGGCGTGAACCCCGCGACGTCGGCGAAAAGGACCGAACCATTCCGGACGTCGTATTTCCTCGTGCCCTCCGCGAGAAGGGCGATGATCGACGCAGGTACGAAAGAAAGGGAGCGCTGGTTTCTTCCCATGAGGAACAAGTTTATCACGAAAAGTCACGGGCTGGGGACAGCGGGAAGGGCAGGGCGTTGACCGCCTTGATTTGGGTGTCTTTGTCTGATAACATCTGACGCGATGGGTCTTTATTCCGGAAATGACGGCAGGTTCGGAACGCTTCCTCCGGTATTCCGGGAGGTTCAGAACCTAAGGAGCGTCCCGATAGCGATACCCGCTCTTCTCGCACTGGCCGTGGTTTTCGCGGCCGCGGCATCCGAGGGGTACAGGGCCTTCACGACGGGCAAGTCTTTTACACCTGCAGCGGTCCTCCTGGCGGCACTCGGGATTCTTTTCTCGCTTCTTTTTTACGCCAGGCTCGAGATAGAGGTCAACCAGGTCTGCCTGCGCTACAGGTTCTTCCCTTTCCTTCCTTTCTGGAGGGAGTTCCAGCTTTCTTCAATTGAATCGGCCGAGGCCGTCAGGTACAGGCCTATTCTCGAGTTCGGAGGCTGGGGGATAAGGTACGGAAAAGGCATGTGGGCTTATACGATGTCGGGAAAGGACGGCGTGGTGGTCCGTCTCCGCGGGGGTAAAACTTTCATGCTCGGGACGAGACATCCGGACAAGCTGGAAAAGTTCATAAGGACGCCGTCATGACGGAAACACCCGTCACGATCCCGATCGAGGGCGTCCTGGACCTTCACACATTCGATCCCAAGGAAGTCAAGGACCTGATACCCGAATACCTGCGGTTGTGCAGAGAGAAGGGTATGACAGAGGTGAGGATAATACACGGGAAGGGCTCGGGATCGCTCAAAGCCACAGTGCTCGCACTGGTTGCCCGGATCCCTTTCGTGGCGGAGACCAGGGACGCAGGCCCCGCCGAAGGAGGATGGGGGGCTACAATCGTTTGCCTGCGACAGAGATGCGGAAATCCTTGATTCTTTCAATTAAAATGGTAGAATCATATCTTTTATGGAGGTGAAAAAGAACCGTGTCCAACCGAATCTTTGTTGGTAACATTCCTTACGACGCGACGGAACAGGAGCTCAAGGAGTTCTTCCAGAAGGCGGGAAACATAACACAGGTGGTTATTCCCAAAGACAGGGAAACAGGGAAGCCGAGGGGGTTCGCCTTCGTCGAGTTCGAAACCGCTGCGCAGATGCAGGAATCCGTGTTCAAGCTCAACAACGCGCTTCTAAGGGACCGGAAGATCATCGTCAGCGAAGCCAAGAAGAAAGAACCCGGCTCCGCGCCGCCCCGCTCTTCGAGGCCTTACTCGCCGGCACCCCAGACGGCCGCCGTCGCGTGGGAGGTCGAGGAATCAGGCTCCCCCAGGGAGAACAAGTTCAAGAGGGGCGCCGACTTCGAGGAGTCGTCAAAGGCGAAGAAGAGGATGATGGCCGAGATCTCGGAGAAGAAATCGAGGGACGTTTCCAAGGACAAGAACGGAAGGCTGTATAACTACGAGGACGACGAGGACGGCCGGGGGGACGAGGATTTCATCCCCGTCTATATGAGGGACCCGGAAACCGAAGACAAGGACAATTGAGCAACACCCGTCCGCGGGAGTCAAGGGCGGGAATGAGCGACGCGGCCTGCCCGCGGCCGGTTTCCTCTCACGGAAGCCGGAGACGGTGCCGGCTGCCGAGCTTTCCCGGAGAAAAATGAAAACAGCAAAAAGCGTCGTCGAACTGATCGGGGAAACTCCGATCGTTCGCCTCGGAGGGATCAGGGAGAAAGGCGAAGCCGAGATATGGGCCAAGCTCGAGTACCTCAATCCGGGGATGAGCGTGAAGGACAGGATCGCCCTGGGGATAATAAGGCAGGCGGAAAAGGAAGGAAGGCTTCGAAAAGGCGGAACCATAATCGAAGCGACCGCAGGCAACACGGGCGTGGCGCTCGCGCTGGTGGGGGTATCCCTCGGCTACAGGGTTGTGATCGTGATGGTCGAGGGGTACGCGAGAGAGAAAATGATACTCGTCCGAGGCCTTGGCGGAGAAATCCTCACGGTTCCGCGGGATAAGGGCATGGCGGGAGCGGTCGAAAAAGCGGAAGAACTGGAAGCGTCGATCCCTGGAGCTTTCAGGGCGAACCAGTTCGAAAACGGGTCCAACCCGGAAATCCACTACAGGACCACCGGACCTGAGATCTGGGAGCAGCTTCTGGGAAAAGTTGACGGCCTTGCGCTGGGAGCGGGCACCGGCGGCAGCTTCACCGGGATCGCGAGATTCCTCAAGGAGAAGAACCCTTCGCTCAAGGCCTACCTGGTCGATCCGCCCGGCTCCGTGCTTTCAGGTGAGAGCTGCGTCGGTGAAAAAATGGTGGAGGGGATAGGCGGTAGATGGTGGCCCCGGAATCTCGACAGGCGGCTTGTCGACGGCTTTTTACCGCTGAGCAACAGGGAGATTTTCCACATGGTGGACCGCCTGGGTAAGCTCGGGTTCCCCGTCGGAGCATCCTCCGGGGCGAACGCGGCGGGTGCGAAAAGGCTCGCGGGTCTGCTCGGAGAAGGCAGGACCGTCGTAACGCTCCTTACGGACCCGTCGGAAAGGTATTTCAGCAAGTACATTTACGACGGAAAGTTCGAAGGAAGGGAGATTGGATGACCGCTGCAGATGCTTGCTCGTGGAGGCGACGGCACCGCGGGGGACAGGCGGTTGTTGACTTAATCCGGGGCTTTAACTAAAATGAGGTTCTTAAAGGCGGAGGTGGATGATGTATAACAAACGAGTTCTTTTTCTTTTGATCCTGGCCCTTTCCCTGCTGTTGATGATGTCCGGCTGCAAAAAGAAGTCAACCGGCCCCGGGACGCCGCCTCCGGCTCCTGCCACGCCGCAATCCCCGTCCGCGGATTGGACTCCGGAGAAGAGGGACGAAAGCCTCAAGGTAGAAACCACGGCCGATTACTTCAACAAACAGGGAGTCCTGAAGAGGATCCACTTCGAGGTCAACAAGTGGGAGATAATCCCGGAATCACGGGAGATATTGAGGAAAAACGCTGAATGGGTCCTGAAGCATCCGGAGTTCAACCTGATCGTGGAAGGCCACTGCGACGAAAGGAACACTGAAGCTTTCAACCTGGCTCTCGGCGAGAGAAGAGCGAACGCCGCGAAAGAGTATCTGATAGGCCTCGGAATGCCGGCCGCCAGGATACAGACGGTCTCGTACGGCGAGAACAAGCCGATATGCGGAGACCACAGCGAGGAGTGCTGGCAGAAGAACCGCAGGGCGGAATTCCTTCTGTCCGAACCGCAAAAATAGTCGATGAAAAGGGCCTCTGCCGCCGTTATCCTTCTGCTTTTCTTTGTCCTGCCTGCCTTTGGCGGAACAAAAGAGGACATGGAGAGGATGCAGTCGGAAATTCGCGCGCTCGAAAGCAAGCTCACGGGATTTGCGTTCGAACTTGAGGAAATGAGGAAAAGGCTTGAGTTCCTTGATGCAAGGCTGGAAGCAGTTTCCCGTTCTTCGCAGACGGCCGATATCCGCGCGGACCTCGACCAGCTGAAAAGCAAGCTCGAAGCGATCGAAAGCATGGTTGCCGACAGGGGGCACGCCCGCCCTCTTCAGCCTGCTCCGCCGGAAATTGCACCCGGATCACAGAAGGGTACGGACGCGGCACCCGGGGAGACTCCTCAGCAGATATACCAGGGCGCCCACTCGGAATACATTCAGGGACGGTACCGCAACGCCGTGGAGGAGTTCCAGAGGTTCATCGCCCTCTTTCCCGCGGACCCGCTGGTCGAGAACTGCATGTACTGGACGGGTGAATCCTATTACGGCATGAAGGATTACGGGGAAGCCAAAAAGGCCCTCTCTCTGACGATGGAAAAATACCCGAAAGGCGCAAAGTTCATGTCGGCTAAACTCAAGCTTGCACTGACGAACTTTCACCTCGGAGAAAAAGCAGAAAGCAGGCGGCTTCTCCAGGAGATAGTGTCCGCGGCGCCGATCTCTCCCGAGGCGGACATCGCGAAAGAGAAGCTCAGCACCCTCTTTCCTGACTGACAGGTGCTGCCTTACGCAAAAGCCAACCTGAGAAGCTTCAGGAACCGGGCCATGCCTATGGATCGGGCGAGGTTTTTGTTCTTCTCGGCGTTCGTCCTGTTCGGAACCCTCTTCCTGTTCGCCGATTTCCTGTTTTTCCAAAGGATCTTCTGGAATCTTTATTCGCTGAAGAACGTTCCCGCGAACATGATGATTGCCATGTCCGCAAAGCTAATGGGGCTGGTATTCCTCACGACCTTCACGATGCTGGTCTTCTCGTCCGCCGTAACGTCGCTCAGCTATCTTTACCTCGACGAAGACCTCGAACTGCTGTTCGCTCTGCCCCTCCAGAGGGACGGGATAAGGGCTTTGAAGCTCTTGCAGGCATTTTTCAACGCGTCGGCGATGGTCGTCCTGCTGATCGTCCCGGTGATCATGAGCTACCAGAACGTGAGAGGCGGAGGGGGGCTGGCCGGATCATTGTTTTCGTTAGCCTGCCTTGTCCTTTTCGTCGCTTCTCCATCCGCGTTGGGAGCATCCCTGACGATCATCCTCGCGAGGTGTTTCCCTGCAAGGAGGCTGCATCAGTTCTTGACCGTTCTGGGGCTTGCGCTCCTGACATCGCTTATACTGCTCTTCAGGCTCTCGAAACCGGAGGTCCTCATCAATCCGAAGAGCTCCGCCGCGATCGATGACCTGATTTCCTCCATAGCCCTCCCCGCGGAGGGTTCGCTTCCCTCCTCATGGTTCGCGAGGGCCATCGTGAGTTCGGGAGAAGGCGACACGGTCCGCTGCCTCGTCTATGCAGGCAAATTGTCGCTCCTCGCCGCGGGGAGCCTTGTCCTCCTCGCGCTTCTTGTCAGACTGTTTCATTCAAGCGGGTTCGCCAGAAGCGCGGTGGCCGGGCCGGCGAAGGTCAGATCAGCGCGCGGGGAGGGGTCTTTCCTGATGGCGGCCCTCCGGAAGCTCCCTCTCGGAAAAGAAGCAAGGGCGGTTCTTTTCAGGGACGCGAAGGCTTTCTTCAGGAGCCCCGCCGAATGGGGCCAGCTTTTCATCCTCGGGGCCCTCGTCATCATCTACCTTTTCAACGTGAGGTATGTTCCGCTCGAGGCGGCGCCCTTCCGGGTGGCGGTGACTCTTCTCAATTTCGTCACCCTGCTTTTCGTGGTGTCGTCGGTCGCCGCCAGGTTCGCGTTCACTTCGTTGGGGTGGGAGGGAAGGGCCTTTTTTACAACCAGGGCCCTGCCGGTCCCGCCGGAGAAGATCGTTCTGGCGAAGTTCCTTTTCACCGCCGTCCCACTCTCGCTGTTCTCGCTCGCGACGTTCTATTCGGCAGGGCGGCTGATCGATCTCGGGGGATGGCCTTTCGCATATTTTCTCGTCTGCACTCTCGTTTCCTCGGTATTCCTGACGGCCATGGCCCTTTACATGGGGTGCAGGGCGCCGATGTTCGACGAGAAGAACCCGGCGAGGATGCTTGTTACCCCGGGCGGCTTCATGTACATGTTCTTCTCGATGATATATGTCGCCGCGCTGACGGTCATAAGCGCGAGGCCTGTCTACCGCCATTACCTGGGTATCCTGGGGGGAGAGGCCGGAACCGCCCACTGGTTCCGGGCGATGGCTGAGGCGGCGCTCGTTTCCCTCCCCGCGGTGATCTTCTACAGGCTATCGATAAGGAAGATCGCCTCGCTCCAGCAGAAATAAAAAAGGCGGGGAAGCCCCCGCCTTTCGGAGTTGTTTAAGGGAAAACTATTTTTTCCCGCCCTTCATCTGCTTCAGGTATCCCTGAACCTCGGCCTTGCGTTCCGAGTCCTTGGTCGAGGAGGCGATCTTTTCCAGGAGGGGCTTTGCCTTGTCGTTGCTCTTCTGCTCGAGGTAGATGACCGCCCTTCTGTACATGGCGTTCTCGTGGTTGGGGTTGAGGGCGAGAAGCTGGTCCGCGGCGGCCGCCGCGTTCTTGAGGTCTTTCATCTGGTAGTAAGCCTCGGACTTGAAGTGGAGGGCGGCCTCGTCGTTGGGCCTGAGCGCGATTATCTTGTCCGCGGTCTGGATGCAATCCGCAGGCTTGTTCGTCTGGAGCTGGCAGAACGCGAGCCTCTGGAGAAGGGCCGGTTTCAGCATTTCTTTCGTGGTGATCGTGGACACCTTCTCGAGCACCGGAACCGCCGATTCGTAGCTCTTCTTCTTCAGAAGGACCTGGCTGAGGGCGAGAAGAGTGTCCTCGTTCTCGGGGGCGGTGTTCCTCGCTTTGGTGAGGTAGGACTCTGCCCTGTCGAGGTCCCCGTTCTGGAGAGCGAAAACGCCGGCGTCGTATCCGACGTTCTTGTAAAGCGGGTCGAGCGGGACGAGCTTGTCATAAAGCTCGAAAGCCTTTGCCTTGTCCTTCGCCTCCACGATGTGGGCGTAGCTGTAAAGGACCTCCTTGTCCTCGGGGGCTATCGCGAGGGCCTTGCCGTAAGCTTCGGCGACCTTTTCCTCCTGAGCCATCTCGTGGAAGATCGTCGCTTCGAACATCAGGGCCTGCAGCTGCAGCTGGGTCTCGGGGGCGAGCGGATCGCTCGCCTTGGCGTAGGCTTTTTCAAGGAATGCGAGGGCGTTGGCGTTGTCCTTCAGCTTGTAGTATGCCACTCCGATATTCGCCAGCAGCCCCGCGGTCTCCTGGCCCGAGGCGATCGTCTTGTTGCCGAGGTCGATCGCTTTCTGGTATTCGCCGCTTTCAATGAGCTGTTCTACCGTGGCCACCGGTTTCGTCTCCGCCTTCTTCTTCTCCGCGAAAGCCGGCAGCGCGAAGACGAAGCTCAGGACAAGTAAAACGGTCAGTGCTTTTTTCATCTTGATCCTCCCACCGTGTATGACACGGTCAACATTGATATGGTTTAAAGAAATATCTTTCATGTTTGCGTGGCCAGCCCCGCAATTATCGCGGGAGCCTTTTCGAGGGCGCCCCTCAGGGCGGCGACATCCTTTCCTCCGGCCTCCGCGATGTCGGGCTTTCCGCCTCCGCCTCCGCCGATGAGCTTCCCGAGCTCTTTCACTATCTTCGGGGCGTTGAATTTTCCCGTTAGGTCCTTTGTCACCGCCACTAGTATCGACGCTTTTTCTTCCGTTCTGTTGCCTATCACCACTATCCCCGAACCCAGCTTTTCCCTCAGCGAGTCCGCGAGGTTCTTGACCAGGGAAGGGGAGAGACCTTCGACGGATTTGATGATGAACCTTATGCCGCCTTCTTCCCTTATCTCGTCGCCGGCCGCACCTGAAGAGGCGAGCTTGAGCTTCAGGGATTCGAGCTCCTTTTCGAGGGCTTTGTTCGTATCGACCAGCGACCTCAGTGATTCGAGAAATTTTTCCCTGGGCATTTTAAGTATCTGTTCCGCCGCGAGGATCTCCCGGTAGTTGCCCGCCAAGAGGCTGTATGCGGAATTCTCGCAGACGGCCTCGATCCTTCTGGTTCCCGAGGCGACCGACTTTTCGTCGAGGATCTTGAAAACGCCTATCCTGCCCGTCCTCTCGACATGGCATCCTCCGCAGAGCTCCCTTGACACGCCTTCCACCGATACCACTCTAACCGTATCGCCGTACTTCTCGTCGAAAAGGGCCATCGCTCCCGAATCGAGGGCCTCCTGGAGAGGCATGAAAGTCTTCGAGACGGGGATATCCTGCCAGACCGACTCGTTGACTTTTTCCTCGACCGCCGATATCAGCTCGTCGTCGAGCCCGTGGAAGTGCTGGAAATCGAAACGGAGGCGGTCCGGGCTCACGAGGGAGCCCGCCTGCTTCACGTGGTCCCCGAGGACCTCCCTGAGCGCCGAGTGAAGGAGGTGCGTCGCAGTGTGGTGCGCTTCCGTGTTGCGCCGCCTCCTTTCGTCGACTGTAAGGGTGACCGGATCGCCGGCCTTGAGCTCTCCCTCGACAACTTCGACTTCGCTGACGGAGATCTTTCTGAGCGCCTTCACCGTCCCGCGGACGACGAACGAGCAGTTCTCGTTCTCCCCGCGGCCAGTGTCGCCAACCTGTCCGCCCGATTCCGGGTAGAAAGGCGTCGAGGCGAAGACGGCGAACCCCTTTTCCCCTTCGCGCAGGATGCCGGTCCTCTCGTTGTTCGCGGCAAGGGCAAGGACTTCGGTCCTCGAGACCAGGGCGTCGTAACCGATGAACGACGAGGCGTTCTCCAGCCCCTGAAAAGCCGAGAAATCCTTTCCCTCCCCGTCGCCCTTCCATGAGGCTTTGGCCAGTTCGCGCTGTCTCTTCATCGCCTCGTCGAACCCGGCCATGTCGAGGCCGAGCTTTTTTTCCTTGGCGATGTCCGCGGCGAGGTCCAGGGGAAGTCCGTATGTATCGTACAGTTTGAAGAGCAGGTCGCCTGGAACGATGCCGTTCTTGAATTCGGGGAGGGCTTCCTCCAGCTTTGACAGACCCAGGGACAGGGTGGAGGCGAAAACCTCCTCCTCGCGGAGAAGGACCCTGCGGACCCGTTCCCCGTTCCCGATGATCTCCGGGTAGGCTTCGCCCATCAGCTCCGCCACCTTGGGAACCAGAAGGGGAAGGGCGGGGGAGGTTATCCCCAGTTTCTTTTCATACCGGATCGCGCGCCTTATTATCTTCCTCAGCACGTAACCGCGCCCCTCGTTCGAGGGT
Source organism: Acidobacteriota bacterium (assembly GCA_029559035.1). Classification (GTDB taxonomy): domain Bacteria; phylum Acidobacteriota; class UBA4820; order UBA4820; family UBA4820; genus JAKQCT01. The sequence continues at coordinate 48,158 of JAKQCT010000088.1, forward strand.
AGTACGCCGTCCGCGATGAGGAACGCCGAGGATCGTATGTGGTCGGCGATGACCCTCATCGCTACGCCAGTTTCGCCGTCCGCTTCGTATTTGCCGCCGCTGATCCTCTCGACCTCCGAAATGATGGGGCGTATGAGGTCGGTGTCGTAGTTGGTATGGACTCCCTGAATTACGGCGCAGAGCCTTTCAAGCCCCATGCCTGTATCGACGCAGGGCGCCGGGAGGGGGGAAAGCCGCCCCGCTGCGTCCCTGTCGTACTGCATGAAGACCAGGTTCCAGAGCTCGAGCCACCTGTCGCATTCGCACGCTACGCCCTTGCACTTCCTGCCTTCGGCTTCCTCCGGGCATGGGAGGTCATCGCTGAGGTGATAATGCACTTCGCTGCACGGGCCGCAGGGGCCGACGTCGCCCATGGCCCAGAAATTGTCCTTTTTCCCGAATTCGTGGATCCTTTCCTTCGGAAGGATGCCGAGCCAGATTTCGAGCGCCTCCTCGTCGCGAGGCACTTCGTCGTCGCCGGCGAAGATCGTCGCGACCATCCTCGCAGGGTCAATGCCCGCGACCCCGGTCAGGAATTCCCAGGCGAAGCGGATGGCGTCATTCTTGAAATAATCCCCGAAGGAGAAATTGCCGAGCATTTCGAAGAACGTGTGATGCCTTGCGGTGAAACCGACGTTTTCCAGGTCGTTGTGCTTTCCGCCCGCCCTCACGCACTTCTGGCTCGACGCCGCCCGCCTGAAGGGCTTTTTCTCGTTGCCGAGGAAAACGTCCTTGAACTGATTCATGCCCGCGTTGGTGAAAAGGAGCGTCCTGTCGCCCGCGGGTACCAGGGACGAGGAGCGGACGACGGCGTGGCCGTTATCTTCGAAATACCTGAGGAATTTCTTTCTGATCTCGGAACTGCGCATGGGGAGCGTCAACCTTCCGTTTCTTCGAAATGTCTTAAAGCTTTCTGGATCGTCTCCTGCCGGAACCCCCTGCGGCTGAGGAAGACCATCATCTTCACCCTGGTCTTGGCATTTCGGAGCTTCGCGGGGGTCTGTCCCTTCTTTTCCAGGATCTCCAGGATGGAATCTATCTCACCTTCTGCGGGGATCTCCGGCATCTCCGTAAAACCGAGGTTCCGAAGGTGGTGCTTGATGTAGAAGAACCCCTTGCCCTTCTCCAGGTATAACATGGCCTGGCGCGAGGCAAGCTTTCCGTCGTCCAGGTATTTCTTGCTCCGCAGGAGGGACAGCGTCTCATCGACCTCTTTTGCGGCGAAACCTTTCGACAGGAGCTTCTCTGCCAGGGCGTTGGAGCTCATGTCCCTCCCGGCGAGCAGCTTGAGAGCTTCGTTGAAAGCTTGTCTGGCAGGTTTGTCTTCTTTGCGGGCCAATTTAGTATTTCACGAAAGGAGAAGAATCTCCCTCCTTCGCGCCTGTCTGTGATGTCGAGATGGTGCTGTCCATCTGTTCCTGGGCCGCGTCGGAGGTGGAATGAATGCCCGCGATCTTGAGCTTGAAGTCATCCGGATTAGTGGCCCTGCGGAGAGCCTCCTCCAGAGTTATCAGGCCCTGCTTGTAGAGGAAGAACAGCGACTGGTCGAAAGTCTGCATCCCGTACTGCGACGTTCCCTGCTCTATGAACTCCTTTATCATCTTTGTCTTTTCCTTGTTCTCGATGCAGTCCTGGATCGTGGCGGTGTTGATCATCACCTCGACAGCGGGGACTCGCCCCTTCCCGTCGGCCTTCGGGACCAGCCTAAGGGATATGACGGCCTTGAGCACGCTCGCCAGCTGCAATCTGATCTGTTTCTGCTGGTGGGGAGGGAAGACGGATATCACTCGGGTTATCGTTTCCGTGGCGTCAAGCGTGTGGAGGGTGGAAAGAACGAGGTGGCCGGTTTCCGCTGCGAGAAGAGCCGTCTCGATGGTTTCATAGTCTCGCATTTCGCCGACAAGGACGACGTCGGGGTCTTCACGGAGGGCCGAGCGGAGCGCGGCGGCGAAAGACCTCGTGTCCAGGCCGACCTCCCTCTGGTTTACGATCGATTTCTTGTCCCTGTGAAGGAACTCGATCGGATCCTCGATGGTTATGATGTGCTCGGTCCTGTTGGCGTTTATGTAATCGATCATTGCGGCCAGGGATGTGGATTTTCCCGAGCCGGTCGTGCCGGTGCAGAGGATCATGCCCCTCTGCTCGTTGGATATCTTCTCGATGACCTGTGGAAGGAGAAGGTCCTTGATCGTCTTGATGCCGATGGGGATGACCCTGGCGACTATGCCGACGGTGCCCCTTTGCTGGAAGATGTTGACGCGGAACCGGCCAAGGCCGGAGACCGAGTAGGCGATGTCTATGTCGAGGTTGGTCTTGAACTTCTCCTTCTGCTTGGCGTCCATTATCGAAAAGGCCATCGCGATGGTGTCTTCCTGGAGGAGCCTCCTCGATTCGGTCAGGGGCTGCAGAATACCGTTGATCCTTACGACCGGATGGGAGCCGACCTTGAGGTGAAGGTCGCTGGCCCCTCTGTCGCTTGCCATCTTCAGCAGGTCATTGACATGCATCTTCCGCTCCTTAAATTGGCCTGATACGCCTTACATCATTCTATAACAACAAGGGAGCGAATAAAAGCGGGGGGACGGGAAAACCCGTCCCCCCGCGGTCATCACTTGTTGACAGGTGTAAGCCAGCCGTACTTGTCCGGCGACCTGCCCTGGAGGATCGAGAGAAGCAGGGTCTGGACCTTTTCGGTGATGGGCCCCCTGCCGCCCTTCCCGACGTCGATCTTGTCCACCGACGCCACGGGAGTAACTTCGGCCGCCGTTCCCGTGAAAAATATCTCGTCGGCGATATAAAGCACCTCGCGGTTTATGTTGCATTCCGTCACCGGGACCTTCAGGTCCTCCCTGAGGAGCTGTATGACGCTCGCTCGAGTTATGCCCGGAAGGACAGAGCAGGACAGCGGCGGCGTCATGACTTCGCCGTTCCTTATGACGAAAATGTTCTCGCCGCTTCCCTCCGATACGTATCCGTTGTAATCGAGCGCGATGCCTTCGTCGAACCCGAGGGAGAGGGCTTCCATCTTGATGAGGGCGCCGGACATGTAGTTGCTGGCGGCTTTCGCGGTGGTCGGCATCGTGTCGGGGGCGAGCCTCCTCCACGATGAAACGCAGACCGGGATCCCCTTGGCGAGCGCCTCTTCGCCCAGGTAGGCTCCCCATTCCCACACCATGACCGCCATGTCTACCGGGTTCTTGAGAGGATTGACGCCTATTTCGCCGTACCCGCGGTAGATTATCGGCCTGATGTAGCATTGTTTCATTTTGTTCATTCGGATCGTCTCCAGGCACACCTCGACGAACTCGTCGACGGACATCTTAGGTATCATCCTGTAGATCTTCGCCGAATCGTAGAGCCTTTGGATATGTTCCCTGAGCCTCATGACGGCGGGGCCTTTGGGTGTCGAGTAGCACCTGATCCCCTCGAAAACGCAGGAGGCGTAGTGAATCACGTGGGACATGATGTGGATGTTCGCGTCGTCCCACTTTACGAATTTCCCGTTCATCCAGATCCATTCGGTCTTATTTACCATCGTAACCCCCTTCAAAAGCATGATTATACCCGAATTCTATCTTTTAAGAAAGTTCATCACCCTTCCCGCAAGCGCCGTCGCGTTCTGGATGCAGTTGCCGACCGAGACCCCGTAAAGCAGGTTCCCCGAGATGAAGATGCCGTGGTTCTCCTCCTCAAACCTCTTGGCGGAGAGCTTGTAAGAGTTATGCCCCAGCATGTACTGCGGAATCGCCTTCTCCCAGGTCGTGACCCTGGAGATCACGGGAGCGCCTTCGACGCCCAGCAGGGTCGAGATGTCCGTGAGGGTTTCGTCGAGGATCTTCTCCTCCGGCATGAGCGCCCTTTCCGGGTGAACGGCTCCACCCGCGAAGGCGGTCAGAGCGACATGCCCGGCCGGAGCCCGCGACGGAAAAAGAGAAGAACTGAAGAGGCATCCGAGCACGAAGCGGTTCTCGACCTCCGGGGCGAGGAATCCGAAACCCTTGAGCGGGTTCCTGACATCCTGCTTCCTGAATCCGAGCGAGATCACCGCTACCGGCGCGTAAGGCAGGGAGGAAATGCCGTCGGGGAAATTGCCGGGAAGCTCCGAAAGGATAGCGGATGCCTCCTCGGCTGGAATGGCCATGACCGCGGAGCGTGTCCTGAGAAAAGCGTCGCAACCGTCCCTGAGTCGGACGCGGATGCTGTAATGTTCGGCATCCGCCGATATTCCCGTCACGCGTGAGGACGGAAGGAAAGAATCGCCAAGGAGGGAGCCCAGAGTCTCGGGAAGGACTTCAAATCCCTTGCTGAAGGAGATGATCGAACCCTGCGGAGCCCCTCCTCTTCTTTTCGCCGCCGCGCCCTTCACCAGGCTGCCGTAGCGTTTCTCCAGTGCGGCGATCTTCGGGACCGCGTGGGGAAGGGAAAGCTTGTAGGGATCCCCCGCGTAAACCCCGGAAACGAAAGGGGCCACCGCGTAATCCAGGAATTCTTTTCCCAGACGCCTTATGGTGAAGGCTGCGACGGTCTCTTCGGCTTCCGCGGGGCAGGGCGGAATGAAAGGCTCCCTGAGGAGCCTCAACTTCGAACCCATCGAAAAAGTCCCGCCGAACAGGAACGAGAGCGGACCGCGGGGAAGAGCGGCCAGTTTTCCTTTTTTCACAATGTAGCGGTTTCCCGAACACGGCATGGCGTTTATCTTTTTATCAAGGAGGCCCGCGGCCGAGAGCAGCCCGTCGATCTCCGGACAGTTGTCCAGCACGGTGTTGGGGCCCAGCTCGAAGAGGAAGTTGTCCTTCTTCCAGGTTACGATCGATCCGCCGGGGGATGGGTTCGCCTCGATGCAGATCACGTTCACTCCGTTCCTGCCCAGCAGAGTGGCCGCTGTCAGGCCGCTGATACCTCCGCCGACGACCACGCAATCGAGCGTTTCAGCCGTCAAGTTTCCTCCTGCATATTTCCGCAAGGGCATCGATGAAAAGGGGATGGCACCTCACGGTCTGAACTCTCGAGAACTTGATGCCTGAGGATTCGGCAAGCTCCCTGTAGAGGATGTCCATCTCGTATAGGGTCTCGCTGTGCTCCGACACGAAGGATATCGGGACGAGAAGGACCGAGCGGCAGTCCGACTTGCTCCATTCCTCGATCGTTTCCTCGACGGAGGGCTTGAGCCATCTCATGGGGCCGACCTTGCCGTGGAAGGCAAGTATCGCCTCCTGCCATCCGTTCACGCTGGGGCTGGTAAGACTCAGGATAATGGAGAGCTTGTTGCTCACGAGCTTTGCGGTTTCCCTTACCTGGTCCTGGTAATTGTCTCTCAGAGCGAGTTTCAGGGGAAGGCCGTGGGCGCAGAAGATGACTCTCGGCTTTTCTTCCGCCTCCGATAGTTTTTCCCCGAGCAGCGAACAGACGGCCTGAAGGAAACCGGGTTCCCTGAAGAAATGTCTCGATTCGAGAATGCTGCCGTTGAACCCCGCCTCCTTCAGGGAAGCGTGGGCCGCTCTCAAGGCGGAACCAGTCGTTGTTTCGGATTCCTGCGGGAAGAGGGGAAGAAGCAGGAGTTCTCCTATCCCTGAATCGAGGATATTCCGCGCGGCATTTCGCATGTCGTCCGGGAAATACCTCATTCCGGTAAAGACCCTGTATCCGTCGCCCAGCGCCGACTGAAGGGCGCGGGCCTGGTTCCCGGTCTCTTCCCAGATGGGGCTGTAACGACCCATTTCGCCGTATATAGATGCCGTAACGGGCGTCCTGCGAGCCGCTAGGTGCCGTGCCAGCCTTTTTCTTATCCAGGCGGGATACCTGAAGATAGCCGGGTCGCCGAATATCTCCTGAAGAAACGGAAAGATCTCGGCTTCGTTCCTCGGGCCGCCGTAATTGAGAAGAAGCACGCCTTTTCGAACACCGCCCCGGGTCCCGTCATCATTATGTCCGTTTCCGTGGTTCATTCTTGCCCCCCCGCCTTCATACGGTCCTCGAAAAAGAAGCCTTGCAACCGGCTCTGTTCAGATAAGCGTCGAAAACCATCGCTATGTTCCGGACGAGCAGCCGGCCGAGAGGCTTGACCTCCAGCTTGTACCGCGAAAGGGACACGAGCCCGTCCTTTTCCATCGGAGCCAGGTTCTCCAGCTCATTCTTGAAGAACATGTCGAACTCTATCCCGTGCTTTTCTTCGATCTCGTTTTTCCGGACCTCCGATCGGCACATCAGCCCGTTTATGACGTCCCTTCTCAGAAGGTCCTCACCCGTAAGCTCGATGCCTCTCATGACAGTTGATCTTCCCGAGACTGCGGCTTCTATGTATCGGGGGGCGTCCTTGATGTTCTGCGAGTACACGTTCGAGAACTGGCTTATGGATGTCGCCCCTACGCCGAAAAGATCGCATCCCCCCTTGGTCGTGTATCCCTGGAAGTTCCTGTGGAGCGTCCCTTCTTTCAGAGCGGCGGCGAGTTCGTCTCCGGGCCTTGCGAAATGGTCCATGCCGATGCAGACATATCCCGCGGAGGTCAGTTCCCCGATCACCATCCCGAGGATCTCCAGTTTTTCCGCAGGGGAGGGGAGAAGGCCGGCGTCGATCGTTCTCTGGTGGGGAAGCTGTTCGGGGATGTAGGCGAAATTGAAGACCGCCACGCGGTCCGGCGCCATGCCTATCACTTTGCCGATGGTGGAAGAAAAGCTCCGCGCCGTCTGAAGGGGCAGGCCGTACATGAGATCGACGCTAAGGGAGGCGCGATCCAGCTTTCTAAGTCTTTCGAAAACCGACACGGTAGCTTTTTCGTCCTGGGCCCTGTGCACTGCTTCCTGGACGCGCGGGTCGAAATCCTGTATCCCGATCGAGAACCTGTTGAACCGGCTCCGTTCAAGGAATTCGAAGTGGCTCTCGCCCAGTTCCCTCGGGTCTAGCTCGATCCCGATCTCCGGGGAGGCTCCTGTTTCGAAAGAGTCGAACACCGCGTCGTGCAGCTTTCCGAGAAGGCCCGCCGGGATGAAGGTGGGCGTGCCGCCTCCCCAGTGCAGCTGTTCGAGCTTCCTTCCCTTTCCGAGTAAGTTCCCAAGGGAGGAGAGTTCCGCGAGAAGGGCGTCAACGTAACTCTCCGATATTCCCCTGTCCTTCGTCCTGTGGACGCTGCAGCCGCAGAACCTGCAGAGGGAAGAGCAGAACGGGATGTGGAAATAGAGAGAGAGGGGCGCGGGAGGGGCGATTTCGTTGCTCCTCCGTATCGCCCTGATGCGGTCCTCGCAGGTGAAACGCTCGTGGAAATGGGGAGCAGTGGGGTAGGATGTGTACCTGGGGCCGGGCCTGTCGTATTTCAGAACGATCTCGGGGTCGATCTTCGGAGGATCCCAGGTTTCAGGGGCTTTCACGTTTCGCTCCGGGAGAATTCCCTGACCGAATCGACAAGCAGCTTCACGCTGTCGACCGGAGTTCCCGGGAGCACGCCGTGGCCCAGGTTGAAGACGTGGCCGCGCCTGGGAGCCCCCGAGACGATACTGGCGGCCTCTTTTCTGAGGAAGTCTGCGGGCGCGAAAAGAGCCGAAGGCTCGAGGTTCCCCTGCAGCGCGAACTCGCCGGAGGTCCTCTGGAAAGCTTCTCCGAGCGGGAGCCTGCCGTCGATCGAAAGGACGTCGGCGCCCGAGGCGGCCATTTCGCGGAGAAGGTGCGAAGAACCGTTGAGGTAGAAGATCATCGGCACGCCCTCGTCCTTCAGGGAGGAAAAGATCCTCCGGACGCACGGAAGTGCGAATTGCCTGTAGGTCCTTGAATTGAGGATCCCTCCCCAGGATTCGAAAAGCTGGATGGCGTCCGCCCCCGCCCGGACCTGCGCCCTGAGGTAGGGGATAGTCGCCGCAGTTATCTTGTCCAGGAGGGAATCGAAAAGCCCGGGCTCCGAGTAGAGGAGCCTGAGGGTTTTCCTGTGGTCTTTCGATGATCCACCCTCAATCGCGTAGCAAGCCAGCGTGAAAGGCGCTCCCGCGAAGCCGATCAGCGGCACCGAACCGTTCAGTTCCGATCGGACCAGCGAGATAGACTTCATCAGGAAGGGGAGAGCCTCCTCCGGGTCCGGGATCGACAGCCTTTCAATGTCTTTCTCTTCCCTTACCGGCTCGAGCCTCGGACCTTCGCCCTCCTCGAAGGAGAGGGGAATGCCCATGGCCTCGAGAGGCAGGAGGATGTCCGAGAAGATTATCGCGGCGTCGAAGCCTATCTCCCTGACCGGCTGAAGCGTCGCTTCCGCTGACAGTTCCGGCGTCTTGCATAGCTTGAGGAAGCTTCCCGCCTTTTCCCGGAGGATACGGTAGGAGGGGAGGTATCTTCCCGCCTGCCTCATCAGCCAGACGGGAGTCCTCTCCGTCCGCTCCTTCCTGCACGCTTTCAGAAAGAGGTCGTTCGGGATCATTCGGGTCATCCGAGAGCTTTTGCCTGGAGGGCGGCCTTTATGAAGGGTTCGATGTTGCCGTCGAGGACGGAATCTGCGTTGCCCACTTCCACGTTCGTCCTGTGGTCTTTGACGAGCCTGTAAGGATGGAGCACGTAGGACCTTATCTGGCTTCCCCAGGCTATATCCTTCTTGGAATCCTCGATGGCCTGCCGCTCCTGGGCGCGTTTTTCAAGTTCGAGCTGGTAGATCCTGGAACGCAGGATCTTCCACGCCTGCTCGCGGTTCTGCAGTTGGCTCCTCTCGTTCTGGCAGGTCACGACGATCCCTGTGGGGAAGTGGGTTATCCTCACGGCGGTCTCGACCTTGTTGACGTTCTGGCCGCCCTTTCCGCCCGCCCGGTAGATGTCGATCCTCACATCCTTGTCTTCGATCATGATGTCTATGTCGTCGGTGATCTCCGGAGAGACGTAGACCGAAGCGAACGAGGTGTGCCTCCTGGCGTTGGAGTCAAAAGGCGAGATCCTGACGAGCCGGTGCACGCCGCTCTCCGTCTTCAGGTGTCCGTAGGCGTATTCACCCTTGATCAGCAGCGTCGCGGATTTGAGGCCTGCCGTGTCTCCGTCCTGATAGTCGAAGATCTGGACGCTGAAACCGTTCCTCTCGGCGTACCTGACATACATCCTGTAAAGCATGGATGCCCAGTCCTGGCTCTCCGTGCCTCCCGCCCCGGGGTGTATCGTCAGTATTGCATTGTTGGGGTCGTCCCTCCCGGAAAGGAGGAGTTCTATCTCCAGCTTCTCCGCGAGAGCGCTCAGCTCCGCCAGCGACTTTCCGAACTCGTCGCCCACGTCATCGCCGGCGGAATCGAACTCGAGAAGCGTGTCCAGGTCGCCTTCGAGCCTCTGGACGAGGTCTATCTCCGCGATCTTGTTCTTCAGGATATGCTGCTGTTTTGAGGCTTCGCCGGCTTTTTGCGTGTCGTTCCAGAAACCCGGCGCCTGCGATGCGGTTTCCAGCTCCGAGAGGGTCTTTACCAGTGATCCGCGGTCAAAGACACCCCCTGAAATCGTCTATCTTCTTCCGGAGGTCCCTGTAGGCCTCCCTAAGTTCGTCGCCAAGCACTAGTCGTCCTCCTTCATGTAGTTGGGAGCTTCCTTGGTGATCGTGACGTCGTGGGGATGGCTTTCCTTCAGGCCCGCGACCGTGACCCTGACGAAGCTCGCGTTTTCCCTGAGGTCCTTGAGGTTCTTCGCGCCCACCAGGCCCATTCCGGACCTGACGCCGCCGACAAGCTGGAATACCATGTTCTCGAGGCTGCCCTTGAAAGGCACCATTCCTTCGATGCCCTCGGGGACCAGCTTGGACAGGGGCAGCGCGCCTTCCTGGAAATACCTGTCGGCCGAACCTGCTTTCATGGCGCCCAGCGAACCCATTCCCCTGTAAACCTTGAATGTCCTTCCCTGGTAGAGGATCGTTTCTCCGGGAGCTTCCTCCGTTCCCGCGAAGAGGCTTCCGATCATGACGGAATTGGCGCCGGCGGCGAGTGCCTTCACTATCTCTCCTGAGTATCTTATGCCGCCGTCCGCGATTATCGGCACTTTGCCGGCCTTCGCGGCCCTTGCCGTTTCCATTATCGCGGTAAGCTGGGGCACCCCGGCGCCCGTTATCACTCTCGTCGTGCAGATCGAACCCGGGCCTATTCCGACCTTCACTGCGTCGCATCCGGCGCCTATAAGCGCTTTAGCCCCTTCTTCGGTCGCCACGTTGCCGACGACGAGGTCGACTTCCGGGAATTTTTCCTTGAGGAGCCGCGCGGCTTCGAGGACGCCCTTCGAGTGCCCGTGGGAAGAGTCAAGCACCATCGCGTCCACGTGGACGCCGACGAGGGCCCTGGCCCTTTCCAGAAGGTCTCCGCTCACGCCCACGGCCGCCGCGACCCTGAGCCTTCCCATGTCGTCCTTGCAGGCATTGGGGTACTTGATCTTCTTCTGGATGTCCTTGACGGTGATGAGTCCCTTGAGGTGGAAGGTCCTGTCCACGACCAGCAGCTTCTCGATCTTGTATTTCTGCAAAAGCTTTTTCGCTTCTTCCAGAGTCGTTCCGACCGGGACGGTCTTCAGGTTCTCTTTCGTCATCAGTTCCGATACGAGCAGGTCGGTGCGGTCTTCGAACCTGAGGTCCCTGTTGGTCAGTATCCCCAGCAGTTTTCCTTTGGGGTCAACCACCGGGACGCCCGAGATCCGGAACTTTTTCATCATGTCGAGCGCCTCGCCGACCTTCCTGTCGGGTGCGATCGTTATTGGATTGGTTATCATCCCGGCCTCGGACCTTTTCACCATGTCCACTTCCTCGGCCTGCGAGTCTATCGACAGGTTCTTGTGTATGACCCCGATGCCGCCCTGCCTGGCTATCGCTATCGCCATGGTCGATTCGGTAACGGTGTCCATCGCCGCGGAAACGAGGGGTATGTTGAGCTTGATGTTCCTCGTGAAGATCGTGTCCACGGCGGTTTCCTGCGGATGGATCTCCGAAAAGGCGGGTACCAGGGATACGTCGTCGAAAGTAAGAGCCAGCGGGGGTATTTCTTTGGCCATGGAAATAATTCCTCCTATTGTCCGGTTGCCGGTGCGGGTTCCCGCACTTGCGGGGCCGATCAGCCGCTAAAAATCATTTTCCCATATTTGACGGAAAAATCAAAGGGAACAACGACTGACGGGGCGGCTGCTTCGCGGGGCTGGAAACAGGTTATTACTTGCCGCCGCTGAGCGGTATGTCCAGGGTGAACCTGGCCCCTCCGCCTTCGATGTTGGAGACGGCGAAGTCCCAGTCGAGGCACTCGGAAAGATACCTGCACAGAGAGAGCCGGAGCGCTTCTCCGCCCTTCCTGTATGCCCGCGTCCCGAGGGAGTCGAGGTCCAGCTTCGCCAGTTCTTCGGCGTCGAGGTTCCTTCCGCTGTCCTCGATTCGGAATGACAGCGTGTCCGTCTGCGCCCGGGTAAGGGCAGTGTCGATCACAATCCCTCCGCCTTCCTTCATTCTCGATCGGCAGTTCTCCAGGATGTTCTTGATAAGCTCACCGAAGAAGACCCTGTCCCCCTGGATCAGCGCCGATTCCCCGGCCGAGCGGTCCTCGATCGTTATGCCGCATGCTGCGAGGGCTTTCTTCCAGACTTCCAGGATAGATTCCAGCTCGGACCCGAGTGCGAACTTCTTCGGGTTCGGGTGGCAGAGCCTCGACTGTATGGCGGTCAGCCTCGCCATGTTCGAAAGGGAGACCATGTGTGAAAGGAGCTTTGCGTCGACCGGGCCTTTATCGCCTGCCTGGGAAGCCCCGCGCGCCATCTGAAGAAGCATTTCCTCCAGGCTGTTTTGAATGCGGGTCGCTTCGCTCCTGATGAACTCCTGGTTGAAATCGGAGAGCTCCTTGTGCCTGATGTAGGCTTCTTCCAGCCGCCTGTTCTGGGTTTCCATGGTGTTCAGCCTCTCGATCAACTCGATGGAAATCTCCTTGAGCCTTTCGACGAGCCGCTCGTTGCTTTTCTTGAGAGCGTATTTCTCGATGAGGTGCGACACCCTCTTCGTGGCGTTCTGGGTATCGAAGGGCTTTATGAAATAATCGTCCGCGCCTCTCTTGAACGCGTCGACGGCTATCGATTCGCTCCCGTACGCGGTCATCACGATTATCGGGATGTCGATCTCCTTTTCGCGGATCTCCTTTACCAGGTCAAGGCCGCTCATCCCGGGCATCTTCACGTCGCAGACTATCAGTTCGGGCACCTGCTCGTCGATGGCCTTGAGCCCTTCAAGTCCGTCGGCGGCCTCCTTTACTATGTAATCCTCGCTCTGCAGCCGCATCTTGAGGAGCTTCCGGTTCTTCTCGTCGTCGTCGATCACGAGTATGGTGTCCCTCAGTTTCTGACCCTGCTCCTTGGGTTCCTTGACCTCCTTGCACATGAACACGACGGCGTCCCTGAGTTCCTTTATATGGACGGGTTTCGTCAGGATGAGGTCGGGCTTGAAGTAGTATCCGTTGGCGCCCTGCTTTATGCCCCTTCTTATGTCCTCCTCGTCCATGTAAACCGCGGTGACCATCAGGATGTGAACCGATTCGAAGCCGGGAGTCTCCCTGATCCTCCTTCCGACTTCGAACCCGTCTATCTTGGGAAGGAGCAGATCGAGTATGACGATGTGGGGGCGGAAACTTTCCAGGGCTTCAAGGGCTTTTTCTCCGTCCTCCGCGAGGTGGATCGTGAAGCCGAGCGGCTTGAACTCCTTCTCCACCAGCTTCCTGAAACTGAGGTCGTCATCCACTACCAGAATGCGGCATTCCTGCTTCATCGGAACCTCCTAATCCTTCAAGTTCCTGGCAAGGAACTCCCTGAATTCGTTAAGGAAGATCGGCTTCGAGATGTAGTCGTCGCAGCCGGCCTCGATTATCTTCTCGCGGTCCCCGGCCATCGCCATGGCTGTAACCGCGACTATCTTCGCCGTCAGGCCCGGGAGCCCCCGTATCTTCCTGGCGAGCTCGAACCCGTCCATCTGGGGAAGGTGCATGTCGAGGAATATCATGTCGAACGCTTCAGCGGAGACTATCGCCCATCCGTCCTCTCCGGTCTCGGCGCAGGAGACGCTGTGGCCGAGTGATTCGAGTATCTTCCTCATCAGTTTGAGGTTGACAGGGTTGTCTTCAACCACAAGCACTTTCGCCATTTTCTCTTTCCTGGTCGTCAAGTCGGACCGGATTCGTCGGGTCCAGCGGCAGCAGGACCGTGAAAACCGACCCCTTGCCCGGTTCGCTTTCCACGAGTATCTTTCCCCCTATGAGCTCGGTGAACCTCTTGCACAGGGTAAGGCCGAGACCCGTTCCCTCGTGGGTCCTTGTGGAACTGCCGTCCAGCTGCCTGAACGCTTCGAAAATGTGCCGGAGGTTCTCCTTCGCTATGCCCATCCCCTCGTCGCGGACGGAGATGCTGTGCATGCGGTCGTCCGATCTGATCTCGAAATGGATCTTCTTGTAATTCTCGGAGAACTTGTTGGCGTTCGAAAGGAGGTTGATGACGATCTGCTTGAGCTTTCCCTGATCGGTATAGAGAGACTGGCTGGCTTCTCCGCGGGTCACGATCAGCTCCTGGAATTTCCTGTCAAGGAGAGGCTTCATGAGGCTCTGGATCTCCTGAACGAAGATCTCGGTCTTGGTCGTGGTGAAGGAGATCGGCATTTTTCCCGCCTCCACTTTCGAGAGGTCCAGGATCTCGTTGATGAGCTTGAGGAGATGCCTCCCGGCGGCCAGTATGTCGGTTATGCATTCCCGCTGGTCGGGGGAAAGCGGGCCCGGGATCTCCTCTAGAAGCAGTTCCGAAAACCCGATGACGGCGTTCAGGGGAGTCCTCAGTTCGTGGCTCATGTTGGCAAGGAACTCGGACTTGAGACGGTTGGCTTCCATGGCCTCTGTTGACGATATCTCGAGCATGTCCTTGGCATTCTGCAGTTCGCGCGTCCTCTCGCGTATCTTGTCTTCCAAAGTGGTGTTGAGTTCCTCGAGTTCCTGAGCTGTCGCCAGAAGCTGGTCGGCCGTGGCGTCCTTTTCCTTCAGGAGGTTCGCGAACCTCGTGGTGGTGGTCCTGAACTGGTCGACCAGTTCGAAAAGCTCCCTTTCCCTCGGGTTGGGCAGCGGAGGGTTGTAATCGCCCTGTTCGAAAGCCTTGAAAGCCCCGATCAGGTCGAATACCGGCTTTGTCACCTTCAGCGCTATGCCTCTGGCGACGATCATGGAAATGAAGAGGAAGGGGACGATGACCAGAACGCTGAGAAGGAATGTCTGGACGATCCTCTGCCTCAGGATCTGGGGGGTCGTCAACAGGGTGATCGTCCCCACGTTGGCAAGCTGTCTTTTTCCGCTGTAGCCGAAGATCTCCTCGGCGCTTACCATCTTCCAGCTCTGGACTTCCTTCCTGAAATAGAGCAGTTTTCCCGAGGGGGCTTTTATGACGCCGTTCCCTTCGACAGGCATCTTGGAAAGGCTGGAAAGGATGAATATTTCGTCCTGGGGAAGCCTCATCTTGCTGAAAACGACCTTTCCCGAGCTGTCCTCGAAGATGACCCCCGAGGTCTCCTTCTGGAACATGGCCCACTCGGCCAGCGGCTTGAGGTAGGTCTCGGACTGTCCTGTCAGCAGGCCTTCCTTGCTGCCCGCGGACAGGGCCTCCAAAGTCTGGACGGACCTTGTCTCGAGGGAGACCCTCCCGTTGCGGTAGTCTGTGGCGATGGCGAAGAAAAGAAGTACGAAAAAAGGGACGGAAACGAGAAGGGCGATCCTGTAATAGACCCCGCGCAGGTAAGAAGGGGCCGAGGCCATCACGGCCCCTCTTTGTATGCGCAGCCGAGCTCCGAAAAACGGGAACTGTCGAGCTTGATACTGAACCTTTCAAGAGCCGACTTGGCGACCCTCATTTCGCACAGCCTCGAATAGCAGAGGCCGTCGGCTCGGTCCCACTGTCCCTGCTCGCCCGCAACCATCTTGGCTACCACCTTCGCCGTGAGCGGCTCCGAAACGGAGATGGAAAGCGCGGCCCCCAGCTCGATGTACATTGGAGCGAAACCGATTATCGGTACTTTTTCCTCGTAGCTCCTCCGGACAAGCTTTTTCAATCCCTGCTCCGTGAGGACCGTGGGTTCGGGAATGAGAAGAATCGCTTCGGTCTTCGGAAAGCCGTCGTCGAGGGTGTTCAGGAACTCTTTTTCCGATGAGACGTTCCTGAGCGAGAACTCCATGTTCTTGGGAGCCATTTTCTCCAGGTCGGATACGAACTGGGAGTTTATCCTGGGATTCACGAATATCGTAAGGGACTTCAGGCCTACGCAGTTCCTCAGGATCTCGAACTGCTGGGGAGGGGAGGGGATCATCGCGACTCCCATGACATCAGGCGGGTGACCGCTTTCCTCCTGGGAGGGAAAAAGCACCATGGTGTAGATGAGAGGATTGGCTCCCTTCAGGGGAAGGAGTTTCCCGTAAGCTTCTTTGCCGATGGTTATGACCGTTTCGCCGGCCTTCGGCGCCGGGACTGAGGACAGTCCCTCGAGCGATATGACCCTGCATTCGTAACCCTTGAGCTCTTTCCTGATTTCCCTCGCCATGTTCTCGTACGGAGGGATGTTCTGGCTCATGTAAACGGCAACGGATTTCACGCTCTGCGTCTTTACCGGGCCGGACAGGAATGCCGCAATGATCAGCGGCAGGAGGCACTTCGTAAAGACGGATATGGATGAGGTTCTCTTCATGTTCAGAACCTGTATCCTATCCTGACGAGGAATGTCCTGTTCTGGGCTTTTAGGTCGTTGTACTTTGTAGGTTCGTAGGTCGGGAAGTAGTAATCCCTGTCGAGCACATTATAGATCGAGGCCGACAGCTCGAGATGTTTCAGGACGGGGTAAACTCTGACCGTGGTGTTAAGAAGGAAATAGCCCCCCGTGTCGTCCCTGTGGTAGGGAGGCGCGACCGGGTCATAGTAGTAATTGTCCCCGGGGTCCCTCGGCCTCTTTGCCACGTATCCGCAGTCGACGCCCCATCTGACCAGCTCTCCGAATTTGAGGGTCATCTGGCCGTTGAGCATGAAGGGCGGCACGTTGTACAGGCTTGTCCAGTTCCTGGAATAGGAGAACCTCAGGTCGCCCCTGTCGCTGAAGGAAAAATGGGCCCTCGCCTCAAGCCCCCTGATCTTCTTGCCGCCGTGGTTCGCGTAAGGATCCGATCCCTCGGCGTATATCGAATCGTATGTCCACTCCGAGAACAGGGCAAGGGATATCTCGTGCGTGTCTTTTATCCAGTAAGCGCCCGAGGCTTCGAGAGTCCTGATCCTCTCGGGTTTGAGGGAAAGGTTGCCGGACGGGAAGTCTCCCGTTAGGTCCACCGTGAAATACTCCCTGAAGCTCGGCGACCTGAAAGCTTCGCCGTAAAGGAGCTTGAACACGCTCCTCTTGGTCGGAGAAAACACCGCGTTTATCCTCGGTGTCGTCCGCCAGCCGTAGAGGTCGAGGTGGTCGAACCTTATCCCTCCGAGCACGGAGAACTTGGCGTTCGGCCTGAAGCTCTCCTCCACATAGGTGCTGAAGTTGGCCAGAGAATGCGGCGAAATATAGAAAGGCCTCGATCTCGACCCGTCCTGCCTGTTGTTCCAGATGTCGTCGACCCTTCCCGTCGCGATCTGGTCGTAGGTCATTCCCGCGGTGGTGCTGAAACGATCCGAATGGGTAATGTCCAGCTGGAGCTCCGCCCCGCTGCGCCACCCGTTCTTGTTCACGTCAATCTCGTAAAGAGCCATGTCCGGAGTGGATCCCGCCCGCTGCTTTCCGGAGACGAACTCCCGCCAGAAGTTCCTCGAATCGAAGTCTTCGTAGTATGCCCGCAGGAGAAGGGAGGTTTTGTCCGAGAGCTCGAATTTCCTGTCCAGGTTGGCGAAGGTGTCGTTATACCAGTAGCCCTCGTCCTTCCAGCGCCAGGTCGGGACGTCGTAGTCGCTGTAGAAAGTGTGGTAGTAATGGATCCTCGACAGCCTGAAATTCCACCCCTTGTAATCCAGAGCCACTCCCCCCGCGAGCCTTTCCTTGGGGTTCCATTTGAGAGTCTGCTGAAGGTTGTGCCTCTGTTCGTCCAGTCCGTCCCCGTCAGTCTCGTAATAGCTGAACCATCCGTAAAGACCCAGGGATCCCCTCCTGAAGCCGGCTTCCACCGATGACCCCCGGGAATCGTAATTGCCGCCGAAGCCTTTGATTGCCAACAGAGGTTTTTCCGGGGCTTTTTTCGTGATCACGTTAACGGTTCCCGAGTATGCGTTGCTGCCGTACAGGGCGGACGCAGGGCCGAGGATTATCTCCACCCTTTCGACATTATCAAGCGGGAAATACTCGTCGGTCGGCGCGTGCGAGTAAACCGGATCGGCCACGGGCATTCCGTCCACCAGGAGGAGGAACTTGTCGTTGTACCTGTTCCTTACGCCGCGCATCCAGACGCTGTCCCTGGAATTGGTCTGGGTCGTCACCACGACCGAGGAAACCGTGTTGAGGAGATCGCTGATGGTCCTCGCGCCCAAATCGCTTATCTCGTCGGTCGTGAAGACCCTTATGGTTGCGGGAGCGGTCTTCACATCCTCCAGCCTGCGGGTAGCGGAGCTTGCGAGCTGCGCCTGCGGGTAGAAGAGGGAGAGATAGGTCTCGTCTCCGGCAGGTTCTTCAGCGGATATGGCGGGGGAGAGAGCAAGGATGGCCAACAGGAAGAAAAAAAGGGACCCGGCGGAAAGAAATTTTCTCATCGCAGCCTCCCTTGTATAGTAATAAAGTAATTCACCGCGGGCTCCGTGTCAAGTAAAACGAAGCACGCGGCCGAAACCCTCGCGTATCAGCCGCGGGCTTTTCTGACAGCCCTCCTGACAAGGTCGTCATCGGCCACCCGCGGCTCGGTGATGTGCCCCTTATCCTTCATCTTCGAGTTCCACTCCCTGACGGTCGAAACGGCGTGGTCGTTGCGAGCCCATGCCCTGCGGGCGACGCCGCCCATCACGTCCCAGTCGAGGCCGGACTTCAGGACCTTGTCCATTCTCGTCGAGCCGTCGAGGAAGATGCCGTTGCCGCCGTTGACGCATTTGCCTGTTCCCACTCCGCCGCCGTTCGAAAGGACGACATATGTCATGCCCCTCGCGATGTTTCCCGCGAAGCACTGGTGCGCCATGTCGGACGTGAGCGCCGAGCCGTCGTAGATGTTTGCCGTTTCGCGGAACGGCGAGTCCGTCCCCGAAACGTCGTGGTGGTCCCTGCCGAGGATCACGGGGCCGACCTTCTTTTCCCTCACCATCTTGTTGAACTTGAGGGCGATCTTTACTCTTGTTTCCGCGTCGGCGTAAAGGATCCTCGCCTGCGTCCCCACGACCAGCTTGTTCTTGGCGGCGTCCCGTATCCAGTTGAAGTTATCGAAATCCTGCGACCGCCTGCCGGGATCTATGCAGGACATCGCGGCCTTGTCGGTCTTCTGAAGGTCGGCCGCCTTTCCCGAGAGGCAGACCCAGCGGAACGGCCCATAGCCGTAATCGAAGCAGACGGGGCCCATGATGTCCTCGACGTAGCTGGGGAAGATGAACCCGTCGTTCGTGTCCGCCGGGTTCTTCGAGATCTCCCTGACCCCCGCGTCGTAAACAGCCTTCATGAAGGAGTTGCCGTAGTCCCAGAAATGAGAGCCGGCATCGGAAAGTTTCTTTATTACGGCGTAGTGGCGCTTCAGGCTCTCGTTCACTTTCTGCTCGAACTTCTTCGGGTCGCGCTTGATAAGCTCCTTCGCATCCGCGTATAGGAGCCCCTGAGGAGTATATCCGCCGTCGTAAACCGCGTGGCACGATGTCTGGTCGGAGATCAGCTCCGCGGGCCATTTATGTTTGTGCGCGTATTCGAGAAGCTCGACCATGTTGCCGTGGTAGGCGATCGAGTAGGCTTCCTTCTTCCGGAGCTTCTGAACCACGGTCCTCTCGATCTCCGCGAGGTCCGAGGAGACCATCGAGACCCATCCCTGCTTGTGCCTGGTCTCGATCCTGCTGCCGTCCACTTCGGCTATGACGCCGACGCCGCCGGCGATCTCGACCGCCTTGGGCTGAGCGCCCGACATGCCTCCGAGGCCCGAGCTGATGAAAAGATGGCCGCCGAGGTTCCTGTCCTCGGGTATGCCGAGGTACTGCCTTCCGGCGTTCAGAAGGGTGATGTAAGTGCCGTGGACGATGCCCTGCGGGCCGATGTACATCCAGCCTCCGGCCGTCATCTGGCCGTAGTTGACGCAGCCCAGCGCCGCCAGCCTCTTGAAGTCGGCGGGGGTGTCGAACATCCCGACCATGAGGCCGTTCGTGATTATCGCGCGGGGAGCCTCGGACCTTGAAGGGAAGAGGCCGAGCGGGTGACCGGAAGAGACAACCAGTGTTTGGTCCCGCCCCATGTTCTCGAGGTATTTCTTTATGAGAAGGTACTGCATCCAGTTCTGGAACACCTGGCCCGTCTCGCCGTAGGTGACCAGTTCATATGGATATAGAGCGACCTCGAAGTCGAGGTTGTTGTCTATCATCACCTGCATGCCCTTCGCTTCAGGTATCCTGCCCTTGTACTGCGAAACGGGCTTCCCGAAGATCCTTCCCTCGGGCCTGAAACGGTAGCCGTAGATCCTTCCCGTCCTCTTCAGCTCTTCGAGGAACTCGACAGCCAACTCATCGTGGAACTTCACAGGGATGTACCTGAGCGCGTTCTTCAGAGCCAGGATTGTATCTTTTTCGGAAAGGTTATTACCCCGGGTCGGGGCCCGTCTTATCCCTTTTACGAAATCCTTCTTCGGCGGCAGTTTCGCGAAATCGAGCTCGAACTTGACCATCGGAACCTCCAGAATGCAAGGAATTATTATAACGCTTTTAAAACAGGACTCAACTTTGCGAGAAGAAGGGGTAAAGCCCCCTCCCTTGCCTGCAAGGGAGGCCGGAAGGGATTTTCTGCTGTGCTTCAACTTTATCCGCTTGCCATGCCGCTCCCATCCGGCGTATAATCACCACAGGCGTACAGACATACAGGCGCCTGAGACATTGGGAGGCAGTAATGAAGAGGATGACGCTGGTTTTCGATGAGGATTCGCTCTACACCGCAGTGAAAGTCGCGGCAGCAAAACGGAACGCGGCATTAAAGGACCTGATACCGCAGATCCTGAGAGAATGGCTGGAGGCGCAGGAAGACGCCGAGCTCCTGCCTCTCGTGGCAGAAGCGAAGGCCGAATACGAGGCGAAGGGCGGCGTCGAAGCGAGTGATTTCTTCTCTAAGAACAAGAGCAAGAGAGGGAAATGAAGCCCTCTCCATATCGAGTGGAGATCGCCCCCGCGGCAGAGCGGGACTTGCGGAAGCTTCCTGGGCCCGTGTTCGAGGTGCTCCGATCGGTGATCCTGGGATTATCATCAGCGCAAAGACCTTCTGGAGTAAGGAAGCTGAAGGGAGCAGAGAATGCCTACAGGGTTCGTTTCGGTCCCTACCGGATCCTTTACGAGATCGACGACAAGAAGAAGCTGATCGTCGTATTAAGGGTGGTCCGAAGGTCCGAAACAACCTACAGATGGGTTTAAGCGGGGTGAAAAAAAGCGATCGTCCTTGACAGCCGAGAATGAGGGGGACTAACATTGAAAAGGGGAGGGATCAAAGATTGGTGGGAAAAAACGATGAACCGGCAAGATAGACTGACAGCCCAAGATGCCGGGGGTGATTCTATTGAACAGTCTAATTATTGGTCTGCAAATAAAGTTGAACACGACGAAAAATTCAATTCATAACGATTTCGGAGGGAATTATGCAGCAAATAAGGTATGAGCCGGATCCCAAGACAATTCAAGACTTAATCAATCTCTATGAAAAAGACCATCTGAATCTCGAGCCTGGTTTTCAAAGGGATTCTGTCTGGTCAAAAACCGACCGCGCCAAACTGATCGACTCCATACTGCGCAATTATCCGTTGCCTTCGATATTTCTTTATAAGCGGGAACATGATGGTCATTACATTTATGATGTAATTGACGGTAAACAACGGATTGAATCAATTCTGATGTTCACAGGCCTTATCAAAGGGCATAGATTTTCAACAGTATCACAGCTCACCGATGAAAATGAAAAAGAAACCATAGACTGGAAACTTCTATGCAAAAGGAAATGGCAACATAGGATTACGGGATACAAACTGCAAAGTATGGAAGTTTCTGGCGAGCTGGCAGATATTATTGATCTCTTTGTCCGAATCAACTCAACCGGCAAGGCACTCACACCGGCTGAAAAGCGCCATGCAAAATATTACAACAGCGAGTTTCTTCGGACAGCCGCAAAAGTGGCTGAACGTTACGAAGACTATTTCAGAACAAATAATGTCCTTAGTCAAAGCCAAATCACACGGATGAAGCATGTTGAACTTATTTGTGAACTGATGGTCTCTATCCATAACGAAGATGTTATCAATAAGAAAATCGCACTTGACAAGGTTATGACTTCCAATTCAATTTCTGGTAAGCATGTCAAAAGAGTTAAGGAGCAATGTATCAAGACACTTAACCGTTTGCAAATAATGTTTCCGCAGTTGAAAACCACGCGTCTCTGTCAGCTTTCAGATTTTTACTCTCTTGCAGTGCTTATCTGGAAATTTGAGAAGAATGGTTTGATTCTTACGGATAAAAAAAGAAATATCCTCGCATTTGATCTTCTTCGTAACTTTTCCAACGGCGTTGACGAGGCAAGAGAACTACAAAAGAAAGCCCGAGGAATTCACCCGGGGCAGGAATTATATCGTGAATATCTCCTGACTGTTTTGCAGAGCACCGATGAAATCAAACAGAGACAAAAAAGGGAAGAGATTTTGAGAAGCATTTTGGAGAGTTTATTCGAAAAGAAAGACGATACACGAACTTACAGCAGAGAACAGAGGCGTCTTATTTGGAATACTGAAATCGAGCCTATTTGTGCTATCTGCGGGTTGCCTGTTACATGGAAAGACTTCACAGCCGACCATATTAAAGCTCATAGTAAAGGGGGCAAAACAGTCATAGCGAATGCTGCTCTTACTCATCGGTCCTGCAATTCAAAAAAGGGAAATCGCGGATAGGCAATAATAGGGACAGTCACCTATTTTCATCCTTTTCCGGTCACCTTTTCAGGGACACAGAAGATCCCTTCGATTGAAACACTTCAAAGTTTAACTCGGAATGCCTCTTTTTTTCCCCTACCCCTTGCTAACGAACAACAGGACGCTTCCGATGACGGTGATGAAGGTTCCGAGGATGACCGATTTCCTCAGCCTGTCGCCGAGGAACATCGCGGAGAGGGGGATTAGAAGGACGGGCGATGTGGTCATCAGGGCGGAGGCGACTCCCACCTTGGCGTGGGCGACGGCGTAGAGCGACAGCCACACGCCGAGGAACGGCCCGACGATCGATCCGAAGAAGGCGAACATCAGCCCTTTTGGATCCAGCTTCCTCCGGGTCTTTTCCTGCAGGGCTTTCAGGCAGATGCTGAAGATGACCATGGTTATCGTGGCGAAAACCATCCTCATGACAGTGCCGGAGAGGGAGGGAAGCCCCTTCATCAGACCTTCCTTGGCGAGAAGAATGCCGACCGCCTGGCAGATCGCTCCTCCCAGCGCGAGGACGACGCCCCTTACTGGCCTGACCTCATGGACCGACTCGACTTTGGCCGCGATGACTATCGAAATTCCGCTGATGGTCAGTATGATTCCCGTCAATTCGAAGGAATTGAGGCTTTCGCCGAAGAAGAAGAAAGCCATCAGCGAAGAGAAGATGGGCCAGGACGACATTATCACCATCGCCTTTTGCGTGCCGAGGTCGAGGAAGGACTGGAAAAGCAGCGAGTCGCCCAATGCAAGGCCGATGGCTCCCGAAATGCCGAGGTAGAACCACTCGCTTCTCAGAGAGAGGTCGGGGACGGGGGAGCCGTAGATGAGCCAGTGAGAGACAAGAAGATAAGCGGTGGCAAGCACCAGCCGCAGAAGGTTCACCGCGTTGGACCCGATCCTCCTGCCCGCGAGGGTGAAGAAGGTGGCGGTGAAGGCCCACAGGATGGCTGTCGATAGCGCGGCGATCTCTCCCGCTTTTGAATGAATGAGTTCCATCTAGGAGTTCTTTCTCCCTGAGCGGGTTTTTTTCACGAGATCCACGCAGAAGAATAGCGATACTGTGCAGCAGAGGACGAAGATGAGGAAGGCCGCCCACTGGAAATGTGCCCTCTGGGCGCCGAGATCGTAAAGCCCGGATAGCTCGGCTTGCCTCAGTATATCCCTCAATACGACCATGCCCGCTATTTCGAATATCGTGAGCACCGCCGCTATCTTCAGGAAGAACGACGGTTTTATGCTGTTCATGCCGAGAAGAGCGAAAGTGAGAGCGCAGACGGATGAAAGCAGGAGCGCGGCGAATAGCGATGTCGAGAAGAGGTCCCTTCCGAGTACCGTCATCATCGAGTCTCCGGGGATGTCGGCGAGGCGCCACACCCCCGTCCCGATAGCCATGATCGTCGCCGAAGAGAACCATGTGGCACCAGAGCGGTACTGCCACCTTCCCTGTTCGGGCTCCCTGTTGAGCTTCATGATCCCCCAGATGGCTACCCAGAGGCCCGCGACCGCAACCGAGGCGAAAAAGGAATGGAGGAACCTGGGGATCATGTCCAGGAAAGCCGGATCGATGAAGTAGCTTCCTCCGATGTCATATCCGACAAGCTTCTTTTCCCCGAGGTTCTCCATCACCGCGAAGAGCCTGCAGAAGCTGAAAAGGACGCTTCCCAGCATCGCTGATACACAAAGATACAGGTAAGCTCTCCATCTTTCGAGGGCATCCCATCTTGCCGAGAGGAAGAAAAGCAGCGAGAAAGAGGCGAAGACCGCTGCGGGGATGATAAGGAACCATCCCGACATGAACACCGCCGACCTGAAGAACAAAGACGGATAGAGCGCCTGGACGAAGATCATCGGGGCGGCCCCGAAGACGACCGCGAAAGCCATCATGAACGGGAGCCTTCGCGCCATCGCCTCCGCAATCGCGAGGTGCTTTTCCTTCCGTTTGAACAGGTAGATGGATACTAGCAGAGATCCTCCGAGCGTCAGGTTCATGAGAATCAGATGCGCCGATAAAGTGATGTAGGAAAGGACCGAGATCAGCACGGGAGGGGCGGGGATCAGGTAGGGAGCGTTCATCTGGGCGCTCCGCTCCCTGCCTGGGATGATATCCATTCGGAAAGAGCCTTGCGCTCTTCATCGGTCCCCGTCCATTCGGGCATGGATTCCGTGATCGAGCGGAGATCCCCCAGAGTGTCGTCGACTGTCTTCGCGTCGGCGCCGCGGAACCTTCTCCTGAGGGTCCTGTATCCGCGCTCCCAGTCGTGGCAGGGGCCGCACCTGACGGCAAATATGTCGCGGCCGCGTGCGAAAGGCCCCGACTTGTCAACGGAAGAAAGTATGTGTCCCGAGATCAGCGCCGCTTCTTCGTCTCCCCCGGGGAACGGAGGCATGGGGGATTTCATGAAGGTGGACTTCCTTACGAGGGAGAACGCGAACTTTTCGTCTATCCTGGAAAATACGTTCTCAAGACCTCCGGGGCCGCCTATCGCGTGACACGGAGAGCACAGCTTCGCGAACAGGAGCTTTCCTTTCACGGTGTCCCCGGGCGGAGGGGCTCCGCCGAGCGAAAGGAAACGGGCCTGTTTGATGAATCCAGAATCCTGGTATGTCTTGCATTTCTTCACGTCTATGTCGTTGGCGTAAACGGCGCCCCTGATAGAGTAGGGGAGCCTCAGGTCCTCGCGGGTCAATTCACAGAAGCCGACGGCGACGATCGCGAACGCGAGGGGCACGGCTGCCGACAGGGGCTTGAAGAGCTGCGGGAAGAGGACCGAAAGGAAGAACGTGAGAGAAATGGCGACAAGGAACAGGAGGAGCGCCGAGAACATGAGCCCCTGCAGGTAAGAGATCCTGCTGAAGTTCTCGAGGCTCATCTTCGAGGTCTGGAACCCGTACCACACGGCCGCGGAAGGTATCAGGGCGATGGCGTAGATGGATTGCCTGGAAAGCCTCCTGGCGAGCGATTTCTTGAGGTTGCCTTCTTTTTCGAACGAAAGCAGGAAAAGGAAAAGAAGGGAGGCTATCCACACCGCGAAGGATGTCCTCAGGAGAAGCCCGGGGAACGAAGTGTGATTGAAAAAGGCCTTGAAGAGGTTTATCGGTTCCCGTATCTTGCTCGGGGTCAGCTGGAAAGTTATGATGCCGTTGATGAAGAAAAGACAAATCCAGGCGCCGACCGCGCAGGTAAGGCATATCCTCCTGTGCGTTTTGGGAGAGGCCGAGCGCCAGGCGTTGGCGTGAACGAGCATCGCGAGGACATAGAGGACCAGGAAAGCCCAGAACATGCATCCCACCCACATGAAATTCGATGTCAGGTAGGAGACGGAGAGCGGCGAGGTCACGATAAAAGTGAACCAGAGCAGGAGCCCGGCGGGAACGCCGAAAACGAGGGCAAGGCTCAGAAGTTTTTTCGACGATCTCTCGAGCCACGATGAAAGTTCAAGGTCCTCCTCGTTCTGCGCCCTTCTCTCTTCGAGGTAAAGCATGAACCACGCGCCAACGGCAATGTGCGCCGCCGCCGAAAAAAGCGTCCCCAACACCGCGATCAAAGCTGTCTGCGGTATCAGGGAAACGAAAGGCGGAAAAATGAAATCGTCCAATCAACCCCCTATGGGACCAAGACACAGATTGTATAGACATGCGGATCATTTTTCAATCGCGGCTCGAACTAACGATCATCGGGACGGCAGAAGCGCGCGCCCCTGCTCCATGACGACTGCAGTGATTCCACAAAAAGCGTCATTGTTGACAAAGCGATAACGCCTTGACAGGGGGCATGCGTTCTGATAAATTCTGAACAGGCCCTCTGGGTCTACAGTCTAAGGAGGAAGGTACCATGCACGACCACACATACCGTTTTTATATCCGTCAGGGAGAGTTCGAACTTGATGTCGAGGGAGACCGTAACTTCGTGGAAAGCTACGTGGCCGCTTTTCTCGCAGGAGAGGCCGAGCTCGAAGGGAAAAAGGTCCTCCGCCGTCCGGGAGGCAGGAAGAAGGAAGCTTTCAAATCTTCCGGCCAGGTCGACCGCGCGGCGCTCCAGGAATTCGCCAAGGGAAGAAAGCTGGACAGCGACAGCCAGCGCTACCTGGCGTTCGCCTTCTTTCTCAAGAAACAGGGGATCGGCGAGGTCAATGCCGGCCTCATGCGGGAGTGCTACGACGAGCTCGGCATCCCTTACAGGCCGACCAGCAGGCAGAACCTCTTCCTGATGAAGAAGAACGGCAAGGCGGAAGCAGGTTCCAGGCAGGGCTATTTCGCACTGACCGCGAAAGGCGAGGCCGAAGCCGAAAAGCTGGGTCTTCCGGTTGAAACACCCAAGAAGAGGAAAGCCGGGAAGCTGCGAAAGTCAAGGAAGTAAAGCTCAGTTTCAAACAGGCGCAGGGCAATTTGGAAGGTCGTTTACGGCGGCGGTTCTTTGTTGACAACAGGCTCTTATAGGAGTATTATAGGAGTCTTATAGGAGGTGTTGCATGAAGAAATTCCTTATCCCCTCTGCGTTTGTTCTCACGATCGTTTGTGTGTCAATGCTCACGGCATGCGGCGGGGGACAACGGCAGAACTCGCCCGCAAAGGTAGACAAGAAAACAATCACGCTCTCCGGCGCTTTCGCCATTTATCCGACGGCAGTTCAATGGGGAGAAGCGTTCCAGAGACTGCATCCCGAAGTGAAGGTGGAAGTTTCGGCGGGAGGAGCGGGCAAGGGCGCGGCCGACTGCATCGCCGGACTCGTGGACATAGGAATGGTCTCGAGGGAGCCCGACAAGGCCGAGCTCGATAAGGGAATCCTCGCGGTCCCGATCTGCCACGACGGGGTGTTCACGATCATCAGCGAGATGAACCCCGTCGCTGAGGAGATCGCCGCGAAGGGCATGACCCGCTCGCAGCTATTCGCGCTCTACAAGGAACAGAAAAAAATGACCTGGGAAGAGGTCGTCGGAAAGAGCGGAGGGAAGACCCCCGTCAGCGTTTACACCAGGTCCGACGCCTGCGGAGCCGCGGCCACTTTCGCCAAGTTCCTCGGCAAACTGAAACAGGAGGACCTCACGGGGATCGGCATCAATTCCGACCCTCAGATGATCAACGCGGTCCTTAACGATCCCAGCGGCATCAGCTACACCAACTTCAGCTACATCTTCGGCAAGGACGGCAGGATAGTCACCGGCGCCAAGGTGGTCTCGATAGACGTCAATGAGAACGGAAAGATCGACCCCGAAGAGTCGGTGCAGGCCAGGGCGGATGCCATGAAGTTCATCGAGGAAGGGACATATCCCATCGGAAGGACGAACTTTTTTTTCCTCAGGAGCAAGCCTGACGGAATTCTCAAGGAGTTCATGCAGTTCTGCCTGGGAGAAGAAGGAACGAGGATACTCAATGAAGTCGGCACGAGCCTTCCCCTGCCCAGGGAAAAAAGGGACCAGATCGTGAAGGAAGTGATCTAGGAGGGTCCTTTTGGACGGGGGATTTTCCGGCAAGCTGAAAAAACGGAGGCTCCTGAACCGCGGGGCGAGAATCGTCTCCAGGTTCATGAGCCTTTCCGTTTTTTCCGTGTTCGCCCTTATTTTTTTGATGCTCTTCTGGGAATCTTTTCCCCTTATCCTCAAGAAGAGCGTTTCGGACATACTTTTCTCGACGGCCTGGATGCCCCACAGGAGCGATTACGGCCTTTACAGGTTCATAATCGGAAGCCTTTACACGACGGCGCTAGCCCTGGTGATCGCCGTGCCTCTCAGCGTACTCACCGCCATATTCCTCAGCGAATACCTCCCGACAAAGATGGCGATGCACACGAAAATGGTCTTCGACGTCCTTTCCGGTGTGTCGCCGGTTATATTCGGCGTCTGGGGAATCATAGTCATAGTGCCCATGGTCAGGGAGTACATCCAGCCGTTTTGCGCAGAACATTTTCCCTGCGCGCTGTTCTCGTCCGACAACGTGTCGGGGTTTTCGGTTCTATCGGGGGCTCTGGTCCTGGCTTTGATGACCTCCCCCCTTATAGTTTCCATTTCCGAAGAGGTCATAAAAGCAGTTCCGTTCGAAATGAGACAGGCCTCGATGGCGCTGGGAGCTACGAAGTGGGAGATGATCAAGAAGGTCATTCTCAGGAAGGCCGCTCCGGGGATCGTCGCGGCGATAATTCTCGGCCTCTCGAGGACGATCGGCGAAACGATGGCCGTCCTGATGGTGGCGGGATGCCACATCCGGCAGACGCCTTTTTCAATATTCGACCCCGCGTATCCTCTTCCCGCTCTTATAGCGAACACCTTTGGCGAAACGATGTCCATTCCCCTTTATAAAAGCGCGATATTCCTCGCGGCGTTCGTCCTTCTCATATTGACGGCGCTTTCAAACCTGATCGGCTGGTCGATCCTTGTCAGGATAGAGGAGGAGAAAGCGTGAAGCGGATGAAAAAATTGGAGGAAACTTTCTTTGTCCTTCTGATGGCCGCGTCTTTCGCGGCTCTCGCCGTAGGACTCTTCTCCATAACGGTCACCGTATTCATGAAGGGCCTTCCGTCACTGAGCTGGCAGGTGCTTACGCAGACTCCCAAAGGCGGCTACGTGATGGGGAAGGAAGGCGGGATACTCAACGCGATCCTGGGTTCCGTGATAATCGGACTGGCGGCGACGGTCCTGTCCCTCGTATACAGTCTTCCGATAGTCTTCTACATCAACATCTACCGGTTCTCGAAGTCGAAGTTCAGCCGCTCGGTAAGGTTCTTCCTGGACCTTCTCTGGGGGATCCCTTCCATCGTCTACGGCGCTTTCGGCTTCGCGATAATGATAATGTTCAAGCTTCCCGCCTCCATGCTGGCGGGCATAATAACACTTTCGTTCCTGGTCCTGCCGATCATGGCGAGGACGATGGACGAGACGCTGAGGATGATACCGTTCGAGATGAAGCAGGCGGCGTATTCACTGGGCGCAACGCGCTTCGAGATCTCGACGAAGATAATACTTAAACAGGCGCTGCCGGGGCTCCTGACCGCCACCCTTCTCGCGTTCGGAAGGGGAATCGGCGACGCGGCTTCGGTGTTGATGACGGCGAGCTACACGGATTCTCTGCCTTCCTCGCCGTTCGCTCCGGTCGCGACGCTGCCGCTCGCGGTCTTTTTCCAGTTATCGACTCCGTTCAGGGAGATACAGGAGCGGGGCTATGCGGCGGCCTTCGTTCTGACTATAATGATGCTTCTCGTGAGCCTCGCGGCAAGGTGGATGTCCAAGGGCTTGTCGAAATATGTCGTAAGGTAGGATGAGAAATGGGCGCGAAATCACCGCTTGAAATAAAGAACCTGAACCTGTTCTACGGAAAAGAGCAGGTGCTTAAAAACATTAACCTGACCATTCCGGACAAGGGTATAACCGTCATACTCGGCCCATCGGGCTGCGGGAAATCGACGCTCCTGAAGTGCTTCAACAGGATCATAGAACTGGAGGAGAACGTGAGGGTCGAAGGAGAGCTTCTCCTGGACGGCGAGGACATCCTCCACCCCAAGACGGACCTCATCGAGCTAAGGAAGAAAATGGGGCTTCTGATGCAGAAGCCGCAGGTGCTTCCGATGTCGATCTACGACAACGTCGCCTTCGGCGCGAAGCTCCACAACAAGATGAAAAAGAAGGATGTGGACAGGCTCGTCGAGAGGGAACTGAAAAAGGTCAACCTTTGGGACGAGGTCAGGGACAGGCTGAGCGCCCCCGCTTACAGGCTCTCGATCGGGCAACAGCAGAGGCTCTGCCTGGCGAGGGGGCTCGCGGTGGAACCGGAGATCATCCTCGGCGACGAGCCGACGTCGGCGCTCGACCCGGTTTCGGGCGAGCACATCGAGAAGCAGTTCCTCGCGCTCAGGGAGAACTACACGATCGTGCTGGTGACGCACATCCTGAGGCAGGCGAGGAGGCTCGCGGATTACGTGGCTTTCATCTATCTCGGGGAACTCATCGAAGCGGCGCCCGCGGCTGAGTTCTTCAGCAACCCGAAGGACGAACGCACGAAGAAATATCTTTCGGGCATCCTCGCGGGATAGAATAGAGCGGAAGCGCGGAAGCATTGTCTGCATAGGCGAACGGCCGTTCGCCCTTTTTTCTTTAAAGATGTAATTGGGGTCAGGTCTTTACTTTTAGCGTGTCAGGATTTGTGCTATCTGACTAAATATAAAGACCTGACCCCGCAAGCCCCATCGAGAAGCAATTCCTCGCGCTCAGAGAGAACTACACGATCGTGCTGGTGACGCACATACTGAGGCAGGCGAGGAGGCTCGCGGATTACGTGGCTTTCATCTATCTCGGCGAGCTGATCGAAGCCGCGCCCGCGCAAGAATTTTTTAGCAACCCGAAGGACGAAAGAACCAAGAATTATCTCTCGGGAACGCTTGCGGGATAGATCAAGCTTCGCTGGACGCTCCCGCTTCCCAAAGAGGGGAGCGATCCTCTCCCCTCTTAGGCGCTTCGCTCATCGACTCGCTGCGCTGAACACCCCCCCGGCAGGGAAAACGCCTTAGCGCGAAGTGAATTCGACGCACGGCGCAATATCTGAATTAGTATGCCATCAGCCATCAGCCTGCCCTTCCCACCTGTAGCCTGAAATGGCAAGCTAGAGGGAGTATAATTGTCTCTTGGAACAGGGGGCCGAAGTGGAGCGAGTGGATATAATATCGGCAAAGGTTTTCGTGAAATGACGACGCCGGATAAATTCATTGCCGGATCAAGATCATGGGATGAATTCTTCAAGCAGGCCTGTGCACTGCCCGCGAGCGCGCCCTGCAAGGAAGCCTGCAAGGGCAACGTATTCGAGCGCCTCACGCAGCTTTATCTGACCACCCATTCGGAATACAGGACGAAATTGAAGCATGTGTGGAGGGCGAAGGAGGAGCTTCCCCCCGCGGTAAGGTCGAAGATCAACCTCCCGAAGACGGACGAGGGGATAGATCTTGTCGCCGAGACCTTCGACGGGGATCTCTGGGCCATCCAGTGCAAGTTCAGGACGGATACGCACACCCCGCTGACCGTCGGGGAGCTTTCGACCTTCACGAACCTCGCCTTCAACTACTGCAACAACATCTCCCTGGCCGTCGTCGTTCACACCTGCGCGAAACCTGTAAAAAAGAAGCAGTACCTCGGGAAAGCGACAGAGATAGGATTGGAACGGTGGCTGGAACTCGAAGCCGAGGATTGGCGTCAGATCCGCGAAGCGACCGCGAAACCTCCCTCCCCGCCGAAGCCGCGTGAACCGAGGCCTCACCAGCAGAAAGCCATCGCGGCAGCCAAAGAACATTTTATAAGTTCCAAAGAGACAAGGGGCCGCCTCATCATGCCCTGCGGGACGGGCAAGAGCCTCACCGCCTTCTGGATCGCCGAAGCGCTCAAAGCCAGATCTATCCTCGTCGCCGTGCCGAGCCTCCACCTCATCAAGCAGAGCCTCGCCGACTGGACGAAGGAGTTCCTCGCGAGGGGAGAGATCCCCGACTGGCTTGTCGTCTGCAGCGACGAGACAACGGGAAAGCTGGAGGACGATTTCGTCAGCGACAGCTACGAACTGGGCGTGGACGCCACCACCGACCGGGATGAGATCGGCAGATTCCTCTCAAAGAAGTCCGCGAAGAAAAAGATCGTCTTCTCGACATACCAGAGCGGGAAACCCTTGGCGGCCGCCGCGAGAAGCGCGGGATTCTCATTCGACCTGGGTATCATGGACGAAGCCCATAGGACGGTCGGCTCCCCGGACAAATCTTTCGGCCATCTGATCACCGACAAGAACGTCGCTATCAGGAAGAGGCTCTTCATGACCGCCACCGAGAGAGTTGTGCGGGAGAAGGATGAGACCGTCCTCTCGATGGACGACTCCGAGGTTTACGGAAAATGCTTCCACCAGCTCACCTTCAAGGAGGCGATCGAAGCCGACCCGCCCATAATCTCCGACTACAAGATAATAACTATAACGGTGAGCGACGAAAGCGTGAAGCGGTTCATCGAGGATAACAGCTATCTGAAGACTGGCGACGAGGAATTGGGCCAGCGCGAGGCGCAGGCCTTGGCGGCAGGGATAGCCCTCCAGCGAGCGTTCCGCGAAGAAGGAGTGAAGCACACCATCTCTTTCCATCGGAGCATCCGTTCGGCGGAGGATTTCAGGGAACAGCAGGAACAGATCGAGAGCCGGATAAAAGATATCGAACCGCCGCGGGCTTTGCACATATCGAGCAGAAAAACCGCTGGGGAGAGAGCCGAGCTTCTGCGCGAGTTCCGGGAAGCCAATACCGCCCTCATCACCAACGCCAGGTGCCTCCAGGAAGGCGTCGACATCCCCGCCGTCGACTGCGTCCTCTTCGCCGATCCCAAGCAGAGCGTCGTGGACATCGTCCAGGCGGCGGGACGCGCCATGCGCCCCTGCAAAGGCAAGAAGTTCGGTTACATAGTCGTCCCCATCGTCGTCCCTTCAGGCATGGCGTTCGCCGACTTCGCCGAGACAACCGAGTTCAAGCAGGTCGGAAGAGTCGTGACGGCACTATCCACCCAGGACGACCGCATCGCCGAAGAGTTCCGCGGAGTCAAAGCCAAAGGCAACGGAAAGGAGAGAGAAGAGAGGATCGTCGAGATAAAAGGCGATGTCCCCGTAGCCCAGCACATCGACCTAGAAGCCTTCCGCGAACAGGTGAGGCTCAAGCTCTGGGAAAGAGTCGGAAGGGCGAACTGGAGACCGTTCCAAGAGGCGAGAGAGTGGGTCAGAGGGTTGGGGCTGAAGAATGAGAAAAATTGGCGCATTTTCTCAAAGAGCAAAGATCTTCCTCCCGATATTCCTGCAACTCCAAACAGTACTTATAAGAATAAAGGCTGGAGTGGTATGGGTGACTGGTTGGGGACTGGGAGAACTTTCAGAGGACATTGCAGGCCTTTCTTGAAAGCCCGGGAATTTGCAAGATCTCTAGGTCTTAAGAATTTCATGACATGGGTGACGTTTTGTTCTAATGGAAACTTACCGAATGATATTCCTTCCGCTCCACAGGTAGCGTATCGTAATAGTGGCTGGGTAAGCTGGGGTGACTGGCTTGGAACAGGAGCGATCTCATCAGCCAAGAGGCAGTATCTTTCGTTTGAGAATGCTAGATCATTTGCGAAGAGTCTTCAACTAAGCAATCAAAAACAATGGCAAGCTTTTGCACGTTCTGGGGAACTCCCTAATGATATTCCTGCAGTTCCTAATCATGTATATCGAAACGATGGATGGGATGGATATGGGGATTGGTTGGGAACGGAAAATATAGCAAAATCACAACTCAAATATCGCCCATTTACGGATGCAAGAAATTATGCCAGAAGTCTTGGATTGAGAAATAGAGAAGAGTGGAACGCTTTTGCAAAAAGCGGAGGTCTGCCATCGGACATTCCTGTAAATGCTTGGCAAACTTATAGAGGCAAAGGGTTTGTTGGATGGGGTGATTGGCTAGGAACCAATAGGCCAATAAAGCGGATTGTAAAATATATGCCTTTTACTAAAGCCCGTACCTATGCAAGAAAGCAGGGACTAAAAAATGTATATGAATGGCGGGATTTCTGTAAAGGTGGGAAATTACCCGCCGATATTCCAGCCACACCAAACCAAATATACGGAAACCAAGGTTGGGTCGGATGGAGCGATTGGTTGGGCAATGGCAGATCACGCAGGAAGAAATAATACCGAAAGTGCGGATTAGTAGATTGGAGGAGTAAAATTAAACCAAAGGTTAAGATTGTACTCGACGCAGAACAATGGCCTGATTTGCAGGCCTATGATCAAGTAATTTCTGATTTAGGAATTAGGGCTAGCGATGAAACATCTGCATCTCATCACCTGGCAATAATTCGTAGCGCAACTAACGATGGAACAGTTATAACATCCTGTAGGTCTGAATTCTGGGAGGCTTTAAAATATGTTACAAAACTTACAGAAATTATAAATGCGCTAAAATCCCAGCCACCAAATGAACTTAGAAAGAAGCTTAATATAGTTCTTTCATGTAAAACAAATGAAGCTAATGATGTTTTATATGAACTGCAACTTGCAGCTTTGTTCAAGGAATCAGGATTTGAAGTTTCCTTAGAAGAACCGGATATCATAATTTCAGGTAAAGGTCTTAAAAACAAATTGGCAATTGCGTGCAAGAATCCGACTAGCAAAAAGCAATTGCATGATCATGTTTCTAATGGATATTTTCAGATTAATAGGGTTGGATATCAAGGCATCGTGGCTATAGAAACAAATCAACTGTTGGATTTACCAAAGAAAACATTCGAACAACCACCCCTTAAGGAAGCAGAGAATCTGCTCACTCGATCAGTAGGTGAATGGGTAGATGAAAGGCTTCGCAACTACCCCTCCGAGAACCCAATAGATGGCTTTTTGCTTACCTATTTTATTGATTACTTTTATGGTGATCCTGTTGAACTTAGCCAAATTAGACAAATGACTTTTCAATGTGATGAGAACAATAACCTATTCAGAGAGTTGAAGATATTGGTTGATGCAGTAAAAGAAGCCATCGTGAAATAGAACCTCGGGGTCAGGGCTTTAGTCTTGAATCTCGCAGGATAAGGTAGTTCACTTCACTTGTCGTGGCTTTGGCCTTCCCCCTTCAGCTAAGCACCGCCAAGAATGTCAGCCCTTTTTTCCCCGCCGTGATCCCGTGGGTGTGGCCGGTCTTGCAGACGAAGGCGTCTCCCGCCTCGAGGTCGAAGCTCTCACCGTCGAGGACGCCTTTGCCGTCGCCTTCGAGAACGAGGTAGAACTCTTCGTCGCTGTCGTGAAGGTGCTCGCCGATGACGGTATGAGGCTCGAGCTCGAGGCGGCTTATGAACTTTATATTGCGCTGGCCGTTCTCGGTCAGGTACTGGAACATCCTGGCCTTGCCCTTGCCGCCCCTGATGTCCTCTCTGTCTATCGTAACCCCGGGGTCAGGGCTTTAGTCTTGAATCTCGCGGGATAAGGTAGATCACTTCGTTTGGAATGCTGCGGGCCTTTCTCGTGATGACCGGATTCTATAACTTGCCGATCCTGTTCATCCTAGTGAATTGTAATTGTTTTTCTCTGTGTCCTCTGTAGTAAATGTTGTTGTCTTTTCTTTAAGGGCGGTTTTTGAGCCCGCCCCTATGGAAAATCAACATTCCCTGTCGACCCTTCCGCCATCAGCCTT
The DNA here is from genome assembly GCA_029559035.1 of Acidobacteriota bacterium. GTDB lineage: Bacteria > Acidobacteriota > UBA4820 > UBA4820 > UBA4820 > JAKQCT01. The sequence continues at coordinate 83,400 of JAKQCT010000088.1, forward strand.
CAGCCATCCTGCACGCAGGGCATAGAATGTTGTGCCAAGCGTCGAATTCACTTCGCGCTAAGGCACATTCATTATGCGGGGGTGGATCAGCGAAACGAGCATGCGAGTGGAGCGCCTAAGGAGGGAGTGCAACGCTCCCTCCTTGGGGAGATCATCTGGTAAAGGATATCTCGGTCCCTCTTCCGTCATCGTTGAAGAACCTTATGAGGACGGGGACGCCCTTGGGGAAGTTCGACTTGAGGGAAGATCCGCCCTTCAGCATCACCTTCGTCCCGTCCATGAAGAGCGTCTTTCCCCACGGGGTGGAGCTTTCGCCTATGTAGACGGAAAAGCCCTTCCTCAGGTTCGCGCCGTTCAGGACCAGCCTGAACGGGTCCGCTTTCCTGGAGACCGAAAAGAGCTGGGGCCCGTTGTAGCAGAGCAGGTCCGCAGCTCCCAGCGGGTCCTTGTCCGCTGGTTTGCCGGGATTCATGGAGGGCGGAACCGTCGACTGGCTGACCGAGGTCGAGTAGACCTGAGGTTCGCGGGTATCCACTTCGAGGCTCGTTTCCTTGACGAAATCACAACTGTCGTCAACTTCGCCGAGTTCGTCCGTCCTGATGACGAAGCCGTTCTCGCCCGTCGATCCGTATGACTTCGTCTTGCCGACGAGCACGAAGCCTCCGAGGGGGGATGACGCCGCCGACCATATTTCGTCGCTCAGGTCGCCGCCGTACCTCTTCTGCCATACGAGGCTCCCGTCCTGCGACCAGAGCGAGGCGTAGCCGTCGAAAGGATCGCCTTCGGAGGGCCTGAAAGTTCCCGCGAGCAGGATGTCTCCGCCCGCGGTAGAGGAAAGGCCCCTGACCGTGGCGTCCTGGCGCTGTCCGAGAACGTTCATCCACACGGGATCGAGCGACGCGTCGAGCTTGCAGAGGAACATGCTTTTGTAACTGTTCGCCATTTCGAACTCGCCCGCGAGGATAAAGGCTCCGCTGGCCATCCTGACGATCTCGGTTATCCTTCCTCCGTCGAGGGAGCCTCCACCTGTCAGGAGGAAGGCTTTTTTCACCGCGAACGAGGAATCCGTCTTGAGAACCAGAGGCACCTCGTTCTGTTCTCCCGCCGCGACGAAACCTCCCGACGGGTCCAGGACGAAGTCGTTGAGCTGGACCGACTGGATGACGCTGTTCGACAGCACGTTGTCGCCTTTTTCGATATACCCGTCGGAACCTGCGTTCCCCACCGAATAAGCTGTGGATCCGTCGATGCGCAGTGACTTCAGCGCGGCGCCCGAATTGAAGGAGAAATGGTTCGCCAGCGAATCGGCGCCGCTGCTCTTTATCTTCATTATGTATGCCGAATCTCCTCCGTAGGCTTCCATTTTTCCGCCCACGTAGAAACTGCCGTCGCCTAGCCTGGCAACAGCCACCGCGCGGTCCTCGCCTCCCATGTCGTAGATCTGCTCCCAGCGCATGGTGCCCGAGCAGTCTATGTTGATGAGCCAGGTGTTCTCCGAATCGCCGCGCGAGGTCGTGTACCCGACGAGAACGAACCCGCCGTCGTCTAGGCCGACCGCGTTTGTGAAAACGTCGTTGCCGGCCTTGCCGAAGACCTTCGCCCAGGTCCCGACATCCGAAGCGGAACAGCACGATGAGATGAGCGCGAGAGCAACCACAATAGCGAGCTTCCTGACCATTTCGTTCCTCCTACACGAATATGCTACCCCCTTTTCATTTCAAAACAAAACATCGAGGCTTTCCGTAAATTGCAAACTGCGATGTAGTAGTGGGATAATCCATTGTCTTGCAGGGAGGAGGATGAGCTCTTGAGCGAAGAAAAACTTAAAAAACTCCAGATAGATGAATCGAGAAGGCTCTCGAACAACGGGAAGAACCGCCGGATGTGGATCATCATCGGGGGGGTCGTCTGCTTTCTCGTTATAATGATGGTGTTTAAAAGCGCCTTCAAGAGCACCGAGGTCGGGGTGGCGAAAGCTTACCAGTCGAAGGCCGGGGAGCCGGTGGTCCTCCTGAACGCCAGCGGTTATGTCACCGCGAGAAGAAGAGCCACGGTCGCGGCGAAGATCACCGGCAGGGTGAAGGAGATCCTCGTGGAAGAAGGCGCCGTCGTCAAGGAAGGCGATCTCCTCGCGACACTCGAAGAGAAGGACGCGGAGGCTTCCCTTTCGAAGGCGCATGCCTCCGTGAAAGTCGTCGAAGCGCAAGTCGCGGGCACATCCGCCAAGAAGGATGAGGCCGGCGCCGCTTACGAGAGGGGGAAGAAACTCGCTGAGAGCGGGTTCCTCGACACCCAGTCGCTTGACAAGTTGAAGGCTGACTACCTCCTTCTCGAATCGGAAGTGAAGACGCAGAAGAGGCAGATAGAGGAGGGAAGGGCCCAGGCGAGAGTGGCCGAGCGCGAACTGGTCAACTGCGAGGTGAGGGCCCCCTTCGACGGCATCGTGATCTCCAAGGACGCGCAGGCCGGCGAGATGGTCTCGCCGTTCTCGGCTGGCGGCAGCTACACCCGCACGGGCATAGTGACGATCGTCGACATGTCGTCTCTCGAGATAGAAGTCGACGTCAACGAGTCCCACCTTTCGAAGGTCAGGGCAGGCGGGAAAGTGACGGCTACGCTGGACGCCTACCCGGATTTCAAGATCCCGTGCAAAGTGCTGACGATAATACCCTCCGCCGACAGGCAGAAGGCGACCGTCAAGGTCCGCATAGCCTTCAACTCCCTCGACCCGAGGATCCTTCCCGACATGGGCGTGAGGACAGCGTTCCTCAGGGACGAGGAGATCTCCGCGGGAGCCGTTTATGTCGCCAAGACTGCCGTCAGGAGCGCCGAAGGCAGGAGCTGGGTCTTCCTCGCCGACGGCGGCAAAGCGGAGAAGAGGGATGTGGTCCTCGGAGAAGAGGGGAGCGACGCCTTCGAAGTGAAAAGCGGCCTCAAGCCGGGGGACACGGTGATCGTCGATCCGCCGGAGAAGCTCGCGGGCGGCGACCGGATAAAGGTAAGGAACGCAGGATGATAAGCGTTGAAGGGGGTAGCGGCAGTTCCGCGCTGATCAGGGTCAGCGACCTCGACAAGGTCTACGTGAGGGGCGAGGAGGAGATCCACGTCCTTCAGGGACTGAACCTCGACGTCGACAAGGGCGATTTCGTCGCCTTCATGGGGCCTTCCGGTTCGGGAAAGACGACGCTCCTAAACCTCCTGGGCGGCCTGGACCTGCCGACCCGCGGAAGCATCACCGTCGCCGGCGATGAGATCACCAGCTTTTCCCACGACAAGATCGCCTACTGGAGGTCGCGCCACGTTGGTTTCGTCTTCCAGATGTACAACCTCCTTCCGGTGCTGACAGCCTTCCAGAACGTCGAGATACCGCTTCTTCTCACTTCTCTGTCCAAGAAGGAAAGGAAGGAGCATGTAGAGGCCGCGCTCGAACTCACGGGCCTTCCCGACAGGATGGAGCACTACCCTTCCCAGCTCTCGGGCGGCCAGCAGCAGAGGGTCTCCATCGCGAGGGCGATCGTCTCGAACCCCACTTTCCTGCTGTGCGATGAGCCGACTGGAGACCTGGACAGGAAGAGCGGGGACGAGATCCTCCAACTCCTCTCGAGCCTTTCGAAGGAGATGGGGATGACCATCCTGATGGTGACCCACGACCCGAGGGCGGCTGAGAGGGCAGACAGCGTACTTCATCTGGAGAAAGGGACGCTCATAGAAGGAACCTCGCGCAAGTGAAATACTTCGTCCTATTCTTCTCGAACATAAAACGGAGGAAGCTGAGGACCGTCCTGACGATAGGGTCCTACTTCATAGCGTTCTTCCTCTTCGGGCTTCTCGCGGCAATACAGTCAGCCTTCAACATGGGAGTCGACGTGGCGGGAGCTAACAGGCTCATCGTCACGAACAAGATATCCCTCATAATGCCTCTGCCCCATTCCTACGAAGAGAAGATAAGAGAGATCCCCGGAGTGAGGAGGGTCGCGTACGCCACCTGGTTCGGAGGCTACTACCAGGACCCGAAGAACTTCTTCGCCCAGATGGCGATCTCGGATAATTTCTTCGAGATCTACCCAGAGTACAGGGTTCGCCCTGACGACCTTTACAACTTCTCGAGGGATCGCGAGGGTGTCGTCGTCGGCAGGCAGACCGCCGAGAGGTACGGGTTCAGGGTGGGAGACAGGGTACCGATCATAGCGACCATATTCGGCGGCGTCTGGGAGTTCAACGTCAGGGGGATCTACGACGGCACGCGCCCGGGCGACGATACGACCCAGTTCTTCTTTCACGCTTCCTACCTCGAAGAGAGGAGGGTGTGGGGTAAAGGCAACGTAGGATGGTACTGGGTGGAGCTCTACGACCCCGACGACGGGCTGAGAGTCTCCAAGGAGATCGACGCCAAGTTCGCCAATTCGCCCTACGAGACGAAGACCGACACCGAAAAGGCTTTCGCGGTGGGGTTCGTCAAGCAGATCGGCAACATAGAGCTGATCATCCTAAGCATCGGGGCGATAGTATTCTTCACTCTCATTCTGGTCACGTCGAACACGATGGGCATCTCGATAAGGGAAAGGAGCGGGGAGATAGCCGTCCTCAAGACGATAGGCTTCTCCGACAGGTCCCTCTATTTCCTGACCATAGCCGAATCGCTTTTCTACTCGATTGCGGGAGGATGGGCCGGGCTGATATGCGCCAAGCTCTTCTCGATGAGGGGCGACCCTACGGGCGGATTCCTGCCTGTCTTTTTCATATCCGGGACGAAGTTCGCCGCGGGATTCTTTTTCTCGATGGTCGTGGGGTTCTGCGCTGGCGCATACCCGGCATACAAAGTGCTGAAGCTGAAGATAGTCGAAGCGCTGGGGAGGGTGTGAGATGCCCGTACCCTACAGCTACAGCGTAAAAAGCATCAGGGCGAGGTGGGCGTCGTCGGTAGTGGCGGTCCTCGGCATCGCGGGCGTGGTCGGCGTCTTCATCGCGGTGATGGCGATGGCGCAGGGCTTCAAGAGGACCCTCGTCATATCCGGCTCTAAGGACAACGCCATCATCCTCCGGAAGGGTTCCACCGCCGAGATGATGAGCATCGTCACGCTCGACCAGCTCAAGGTGCTCGGGGACATGCCTCAGGTCGAGAAGGACTCCTCGGGAACTCCGATGGTGGACGGGGCGGTAGTCGTCGTGGCTGCTTTCAAGCACAGGTCCTCGGGAACGAGCGCGCTCGGGCAGGTGAGGGGCATATCAGGCAAGGCGCTCGAGGTACATCCCAACGTGAAAGTGTCTCAGGGGAGGTTCTTGAAGCCCGGCCTCTACGAGTTCGTCGTGGGCAGGAACGCCGCCGCCATGTACGAGGGGCTGGAGCTGGGAAAAAAGTTCAACCTTAGCGGCAGGGAATTCACCGTGGTCGGGATAATGGAGAGCGGCGGAAGCCTCTACGAGTCCGAGGTGTGGTGCGACGCCATCCTTCTGGACGAGTGCTACAGGCGCCCCGTCTACGCCTTCTCCACGGCGAGCGTCAGGATGAAGAAGGGGACCGTGATGAAGGAGTTCACGAAGGCGCTCGACCGGGACCCGAGGCTGACCGTGGAGGCGAAGAGGGAGAGCGACTTCTTCGAGGAACAGGCTCTCGTAATGACGACGCTCATAAGGGTGCTGGGGTTCCTGGTGGCGATCGTCATGGGGATCGGAGCGGTCTTCGGCGCGTTCAACACGATGTACAGCTCTTTGGCTTCGAGGACAAAGGAGATAGCGACCCTCAGGGCGATAGGCTTCAGCCAAAGAGATGTGATACTCGCGCTTCTGTTCGAAGCGGTTCTCCTGGCACTCGCAGGGGGCATAACAGGGGCGCTTCTCGCGCTTCCGCTGAACGGATTCACGGCGAACACCCTGAATTTCCAGTCGTTCTCGCAGATGGCCTTCGCGTTCCACATAACTCCCAAACTCATGTTCGAAGGGATCATATTCGCGGTCGTCATGGGCCTGGCGGGAGGGATAGTCCCCGCGCTCAGAGCCGCCCGCATGAAGCCAGCAGACGCGCTGAGGGAAATCTGACAACGTTGATGCGTTGATTGAAAAAGTAAAATTGAAAATTGAAAAAGTAACAATTATAGCAACCTTATTTTCAAAGAAATCCCTCTGATCCTGTCCATCCCTGTGAAAATTCTTTTTTATAGGGATTGATCGTTCTCTCCGTGTTAAAATCTCTTCTTGGGAATATGGATCGCGGGGTGGGAATGCTGAACAGGCCACATATTACAATCATAGCGGCGCTGCTGCTGGCGCTGGCTGCGGCGTGGGCGGCGCCTGTCTGCGCGCAGAACGCTGCTACGCCAGATGAAGGGTATACAAAGGACCTGCGGCTTTCGTGGGAGACTGGTGAAGGGAAGAGCCGTCTTGTCCCCGCGCTCGAGATACCGGCTTTCATACTGCTTCTCAACGGGTTCGACCGGGCCGTTTTCTCCGACGAGGTGAAGGACGGCCGCAAGGTCTACAACACCAGCCTCTCCACATTTTACGATCAGCTCACCGACGGCCACTGGGCGAACGACGACGATTCCTTCGAAGTGAACCAGTTCGGCCATCCGTACCAGGGGTCGGTCTATCACGGCTTCGCGAGGTCGGCCGGGCTCTCCTACTGGGAGTCGCTCCTTTACACGAACGCCGGAAGTTTTCTCTGGGAAACGGCAGGCGAGACGACCCACCCTTCCGTCAACGACCAGGTGGCGAGCGGCGTCGGGGGAAGCTTCATCGGAGAGGCGCTCTTCAGGATGGCGTCACTGGTCCTGGAGCGCGGGGAAGGCAGGCCGGGAGTTTTCCGCGAGCTATGCGCCGCCGTCGTTTCTCCGCCGACGGGATTCAACAGGCATGCTTTCGGAGAGAGGTTCGGGGATCTGTTCCCGAGCCACGATCCCATTACCTCGTGGCAGTTCCAGATCGGGGCGTCATGGAACGCGCGCCTCGAAGAGCCCCTCAGTCACAGCCCTTTCCAAAGATGCGAGGCGGTCGCCGTTTTCGCGATGTCATACGGCCTCCCGGGGAAGGAGGGCTACTCTTTTTCACGCCCCTTCGACTATTTCCATTTCGAATACGCAGCGCTGGGAAACAAGGACAATCCCATCGACAATGTGATGATCCACGGGCTTCTCCTTGGAAAAGATTTTAACCTGGGGCGAAACGTCCGTGGCATCTGGGGGCTCTTCGGCGGGTACGATTATATTTCGCCGCACGTCTTCAGGGTCTCGAGCACTTCCGTTTCTTTCGGAACGACCTGCCGCATCCGCCTCTCGGAAAAGAACGAGCTGCAGGGTACCCTCCTCGGAGGGGCGGGATTCATCGCGGCCGGGAACATCGGGAAGGTCGGGGACAGGGATTACGATTACGGGCTCGCTCCGCAGGGGCTCCTAAGGCTCAGGCTGGTCCTGGGGGAGAGGGTGCAGCTCGACCTTACCGGCAGGTCGTTCTATCTGAACGGCATCGTGAAGCGCGGCATCGAAGGCGGCAGGGACGTGAACCGCCACCACCTGGACGCGGGAGTCACCGTCAGGCTGAAGGGCAGCCACGGAGTGAGCGTGCAGTACACGGTCTCGACAAGAGATGTCCGCCTGCCTGAAGGCCCCGAGATCGACAAGCGGAGAAGGACCGTGAAGATCTTGTACACTTTTCTCGGAAGCAGGAATTTCGGCGCTGTCGATTGGCGCGATCAAGAAAGATAAATAAAGCGTAACCTCGTTTTTCTTCACTGACGTCCCATACGGTGTAGTTGCAAACCATCCTGAAAAGTCGGACAATTCAGGTATAAGGAGGAGTCAATGGCAAGCGGTGACGGAAAGACCTTTCTTTACGCGCTGAGCATCTTCCCGATAGCGGTGATAGTTTTCCTTTTGCTCGTCGTTTCGCTCGATTCGGTGAGCAGCCTGGACAACCCTTTCCAGCAGAAATTGCAGGTGGACCCGGAGCTAAATAAACTCTACGACGAGCAGAAATACTCCGCCGCTCTCGAAGAGGTGGCGAAGCTCAGGGATTCCGCGGCGCAGAAGGGCGACATAGCGAAGTGGACCTACTACCTTGTCGAGGAATTCAAGCTGAAGACCGCGCTCCACAGCTACGAGAACGGCCTGAAGGATTTCGTGAAGGCAGGGAAGCCCGACCATCCGCTCGCCAAGCTGGTCCTGAAGTTCTACGAGACCGAATCGTTCGCCTCCTACCTTCAGGGCTATTCGTGGGAGATCCTCAAGAGGGAGAAGGTCACCGAGAAGGACCCGCTCGATTTCGACAAGTTCACGAAGGACGAGATCGCCGACAGCATCAGGGCGTCGTACATCGAGATCTACAGGGAGCGGGGAAGGATAGAGGACATCAGCCTCGAAGCTCTTCCCGATTACCTCTCCCCGGGCGATTATCCGAAGGAGGTGCTGTCCACCTTGAGGGACCACTTCGCCGTCTCGTTCGCGGATTTCCTGGGCAACAGCGCCTACTGGACGCCCAGGCAGTCGCGCCTGACATACAAGCTGAGCCTTCCCGCGATGCTCGACCGCGAAGGGCTCGCGAGGAACGCCGACGCCGTTGCGGAGGACGGCTCGTCACACCCTCTCATGCTCGCCGCCTCTGTTTTGGCGGGGGAGGAGAAACACGCGAGGGAAAGGAACAAGGACTCCCTGGCGATGGAGCTCCACATGAGGAGAGTGAGGCTCCTTTACGCCCACCTCCCGCAGAAGGACGACAGGGAGAAGCTGATAGCGGACCTTAACGGATACGTCGAGGACAACAGCGGCATTCCCTGGTACGCGATGGGATGCGCCCAGCTCGCCGAGATGGAGAACGGGATGGGCGACGGCAAGTGTCATGTCCGCGCGAGGGAAGCGGCCATGCGCGGGAGGAGCGCCTATCCGAATTCGCCCGGAGGGCAGAAGTGCGCCAGCATCATAAACGGCATCGAGGCTCCCGACTTCAACATCGAGGCTATGGACGCGGACCTGCCCGGGATGCCCAGCATCAGGGTATCGCACAAGAACATCTCGAAGGTCCATTTCAGGCTCGTGCCCATAAATGTCAAGGAAGAGGTCTTCAGGAACTACGACATCCCCAGGTGGGAGGAGCTATACAAACTCATCAAGGACGAGATCCCCGCGCAGAAGTTCTCGGTCGACCTGCCGCAGACGGTAGACTTCAATTTCCACAAGACCATGGCCGAGCTTCCCGAAGGAACGAAGAAGGGCAGCTACATCGTCGTCGGCAGCGCCCTTGATTCCATGAGCGAACGGAACAACAAGATCCTCTGCTGCCTCGTCAATGTCACGGACCTCGTGATAACGACCTCGAAGGATGTGGAGAAAGGCGTTTACTCCTACAGGATGGTCGACGGATCGATGGGAAAGCCGGTGAAGGGAGTCGCCGTTTCCGCGGTGAAGACCGAATGGCGTAAGCCCGCGACGATAATCGGCACGGCCTTCAGCGACGGGGAAGGGGAGTTCAGCCTGAAGGGCTCGAACTTCGACGCCTACGCGGAGAACTATTTCATATTCGCCGAGAAGGGAGACGATTTCGCCTTCCTCAGGCAGTACCGTGATTACGGAGGGCGCTACAGCCCGAACTCCGTCTCCTCGCTGGTGTTCACGGACAGAAGGATCTACCGCGTCGGCCAGAAGATACTCTTCAAGATCGTGGCGTTCAGGAACGAGAAGAACAGCGGACCGTTCCAGCTTCTCCCGAACACGCCTGTCGAGATCGAACTGAAAGACCTCAACTACCAGGCAGTCGGGAAGCTTTCCCTCAAGACCGACAGGTTCGGGAGCGCGAGCGGAGAGTTCACGATACCGTCGGGGAGGGCCCTCGGCAGATGGAACATCATCTCGAGCCTGAGCGGAAGCTCGAGCGTACTCGTCGAGGAGTACAAGCGGCCCACTTTCGAGGTCGAACTCAAGGCCCCCGAAAAGCCGCTCAAACTGAACGAGACGGCGAAGGTCAAGGGAGAGGCCAGGTACTACTTCGGAATGCCTGTTTCTAACGGCGAAGCGGATTATTCCATAACGAGGGTCGCAAGGGTCCCGTGGTGGATGTGGTGGTACGCGCCGAGACAGAACCCCGAGATCATGGAGAGCGGGATCGCGAAGATAGGCGAGGACGGTTCTTTCGAGATATCATTCATGCCGGAGGCGGATTCGAGGCTCAAGGAAAAGAAAGGGATCTCCTTCGTTTATTCGCTAAAGGTGGATGTCACCGACGAAGGGGGCGAAACGAGGGGAACAGAGAAGCAATACAGGATCGGCTACCAGAGCCTCGAGATCGGGATAAGCCCGCGGCAGCAGGTTTACAACAGGGCGCAGGAATGCGCCTTCGACCTGACCCTGGCAGATCTCAACGGGAAAGAATCAGCCGGAAGCGGGAAGTACATCGTCAGCGAAGTGGTCCTGCCCGCGGAAACTACGCTTCCCGCAGGTTTCGGGAACCCCGCGGAGGGCGACGATTTCAGGACGAGGGACGACCGGGTCAGGCCGAGATGGGACGCCCCCCCGGGATGGGAGGAGTACGCGAGGCAGTTCCCCGAAGGGAAAGCCATCGGAAACGGAGCCGTGAAGTTCGACGAAGAGGGGAAGTTCGAGCTGAAGCTTTCGTCCCTGCCGGCGGGGGTTTACAGGCTAAAGGTGGAAACGAAGGACCCGTCGGGAGAGACGGTCGAAGCGCGGAGGGATTTCGTCGTCGCGGGGGACGGCGAAAAGCTTGGCCTGCCGTTCCTGATGCTTGCCGAGAACACGGTAGTGGAAACGGGCGAAACCGCGAGGATCGTCGTCTCGTCTGCCTACGAGGGGACGCCGGTATTCGTGAGGGTCTATTCGAAGTACGGCCTTCTGGAATCTAAAAAACTGGAAAGCGGGGCGTCCCGGGTGATCGAGATACCCGTTACCGAGGAGATGAGGGGCGGGCTTCACGCCGAAGCGGTCTTCGTGAAGGACCACACGCTTTTCCACGGAGCCCAGAGGATCAATATTCCGTGGAGCAACAAGGAGCTGAATATCGAGTTCGAGAAGTTCAGGGAAAAGATAACCCCGAACGTCAAGGAGATCTGGAAGGTAAAAATAAAGAACCACAAGGGGGCGCCCGTGGGCAAGGACGCGATAGAGCTCCTCGCCTCGATGTACGACAAGAGCCTCGACCTCTTCGCTCCGCATTACTGGGACGGGCTCGGCGGGTTCTTCCCGTCGGTCGCCTCGCCTCCCGCCCCGCAGGTCTCGCTCGGGAGGTCGGACGTGCTTCTCTCGAAGGGGCACGGCCTCTGGAACTACATCGGCTACCCGACATTCACCGAGCCTTCGCTCCACAGCATCAACGGTTACGGCGTTGGAGGCCCCGGAAGAAGAGGCTACGGAGGGCCGCTGATGTACAAGAGTTCGCGGATGAGGGACGGCGGCGTTGAAGGAGGAGTGGAGGGAGGCTTGATGGCCGAAGCCGTTCCCGCCCCAGCGCCCGCCGCCCAGGCGGTCGCGATGGATTCTGCGAAGGAAGAAAAAGCGAAAGGCGACAACGAAGCGCCCGCGAAAGCTCCCGCCGAAGCCCCGCAGGGAGCGCCCGCCGAGATGCGCTCCAACTTCGCGGAAACGGCCTTCTTCTACCCGCACCTTCTGACCGAGGCCGACGGGAGCGTATCGATCGAATTCGTCCCCCCCGATTCCCTGACGAAGTACAAGGTGATGCTCTTCGCCCACGGGGACGGAGTGGTCTCGGGAAGCCTCGACAAGGAGTGCGAGGCGATCAAGGATTTCATGGTGAGGCCCTACCTGCCGAGGTTCTTCAGGGAAGGCGACGAGATCGAGCTCAAGGTAGTTGTCAACAACGCGGGCGCCGCCCCGCTCGATTGCGGACTGGACCTCAAGATCTTCGACGCGGAGACTGATAAGGAGATCACCCAGCTCTTCGAGGTCGGAGGCGCTTCAAGGAGTGTGAAGGCGGCGGCCAAGGGCAGCGGCAACGTGAAATATATCCTCAAAGTTCCAAAGATGATAGGCATTGTGAAGATAGAGGTTTCGGGAAAGGCCGGGTCCATGACGGACGGGGAAAGGCGGGTCCTGCCGATCCTTCCGTCGAGGATGCACCTGGTCGAATCGAAGTTCATCACGCTCAGGGAGAACGAGACGAGGAGCGTCGTCTTCGACGACCTGCTCAACCCTAAGGACCCGACAAGGACCAACGACAAGCTGGTTGTCACCGTTGACGCCCAGCTCCTCTACGGCGTGCTGGCCGCGATGCCCTACATCATCGAATACCCCTACGAGTGCACCGAACAGCTGATGAACAAGTACGTGACGGTCGGGATACTGAACAAGACTATCCGCGACAACCCGCCGCTCGAAAAGATGGCGAGGGAGTTCTCATCGAGGAAGACCAAGTGGGAGAGCTTCAACGACGACGACCCCAACAGGAGGATGACGCTCGAAGAATCGCCGTGGCTAATCGAATCGCAGGGAGGAGAGGACGACAACCCGATAATCCCGATCCTCAACCCCGACGTTTCGAGGCCGGTAGAGGAGAACTCGCTGAGGAAGCTCCTCGCGGCGCAGGACCCGTCGGGCGGCTGGCCGTGGTGGGCGGGAGGAAGGCCCTCGTGCTACATGACGCTCTACATCTGCTACGGATTCTCCAAGGCGATGGAGTTCGGCGTCGAGGTTCCGGAAGAGCCGATCCGCAGGGCCTTCAGGTACATGAAGGAGGAGGGGCTCGGCAACGACATCGAGTGGTGCATGGCTCACGACTGCTGCTGGGAGTTCATCACCTTCCTCAACTACACGATGTCCAATTTCAAGGACTCGTCCTTCTACGACAGGAGCTTCTCCGAAGGCCTCAGGAAGAAGATGCTCGACTTCTCCTTCAAGCACTGGAAGGACCACTCGCCTTACCTCAAGCTCCAGCTCGCCATGACGCTGAAGAGGATGGGCCGCCCGAAGGACGCGATGCTGGTCCACGAGAGCGTCTTCGATTCCGCCAAGACGACGAGGGACGAGGGGACCTCCTGGGCGGTCGAGGACAAGAGCTGGCTCTGGTACAACGACACGGTCGAAACGCAGGCTTTCGCTCTCAAGGAACTGATGGAGGTCAACCCCAACGACGAACAGGGAGAGGGGCTGATGCTGTGGCTCTTCCTCAACAAGAAGCTGAACCACTGGAAATCGACGAAGGCGACCGCAGAGGCCCTCTACTCGATCCTCTGGTACCTGAAGTCGAAGGACGCGGTGGCCGTGAGGGAAGGCGTCGACGTCCGGTTCGGAACAGGGGAGACGAAGCAGTTCGTCTACGAGCCCGACAAGTACACGGGCAAGAAGAACCAGATCGTCCTCGAGAAAGAGCAGATAAAGAAGGAGACCGGCTCGATAGAATTCAAGAAGAGCGGGAAGGGGATCGCCTTCGCCTCCTCGACCCTCCACTTTTCGACGGACGAGCTTCCCGCGGCTGGCAAAGGCGACTTCTTCAACATCGAAAGGTCCTTCTTCAAGAGGATCAAGAAGGGAAGCGAGTATGTCCTCGAACCGTTCGCTCCCGGCTCCGCGATCAATGTCGGAGACCAGATCGAGGTCGAGCTCCGCATCAAGTCGAAGCACGCGGCTGAATTTGTCCACATAAGGGCGCCGAGGCCCTCCGGGTGCGAGCCCGAAAAACTGAGGTCGGGATACAGCTATGTGCTGGGAGTCTACTACTACGAGACGGTGAGGGATTCCGCGGAGGACTACTTCATCGACAACCTTCCTCAGGGAGAGTTCAAGCTGAGGTACAGGATACGCTGCGCGCAGGCCGGTAAATTCAGGGTCGCCCCCGCCACGGTGGAGTCTCTCTACGCCCCCGAGTTCGCCGCCTATTCGAGCGGAGAGCTGGTGAAGATCACGGAGAAGGGGCAGAATTGACGATCTCGGAAAAGGGGCGGAGAGGATCCGCCCCTTCCCGTTCCGCGGAAGGAGGAGAAACATGAAAACGGCGCTTATCATCATCGCTTCGCTGGGAGGGGCTTTCCTTCTGCTGGTTGCCTGGCTGGTCTTCAGGGCGATAACGGGCGGCGGGAAGGTGGCGAAGGAGCTGGCGCGGAAGCTGATGCCGGTGATCACGGCGCTGAAAGAAGGAAAAGAAGCACCCCACGCCGAAATAGAGATGCTGGCGAAAAGCCCCGACACCAGAAGCGGCCTCTTCCAGATCCTTAACGAGATGGGGCGGAAGGAACTCTTCCCCCGGGAGTACTCGTCTCTTGAAAGGATAGCTGAATCGCACCTCGTCGTCTGGCTACTCCATCCGAACGAACTTCGCAACGTGCCGGACGAGATCGAACTGATGAAGGAGATCGTCAGGGCCGAAGGAACGCCCACGGTCTCGAACCGCTACTTCGTCTTCAGGTTCAGGACCAGGGCGCCCCACTGGGCTTCAAGCATCGGTTGGATGGGAGGCGTCGCCGGTCCCTACCCCGAGGGAGAAGTCCCGCTGAGGTCTCCCGAAATGGTCTTCAGCCGTTTGGAATCCGCCGGCGATCAGACGGCCGAGGAGATCTTCGCGATGGTCGAGAAGGGGTTCCCTGCGAGAGGCTGATGCCGGAGGCAGGAAAGTTTTGACATCGGAGTGTTTTGGTAATAACATCGCATTTTTATAACGGTCGATGAAAGAGGAACGGTGAATTTGTCTTATAAAGTCAGGTACGAGGAGAGGGAAGAATATCTTTTCGCCCACATCTCGGGCCCCGAGTCCGTCCACAACGCGATCAATTTTTTCAAGGAGCTGAGGGCGAAGGGCGACGCCGAAGGCTACGGGGCTTTTCTGGTGGTCGACGAGGTTTCGGGCAAGCTGGACACCAACGATACTTTCCATATCAGCAAGGAGATCGCGAAACTGCACATCGGCAACACGATCGCCTTCGTCGATCCGAAGGAAGAGACATTCGCCGCCAACGCCTTCGGAGGGACCGTCGTCGCGAACCGCGGAGTGATAACGAGGGTCTTCGACAACGAGATCGACGCCGTTGAATGGCTGAAAGAAACCATAAAGAGAGGATGACCTGAGGTCAGGGAGAAATTGAATGGAACAGAGAAAAATAGCGGTGATAATCGGAAGTCTGAGGAAAGGGTCGTTCAACAGGATGATGGCCTCCGCGATGGCGGCGCTCGCTCCGCAAAGCCTAAAGCTGGAGGTCGTCGAGATCGGGGCGCTGACGCTCTACAACCAGGACCTCGACGGCGACCCGCCTGCTGAATGGGTGGAATTCAGGAACAATGTTAAAGTGTGCGACGGGGTCCTCTTTTTCACGCCCGAGTACAACCGTTCGATGAGCGGGCCGATGAAGAACGCGATCGACATCGGATCGCGCCCATACGGCCATAGCGTCTGGGACGGGAAACCTGCGGGAGTCGTCAGCGTCTCCGCGGGCCCGCTGGGGGGATTCGGCGCGAACCACCATCTCCGCCAGTCGCTCGTTGTCCTCAACGTCCCGGCCATGCCTCAGCCCGAGGCCTACTTCGCGAACGCCCAGGCGATCTTCGACAAGGAAGGGAAGCTCGCGGACGAACAGGCTAAAAAAGCCGCCGAGAAATTCCTCATGGCCTTCGAGAGATGGGTGGAGAAGAACCTGAACAGGGGATGACCCGATGCCGAAGGCGAAGGTCAACAAGAAAAGATCGTGGCTCTACAAGGCCAAGACCAGCAAGGCGAGAAAAAAGATAAAAAGGGCGGAGCACAAGGCCGACAGGCAGCTCGCCAAGGACGGCGCCGATACCGGGAAGCAGGGTGAAGAGAGATAGGGAAAGGGTGATGGATGCAGCGGAACTTTGTTGAAAAGAAATGAAATTCAAGACTAAAGCCCTGACCCCTTTTTGCCAGATTAATTGTTTAGCTTGTCGAGTTGACGGATAAGCGGCGCGTTGCCTTTGAGCTCGCCGTGCGCAAGAGACAGGAACTCTGTGATCTCCATCCTGTTCTTGTCCAGAAAAATTTCTATTCGTTCTTTCAGTTCCCTGTCGAATTTCCGATCCTCTTCAACGGGGAGGATCATCCCGACGACTACAAACCCCGAAACAACAGCGATCCCCGCGAGAATAAAGCTTAGTGCTTTTCCTGCACCTACGGCTCCAGCGAGAAAAAAAACAAGAATGGGCGCAAGGATCGCTCCTGCAATGAAAGTGGTTACCAGCCTTGGAGTGGTCACCTGTTCAAGGTTGCTGTTTGCTGACCGGATCAAGACGACACACGCCTCCCTGGTTTCAGGCGATAGAGGAGCGAGCTCTATGCTGGATGAACAATAGGGGCACATCGATACCCTCGCGGGCAAAGGGGCGTTGCAATTCGGGCACTTGTTTGATTCTGGGGCCATGGTCTTTAATTCCCCGAATGCTTCGCCGGCCTAATTTTGTCCGTTCCCATTTTAGCTCCTCGACATTATTCTATTGCAGGGTGGAGAATAATTCAACATGAAATCAGTGATATCTGGGGACACAATACTTAATTCTTGACAAGGGTTTCCCGGAAGAACAGAATCAAGGCATGGCAAGATTGTCAGTGAATACCCGGGATGTCATATTCTATAGCGTGATCAGCCTATCGCTCTCTTCCATGATCTTGTAAAGATCGCCCAGGGTGGAGGCAGGCATTAACTCGGTTCCCTCCATTTTTCTATCCTTCAGGCAGTTCTGGCAGGCGAAGATATTTCCTCCCCAGTTCTTGAAATCTTTGAGCTGTGCGGCTATGGGGTACTTTTCATCGGAGATCACCTCGCCCTCAACGCCCTTGGCGATGAAGAAGATGTTAACCTTGTCACCCTTCTCCTGGGCGAAGACCGCGATCCTCAGCGCGTTCCAAACTGTCTCCCGGTCGTTCGAATAGACAATTATTCCCAACTTCATGCGCGCACCTCCCTAAAAGTCGACGATTCTACCACATGTGCAGATATCTGGGATATCTGGGGACATGGCTATCTGGGGACGTAATACTTAATTCGAATCAAGTTCTCTCTTGTTAACGGGCACCAATTTCAAAGATAAAGAATAGGGACAAGGGCTTTATTCTTGGATCGCTGTGGTAGTAGAATGGATCCATCATGGAAAGGCAGCAGAGGATATAAATGCCGGATGAATTTCACGACCCCATAGAGAAAAGCTGATCGCATGGAAGACGGGAAAAAGGCGGGACACGACGACCCGACGCTGGTGAAATTTTCCGATGGAAGATCCGCCGGGGATGGGAAAACTCCGCCCTTATCGGGAGACGAACCGACCGCGGCATTATCGTCAAGAGAAACGGAACCGCATGATGGAAGCGCCCGCGATTTTCCGGTTTCAAATTGGGGCCGCTACAAGTTCTTGAAGTTCCTCGGCGAAGGGGGGATGGGCCGTGTCTATGAAGCCCTCGACCTACAGCTTCACAGGAGCGTGGCGCTCAAGTTCATAAGGGGAGCCGATCCGGAGATGTCGAGGAGGTTCCTCTTCGAGGCGAGGGCGCAGGCGAAGATACACCACCCCAACATCTGCGGAGTTTACGAGACGGGCGAGGTCGAGGGGAAGCTGTACATCGCGATGCAGCTCATCAGGGGCGAAACTCTCGGAAAGGCTGCCGCGGAGTTGTCTCTCGAACAGAATGTCGCGTTGATGGCCGAGGTCGCTCTCGGCGTCCACGAAGCCCACAGGGCCGGGCTCATTCACAGGGACATCAAGCCCGGCAACATCATGGTCGAAAAGCGCGAGGACGACCGGCATCCCGTCGTCACGGATTTCGGCCTGGCGCGTGAAGCGGAAACGGCCGGCGCGACCTCCACGGGGATGATCGTCGGAACTCCGTGGTACATGTCACCCGAACAGGCTAGGGGGGCCGGCGCCTCCATAGACCGCAGAAGCGACGTGTACAGCCTCGGCGCCACCCTCTATTCGATAATAGCGGGAAGGCCGCCTTTCTTTGAAAGCTCGGGAATAGACGTGCTGGTGAAGGTTCTTCAGGAGGACCCTCTACCTCTCCGGAAAGCGGCGGTTTCGGTGCCTTCCGACCTCGAGACGGTCGTCATGAAATGTCTCGAAAAAGACCCCGGCAGAAGGTACGATTCCGCCAAGGCGCTGGCCGAAGACCTGAAGCGCTGGCTCGACGGCGAGCCAGTGCTGGCGAAACCTGCCGGTTTCATCTACGCTTTCGCAAAGAAGGCCAGGAAGCACAAGGCGCTATTCGCGGCGAGCGGGGCGGCGCTTGTCATGGCGATGACGCTGGGGATCTACGCGGTGGTGCAGAAGGCTCGTTCGACCGCACAGGCCAGGGCCGCCAGCCGCTTCGGGAGGATCGTAGAGGAGATCTCCGGGACGCTCAGGTTCGACGCGATGCTGCCCATTCACGACGTGACACCGGCAAGGGATGAAGTGAAAAAGAGGATCACCGGGATCGCCGGGGAGATAGCTGACACGGGGAAATCCGCCAGGGGACCGGGATTGAACGCCATGGGCAGGGCGTGCCTCGAGCTAAAAGACTACGAAAACGCGAGGAGATATCTCGAGGAGGCGTGGCGTGAAGGCTACCGCGAACCGGACGTCGCCCTCGCGCTGGGGGAAACTTACGGCGCCATCTACCACAGGTCCCTCCGCGAGATCGACAGGGGAGGCGGGCAGGCAAGGCAGAAGGAACTGAAAAAAAGACTCGAAGAGGAACTGCTGAAGCCCGCCCTTGAGTATCTCAACATGGCTAAGGGAAAAGCTCCGGGCAGATCGCCTGAATACGCCGAAGCCCTGATGGCGTTCTACGAGAAAAGGTACGGCGAGGCGGCCGAAAAGACGGATGAAGCGCTCAGGAGACTTCCGTGGTTCTTCGAAGCGTCGAACCTCAAGGGCGACATCTTCCTCGCTGAGGCTACAGCAGAATGGGAGAAGGGAGGGGACCGCAAAAAGATCGGAGAACTCCTTGATTCGGCAAGGAAAGCATACACAGGTTCGGTGGCCGCCGCGCGAAGCAACGCGCCCGGTTACGCCGGATTATGCGACTGCTGGAACCTTGCCATCTACATCTCCGACCGCTCCACGGGAGAAGTGGAGAACGCCTACACCCGTGCCGTCAAAGCCTGCGGCGACGCTTTGATCGCGGAACCGGGCAACATATCGGCGCTGAACGGGCTTGCGAACGCCCACAAGAGGTGGGCGACAACCCTGACCGAGCGGGGAGAAGACCCGACCGAGGCCCTGCTGAAATGCGCTGAAGAAGCGGGGAAGGCGGCCAGGCTGGATCCCGGGTTCGCCTACGCGCACCTCAACATCGGCGTCAGCAGGAGGATGCTGGGAGAATACATGATGACGAAGGGAGAGGACCCGTCGCGGGTCTTTTCGGAAGCGATAAAAAGCCTGGAGGAGGCACGCCGTCTCGACCCGAACCTTCTGCACGCCGTCAACAACATAGGGATGATCTGGACGTCGAGGGCAAGGTGGGAAGCGGGCCGCGGCATCGATCCCGCGGATTCCATTTCAAGAGCAGGCAGGGAATTCGAGGAAGCGCTTCGGCTGGATCCGGATTTCCGCCCCGCGGGGGACAACCTGGAAAAGCTCAGGATGATAGGATCGGTTCAGGCTAAATAGATTTCAATCAGGGGGGCAAATTCTTCGGCGCCGGAGAGATGGTTATCCTGCGGCCCTCGTTAATCCTTTTCGCTCATGAGCCAGGTCGTCGCTTCAAAAAGGGTATTGAAGACTTTGGCAGGCACGCCGAAATCCGAGGATAGCGCCTGGTATTTCACGGCGTGTTTCGTGAATCTCTTGTCTTTTATGAGGATCGCGAGTTTTCTGGCTATCAGCTTGTCCGGGAATTCGCTCAGCATCTTGAGGACCTCGGTGAACTCGGTGTCGGTGAGAGATTCCCCCTCGGCGCCGGTGGTGTCGAATAGAGTGACATGCTCCCTTCTGAGCATGTTGTCCTTTGAAAGCTTCTGCAGGAGGTCGTTGATATCTTCGGACTTCAGCTTCCCTGTAGCCTTGATGTGAAGGAATCCGCCGTTCTCCCGTATCGAATATTGAACAGGCATTACACGCCCCTCCTCTTGTCGGCCCTCCGTCCCTTGATGGCCGGCTAGGATATTGTCCCCGGCGGGAGCTCTCTCCATCCGTCCCGCAGGGTTCGAACTCTAAGGATCCCGGCGGGAAGCTCGAATATGAGCGACCTTCCCGATTCTCCTCCCGTATCCTGCCAGCTGAGGTTTATCGATTTCGACCGCAGGACAGCGAGGACCCCGTCCACGTTCCTCTGGCCTATCGAAACGGTCTGTTCTTCCGCTGCGGAAAAGATCTTGGCTCCTCCCACGATCCCCGCGCGGAGCCAGGAAGGCGGGTTCAGCCGGGAATAACCCATGCCTTCGAGGAGGGACGAGAGGGCCTCGTCGGCGTACTTGGCGGGGAGGCCGGAGCTGTCCTCCTGAAGGGACCTCGGCCCGGGAAGAAGGATGTGGGCGAGCCCGCACGCTTTCTTTCTTTCATCGTGAACGATGAGCGCCACGCAGGAGCCCAGCCCGTATACCGCCAGGACCCCCGCTTCGCCGAGGATCCCGATCTCGCCGATGCCTACAGATGTTATCAGGCTTCTTTCGCAGTCACTCTTCAAGGAATTCCCTTACCTCCGGTTTGACATACTTCGATTCGAGGTCGAACTTGCCGATCTCTCTCTTTATGACCTCGGCCTTGTCCTCGGCCTCGATGTTCCTCTTGATGATGATAACGCTCTTTCCCTTGATGAGGCAGAGCGCGCCGTCGCTCTTGATGCGCTTGGTCTCCCTGTATTCGATCCCGAGGGATCCAAGGAGCAGCTTGAGCTCTTCCAGGAGCGCCTCCCATTCCTTTTTCTTTCTTACCGGCATAGGTCGGATTCTCTTTCGGCGCGGAAAAGGCGGAACATCAGTTCCTGGCCTTCTTGCCTCCCCCGAAATGGCGGGCTTCGACGAACTTGAGGCGGATCATCCCGAAACCGACGATTACGCCAGATTTGACGGGGACCAGAACGCCCGACTGTATCTTCTTGTTGTTGACGAATGTGCCGTTGAGGGTGCCGGGTTCCTCCGCCAGGAAGAAGTTGCCGTTCTGGTAGATCAGCTTCGCGTGCCTTCTCGAAACGGAGCGTTTTACGTCCTCGTCGGTCAGGTCAACGTCCGGGGTGTGCCCCGTGACCGGGTCGCCCCTGCCGATCAGGGTTATCTCCTTGTAAACGGGGAACACCTGGAGGCTTTCCTCGTCCATGAACTGCGCGAGTACGGGAGGCTTGTCCTCCTCCTCCTTAGCAGGGGCGGCGGGAGGCTGTTCCTTCGCTCCCGAACTTACCTCGAGGGGAGCGGTTTTCTGGACGCCTTTTACCATCGAGGCATGCTTTTCCAGAAGGGCGTTCGTCTCCCTCAGGCGGGATGAGAACTTTCTCAGCATCCTGACCGCGATCTCGATGTTCTGCCTTATCATCTGGTCGAAGACCGTGGAGTTGATCACGATCAGTTCGGCGTCTTCGAGGACCAGCGCGTTGGCGGTCCTGGGCAGTGATTCGAGAAGGCTCATCTCTCCGAAGAAATCGCCCTTTTCGAAAACTACGCTGAACCGCTTCTGCCCGTCGATCTCCTTGTATATCTCGACTTTTCCCGACTGTATGACGAACATCTCGGAACCGCCGTCGCCTTCTTTGAAGACCAAGTCGCCTTTCTGGTAGGGGACAGCATACTCTTTCAAGGGGTTCGCCATGTCATTCCTCCCTAAATACCATTCTAACCCAAAGAGGCGTTTACTTTCAAAAAAAGGCCCGCTCTCAGCGGAGCTTCACTTCGATTGCCAGCTTTTCCGCGTCGTCCACCTGCTTGAGGAAAGAGACGAAGGCGGGGTACTCGGAGGGGGGGACGATCTGGAAAGGAATGAAGGCGTTCCTCCGGACGGTGAATCCGCCGCTCTCTTTCCTTACGATTATCGAATAGCTCCCGTACTTCGATTCCACCTTCTTTTTCCCGGGAAGTACCGCGGCCACTTCTCCGTCCGGCAGGGACAGCGTGTATGCCTGGTTGATTATGAACGGCGTGCCGGTGCTGAGAGGAAGGGACCTCTTCTCGAGGCTCCCGAAGTTCTTCATCAGTTCGAGCCTGTCGATGGGCTCTTCGATCCTGAGGACGCCTCCGGTCGCAGAGGCGTAGCTGGATACCTTTGCGGAAGCCTTCAGGACGAGGCTCTTCTCGTTCTCGTCCAGGTTCAGGAAGTCGTAATCGGCGATCTCCACGTTCCCGAACTGCTTCGCGAAGGCCATCTGGAGCACTTCCTTCCACCTGTCCTTGGGAAGTTTCTTGAACGCGCTCCTGAACTGTGCTCCCTGGTCGGGATCGAGGGCCTGGCTGAGGCTGACATTCAAGTCGCCCGTGGGGCCGAACACCCTTTTTTCATCCTGTTCGCAGGCCTTCCACGGACCCCAGTCGCTCCCGAGAGTCAGTTCTTTCCACGGCTCCGGTGAAGTTACGGACAGGGCCTTCGCTCCCTGCAGGTACCAGGGAAGTATCCCGGCGTCGCGGTAGCGCGACTCCAGGTAATAATCCGCGGTCTTTCCGCCGGGGTAGACCCTGAGCACCGGTATCCGGAAACGCCCTTCGGTCGGGAGCCGGTTCCCGTCGAGCGCTTCGGTCGTCGGTTCGGCGAAAAGGAAGTCGTACCTGATCCCGGCGGCGGCCAGCATCGCCATGGCGAGCTGCAGCCTGTTGCCTTCCCCGAGAAGCAGCGTCTCGGTGGGATTTCCCCAGCTTCTGCCTTCGCCGTCTATCTCGGACAGAACGAAGTCGATTATCGCTTCGATCTTCGCGGCGTCCGTCCCGAGCCCTGCAAGGAGGGAACCGCATTTTTCCGATATCTCCAGGGACACGGGATGAGAGCCGGTGACCTCGTTCTGAAGGGAAAGGGCAAAATCCCGCCAGTCCAGGTTACCAACCGCGTCCACGAGAGGAAGGTAGAAGTTCCTGGACGGAAGGTCCGGTTCGTAGACCAGTCTGGGCATCGACCTGTATTCGTATTTCCTTACGATCAGGCCGTCCTCTTTCGTCTCGACGGGAGGGGCGGGCAGGTTCTGCTCGTAGAAACTCATCTTGAAGGAAGGCGGATACTTGATGGACCAGCATGTCCTGGCGAAAGGCTTCTCAACGTCCTGGAACATGAAAACGTAGGGGGTGTAGTAACAGCCTCTCTTCACTCCGTTGTATCCGGACATCATCAGGTATTCGTACTCGACTATGTCCCCGACCTCCAGGCCTGACATGCCTATGGAGCGCTTGTTAGGAACGATCTCCGGCTCGACGATGGTCCCGTCAGGCTTGATCGTCCTCAGGGTGAGCAGGTAGGCCGAGGGGAATCGCTGTTCGCCCTCCCTCTCGACTCCGTCGCGGTCGTGGATGGCCACGACGCCGTGGTATCGCTCGAGGATGGAGCCGTCCGCATAGACCCTCGAGACCTGGTGGTCGAGCAGGTACGAAGACGAAGCGCCGCCGGTTTCGCTGCCGAGGTTCTCGAGCGCTTCGGATAGGGGGATCCTTTCGCTTTCAAAGGGAAAGTCCCCTCCGGAAAGCCATCCGAGGTGGTCCACGGAAAAGACCGAGGGGTCCCTTTCCTTGATCGCGGATAGGATCCCGTTCGCCTCCGAGTCGTTCCCCTCGAGGAAGAGTAGGCTCGCCTTCATCATGCCCCAGGTCTTGTTCAGGGGGTTCTTTTCAAGCAGTGATTCGACGGCTTTCAGTCCCTCGCGATTCCTTCCCAGCTTCCTCAGATATTCGATCTTGTTCTGTTCGATGAAGGATCCCGGGTCGCCGAAGATCCTCTGCTGCTGGGACAGCATTTCGAGGGCTTTTTCGTATTCCCCAATGGAAGCGTAGTAGTCCTCGAATTCTTCAGGGACTATCCGCAGCTTCGAAAGGGTTTCCAGCGCTTCTAACTGGTCTGCCCTGTTCTTCCTCGATCCGCAGAAATTGAGCCACTCCTCTTCCACCTGGGAGTTCTGGGGAAAAACCGACCTCGCTCGGGAGATGACATCTTTCGCGTCAACGTTCCAGCCCAGGTCGCCGAGTTCTCTCGAGAGCTGGATGAACCATCGCGGGTCCGAGGGGTGATCGTCCGCGAGGCGTCTCAGCTCCGCCAGAAATTCCTCGCCCTGGGAAGACGCGGATTTGAGGTAGATCTTGAAGTACCTTGCCTCCGGGCAGTCAGGGTTGTCCTTGAGTATATCGTCCACCAGGAACTCGGCGCGGCTGAGGGCGTAGCTCTCGGGAAGGTCGAACGATTTTTCGACGATGAGCTCCGAAAGAGCCAGTTTCCAAAGGAGGGAATCGGGGCGCTCCCTGAGCGCTTTGTCAAGACATAGGCGGGCGCGCGGGTAATCGGCGACCGACCTGAAGAAGAGGCCGGCGATTCCCAGGAGAAGATGGTCGTTACCGTCGGAGCCCGAGGCCGCCGGATGCGTGAACACTCCTTCGGCGCGGCAGCCGGTTGAAGGGGCCGCGGACGGAACTGATCCCGTGAAAACGATCCTGCCGGAAGCCCCCTTCCTTCCCAGGATCGAAAAAGATGGGCCTTCGTTGCTGTTCACGGAATGGAACAGGCAGGAGGCAAGGTGGGAGCCCTTTTCCAGCCTTATCTTCAAGATGTTTATGGGCGGGGATGTCCGGGAAAAGGGATCGTTCCCGAAAACCGGGGTTCCGTCAATCGCAAATTTCAAGGGCGACCTCGAAGAGATCAGAAGGTAATAAAGCCCGCCTTCTTCGCACTCGAACGGCACGTGCATCCTGCCGAGGTATTCTCCCTTGACCTCCGCCAGTGTCGACGGGATGTTGAGGAACTGGCTGTTCCTCGCGAAGCGGGTCACCGGGCCTGCAGGACCGGCGGGATAAGGAGAACGCGCGAATCTGGTCCTGGGAAGCTCCTCGTCGGGCTTTTCGAAGAAGGCTCCGGGAGGTATCCCCATCCGGTCAAGGCACGACTCCATTCGGGCCCTGTCTCCCTTTCTGGTGGCCAGGACGTAAAGCGACCTCAGGATCCTGTACTTGAGGACCGGGTCTTCCGGGTCTCTCTCAAGAGCGGACGTCATCACCTTTTCGGCGATCTTCTCCGTGACGGCGTTGAAGGTCATCTCCTCCTCGATTATGTCGGAGAGCAGCGCCGACACGGGGCTTTCGGGGTACACGTCGAAACCCTCCAACGCCGCGAGGATGGCTCTTTCCCTTTGACCCGCAGCCTTGAGGAAGTAGTAAAGGGAAACGTAATCGACGGGATAAAGGGCTTCGCTGTCCTTGACGCCTTCCAGCAGCGAAACGCATCTGCCGAGGTCTTTTTCTCCGGCCAGGAGCTCGACCGATGGGGATTCGAAGGAGACCTCCGCCGGCTCCGAGGTCTTCAAAGCCTCCGGCGCGCAAGCGGCGGAGAGGGAGAACGAAATCGCGATCATGAAAAGGAGTCTTCTCACCATTGGATCTTCATCCTTTCGGAAATGAGCTTGTCTACGTTGATGGCGAAGTCCCTGAACTTGGGGTAGTCTTCCGTCGAGACCCTCGCGGTTGAAAGGACCGCGCTCGAAGTGACGGTCACTGAATCCCCGTTCCTCGACACTTCCCTCCTGAATGACCCGAATTCCGTTTCGAGGGCCTCCGCACCCGGCAGGTCGGCTTTCGTGCCGGGCTGGAGCGAGTAGGTCAAGGTGTGGCTCTGAACGGAGGGGTAGGGAAGGACAAGGTCCGTAGTCCTCTCCGTCAGGGCGCAATATCCGCTGAAGATCCCGCTCGCGCCCATCCAGAGCGGAAGGGTGGCCGCGTCTTCTCCGGCAGGCTTGGAGAGGTCGCTGACCGCTCCTTCGAAGCTTATGGACGGGTCCGAGTTGATGTCGCTCATGTCCGAAAACGACGCTCCCGTTATCCTTGATCCCGGGTAACTGTAGGAAAGCTGCTTTTCGAGCCGCTCCTTCTGCTTGTCGGGGTTCTTGAAATTGCTTCTCACGTCGGAAGCCTCCTGCCCCCTCACCTTCAGGGAGCCTTTCATCGCCGCGCTTTTCTCGCCCTTCCTGATGTCGAAGCTGTATTCTGCTTCGTAGGAGTTCGCTGAGGCTTCTTTCAGGGGGATCGCTCTGACCCGGGCGGTGCCGTCGTGGTTCACGACGAGGACGTCGCAGTCCTGGTCGAGGTGGGGGATCTCGGCGATCCCCGAATACTCAGCAGTCCCGTCAAGGAAAAGGTCCGCCTCAGGAACGTAACAGATGGCGTGGTTGAAGGTCGCCAGCGAAGCGGGGGATTTTTCCACTTTTCCGAGGTTGCGCGTGCGGATCAGAGCCATCGACGCTTCGACTCCCGCCTCCCTGAGCATCGAGCATAAAAGTATCGCCTTGTCCTTGCAGTCGCCGAACCTCCGTTCGAAGATCCTTCTGGCTTTGTAGGGCTTGTAGCCGTGGACCCCGAACTCGAGCCCCACGTATCTAGTCTGTCCCACGACCCACCCGTGCACCGCCTTCACCTTGTCCATCACGGAGGACTTGTCCGTCGTAAGGTTCGACACAACAGCCTTCGCCTCGCTCCCCAGTTCCCACTGGTCCCTTATGAAGGAGGAATACCACGCGCCGAGCTCCTCCCAGCTTCTGAAGGTCGAGACGTGGATGTAAGACGATCTCTCGCCGAAACCCGGAGAGTACGCTTCCGGGCGGCTCTTGGGGATGTCCTTCCTGACCCACTGCCAGGTCGTCTTTCCCATCGCCTTGATGACGCTGGGCTCTATATCCAGCTTGTGCGGCGCGTATGCCACCTGAAGAGAGTCGGGGACCCTCAGCGTGTACCTTTTCACCATGACCGGGGATGTCTCCTCGAAGGGGACCAGGTCTCCGAAGTAGTGTCCGAAAGTGTTCGCCTCGCTCGTGTCCGTCAGCAGGTACTCTATAGAAACGGTATCCCCCTCCTTGAGGCTCGGGAAGGTCAGGACGAGCTGCCTGTTCCTGTAATATAGCTGGTACTGCGGGTCCGAGAGAGAGGAAGTCACGTAGGACTGGGCCCTTATCTTCGTCCCGCCGGGCCTGGTGACGCTCGAATCCAGGACCCTGACGTCCTGCCAGTCGGGGTCGAATGTGATCGGGAAAGAAGACATCGCCTTCACGCCCGTCAGGTCCTGGACCTTCGTGACGAACTGCACGTAACGGGAAGAAAGCCCCGATGGTTCCACGGAGACGAAGGTGTTGTGCAGAAGGATCACGAGCGGCTCTCCCTCCAGGCCTGCCCCTGCTGCGGGAATCTCGCCCTCGGGGATCCTGAACGCGCCGTAAAAGAGCTCCTCATCGGGCTTCAGGAAGGCGAGCCTCCTCTTCAGGTTGTCGTTCTGCGGATTCAGAAGGAGCGCCTTCTCGAACTGCTCCAGGGCCTTTCCTGTCTCCCCCCGGGCGATCAATATCTCACCGAAAAGCTCCCTTCCCGCCGGCCAGTCCGGAGCGAACTCGAAGAAAGGCCCGATCGTTTTTTCCGCCTCTTCCGGCCGGCCCATGTCGAGAAGGTATGAAGAGAGCTTGTAGATGACGCTGCGGCTGTACGGTATCTTCGAGAGGTAATCCCCGTAAAGGGCGGCGGCCTCCGATGAACGGCCCTGGGCGGCGAACAGGTTGAACAGTCCCTCGGCCGTCTCTTCTGTGTAGTCCATCTTCAGCAGCTCCCGGAACAGCTTCTCCCGCCCGGCGAAGTCCTTGGCCGCGTCCTTCATCCAGATAAGGGTCTGAAGGACCGGGATGTTGGACTGATGTCTCTCTCGGAGTTTTTCTGCTTCCCTCATTGCCATGCCGTCGGCCAGGGAACCGGAAAGGACCGCGTACTTCTGGGCCTTCAGGTAAGGGTCTTCAGGACGCAGGGCGAGGGCCCTGTCGAGGTACCTTACGGCGGGAAGGGTCATTCCGCGCCTGTTGTAATAGTAATAGAGCCTCAAAAAGCTTTCCGGGGAAGGGAACGCTTCGGCCGATTTTTCATACGCTTCCCTTTTCCGGTTGGGGTCGGTCTCGGCCTCGCCTATGAAGTGGTTTATCCACAGGGGAGCGCCTTCCTTTCCCAGGGCGGATTTCATAGCGTCGACATCGGGGTGTTCCTTCTCGTCGAAGCTCCTGACCCCGTAAAGGTAGAGCCCGAGCCTGAAGGAGTCCTCCCATCCGCCCGATGCGGCCGCCTTCTCGAGCTCTTCCGCGGGATCGAAGAACCTGAACCCTTTCGAAGGCAGCCCGGGGCGTCGAAGAACGGCTTTAAGACCTTCCGCCAACCTGCCCGGATCGCTGGTGGAAACAAACCCGCGGAGGGGAGCGCCTGAAGCGTCCGTCAGTCGGGCCCTTGCAACCCAGGGGGAAAAAGCGTGGCAGGATTTGACGAGAATGACGTTCCATCCCCGGGCGAGCCTTATGGCGTAGCTGAACTGATCGAATGCGGACGGAGAATAATCGGGGTTGGACGCGACCAGGTCCCTGTTGAGCCAGATCTTGTGAGCTCCGGCGAAAGAACACCTGATGACCGCGTCCCTCTCAGTCTCCGAATGTATGAAGGATGCGAGGTATGCCGTGGCGTTGGAGGAAGGGTCCACGTAGTTGCCGAGAAAGGCTATCCCGTTGTAGTTGCACGGAGGAATGCGCCTCCAACTCACGTCGCGGTCGATTCCCCTGGCTGAAGCGGAGAGGTCCAGCTTCTCTTCGGGTGCGTAAACGGCGTCGAAGCCGCCCTTGTCCTCGTTGCCGAACGGGGCGATTATCATCCAGTCGGTGATGAACCCTTCGCGCTTCGCCATCGCCTCGGCATCTTTCCACCTGTCCTGGTTGGCAAGCAGGAACCTCAGGAGGCTTCTCGCCTTTGCGGCGACCATGGGATGGGCGTCTTCGGAGGAGGCGATCTTTTCGATGCCTGGCTGGATTGAGCCGTATTCGGCGCTTCCCCAGAGGTCGTACAGGGAGCAAAGGTACGCGAGCGATCCTGCTCCGTCCCGCTGCTCGTAGGCTTTTTCCGCCCACTCTTTGGCCCTCTCGTCCATGAACCCCTGCGAGAACAGAGGTGCAGAAGCGATCATCAGGACGAGAAGAAAGACGGCACACATCCTTTTCATGAGGTCTCCTTCGTTTTCAAAGCATTGATTGTAGAACATCGGCTGCCAAATGACAAAGAGGCTCTGCCGCGGAAGGCGTCGCCACTTCGGCGCGTGTTATAATTGTCGACTTACAGTGTTTCAGGTTTTCGAGCAATGCTGCTTTGACAGACGGTGGCCGTATGAAGATGAAAAAGAAGAAAAGCCAGCAAGACCAGCCGGCCCTGACGATTGCGAGGCACGATTTCGCCGCCATAAACGAAGGGTCGACGGTCGGGGAGGCTCTAGAAGGTCTGAGGGCCGGCGGGATAGGAGAGCGGATAATTTATTTTTACGTCACGGACGACAAGGGAAAGATGACCGGCGTCGTGCCTGTCAGAAGGATGCTCACCGCTCCGCTCGACACGAAGATCGCTGAAGTAATGATAAAGAAAACGATCAAGCTCCGCGAGGACGTTACGATACTGGAAGCATACGAAGCGATGAACGAAAGAAAGCTCCTGGCGCTGCCGATAGTCGACGGGAACGGACGGATAAAGGGCGTGGTGGACGCTGGCATGTTCTCGGACGGGCCGCCAGACCATTTGGACAAGGGGACAATTGACGAGATCTTCAAGATAATCGGCGTCCACGTCTCCGAGGCGAGGGACGTTTCCCCCGCGACGGTCTTCAGAAGGCGCTTCCCGTGGCTTGTGGCGACCATAATCAGCGGCACGACTTGCGCTCTGCTCGCGAGCGTGTTCGATGCGACGCTGGCCGCAAGCCTCGTCCTGGCTTTTTTCCTGACCCTGGTACTGGGGCTAGGAGAGAGCGTCAGCATGCAGTCTATGACCGTGGCGATACACGCTCTCAGGACCGTCAAGCCGAACGCGGGATGGTACTTCAGGTCTCTCGCACGGGAGGCCGGGTCGGCTCTGCTCCTTGGTGTTGTATGCGGGTCTGTCGTCGGATCGATAGTCTGGGCGTGGAGGGGCGACGGGGTCGCCGCCGTTTCAATAGGCGCCAGCATCCTTGCGGTCATCGTGATCGACAACGCCTGGGGTCTCACAATACCGACTTTGCTTCACCTGTTCAGGGTAGATCCGAAGATAGCGGCGGGCCCTGTCACCCTGGCCGTTTCGGACATCTGCACGATCCTGATATATTTCACGATCGCAATGTTCCTGCTGGGACGGCATCCGCCCGCCGGGACGGGATGATCCCGGGGAGACGGCCGCATGGCTTCCACCCGGCCCCCCGGAGGCCGGCAAACGATCAATAAAAAGTTGAGGATATTGACGATTTGAGGTATCCTGTTCCATTGACCGGGAGCTTTCGGCAGCGGTTTTTAAGTTGCCGCGAAGTGCCGGAGGATCGCCGGTAGCGGAGCTGAAAAGGACATCATGAAGGGAAAACACAGGACAAGCTTCATTTGCCAGAGCTGCGGAGCGTTGATAGACGCCCGTTCTCAGAGATGCGGGACATGCGGCCGCAACCCTGTGATCCAGACTTCCTTCAGGGGGTCCGAGAGCGTTCATGGCCCGGACGGAGCCCCGGAGAAAAATCAATCGCGGTGCTCGGGGGAGTGCGACGAACTCAGGAGCCAGCAGTCACGCTTGCAGAAGGAGAACAGGTCCCTTGCTGCTTCTCTGGAAGAGCTGGAAAAGGAACTGATCGTGACGAAAGCCGGGCTCGAAACGCTTCTCGGTGAGCTTTGCGGCAGGAAGACGATCGACAGGAGAGGGTTCATCGGAAAATGGGCTTCCCAGGCCAAGAGCGATTTCAAGGGACTGCGGCTGAGGGAGCTCTTCCTGTCAAAAAAATGGGAGTTCCTTGGAGACAGCCCCGGAAAGAACGGATCGAAATACAGGTCGCTCATCGCAGGGGCGGAGAGCTTTTTCGCCGCGATGGAATGGGAGAAAGCCTATCCTCCGCTTGTCTCGGCGGAAGAACTCGCGGGAGAGAGTTTTCCGCTGGCCGCTTTCATGGCGAGGTTCGCCGCCGAAACGGGAAAATTCGCAGATGCAGTGAGGTACGCTTCCAAAGCTCTTGAAGAAAAGCCCCTTCCTCTGGAGACGATCAAGCTTGCCGCGCTTTCGAACCTGATGGCGGGAAACCCCGGGGAAGCGCGTAAGCTAGCGGACAGGTGGATCAGGGAAGCAGGCGAAGGTTACGAACCGCTCCTTTTCAAGGCATGCGTAAAGGCTTCCTCGGGCCGCTGGGACGAAGCCGGCAAGTACTGCGAGAAAGCCATCCGCAAGGATGAAGGGCTCATCCCCCGGCTGATCCTGGCGTTCTCCCTGCTCAGGCAAAAGAAGCGCGGCCCGGCAAAGAAGGTCCTCGACGCCGCTTCCGGTTTTTACCCCGCGAGCCCTGAAATAAAGCACATGCAGCACGCGCTTCACCTCCTCAACGGCGCCCTCGAGGAAGCGGTGACCGTGAGGTCCACTTTTCCCGAGGCCGAGGACGTCATCCTTTGCAGGAAAAGGGAGAAGCTGCTAAACGCCAAGAAGATCGAGAGATTTTTCGAAACTGTCGAACCCGACATGGAGATGGTGATGAGCGACCTGAACGCGGATAGGCCCTTTCCGGAGTAGGCGCTCGTCTTTGCATGGAGAAGAAGATGAACAACGTGATCAAGTTCGGTACCGACGGCTGGAGGGGGGTCATAGCCGACAACTACACATTCGAGAACCTCAGGATGGTCGCCCAGGCCGTGGCGGACTACATCGACTACAAGGGGGAGAGCAAGGAGGTCGCGGTAGGCTTCGACAGGAGGTTCTTTTCCGAAGATTTCGCCAGGACCGCCGCCGAGGTGCTCGCGGGCAACGGAATAACCGTGTTCCTCAGCCCGGCTGCCTGCCCGACTCCCCACGTTTCGTATTTCGTCAAGAAGCGGCAGATTCCCCTGGGAATAGTGATAACCGCAAGCCACAACAATTTCAGGTACAACGGCTTCAAGATAAAGGAGCGCTTCGGCGGCAGCGCTTTTCCGGAAACCACCAGGGCGGTCGAGGACTGCATCGGCAAGAATCCCGTGAGGAGCATGCCCTTCAGGGAGGCGAAGAAGCAGGAGAAAATCATAGAGACGCCGCTTAACGAAGGGTACTACGACCTGCTCGAATCGCTCGTAGATCTCTCCCTGATAAGGAGCTCCGGCCTGAAGATCGTGGTCGACTCCATGAACGGCGTCTGCGGGTTCGACCTCGAACACCTCATCAAGAGCCAGACCTGCTCCGTGACCACTCTGCGCGGAGAGAGGGACCCCCTGTTCGGAGGGCTGGCGCCGGAGCCGAAAGAGGAATACCTGGGGCTGCTGGCCTCCAGCGTGAAGAACGAAGGGGCGCTCGTCGGGCTCGCGAACGACGGCGACGGCGACAGGACTTCGGGGGTCCACGGCGACGGAGGCTTCTTCTCGCCGCTGGAGATGATCGCCCTGCTGGCGCTCTACATGATCGAGGAGAAGGGGATGAAGGGCCTGCTGGCCACCAACAACGCCAACACCCTCTACCTCAAAAAGATAGCGGACGATCACGGACTGCCCTGCGCCAACACGCCCGTCGGGTTCAAGTACATCGCCGAGCTGATGATGAAGGAATCGCTCCTTATCGGCGGGGAAGAGAGCGGAGGCATAACTTTTCAGGGATTTCTCCCCGAAAGGGACGGGATACTCATAGACCTGATCCTGTGCGAGATGCTCGCGAAGACTAGGAAGACCACCAGGCAGCTTCTCAGGGAGCTCTACGACCGCTACGGTGAGTTCCATTTCAGGAGGAAGGATTTCGCGGTGGAGCCCGAGAAAGGGATCAGGCAGGTGAAGAACCTGGCCGCCCGGCCGCCGAAGGAACTTTGCGGCAAGAAAGTCGTGGACGTGAACAGCCTCGACGGGACGAAACTGTTCCTCGAAGGTGGCGCGTGGATCCTTTTCCGACAGTCCGGCACGGAACCCGCCCTCAGGATCTACACCGAAATGCCTTCCGTCTGGGAGCTCGACGAAGTTATCTCGCAGGGCATGAAAGCTCTCGGCGAAGCCGACCAGTGAACGGGTTCCAGCCCTGGATTTTCATTACATTGACTCCTCTCCGCTACAGGGAGAGGTTCGGAGGTTCGAATATCATGAGACGATTCCTGTTTGTAATGGTCATGGCCCTTTGCGTGTTCCCGCTCTGCGCCCAGTCGCTGGCGGGATACGTGGCGGATTACCGCGCCGCATCGCCGGCTCTCTCGGAAGGCGGGTCGTGGACCCTTCCCGTGGTCTTTGAAGGGGCTGGGTTCGTAAAGGTCCATCTTTCCGCGGTTTCTCTCGGAGAAGGTGAAAGGATAGATGTTTTTCGCGGAGGGGATCACGGAAAGGCCGTTTTTAGTCTCAAAGGCCCTTTCACCGGCGATTTCTGGCTTCCCTCGGTGGACGGAGAGGCGGCGCTTGTCCGGATGTTTTCGGCCGGAAGAGCATCGTTTTCCGTCGACAGGGTTGGAGTGGGATTATCCGAGATAAGCGGTGCCGGAAGCCCGGAAAGAGTTTGCGGCAACGACGACCGCCAGGACCCCGCCTGCAGCGACGCGGTTCTCAGGGGCATCGGGGACAAGGTTGGCAGGATAATGTTCGAGGCGAACGGCACCCTCCATTTCTGCACGGGGTTCCTCGCAGGGCCGGACGGGCTTTTCGTGACCGCCCAGCACTGTATCTACGACGCCGCGACGGCAGCGAGCGCAGAGGTCAGGTGGAAATTCGAGAAGACGTCGTGCGGCGGGAACGAGGAGGCTTACGACACCGTCTCGGCGGGTTGCCAGCTTGTAATGGAAGATTACAATACCGACCTTGCACTCATCAGGTTCTCTTACGACAATCCCGCCTCTAGATACGGGTACCTGACGCTGGACGACAGGGAGCCGGTCAAGGACGAGGTGGTCTGGATCCCCCAGCACCCGATGGGCGGAGTCAAGAAGTTCGCCGTCCATAGCGACGCCGACGGAGGTGCTACCGTCCTGGCCAAGAGCCTTGCCGGGGTAAAGACTGCTCAGGCGATAGGTTACAACCTGGATGTCGAGGCAGGTTCTTCAGGGTCTCCGGTGCTGGATTCTGACAACGAGGTGATCGCCATGCACGTCTTCACTGCACTTGACGACGACTGCGAGAACCCGGATCTCAACAGGGGCATCAGGACGGATGTCCTCTATCCTCTGATCGAGCCATACCTGGCCACCTGTTCAGGAACTCCTCCCGTAATAGTCAAACTGAAATACGTTTCCTCGGAAAGGTCTTTCAAGCTCAACGGCAGCGGTTTCACCGAAGACACGGTCGTGCTCGTGGACGGCGTCGTGCAGAACACGAAGCTCAAAAAGAACGGCAGGCTGGTGGGTTACATGTACGAAAAGGTCCTCAGGGGGGACACGGTGAAGGTCAGGGTGTTCTGCCCCGACACGGGGTGCAAGAGCGACGAGGTGTCGTACACCCGTCCGTGGCGATGAGCTGAGATGGCGTTCCAGGGAGCGAAGAAAAGGATCGAAACTCTGGGAGGCATCTCACTTCTGGCTTCGAGGACCGTGAGGAGCCTTTTTTCTTCGCGTCCCGAATTTCCGCAGATCTCCTACCAGATGGTCCTCATGGGCTACCAGTCGCTCTCCATAGTCATAATAACCGCCCTTTTCATCGGCATGGTCCTCGCCATCCAGACGGCATATTCCCTTGAGGCTTTCGGGGCCAAGCTCTACATCGGGGAGGTCATATCGCTGTCCATGACCAGGGAACTGGGGCCGGTTCTCATAAGCATAATGGTGGGAGGAAGGGTCGGCGCGGGCATAACGGCGGAGCTCGGAACGATGAAGGTCACGGAGCAGATCGACGCCCTGAGGTCGATGGGGGCGGATCCCGTGAGGAAGCTGGTATGCCCGAGGATGTACGCGTTCGTGCTCACTCTCCCGATGCTTGTCCTTATCGCGGACGCCCTCGGCGTACTGGGCGGAATGATAATATCCGTCATGCAGCTGGACATATCGGCGAGATTCTATCTGGAACATGTCTTCAGGATCCTCAAGTTCAACGACATCTTCTCGGGGCTTGGGAAGACTTTCTTCTTCGCCACCTTCGTGACACTGATCAGCTGCTACAACGGCTTCCAGGCGGAAGGGGGAGCCGACGGCGTGGGGAGGGCCACCACTTACACGGTCGTTCTCTCTTCAATTGTGATACTGATCTCGAACTTCTTCCTTACGAAACTGTTCCTGACGCTGTAGCCGACATGAAAGACCTGATCTCATACAAGGGCATCGAGAAAGCCTTCGGAAAAAAAGAGGTCCTTGAAGGCATCGACCTGTCAGTCGGAAAAGGGGAAACCCTCGTCATCCTCGGAGGATCCGGGAGCGGCAAGTCGGTCCTGCTGAAGATCACGATCGGCCTAATGTACCCGGACGCGGGACGCCTCCTCATCGACGGAGAGGACGCCACGGATTACGGCGAGCGGGAATGGCTGGAGGTCCGAAAGAAGATCTCCTACATGTTCCAGTGGGGAGCCCTTTTCGATTCCATGAACGTCTACGACAACGTCGCTTTTCCGCTCCGCGAGCAGAGGGTCGACGAGGCGCAGATCAAGGAAAGGATATCGGACGCCCTGGACACGCTCGGACTGGAGGGCACGGAAGCGGTTTTTCCGCACGACCTTTCGGGAGGCATGAGGAAAAGGGTCGCCCTCGCCAGGTCGATCATCTCCAAGCCGGAGTGCATACTCTACGACGAACCCACGGCAGGGTTGGACCCGGTGACCTCGGACCAGATAAACAGCCTGATCAGGAAGACCCAGGAAAAATTCCACGTCACGTCGGTCGTGGTGACCCACGACATCCGTTCCATGGCGTTCGTGGCCGACAAGGTGGCTTTCCTTTACGAGGGAAGGATCGCCTTCTCGGGAACCCTTGAAGAAGCGAAGAAAAGCGTTCACCCGGTTCTAAAGGAATACCTTTCAGGGAGGGTGTGACATGAAACCCGAAAACAGGGACAACCTCTACAAGATAGGATTGATGGTGGCGGTCGCGCTGATCGTTGTCGGGCTCGCGATAGCGGGGATAACGAGCAAGCAGAGGCTCTTCGAGAGGAAGGCGGAGTATTTCACCTTCTTTCCCGACGCTTCCGGACTGAAAGAGGGAAGCAGCGTCTGGTTCCAGGGGGTCGAAGTCGGCTACGTTTCCAAGCTCGATTTCTCCGAGGACAGCGACAACACGACCGTGAAGGTCACATACCGCATATCGTCCAAGCTCCTCCCGCGGATCAACGGCGACACCAGGGCGATAATAAAGAGCCTCGGGCTCCTCGGGGACAAGTTCATCAGCCTTGAAAAAGTGCCCGGCGAGACAGGCAATCCCCAGAACCTGCTCCCGGGTTCGGAAATAAAGAACTACGCGCCCGTCAGCCTGCGCGAGCTCGGACAGGGCGCCCAGGACATCATGGCGACCCTCAACGAACTGAACAAGAACATGAACGCCCTGGTCGTCCAGGCGCAGAAAGGCGGAGGCCCGGTCTCGAGGCTTCTCAGCGACCAGCAGCTGGGCAACGAGATGATCGAGCACACGAGGCGGATCCTTGAAGACCTCGAGAAGATCACCAAAAGGCTCGACGAAGGGCGGGGGCTCGCCGGTGGGCTGATGGCTCAGGACGGCGGGAGCGACAAGGCCGCCAGGGACCTCAGGGATTCCATTGAAGAGCTCAACAAGCTCCTTGCCGGAATCAACGAGGGAAAAGGAGTCCTGGGACTCCTGGTGACGGAACTCGACGACGGAAGGGACGCAAGGCAGTCGATGGTCGACTTTTTCGCCGCGCTGTCGGTCTTCTCGAAATCGCTCGAGGATTCTGATTCGCTTCTGCACAAGCTCGTGGTCGACGAAGAGTACGGCAGGGAGATGGCGGAGCGCCTCATATCGATAAACCGCTCGCTCGACGAGATCCTGAAGAAGGTCGAGAAGGGAGAGGGAACGGTCGGCGGGCTTGTCAACGATCCGTCCGTGTACAAGTCGCTTTCGGCGGCTGCGGAGGGGATACAGAAGTCCGGCATCGTGAAATGGTACATCGAGAAGAAGGCGCGTGAAGCCGCCGAAGCGGAGAAAAAGGCGGAAGAGGAGAAGAAACAGCAATGAAGATACTTCTAACGGGCGCTGCGGGGTTCATCGGGTCCAACCTCTGCGAAGCACTCCTGAAAAGGGGAGACCACGTCGTCGCGGTCGACTCGTTCGATCCCTATTACGACAGGGAGATCAAGGAGAGGAACATCGCGGGCCTTCGCGGCCAGAACGGATTCAACTTTGTCGAAATGGACCTCAGGGAGAAAGCGGGGGTCAGGGCGCTGCTCGACGAGGGGTTCGACGTCGTTGTCCATCTCGCGGGCCGCGGCGGGGTGAGGAGGTCGATACAAGAGCCGGAATCATACCTGGAGCTGAACTACCTGGCGACATTGAGGCTCCTCGAGGCGATGAAGGAAACATCCCAGAAGAAGATCGTTTTCGCCTCCACCTCGAGCATTTACGGCGACCGGAGCAAGGTCCCGTTCCGGGAGGAGGAACGGGCCGACTGGCCGATCTCGCCTTATTCGGCCACGAAAAAAGCTTGCGAGACGATGCTTTTCACATATCATCACCTTTACGATTTCCAGGTCTACGCGCTCCGCTTCTTCACCGTCTACGGCCCGAGGCAGCGGCCCGACATGGCGATATACAAGCTCGTCAGGTCGATAGTCAGCGAAGAGACCTTCGAGAGGTACGGCGACGGAAAGACCGAACGCGATTACACCTACGTGGACGACATAGTGGCCGGAGTCATCAGGGCCGCGGAGAGGGTGGCGGGATATGAGATAATCAACATCGGAGGGTCCAATACCGTCCAGCTCCAGAGGCTCATCAGCCTCGCCGAGGAGATAATCGGGAAGAAGGCGGTGATAATTGAAAAGCCTCTCCCTGAAGGAGACGTCTACAGGACTTACGCGGACGTGTCGAAAGCCGCTAATCTGATAGATTTTGAACCAAAGGTCAGGATAGAAAAAGGACTTGAGAAATTCGTCAAATGGTATCTGAAGGAGCATAAAAAATGAAAGTGGTAGTGATAGGAACGGGATACGTGGGCCTGGTGACGGGAGCGTGCCTCTCGGAATACGGGCTCTCTGTTACATGCGTCGACCTCGACAGCGACAAGATCTCCAGGCTCAGGAAGAACGAGATGCCCATCTACGAACCCGGCCTCAAAGAGATCGTCGAGAAGAACCAGAAGGCCGGAAGGCTCTCTTTCGAAGTGAACGGCGAAAGATCCATCTCCGAGGCCGACGTCGTCTTCCTGGCGGTAGGAACCCCGCCCCTCCCGGACGGATCCGCCGACATGAAGTACGTTTACGAGGCGGTGCGGACGTTTTCGAGGAACCATCGATCCTACCAGGTTCTGGTCACCAAGAGCACAGTGCCGGTCGGCACGGGCGCCAGGCTCGAAGAGATAATGATGGAAAACCATTCCGGGGACACGTTCGCCGTGGCCAGCAACCCCGAATTCCTCAGGGAAGGCTGCGCCGTCGCCGATTTCATGAACCCCGACAGGATAGTAATCGGGTGCAACGACCCCAAGGGGCTCAAGGTCCTGCTCGATCTATACGAACCGATGAGAAAGGCCAACGCGCCCATCCTGGTGACCGACAGGGCATCTTCGGAGCTTATCAAGTACGCCTCGAACGCTTTCCTCTCGGTTAAGATATCGTTCGTCAACGAGCTCTCGAGGCTCGCCGAGAAGGTCGGCGCGGACATAGCGAGCGTCGCCCAGGGGATGGGAATGGACAAGAGGATTGGGCCGGCGTTCCTACTGCCCGGGCCGGGGTACGGAGGTTCGTGCTTCCCCAAGGACACCAAGGCCCTGCTCGACACTTCCAGGGCGTTCGGTTCGCCGTTGAGGCTCGTGGACGCGGCCGAGCAGGCGAACAGGGAGCAGGTGGAATTCGCCGCGGGCAAAGTGCTGGCGGCTGCCGGGGGGGAGAAAAAGACCGCGGCGCTTCTAGGCCTGGCGTTCAAGGGCGGCACGGACGACGTGAGGGAATCTCCCGCGCTCAAGATCGCCGAAATACTCATGAGCAAGGGGATAGCCGTAAAGGCTTATGACCCCGAAGCTTCCGCGAACGCCCTCAGGGAGGTTCCCGGGCTCGATGTCGTCGGGTCGGCCGCGGAAGCGGCGAAGGACGCCGACATGCTCGTCATCGCGACGGAGTGGAACGAGTTCAAAACCCTGGATCTCCCGAGGCTGAAAGAGATAATGAAGAGCCCGGTGATAATCGACCTCAGGAACCTTCTCGATCCGAACCATTGCCGCGAGCTCGGCTTCGCCTATACAGGCATAGGCAGAGCCTGAAACGATGTCCCTGAACTTGCCGCCCCCGTGGGAAGCTTTCCCGCGATTCGAGATAGGGGACTGGTGGAAGGAAGAGTCCCTGCCCCTGGCCTTTGGCAATTTTTTTTCTTACAAGGATCTCTCCGTGGAAGTGGGGTTCGGCCACGGCGAGTTCCTTCACCAGATGGCAAGGTCGAGGCCGGAAGACCTTTTCATAGGGATCGAGCACTTCGGGGAAGGCTTCAGGAAGCTTGTCCGTGAAGTTAAAAAGGAAGGGACGGCCAACTGCCTGCCGCTGATAGGCGATGGTTTCATAGTACTTCAGGTTGTTTTCGGCGACGGGGAGATCTCGGACCTGTATGTCAACTTCCCGGACCCGTGGCCTAAGAAACGCCACGAGGACAGGCGGCTTTTCGTGAAGGAGTTCTTCTCTCTCGCTGCACGGAAGATCAAGGACGGCGGGATCCTCCATCTCGCCACGGACCACCTTCCGCTCGCGGAACAGGCGATGACCGACATCAGGGACGTGGCAGACTTCGCGAACGCTGACGGCCCAGATGCTTTCAGAAGGGAATCTCCCTATCCGTTCAGGACGAGGTACGAAACAAAGTGGATGAGCGAGGGAAGGAATCTGTTCTACTTCACTTACGAGAAGAAGAAATGCCGCACGTAAAATTGAGAAAGCCCGCCGACCTCCTGGGGATATGGAAATCGCCTCCCGCATTTTCTTACAGGCTGACGGGCAAGGATATTTCGTTCAATTTCAACAACTGCTATGTTTCATCGGACGAAAATGAGCTTCTTTTCAAGTGGGTTGTAGCCGAGGGGAGGCTGGTACAGCATGTTTTCTTTTCCCTGAGGCTTGAAGAGGATTTCATGATCATGGGGATATCGAAGAACTATCCCGTGCTGAGGACCGAAGGAGTCAAGCTGCTCATGGCCGTGATCGCCTCGGCCCTGGAGGATGAGGGGAATCCTATAATTTCTTCGAGCCTGGAACCCTTCCTCAGGGACGGAAGGTTCTACCAGAGAAACATATCAGGGAATTCAGCCGGGAATAATCTTGACAGAAAGCCGGTTGGGAACATATAATTATCTACTTGAGAGGTATATGGATGAAGAAATATGCGATTCAGGCTCTGGTTATTCTCATCATCGGATCCGCAATGGGGTTCGTCTACAATATCGTTTCGCCGGAAGGGATCTCGATAATCGCAGCGGAGAACAAGACCCTTACCGGTTTCAGGATGGTCACCACGGAAGAGACGCAGCTCTACCTGAGAGAAGGCGGGAACGTGGTCCTCATCGATTCAAGGTCCCCTGAGGAATACTTTCTGGGCCACATACCGGGGGCGATAAACATACCCGAGGGCCAGGTCGATGAGTATTTCAGGAAATTCGAGCAAAAACTCAAAAAGGCCCAGCTTCTCATAGTTTACTGTTCCGGAGGTTCGTGCGGCACTTCCGAGGAAGTAGCCAAGGAACTGATATCAAGGGGAATACCAGACTCCAAGGTGGCGGTCGACCAGGACGGCCTCCCCGGCTGGATCCGCAGCAAGAAACCTATAGAGACCGGCGCCCAGAAGTGAATCTGAAGAGATACTTTTCGCTATCATCCCTTTCCGCGGTTTCGCTATTCGCATGGACTCTGTTTTCCGTGCTGGGCGCCGATGAAATGAAGACCGCCATAAAGGTTTTCATGCCTTTCCTGGGAGACCGGGGGGCGTTGCTCCTTTTCTCGGCGATGCTCGTCTTCTATTCCGTTTCAGGTCTCCTCATCTATCTGGGAATGGGAGGAGGAAAACTCGCCGGGATCGTCTTCAGGCTAATGCTTGCAGTGACGTTCATGGCGGCGGCCGTTCCCAAGATACTCGATCCCGCCGGCTTCGCGCTCGACATCTCCCACTATGATTTTTTCCCCAGATCGGTCGTCAACATTATAGCCATAACCGTGCCCTGGGTGGAAGGAGTCATCGCTCTTTCGCTAATCCTGACCGTGTTCGACCGGGGCGGAGTAGCGCTCGTGAACATCATGATGGCGGCATTCCTGGTGCTCCTTGGTCAGGCGTGGTTCAGAGGCCTGGACATAAACTGCGGATGCTTCGGGCACACGGGGGCCACCGAAGCCGTCTCGAAGGTGTTCGTCAGGGACCTTTTCATGATCTCATGGAGCATACTGCTCTTCCTGTACATGTGGAAGGAGCGCGAAAGGGAAGCCGCCCCGGCGCCCCGGGCCTAGGCTCAGATCCCGAGGTCCTCGCCCGTCACATCGAGCTCCTGGATCAGGTTCTCGTCAGGTTTTTCCCCGATCTCGACATAACCCAGGATATAAAGAGCCCAGAGGAATTTCAGGATGGAAGCGTGTATGTTGATCGGGTGCGAAGAGAACAGGGAGGGGAAAGCGCCACCCTTTTTCAGAGAGAAGAGAAGGTCCGTTTCGGTCTTGCTTAGCGAAAGGATCCCCATCAGGCTCTCCGGTGGCTTGGTGAGGGTCATGTACCCCTGCTGCTTCTCGAAATCCGCCAGCACCCAGGAGATCCTGTCCATCGAGAGGATCCCCTGGCGTATCAGTTCCGGGGTGTTGATGTTAAGAGTGATGACCTCGTTCCCCGCCTGCGCTCCGCCCTCGAACCTGTAAGAGATGAAAAGTTCGCCGAAGAGGGAGAAGATGATCTCCTTCACCTGTTCCTTAACCGCCCAAACGAGCTGTTCCGGAGTCAAAAGCCCCATTTCAATAAGGATCGTCCCGAACCTTTTTCCCGGACCGACCCGGGAGGAGGCCAGAAGGAAATCCTGAACGGAAATGACGCCCCTGCGGATCAGCATCTCTCCCAGGCGGTCGTTCCTGTCGTTCGATGTGGCGAAGATGACCGAACCGCCGTCGAGGTATATCCTTTTCTGTATCTCTCCGGCCTGGACTATGAGGGCGCCGGACTCCTTCCTCTGGAAAGAAAGGGCCAGCGCTTTCGGAAGAGCCATCGAGCTTGCCTTTAGGTGCAGATCCAATCGTCTCTCCGTTCTTGTCCGCGGGACGGCGCGGCGCCCCCCCCTGTTTGTTTCCTCCGAAGGGACCTATTTTTTCGGCTTTTTCCCCTTCGGAGCTTTAGCTTTCTCCGCCAGGTGCGCCGATGAAAGGCTCCTGAAGCTTCCGCCTTTCTGAAGCATTTCTATCACTCCGTCAGCGGTCTGTTCCGTCGCTTTCTGAAGGGTCAGCACTTCGGCCAGTTTCTCGAAATCGTAATCCGCGACAACGGTTTTTCCGGCCGGTCCGCCCCGCTCCCGCCAGTACGACCAGCACTTCAGGTAGGGTTCCGGCCACTTCTTTTCCGATTTCGGGACAACATCGTCGAGCGAAAGCCTGATCTTCGCCACGATGTCCTGCCAGCCCAGGTGAAGCTTACGCCACCGCCACATATCCTTCATCGACGCGCCGCTTTTCGATTGCAGGCACGCCAGTATGTTGAAATCCTCGATGCAGATTTTCGGGTCCTTCGCCAGCTCGAGATACTCCGCCTTGTCCGGGTTCCATGCCGTCAAGATGACGATCATCGCCGCCTGGTGGTCGCTCGGAGCCTCGGGAATCGCGGCAGCGTCTATCACCGGCAGCGCCGCGAAGAGAGCGGCCTGAAGGGAAAGGGCGGCCGCGACGGCAAGGAAGCGGAGAAGATTATTCAGGGTGGGCCTCCACGAACTCTTCGAGGTAAAGTTTAGCCCCTTCGGACATCTGGAAGAAACCCAGGCCGTATCCGTCAAGGGCTTTTCTCACCACGATAGCCTCGGTGCGTATCTCCTTTTTTCCCCCGTTCAGGGGAATGGGGAAGAAAAGGTCAACCTTGCTTCCGATATCCATCGGATTGCCTGTCACCAGGAAAATCCCCGTGGTCGAAACGTCCTTGATCCTCGCGGTTTTCTTGACGTTGTCGTGGCTATACTCGCACTGCGCCAGGAGGCGGACCCTCTTGTCCTTCCTGATCTTGAGGGGTACATGCTTCAGGATGGCGCTCAGATAGGTCGCCTCGTCGACGGGCTTCTGAAGGAAATCCTTCGCCCCGGCCCTCAGCGCTTCGTCCTTACGCGTGGTCGAAGATACTACAATCACGGGAATCTCCTTGAGCTTTGGGTGTTTTTGCAATATCCTAGTCGCTTCGATGCCGTTAAGTTCCGGCATCTCTATGTCGAGAAGGATGATATCAGGATGGGACTGTTCAGCCACCTTTATTGCTTCGAGCCCGGTAGACGCGGTCAGGAGCTGGCAGTCCGCCCGCCTCAGGAAAGTCTGCTCCAGGTCGAGAAAAGATCTCATGTCGTCAACGATAAGAAGTTTCATTTTTCACCCTCCCGTTATTTTATACGACTTTTCCCGCGAACAGTCAAATATCTAAAGGCAGAAGGATGAAACTCCCCCGGGATTTTCTGGACGATTCACCGTCGACGAGGGCGGTCTATTCGCGCGCGGCATGCATATACAGGATGACCCCGGAGGCCGTGGCGTTCCCGGGGAATACCGCGGAAATGCTCCGGGCGTTCGAATACGCCCGAGACAGGATGATCCCCGTCACGATGAGGGGCGGGGGATCCGGCCTCGCGGGACAGACCGTAGGACGCGGGATCGTGACCGACCATTCAAGGTTCATGAGAAAGGCTGAGATCATTGGCCCTGAGGAGGCCGTCGTGGAGATGGGAGTGGTCCTCGCTCAGCTAAACAGGGCGCTGGCCGTCGGCGGGCTTGTGTTTCCTCCCGACCCCTCCAGCCAGGATTTCTGCACGATAGGCGGCATGATAGCCAACAATTCCAAGGGGGCCAGGAGCGTCAAGTACGGCGGGACCCTCGAATGGCTGAACTGGGTCGAAGTGATACTCTCCGACGGGACGATCG
The DNA here is from genome assembly GCA_029559035.1 of Acidobacteriota bacterium. GTDB lineage: Bacteria > Acidobacteriota > UBA4820 > UBA4820 > UBA4820 > JAKQCT01. The sequence continues at coordinate 127,609 of JAKQCT010000088.1, forward strand.
TAAAGGTCGAGAACAGGGCGCTCCCGCCGGAGGAGCATTCGCACGGGATGCTACGCAAGGCGGCCCTTCTGATAGAGAACAACAGGGACAGGATCATCGAAAAATGGCCGAGATCGAAAGCGAACACTTCCGGATACAACCTGAAAGGCTGCCTTGGTGAAAACGGAAAGATAAACCTTCTGCCTCTTTTCGCGGGGTCGGAGGGGACCCTGGGGATCTTCGCCAGGGCTTCTCTTAGAATGACGCCCCTCAGGGAATTCAGGTCGCTGGCGATCGCGGAGTTCTCGGACGCCGCCGAAGCCGCGGAGGCGACGCTGGAAATAGTCCCTCACGGGCCGTCCGCGTGCGAGCTCCTCGACAGGACATTCATAGAGATGGTAAGAAAGGGGCAGGGCGGATTTCCAATACCAGTTTCCGACGGGTGCGGGTCCATTCTCATCATCGAGGCCGACGGGACGACGAGGGAAGAGGCCGACGGGACTCTCCGGATGATCCTGAAGAGCGTTTCCTCAGCGGGCAAGTTCGCGATCCCCGCGGACGCTTCCCAGAAGGAAAAGGTGTGGGCTTTCAGGAAGGCGGCCAGCCCGCTTCTGAACAGGGGACGGGGAAAGCTCAAATCGGTCAGGTTCATAGAGGACGGAGCCGTGCCGACGGAGAACATCCCCGCATATGTGAGGGGAGTAACTTCCATCCTTCGGAAAGAAGGGATCGAAGCCGTCATCTTCGGGCACAGCGGCGACGGCAATTTCCACGTCAACCCGCTGATGGACCTCACCGACCCGAGGCACTTCGGCCTTGTCCCCGTGATAGCCGAAGAGACGGCCAGGCTGATCGCTTCCCTGGGCGGTTCTCTTGCCGGGGAGCACGGTGACGGAAGGCTCAGGACCCCCTACCTCAGGATTGTTTACGGGGGCCTCGTTGACCTGTTCATAAACATCAAAAAAGAGCTGGACCCCGGTAACATGTTCAACCCGGGCATAATAGCCTGCGAGGATCCCGCGCCGATCACGGAAGGCACCCGGTTCTCTCCCTCCTACGAAAGAACTCCTCTGAGAGGCGCCCTTTCTTCGGAGAAATGGAGCCTGGAGATAGAGAGGTGCCACGGCTGCGGGACATGCAGGGATTTCTGCCCCACCGCTCAGGCGACCGGTTTTGATCCGCTCTCCAGCCGCGGGCGGGCCCACCTTCTTCAGGCGGTCATGGACGGGAGCCTGGCCCATGAAACGCTTGGATCGTCCGCCGCGCTCGACATCTTCGATTCCTGCCTAAACTGCTCGGAATGCGCAGTCCACTGCCCGACCGGAGTGGACATCTCGCCGATCTCCTCGCTCATCCTCGGCGAGTATTCCGGTGCGATCAGAAAGGCGAGGAACAAGTTCTTCACATCGTTCTCGTCGCTTCCTTACAAGCTCCCCGGCGCCTTCCTGAGGGCGTCGGCTCCGCTCACGGGATCGCGCGCGGCGAGGTTCCTTGGTGAAAAGCTGACAGGTTTCAGGAGAGACCTGGGCATATCCATGCCGGACGGGATAACCGCCTTCGACCCCGGGAAGCTTTACCGTTTCGAGGGCAACACGGGAAAAAAGGCGGTACTCTTTTACGGCTGCTACGGCAACATCTACAACAGGGAAGGGGAGACTCTCGCCGCTGTCAGGATACTTCAGAAACTTGGGGTCGAGGTGATAGTTCCGCCTCAGGCGTGCTGCGGGGTAAGCAGGTTGTCCAAGGGGCTCTTCGATTCGGCGGCAGGTGATGTCCTCTTCACGCAGAAGAATTTCCTTCCGTACCTCGAGGGGGACGCGAGGATCGTCTTTACCGCGCCTTCGTGCGCCCTCGCGGTGATGAAGGACCATCCTGCTTTCTTTCCTTCGGAATCCTCGGAAAAAATGGCGGAGAGGGCGGTCTGCATATCCGAATTCCTTGCCGACCTGCTTGAAGGGGGCGGCGTGGACCTCAGGCCGCTCGACATCTCGTTCGCCTACCAGACTCCTTGCCACGCGGCCGCCATAGACGCGGACGAAAAGGACATGAGGCTCCTTAAGATGATCCCTTCGATAAAGTTCGCGGGAAAGACCAAGAGCTGTTGCGGTATGGGCGGGACATACGGCATCAGGAAAGAGAACGCCGGGATAGCGGACGAGTTGGGAAAAGCGCTCGGGAAAGAGTTGGAGCTCCTGGGGGCCGACGTCGTCGTCACGCCCTGCGGTTCCTGCAGGATGCAGTCGGCGAACCTTACGAAAAAAAAGATACTCCATCCCCTGGAGTTGTTCGCAATGGCTCTGGGCGTGACCGGGGAGTGAGCCTCCCGATCAGTAGCTGTGCTTGTCCCTGACCACCCCTTCGACCGTGAGTCTTCCCTTCAGAACCCTGTAAACCCAAAACTGGTAGGCGATCACCACAGGAACGAATAACAGCGCGACGATCGTCATTATCTTAAGAGTGTACGGGCTGGAAGAGGAGTTGAAGATCGTCAGGCTGTGGGCGGGATCGATGCTGGAAGGTATCAGGTTGGGGTAAAGGCTGATCATGCCGGTAGCCATCACGGCGATTATCGAGGCGCATGAAGCAAAGAAAGCGCCTTTCCACTTTCCGCGCGCGGTCATGAACTTTGCCGCGGCGAATCCGAGGACCGCCAGCATGGGAACCGCGACGAGCAGGGGAGCCTTCGCGAAGTTGTCGTAGAACTTCGAGGGGAAAGCCGTCGCTGTCAGGAATATGACGGCGGTGAAGATGACCGGATAAAGCAGTCCTGAAGACGCCTTCTCCGCCCTCGCCCTCACCTCTCCGTCCGTCTTTATCGAAAGCCACAGAGCACCGTGCTGAAGGAACATCATCACGAAAAAGACCCCCGAGAGGAGCCCGAAAGGGTTCAGGAGCGAGAAAAGCGTTCCATGGTAGCCTGACGCGTCGATCGGGAGGCCGCGGAAGATGTTGCCGAATGCCACTCCGAAAAGCAGCGCGGGCAGTGAGCTTCCTGCGAAGATGGCAATGTCCCAGCTCCTTTTCCATTTATCGCCTTCGCCCTTGCCCCTGAACTCGAAAGCCACGCCCCTGAATATCAGCGCGAATAATATTATCAGGAGGGCGGGGTACAGATAGCTGAACATGTAGGCGTATGTCGTGGGGAAAGCCGCGAAGGTCGCGCCGCCGGCCGTTATCAGCCATACCTCGTTGCCGTCCCAGAAGGGCCCGATGGTGTTTATGACAAGCCTTTTCTCTCCGTCGCTCCGGGCTATGAAATTCATCAGCATCCCGACGCCCAGGTCGAAGCCGTCCAGCATGAAATAAACGGCCCAGAGGACCCCCCACAGAACGAACCATGTCACCTGGTATTCCATCCTACACCTCCGCCTTCAAAGACAAGGGCTCGGGTCCCTTCTTCCCGAATTTGTACATGAGGTAAATGTCCACCACGCCCAGAATGCCGTAGAAAAAGGTGAAGAGAAGGAGGGAGACAAGAACCTGGCCCGCGCTGACATTCCTCGATATGGCGTCCTTGGTCCTCATGAGGCCGTAAACGATCCAGGGCTGCCTGCCCACTTCGGCCACTATCCAGCCAAGCTGGGCGGCTATGTAGGGGAGCGGGATCGAATAGAGCAAGATCCTGAGGAACAGCGTTTTTCCTTCGAGCCTGTTCCTCAATGAAAGATAGAGAGCGATGCCCGACAGGAGAATGAAGAGCGTTCCCAAACCGACCATGATCCTGAAGCTGAAGAAGGTTATCGTGACGGGAGGCCGGTCCTCCTTGGGGATGTCCTTCAATCCCTTTATTTCCGCGTGCGGGTCATGCGTCGCGAGGATGCTCAGCATCTTCGGGATCTTTATAAGCTCCACCGCGTTCCGTTCCTCGCTCTCCAGGGGAACCTGAAGGAGAGCCATGGGAGCGCCTTTCCTGGTCTCCCAGTGCGACTCCATGGCGGCGAATTTGGCGGGCTGGTACCTCGCCACTTCCTGCCCGTTTAGATCGCCGACCATCGCCACTCCGAGGGATGAGATGAAGCCGAATACCGCCGCGATCCGGAAGGACGCCCTGAAGAATTCCGTCTCGTTCTTTTTCAGAAGGTGGTAGGCGGAGATACCCATGACGAAGAAGGCGGCGATCACGTAGCCCGAAAGGTTCGTGTGGAGGAACTTCAGCCAGCCGTAGGGATTGAAGACAAGCGCCCCGAAATCGCTCATCTCGGCCCTGCCGTTCCTGAGGACATAGCCCACCGGCTTCTGCATCCACGCGTTGGCGAGAAGGATCCAGAGCGCGGACATGTTCGTCCCGAAGGCCACCAGCCAGATGAATGTCGCGTGCATCTTCTTGGAAACCTTTTCCCAGCTGAATACCCACAACCCGATGAAAGTGGATTCCAGGAAGAAGGCGACCGTTGCCTCGATGGCGAGGGGAGCGCCGAAGATGTCCCCGACATATTTCGAGTACTCCGCCCAGTTCATCCCGAACTGGAATTCCATCGTTATCCCGGTCACTACACCGAGCGCGAAATTGATGAGGAAGAGTTTGCCCCAGAATTTCGTCATCCTCAGGTATTTTTCTTCACCCCTCCTGACGTAAAGGGTCTCCATCACCGCCACCATGACAGAGAGGCCGAGGGTAAGGGGAACGAAAATGAAATGAAAAAGGCATGTGACGGCGAACTGCAGCCTCGCGAGCATCAAAGCGTCCATCAGGTTCCCTCCCGGGAAAGAGCCGACAACCTCGATCCGAAATCCACAAGCTCCTCCTCCTGTTTTTAATCTAGCATGATTTTGAAGCTTGCTCAATCGTTTGGCGCAACCTTGACTCGCGAGCCTCGCTCGTGTAGTATTTAAGCGTAACAAAAAGTTCAGGCAAACGATATCTGGAGCGGGACGGGGAACATCTTTCGCCCCCCCGCTGTTTGACTTTATATAGCAGGAGACCCGATGCGCTGGGAAAAAATCGGCAACCTGGGCTTGTGCATTATCATGGCGCTGGTCGTGCTCTGGATCGACAGTCTTACTCCGCTCGGAGTGGCCGACGGGATGCTGTACAGCGTGGTCATTCTCCTTGCTCTCTTCTCCGGGGAGAGAGGCCTGATCCACGGCATCACCGCGGTGTGCATCCTTTTCCTCGCCGCGGGTTATTTCCTTTCCCACAGGGCCGGGGTCCCGGAATGGATAGTCCTTACGAACAGAGGAATGTCTCTTCTCACGATAGTAATAACGGCTATTCTGGCGCTAAAGCTCCATAAAGCCAGGCAGAAGGTCCGGGAACACCAGAGGGAGCTCGAGATCATGAGCGTCACAGACATGACCACGGGGGTCTTCAACCGCAGGCGCCTCAACGAGATCCTAGAGACGGAATACAGGAGGATGGTCAGGGAAGGGACCTCGCTTTCGATCCTGATGATAGACGTTGATTATTTCAAGAGATACAACGACAACCTCGGCCATCAGATGGGAGACCAGTGCATAAGGCAGGTCGCCCAGGCGATACAGTCGGCCCTCCAGCGGCCCGGGGACCTTCTCGGCAGGTACGGCGGGGACGAATTCACGGCGATTCTTCCCAACACGGACAAGGAAGGGGCGCTTGTCATAGCGCGGACCATGATCGAAGCCGTCGAAAAGATGAGAATGGCCCATCCTGAGTCGCAGGCGGCCGGCCACGTCACGATAAGCGTGGGAGGCGCGACCCACCGCGCGTCCATGGGCGAAAGCTCGGTGAGGAAGATGATAAACGCCGCGGACACGGCGCTTTACCGTTCGAAGCAGGCAGGCAGGAATACTGCAGTGATGATGGAAGGCGATCTTCCCACAAGTTAGCCCGGCCGGCCGGTTTCACCCTTGAAAAAATGCCATCCATGATCTTCGCTTTGCGCCTTGACGCACAAAGAACATGGCATCGATGACGGCGAAGGGACGCCTGCAAGTTGATAAAACCGAAAGGTTCCGGTTATTTTAAACAGGGAATTCCTTGATATAATATTTCCGGAGGTTTTAATGAGAGCACCTGTGGTCCTTATGTTCGCGGCAACGATAGCTTTCGCACTCGCGTCATCAGCGCAGGATCCCGGGGAGGACCTCTGGAAGAAGGCGGTCGGGTTCGCGGCGGCTTCAAAAGAGGCGAAGATTGTTCCGGGGACCCTCACCATGGCAACGATAGTCAAGAAGAAGGACGGTTCGGTGGAGAGCGATTCGACAGTAAAGTTCCGAACGGTGGATAAAGGCGATGAGCTCGACATGGAGCTCATCTCTGCGTTCGAGAACGGCAAGGATGTGACGGCGGAAGCCAGGAAGAAGAACGAAGACGAAAAGAAGCAGGAAGCTTCAAAAAAGAAAGGAGAAGGGGAGGGATCGGTCAGCCTGTCGATCGGGGACAATCCCTTCGAGCCGTCCGTCCAGAAGAGCGTCAAGATGGTTTACAAATCCGATGTGACGCTCGATGGGAAGGCCGCGTCGATCTTCACTTTCACCGAGAAAAGCGCCGACGGTAAATCGACCATGAAGGGAAGGGCCTGGCTGGACGCCTCCACCGGGATGCCCCTCAAGGTCGAATCTACCACCGACCCTCTTCCCGACCATGTCGAGAAGATGACGACAACCACTCTTTACGCGACGACCGAAAACGGGCTGTGGGTGCCTTCATCATGCGTCATCGCGGGCGAGGCCCAATTCCTCTGGATGCATTTTTTTTCCGAGACAAAGGTGCAGTTCTCCGATTTCAGGATAAGCAAGGCCAAAGACGCGGGGAAGTAAAGAACTCCGCAAGGCTTCGCGAGTATTGAAAATTGAAAAGTGAAGATTGAAAACTGAAAAATTGTGGAATCCATTTCCCTATCGAACTTCAGCCTCCCGCCCAAACTTAGCCCGAAGGGCGTGAAATGTTGTGCCAAGAGACGACTTTACGTCGCGGCAGGACACATTCTCTGCCGGGAGGTGTTCAGCAGCGCAGGTAGTGTGCGAGCGTAGCAATGGCCTGCAGCTCGAAACGACAAGGGGGCGGGAGTATAATGGTGATGGAAGCTGGAGGTGTCATGATGAAGAGGAGCGGTATTGCATGCTTGATGCTTTTGGCAATCCTTCTTACAAGCTGCACGCGGCCGGGGAAACCATGCCCGGCGATGGACAAAATCCAGGTCGCGGACACGGAAAAATTCGCCGCCGATCCTTCGCTCCCGTTCCGCTTTCCTCTCGAGACCTACGAAAAGGACGACATTGAATCCCACGCGTGGTTCTGCGAATGTGCCTTGGTTGACAGAAAGATAATTAATACAAAGCTGACACGCCGGATGTACCACGCTGCCGAGGATTATCACCGCCCGGCGGGAACGCCTGTTTACGCCATCGCCGACGGGGTCGTCAGCTTTTCGGGAAAGGCCGGGGGCTACGGGTGGCTGGTAATCGTCGACCATCCCCACTACAACATTTATTCTCTTTACGGCCACCTCAGTCCCAGCCGCTGGAAGATAGATCCCGTGCCTGTGAAAAAGGGACAACTCCTCGCTTACCTAGGAGATCCCTGGGAGAACGGCGGATCGAAGAAAAATCCTCTGGAAACGCATTTGCACCTCGGAATAAGAGCCGGCCAGAGGGCGGATTATCCGAAGAAAGGGCAGTGGAGGTACATGGCTGGCTGGATAAAATTGTGTCCGTCCAGCATCGGCTGGCTCCAGCCCTCCCTCTTAATTAACAACCAGGCTGTCCCTTCGGGAGGCTTTAAAAGCCCTTCGCCCGGTCTTTTCGATATCTGGGGGACGGAAACGGTCATTTCTCTGATATACATCGCCTGCGGTTTCATCATGCTCGTTTTGGCCTTCAGGAAAAGGATACCCTGGCTCTCTTTCGCGCCGGGGATTTTCGTTGCCGTCGTGTGGGCCGTTCTTTACTGGAGGGATATCGCGAGGACCTACTATCTCCTTGCCGCTGCGGTTGCGATGCTCTTGGCGGGGATCATGACCTTCAAAAAGATAAAGGAAAAAAGGTAGCTCGGCCTCCCGGCCTCAATCTTGCCGGACGGGAGTTTATCGGTAATACCCCCCTTTCGGAAGGGATGCTCCTTTGAAGCCTTCACCGGCGGATGTTATCGGACGAGCTGCTGTTAGCATTTACAGGTAGCCGCAGGTCTTTAGACTACGTTCAAATTGAAATTTTATATGAAAGCGAAGCTTGTGCGGCGCTGATTACGGAAGGCTGAAGGGTCAATAGGGAATGGCTATTTGAGGTTCTCAAGCTTTGATTCAAGGGGCGGCAGTTCGTTTTTGATTATGACCTAGATTATGTTGCAATTGATTCCGATTTAGTTGCAATCGGTTCCAAAACCCTCACCCCTGAAAGGGAGTGAAAATGCAAGTGGTTGATTTAAAGGGTTTTAAGTGGTCGGGGCTGGATCTAACGCATCGGCGGTCGCGGCGGGGCCGCTCCTTGAAAGGGGACCTTAGGCGGTCCCCCTACAATACCACCCCCCGCCACTTCGGGGGCACAATTGCTCAGGGGGAAACTCTTCTTTCCCCCTGAAACCCTCTTCATCTAAAGCCAACTGCTTGGCTTTTAGCGAAGTAGCGAGAGACTCCGTCCCGAGCGGTATTCTCACGCAAACCAGCCGCCCCGAATTGAGAAAAATGTTGGAATTGGGTTTCTTTATGGTCGGGGCGACTGGATTTGAGCACATCGGCGTCGCGACTACCGTCGCTCCCGCAAGGGGAACCTTTCGGTTTCCCTTGCGAGATCCCTTCCCAACTTCGAAGATGCACTGACTACGAGGGGAAACTTTTCCCCTCGTTACCTCCCCTTGGCCGCTGGTTCAAACCAGTGCCCCGACAATTTTTTTGGAATTAGGTTTCTTTATGGTCGGGGCGACTGGATTTGAACCAGCGGCCCCTTGGTCCCGAACCAAGTGCGCTACCAGGCTGCGCTACGCCCCGACGGAAGGCATTATACACGATTTAAGGTTTTTCGTCGAGCCAATTCAAAACATTGATCCTGACTATCTCTCCGGTCTTTCTGGGGAGCAGGATGAAGCCTTCGTTGAGCCCTTTGAGGTATAGTTTTTCGGTGAGGGCGACGTCCTTTTTGCAGTATTCTTCGACGAGGTCGAGGCGGCCTTCCCTGAACCACTTGACGGACTGGAGGCCGTCGGCGCTCTTTCCCTCGTCGAAGTTTGCGGAGGCGAGGTGCTGGAGGGATGTGCGGAAGCCGTTCCTGCGGTAAAGGACATCCAAAAGATCGAGGCTGTGGACCTTGGAGAAGTCTTTCCTGGTGTAGCCTTCGAGAACTTCGTAATCGAACCTTAAAGTGTTGAACCCGATGACGAGCTCGGCATTGAAGAGGGTCTTCACGAGGTCGTCCACTTCCTTTTCGGTGAAGGAGAGCCATTCGTCGTTATCAATGTCCCTGACGACCGCTATGGCAAGGCCCATCTTCCTTATGTTTCCCCAGCCGCCCACTTCTTCGGCGAGCCTTTTCGTTTCGACGTCGAAGACGATCCGCTTTCTCGGGATGTCCCGCTTTTTTGCATGGATAAGCAGCTTCGGCATGGAGATGCGGGGGAGTCTCGCCTTTGATTCGTTGTCGAGGAGGAAGGATAGGGCGTGGACGGCGCCCTCCTTGTCGAGAGGCCTGTTGCCGTTTCCGCATTTCGGCGACTGGATGCAGGAGGGGCAGCCTATCTCGCACTCGCACGATGAGACAAGCTCCCTCGTCTTTTCAAGAAGGGTCGTCATCTCCGCGAAGCCTTTTCGCGCGAGGCCGATCCCGCCGGGATAGCCGTCGTAGAGGAAAATGGCGGGGGTGCCGAAGTCGGGGTAGAGGAGATATGAGATGCCGCCGAGGTCCCACCTGTCCGCGAGGGCGAGGAGCGGAAAAACAGCGATGAGCGCGTGTTCGACCGCGTGAAAGCTTCCCATCGGGTGAAATTTCTTTTCCGAAAGTTCGTCCACGAGCAGGGAGGGAAAGATTATCCAGAGCCCCTCGGTCTCGAAAATGGATGGAGGCGCTTCGACGGGGTATTCGCCGATCGTTTCGCCCGAGAAGAGCTTCTTCTTGACGAAGCCCGTTATCTTTTCGGTCACTTTGACCCTTCCGAAACAGAGCCTGAAGGAGGGGAACGCCTTCTCTTCGAAGATCTCGATGATCTCGGTCTCTTTTTCAGAACGGACCTCGGTGTAATGGTCCGAAGATACCTTTTTCACGAAAACCTTTTTCTCTTTCGGCGAGATCGTCACCGATTCGTAGCTCTCCCCCTGGTGCAGGTATATCGCCCCTTCGTGGCATTCACGGTAAACCCTGACGCCGTCGATCGTCCCGATCACCTTCTTTCTCTCGTCGACGATGGAATAGCTTTCGCCGAGCGAGCGGAGGTTCACCTCCCTGTGGGGGTTGCGGGAGAGGGTGTACCACTTCGTCCCTTCGGCGTCGAGGACAAGACGCCCTTTCCTGTCCAGCGCGTCTATCGCGGGGCGGTAGCTGTTTTCGATCGTGAACTCCTCGTCGACGAGCGGCAGTTCGTGAGCGGCGCAGACGAGATGGCTCTCCGCGATGTTGGAATTGAGAGTGTCGAGGATCGGCTCCTCCACATTCCTCGTAAGAAGCTCCGAGGGATGGGTGAGATAGTACTGGTCGAGAGCGTCGGGCATGGTGATGAGGAAGATGTCAGCCGGAGCGTCGCCTCTGCCGACCCGTCCCATCCGCTGGTAGAGGCTTACGAGAGAACCGGGGAAACCGACCAGGATGCACGCGTCCAGGCCCCCGACGTCTATCCCGGCCTCCATCGCCGAGGTGGATACGACGCCGAGAAGGCTGCCCTCGAAGAAAGCCCTCTCTATCTGTCTCCGTTCTGATGGAAGGAATCCAGCCCGGTAGGAAGAAACGAGTTTCTTGTATTTGCGGTTCCGCTGGATGAGCCAGTTGTAGACGAGCTCCGTGATGCGCCTGGCCTTGGTGAAGGTGACGGTGCGGGCGTTCTCTTCCAGTAGCGTCTCCATCAGATAACATGCGAGGGTGTAGGGGCTTCCCGGAGGGCAGAGGACGAAAAGCCGCCGCTTTGGGCGGGGCGCGCCCGAATCGGATATCTGTTCGCACTCTTCACCGATGAGCTTCTCGAAGAATCGCCTGCCTTCGCCGATGGTGGCAGAAGTGCCTATCCACCGGGGAAGCTTTCCGTTCTCCGAAGCGACCCTCTTCAGCCTCCAGAAAAGGTGATGGATGTGCGCGCCGAATATCCCCCTGTAGATGTGCGCCTCGTCGACCACCACAAGCCTCAGATTGGAGAAAAGCTCCCGCCAGTTGTCCCTGTATGCCAGGAAGGCCAGGTGGAGCATGTCGGGGTTGGTCATTATCGCGGGGGGAGGATCCTGCTGAATCTTCTTCCGCTTGTGGGGGGAAGTGTCTCCGTCGTATATTTCCGCCCTGAACTCTGGAAAACCGAGTTTCATCATGAGCTCGGTGAATTTCTGGTGCTGGTCCTGAGCGAGAGCCTTGTAGGGGTAGAGAAAGAGGAACCTGCTCTTATTTTCTTTCAAAAAGCAGTTCAGCGCGTAAATCTGGTAAACGAGGCTTTTTCCGCTGGCTGTCGGGGTGGAGATCAGGACGTTGTTTCCCTTGTCCAGTTCTTCGAGGGCCTCGGACTGGTGAGAGTAAAGCCCGTCAAATCCGATGGAGGCGAGGCTTTCCTTCAGCCGTTCGTCGAGAAATCGGGGTAGGGGAGAGCTTCTTCTCGGGACCGGTTCCAGATCGAATGACGCCTTGATCTGCTCCTTCCACTCGGGATGCGCCGCCGGATTGTCGCGGAAACTGCGTTTCATGTCGTCCCTTTCAACGCAAAATGATAACAGGAAAGAGGGTTCGTGTCGAACCCGAATAACTTGTCAAATCAAAGGGTTTATTGTATATTACGCTTTTGTCTTTTCATGAAAGGAAAGAAAATGGACAAGGAATTCATCTTCACCTCGGAATCGGTCACCGAAGGCCACCCCGACAAGATCGCCGACCAGATATCGGACGGCGTCCTCGACGCTGTCCTCGCGAAGGACCCCCACGGGCGCGTGGCGTGCGAAACGCTGGTCACGACGGGCCTGGCGCTCGTCGCGGGAGAAATTACTACGAAAACATACGTCGACATTCCGACCATCGTCAGACAGACCCTCAAGGACATCGGCTATGTCAAGGGCGAATACGGCATAGATTACGAGACCTGCTCGGTCCTCACCTGCATCGACCCGCAGTCGCCGGACATCGCCATGGGCGTTCAGGAAGGCAAGGAAGGGGGAGCGGGGGACCAGGGCATGATGTTCGGCTTCGCCTGCGACGAGACGAAGACCCTCATGCCTATGCCGATCCACCTCGCCCACAGGCTCACCGAGAAGCTCGCCGAGGCTAGGAAGAAGGGGCAGATAAAATACCTCCGCCCGGACGGCAAGAGCCAGGTGAGCGTAAGGTACGTCGACCACATACCGAGGGAAGTGACGACGGTCGTTCTCGCCGCCCAGCACGACGGCGACGTCCCGATGAAGAAGCTCCGCGAAGAGCTCACCGAGAAGATCGTAAAGAAGGTGATCCCTGAAGAAATGCTGTCCAAGAAGCTTCAAATTCACATCAACCCCACCGGAAGGTTCGTAACGGGAGGCCCGCAGGGCGACACCGGCCTCACCGGCAGGAAGATCATCGTCGACACGTACGGAGGGATGGGAAGGCACGGCGGAGGGGCGTTCTCGGGAAAGGACGCGACGAAGGTCGACCGCTCGGCGTGCTACATGGCCCGCCACATAGCGAAGAACATAGTCGCCGCCAAGCTCGCCAAGAAGGTGGAGGTGCAGCTCGCCTACGCCATCGGCGTGGCGGAGCCCGTTTCGGTCATGGTGAAGACCCACAACACCGGGATCGTCCCCGACGCGCTGCTGGTAAAAGCGGTGAGGGAGATATTCGACCTGAGGCCTCAGGGAATAATCAAGTACCTGGACCTGAGAAGGCCCATCTTCCAGAAAACTGCCGCCTACGGCCATTTCGGAAGGGAACTTGCGGATTTCACGTGGGAGAAGAAGAACAAGGCGGACGAGCTAAGGTCGTTCGTGAAGGCTTAGGAGATAACGATGGATTGTCATGTAAAAGATATGGGGCTCGCGGCGAAAGGCAAAATGAGGATCGAATGGGCGGGAAGGCACATGCCCGTCCTCAAGGCGATCGGCGAAAGGTTCGAAAAAGAGAAGCCTCTCAAGGGGCTGAAAGTGGCGGCCTGCCTCCACGTGACCACCGAGACGGCGAACCTCATGAAGGCGCTGTCGATGGGCGGAGCCGAGATAGCCCTCTGCGCGAGCAACCCCCTTTCGACGCAGGACGACGTGGCGGCGAGCCTCGTCAAGGATTACGGCATCAAGACATTCTGCATCAAGGGCGAGGACAACGACACATATTACAGCCATATCGAATCGGTCCTGAACACGAAGCCGATGGTGACGATGGACGACGGGGCGGACCTCGTTTCGATGGCGCACGGCAAGAGGAAGGACGTCCTCGAGAGCATCATCGCTGGCACCGAGGAGACGACGACAGGAGTCATCAGGCTCGAAGCGATGGCTAAGGAGAAAGTCCTCAAATACCCCATCCTGGCGGTCAACGAGGCGATGACGAAGCATTTCTTCGACAACAGGTACGGGACCGGTCAGTCCACTCTCGACGGCGTCATCAGGGCGACGAATATTCTCATCGCCGGTTCCACGGTGGTCATCGCTGGTTACGGCTGGTGCGGCAAGGGCGTCGCGATGAGGGCGAGAGGGCTCGGAGGCCACGTCATCGTCACAGAAATAAACCCCGTGAAGGCGATCGAGGCCATCATGGACGGCTTCGAGGTGATGCCGATGGCGGAAGCGGCGCCGAAGGGCGACCTTTTCATAACCGTCACCGGCAACAAGAACGTCATCAGGAGGGAGCACTTCATCAGGATGAAGGACGGCGCGGTAGTAGCCAACTCCGGACACTTCAACTGCGAGCTTGAGCTCGAGGAAGGGCTCTACAAAATGGCGGAGGAGAGGATCGCGGTGCGCGACTTCGTGGAGGGCTTCAGGCTCTCGAACGGCAAGACGATCTACCTCCTCGCGGACGGAAGGCTCGTCAACCTCTCGGCGGCGGAAGGACACCCCGCGATGGTGATGGACATGTCATTCGCCAACCAGGCCCTCGGCCTCGAATGGATACTGAAACACAAGGACAAGCTCGAAAAGAAGGTCTATGTCATTCCCGAGGAAGTGGATCGTATGATCGCGTCGATCAAGCTCGGGACGATGGGATACGCCATCGACGAGCTTACCGAGGAGCAGAAGAAATACCTCGCCTCCTGGCAGGAGGGGACCTGATGCCCCTTGGGCAGGCTTGTTAGTCTGAAGGCATAAGGCTGAAGGCTGAAGTTCGATATGGGAAGAAATATTTTATTCGGGGCGGAAGAAACTCCGCCCCGTTTTTTCGTTATAAAGGAGAATATCAATTTTACATTTGAAACTTGAAATTTTGGCATAATTACTTTTTTCTGTTGCTATTTTGAAAGAAAAACCGGATCATTTTGTCCTTTAAATCAGCTTTCAGGCCTCTATGCACTCGAACCAATCCCTTCAAATGAGAGAACAAACTTTCCAGAGAATTAATGGTGTCGGGGATCTTAAGCTCAGGATACTTCTGGAAAGTAAAGAGAAAAGGCAGATTCAATTTGATGCTGTGATAGGCGGAATATAGGTCCCGATGAGCATAGTGCCAGCGGCTCGTTGAAGGATCTGTCGAGTGCTCGCGCAGGTAATGGCTCCATTTCTTTTCCCACTTGCCCAAAGCCTTCATGAAGGACTTCTCGTCTGTCCTGCATAAGGTCTTCATTATGGCCTGGAGTTCTAATCCAGCCTGGTGGTGATGCTTTCTCGTAAGATATCGATTTACGATCGCTCTCTGATGGAAGAGGCACATCTGTACTGGAATATCGGCAAAGACCTTTCTTGTTCCGGGTTTGCCGTCTATCACTGCAGCATCAAAGTGAAATCCCAAGCCTTCGAGATATTCCCTTGCAACCCTGTACACGCTTGCGTTCTCATGGATTATTTTATTCCAGTAAACAAACCTGCCTGAATTTTCATCGCGAACAGCAAGATAACCAGACGACCTTCCGAAGAACACACAATCCATCACTGCGACGATTCTTCCGGGAGCTACAGTTTCACTCGGGATCTCGTAGGCTCGAATCTCTTTGCGTATCCAGTTTAAAGAATGACCTCCCCCCCAAAAACTGTACCACTCTGAATGAGAGGATCCTGTAGAATTAGAAAGGAGGATCGGATCATGAAGAAGACACGGTACACGGAGGACCAAATAATAGGGATCCTTCGGGAAGTGGAAGGCGGCAAGGCAATAGCGGAGGTATGCCGTGAATACGGGGTATCAGAGGCGACGGTTCACCGGTGGCGGGAGAAGTATCACGGTATGGACAAGGAGCAGCTTCACCGGCTTAAAGAGCTTGAAGCT
>JAKQCT010000093.1 GCA_029559035.1 Acidobacteriota bacterium
TCGCCCCCTCGGTCCCTATGTTCCCCATCGATACGCTCACCGACCACTTCTCCCCTCTTTCCAAATAGGAGTCCCCGTCTCCCTCCACCTCCGTCAACGCACCATGTGAAGAGTACACGAAATACGGGCCGTTTGCCGCCATTACGCTCACCGTGCCAAAAAAGGGCATCCTGTTGAAAGCCGTCACCGTGAGCTGAAGGGTCGCCGGGGACGCCGGAGGAGGATCGAGTGTTATTACGGCGACACCGGAAGAATTCGTGTATGCATGTCCGCGGAGGATGTTGCCTGTTTCGTCGTAAAGCGCGCAAAGGGCGCCTTCCACCCCGTTCACGGTCACCGAATAGGAGTCCTGAGGGATTACAATCGTTCCGCCATGGTCGACGGTCATCGCCGAAGGAGTGTCGGTGAATATCATGGTCGAAGCGTCGCCGAAAATATGCCATTGCTGGTAAAGCTGGCCCGCCTCCGTGGCGTCCCAGAGATCCATCCCTGCCATGCAGCCGTTCACGCAGATCGCCCCCACCGAATGAAAAGTATCAGCGCAGATCATTTCCACGCTGGCAGTCTGGGCATCACACGGAGGAACCCAGGACTGATTCGTGGAAGAGGCGTAGCATGCGATGGCTCCGGTGGGCGCCTCTGGAGTCCCGGCTTTTTGCCATGTTTCCCCGAAACAGTCTGATGAATAGTTGAAGCGGCCGTTCAGGCACGCGACGCTGTAAACGAGGGGCGTCATGCCGGTGTTGGTCAGGGCGTTTATGTTCGCCGTGTTGAACCCGGTAGTCCCCCACGACGTTTCGGAGCCGTGGCCTATGTAAACCCCGAGGCTCCTCCCGCCGTTAATGGACGAGGTTACCTGGGAGGCGCTTCCCGGGTCGTGATATATTTCATCGAATACGGTGTAGTTGTAAGCCGGAGCCAGCAGTTCGTCTTTCAGAAGCTCGATCCTTTCCCAATCCGCGAGGCCCGTGCCGCCTTCATCGTCGCCGCCGATCCCGAACGCTTTGTGATACCAGTCGGCAGGCGCGTCGGGCGTCTTTTCGTAATTGATGACGCGGTTGACCATCGTCGAGACCTGGGTGGCCGTCTGCGCGGGAAATCTCGAGACGAAAGCCTCGGGATAGTTATCGCTCCCTGCAAGAAGGCCGTACCTCGGATCTGAAGCCTCGCCCGTCACGTTTCCGACCGTCCCTTGAAGGTAGGGCATCTGTCCCGAATCGCCGACGAGCAGGATGTATGTCACGCCTTTGGTGCTGTAATAGTTCTGGATGTATGCCTGGACCTGCGCCGCAGTCGTCCCGATGTCGGACAGCCTCACCATTTCCGAAGGGATCCCCTTCTGAAGCTTCCACCGCAAAAAAGGCAGCATAGCGTCATAGAAAGAATCGTAAGTTATTATCAGGAGCCTTCCAGCCTCGCCGATGGCCGTATATCTCTGAGAAAAAAGCCCGAAGTTTAGGAACCTCTCCCTGTAGATGTCGATGAACTCTCTCGACTCCCGCACTTTCATTTTCCGCGAAAGGATATTTTCGCCATCGCCGCCCGTGGTCCTGACGGTAACTAGCAGCCTCGATATTATCTTCATTTTGCCGCTCACCGGATCATACTGGAACGGCGTGAACTTCAGGTTGACCCCCCTGATGTTCCTCAATATGAAGGGCGTCTCCGCGTCAACCGGATCCGGAGGAAAGAAACCCCCGGCGGCGTAAACCTCGGAGAAAGAATACGGGATGGTTTCCGGATCCATGTTCCTGGTGAAGTGCCCCTTCGAAGGAAGGTAGTCCTTCACCTCGACGATCCCGCTCTCCTCCTCTTTAACGCTGACTGAAACTTCTCCGCTGTCGCCGATCGCGAGATCGGCGGCAATGAACGGCAGCGATGGAGAACCTTTCTCCATCATGTTCGCGCATCCCTCGAGAGTGAAATAGGCATATGGCTTGCCTTCCACTTCGACCTCTTCCGCGAAATATCCAGGGATCGTGAGTTCCAGGACGGTTTCCCCTTCTCTTTCTGAAACGAGCGTCAGCCGAGCCTTCTCGGGTTTTCCGCTTTTCAACGGTATCCACTCCGAGCAGAACATCGTGACCGAAAACAACAGTAATACCGCCAGGAATGATACTTTTTTCATTCGCTTCTCCTTGGAATTACGCGACTGCCGCATCGGCTGAAAAATCCTTTGTGGCAGAACCGCGAATCGATCCTCTTATCGGTTTTTCCGGTCACTGAAAGCGTTCCTGGTCTCTTTCGAACATCACTACTCCGGATAGAACCGCCAATGGTTATTGTGCGCCCTGTTCTTCTTTTAAGTCAAGGCTTTGGAGAAAAAGACGGGGCCGGTTCCCCGGCCCCGTCTTTGGCAATTATTTCTTCGGGCAATTCGCGAATAGCGCCTGCTACGGGCAGACTCCCGACTGGTTCACCTGCCTGGTTCCGCAGGTCGCCGTTCCCGCAGGGCCTTCGCCGGCACCGCTGTAACCCGTGATCAGGTAGTAGAAACACCTGCCCGCCTGTCCCGAAGGATCGTCTCCCGTTACGTCGAGGCTCGTAGACGCCGCGTCGTTCCGCGTGCAGAAATCGTTCGTCCCGTTGCACAGGGCCGAAAGGTTCGACAGAAGACCGCGGTAAACCCTGTAGCCGGTCGCGTCCGCGTTAGCCGTCCAGCCGATCGTCTGCCCTGTCCATGTGAATTCCGACCCGACTGCAACTTCACCCGGTACGACCGCGCAGGAACTTATCGTCACCGCGTGCCCCGCCGAGGTCCCGCCGCAGCCGCTCCCGTTCGTGTAGGAAACGGTGTACGTCCCGCTCGCCGTCACCGTGTACTGGTAAGCGTTCGCCCCGCCTATCGGGCTCCCGCCGACATACCACTGGTAAGAGCTCATACCGTTCT
This sequence comes from Acidobacteriota bacterium, assembly GCA_029559035.1. Taxonomy (GTDB): domain Bacteria; phylum Acidobacteriota; class UBA4820; order UBA4820; family UBA4820; genus JAKQCT01. The sequence continues at coordinate 2,891 of JAKQCT010000093.1, forward strand.
CGGTCGTCAGGACCACCGTCGTCGCCGGGCACGTGTTCGAATTCGCGCCGCTTATCGTCGGTACCGGAGTGTTGCTCGCGTCCGTCCCCGCCATCGAGTTGGATACCGACGAGGTGCAGGTGCCGCTTACCGCGTAGACCGTGTAGGTGTGGC
>JAKQCT010000098.1 GCA_029559035.1 Acidobacteriota bacterium
AAGGGCGCGGGCGGCGGGCTTCGCATGACTGTGTTGACCTCCCTTGAAAGGCAGACCAGCCTTACTTCGGTCGGTCGCCTTGTCCTGCTGGCCCGGCGCCACGCGCGCGACTATGCCCTATTTACGGATAGGCTCTAAGCCGGGGATCCCGCCGGAAGAAGAAAAAGCCCCAGTCCGCCGGGGCTTTTTCATTTAAAGCTGTTCCCGCAAAACCTTTTGCCTTGGTTCCCGTATAACCCGTTGTCTGGAATAAAGGAGGCTACGATGAACAGAAAACATCTAACAATATTTTTCGCGGGGCTTCTGGTCGCGGTTTTCACCTTCGGGGCGACCCTGAGCGAGACTGTCAACAAAGAATTTCCTTTCCCGAAGAGCGGAAAGCTCACCATAGAGAACGTCAACGGCAGGATCATCGTCGAGCAGTGGGAAAAGGACAGCGTAAAGATAGAAGCCGTAAAGACGGCGAAGGGATCTTCAGACGAGAACACCAGGAAAGCCCTCCAGGACACGAAGGTCGAATTCCTGGCGGAGGGCGGCAACGTGAGCGTGACGGTCAGGCATCCCCAGAGCGGATCGTTCTTCTCCTGGCTTTGGGGAACGAACGCCAGCGTTGAGGTCGCCTTCAGGGTCTGGGCTCCGGCTTCTTCCAAACTCTCGCTCAGCTCGGTCAACGGCGACGTCCAGGTGTCCGTAAAGGGCGCCGACGTGGAAGCCGAGACCGTCAACGGTTCCGTTACCATCAAGGGCTCTTCCCTCGTGACCATCTCCACCGTAAACGGTTCGATCGATTTCGATTCGGACAACTTGGTCAACGTTGAAAGCGTCAACGGCCAGATAAACGCGGTGCTCCGTTCCGACAAGCCGAAGAACGGGACGCTTGAGGTGGTTAACGGTTCCATCGTCGTCAAGCTGCCCGCCGGAAGCAGTTTCTCGGTGACCACCGAGACCGTGAACGGTTCGATAGAGAGCGATTTTCCCGAGGTCACGGGCAGCAGGAGGGAGAAATCGGGCGACATCGGGTCGGGAGGGGACAAGCTCAGCATCGAGACTGTCAACGGCTCGATCGAGATCCGGAAAAACTGACAACTCCTTTCCATCGAGCATGTTAAGAAGGGGGAGCGTTCGGCTCCCCCTTCGGTTTTTTATGTCCCCGGCCTCTTTTCAAAAAGAACGAAATGTGATAGAAGTTAAGGTTCGGAGAGAGCGTGGACAAGATCGTAATCAAAGGCGCCAAAGAACACAACCTGAAGAACATTGATCTGATCCTTCCGAAAAACAAGCTTATCGTGATCACGGGGCTTTCGGGGTCGGGAAAGTCTTCCCTCGCCTTCGACACGCTCTACGCAGAAGGCCAGCGGAGGTATGTCGAATCGCTCTCGGCTTACGCGAGGCAGTTCCTCGACCTGATGCAGAAGCCCGACGTGGAGACGATCGAGGGGCTTTCTCCCGCAATATCGATAGAACAGAGATCGTCTGCCCACAACCCCAGGTCAACCGTAGGGACGGTCACAGAGATATACGATTACGCGAGGCTCCTGTACGCCAGGATAGGCACGCCTTACTGCCCCGACTGCGGAAAACCCATCAGGAGCGAGACTCCGCAGGAGATCGTGGACAAGATCCTGAAATTCCCCGAGGGGGAGAAGATCCTTGTCATGGCCCCGGTCGTCAGGGGCAGGAAAGGCGAGTACAGGAAGCTTTTCGAGGAGCTCCAGAGGGAAGGCTTCGTCAGGGCGAGGGTGGACGGGACCGTTCAGGAACTGAGGGACGGCGTGAAAGATCTGGCCCGCTACAAGGCCCACACGATAGATGTGGTGATCGACAGGCTCGTCATGAAGTCCGGCATGGAGGGCAGGCTCACAGAATCTGTGGAGCTTGCGCTAAAAAGGGGGGAGGGACTGGTCGTCATCCACACCCTGGGAGACGAGAAGGACCACCTGTTCTCCGAAAAGCTCTCCTGTTCGAAATGCGGAACGACGATACCGGAGATGGAGCCGAGACTCTTTTCCTTCAACTCCCCGCACGGCGCGTGCCCTGAATGCACGGGCCTAGGCATCAAGCTGGAGATAGACCCGTCGAAGATAATCCCCAAGCCGACGCTATCGCTTACCGAAGGCGCCGTCGCGCCGTGGGAGAGCGAATACAGCTCCTGGTACAAGGAACTGCTTGAAGGAGTGGCCAAGGAATACGGATTCTCGATGAAGACCCCCTTTCACAAACTGTCCGAGGAGGCCCGCAACATAGTCCTGAACGGGACCAACGGCAGGAAGGTGAACATCAACATCGAGAAGGAGGACGCGAAGTACAACTTCAATCATGTTTTCGAAGGCGTCATCCCCAACCTTTGGAGAAGATACAGGGAGACCAAGTCGGATTATGTCAGGCAGGAGATCGAGGGCTACATGTCCAGTTTCCCCTGCCCGGCCTGCCAGGGGCTCCGCCTGAAAAAGGAAGCTCTTTCCGTGAAGATAGCGGGGATGAGCATAGCCCAATTCACGGATCTTTCGGTGGACGCGGCGCTTGCCGCGAACGAGGGCCTGACTCTCACCAGGCAGCAGGAGGAAGTAGCTAGGCAGATACTCAAGGAGACCCGCTCCCGCCTGAAGTTCCTGCAGAATGTCGGCCTGGGTTACCTGACGCTGTCCCGGTCCGCCACGACCCTTTCGGGGGGCGAAAGCCAGAGGATAAGGCTCGCCACGCAGGTGGGAAGCCAGCTCACGGGAGTGCTCTATGTCCTCGACGAGCCGTCCATCGGGCTCCATCCGAGGGACAACAAGCGCCTTCTCGACACACTGGTCTCGATGCGCGACCTGGGGAACACGATCGTCGTCGTGGAGCACGATGAAGCAACGATGCGCAATGCCGACCATATAGTGGACCTGGGGCCGGGGGCCGGGGTACACGGAGGGGAGGTCGTCGCCCAGGGCACGGTGGAGGAGATCTGCGCGTCGAGCCGGTCTCTCACCGGGGATTACCTCTCGGGAAGGAAGAAGATAAACACGCCAGCAAAGCGCAGGCAGCCGAAGGGTTTCTTCAAGATCGTCGGAGCGGAGGAACACAACCTGAAGAAGATAGACGTCGAGGTTCCCGTCGGAACCCTTACGGTCGTGACGGGCGTGTCTGGTTCGGGCAAATCGACGCTGGTCCACGACATCCTATACAAGGGCCTGGCAAGAAGGGTCTACCACGCCGTCGAGAGGCCCGGGAAACACAGGGACATTGTCAACTGGCAGGTGATCGACAAGATCATCGAGATAGACCAGTCGCCGATAGGCAGGACGCCTAGGAGCAACCCTTCCACTTACACGGGGCTTTTCACCCACATCAGGCAGATCTTCGCCGAGGTCCCCGAAGCGAGGGCGAGAGGCTACACGCCCGGAAGGTTCTCCTTCAACGTGAAGGGCGGAAGGTGCGAAGCTTGCGAGGGCGACGGGGTCATCAGGATAGAAATGCATTTCCTTCCCGATGTCTACGTGACATGCGAGACATGCCGGGGCGATCGCTACAACAGGGATACGCTCGAGATACGCTTCAAGGGAAAGACCATAGCGGAAGTGCTCGAGATGACGGTAGAGGAGGCGCTTACCTTCTTCGAGGCGATTCCGATCATCCACAGGAAGCTGAAGCTGCTGAACGAGGTCGGCCTGGGCTACATCAGGCTCGGCCAGAGGGCGACGACGCTTTCCGGCGGAGAGGCGCAGAGGATAAAGCTGGCGAAGGAGCTGTCCCGTAGCCCTCGCGGCAACACGCTTTACGTCCTTGACGAGCCCACGACGGGGCTGCACTTCGAGGACATCCGCCACCTCATCAAGGTCCTGAACAGGCTTGTTGACCACGGCAGCACGGTGATCGTGATCGAACACAACCTCGACGTCGTGAAATGCGCCGACCACATAATCGACCTCGGTCCCGAAGGAGGCGAAGATGGTGGTACAATAGTTGCTTCGGGTACGCCCGAGGAGGTCGCGGCGTGCGAGAAGTCATACACTGGGAAGTTCCTGCAGAAGATCCTGCGGAGGGCAGACGATGAAGATGCTTCCGGAACCCTACAGAATCAAAATGGTGGAGTCGATAAAGCTGGTAAGCGCCCCGGAGCGGGAAAAGCTTCTCAAAGAAGCAGGCTACAACCTTTTCCTGGTGCCCGCTGAAGCCGTATTCATAGATCTCCTCACAGATTCCGGCACGGGGGCGATGAGCGACAGGCAGTGGTCCGCGCTCATGAGGGGAGACGAGTCTTACGCGAACGCCCGCTCGTGGTTCCATTTCAGGGACGCCGTCCAGAGCTTCACCGGGATGGAATTCATCCTGCCGACCCACCAGGGCAGGGCCGCGGAGAACATCCTCTTCTCGGAGCTCTCGAAGCCCGGCCGCATCGTCCCGAGCAACAACCACTTCGACACGACCAGGGCCAACTGCGAGTTCTACGGAGCCGAGGCGCTGGACCTTGTCATCCCTGAGGGGAAGGATCCCCATTCGACCCACCCGTTCAAGGGGAACATCGACCTCGGGAGGCTCGAGGACCTGCTGAAAAAGGACCGGGACAAGGTTCCGGTCTGCATGTGTACGATAACCAACAACACCGGCGGGGGGCAGCCGGTCTCGCTGGAGAACATAAAACAGGCGAGCGCGATCTGCAGGAAGCACGGGGTGCCCTTCTTCCTGGACGCCTGCCGCTTCGCCGAGAATTCCTACTTCATCAAACAGAGGGAGGAAAAGTACAGTTCCTGGACGATAGAGAAGATCGCGAAGGAGACCTTCTCGTGCGCCGACGGAGCCACGATGAGCGCCAAGAAGGACGGCCTTTCCAACATCGGAGGATTCCTCGCTGTCAGGGACAGGAAGCTTTACGAGAGCTTCTCGAACGCCCTGATCCTCCGGGAAGGCTTCCTGACATACGGGGGGCTCACCGGAAGGGACCTCGAAGCCCTTGCGGTGGGTTTCGAAGAGGTGATGGACGAAGCCTATCTCGCTTCGAGGATCGGACAGGTTGCCTTCCTCGGCGAAATGCTTAGAGAAAGGGGTGTCCCGTTCCTCGAACCGCCGGGGGGCCACGCCATCTACCTGAACGCGCTGGAAGCGTTTCCGCACATCAAGAGGGAGGAGTTCGCCGCCCAGAGCCTCTGCGCCGCCCTCTACCTCGAAGGCGGGATAAGGGGAGTCGAGATCGGCTCGCTGATGTTCGGAAAGACCGATGCCGCGGGCAATTTCGTCCCCTCTCCGATGGAACTTGTGAGGCTCGCCATACCGAGAAGGGTCTACACCGAGAGCCACATGAGGTATGTCGCGGATGTCGCGGGCGAGATCGTGAAGAACAGGGAGAAATACGGAGGCTACAGGATAACCTACGAGGCTCCCTTCCTGCGCCACTTCACGATGAAGCTCGAGCGGGCGTAGGACGGACGATGAGGCGGACCTTCGCTCCCGCGCGGCGGAGATTTACAATTTACATTTTTCAATTTACAATCATAAGTCACGGGAGAGGCGCCGGCCTTTCCCGGACGGGCGGGCTGGGAACTTGAAACTTTTTGAACTTCAGCCTATGTTTTTCTTTTGGGAGGCTTTGTTGGCATGATCACCGGATACAACCAGGACGTCCCCTTCAAGGGCAAGGTGTATCACGTTCAGACGGAGGACCGGGGCGACGCCAACCCGGTTATCGAGACGCTCATCTACGTCGGGGGGGAGATACTCTCCTCCTTCAAGACATCCTACAAGGAATTGAAGGAAAAAGGCTGCCAGGAATCCGATATCGCGGCCATTCTGGAGAAACAGCACAGGAAGGTGGTCGTCGACGTGAAGCTTGGGAAGTACGCTCCCGAGCCCGCGAAACCCTTCGGCGAAGGGCTCGTTTCCTCGAAGAGCCTTGACGAAGTTATCCTCGATTACCTCACCAACGAGGCCGAGGGCGAGAAAATGAAGGTGAACATCCTCGAACAGACCCCGATGGTTTCGGGCGCGCACGGCACTTTCAGGCTCAAGGTACTTTACGACATAAGCGAGGTCGCCGTGGACAAGGCCTCGGTCCTGGCGAAGCTCGTAACCGCGGAGGGAGTCAACAAGCAGCTTTACAAGGGGGAAACCAACCACGAAGGCCTCTGCACCGCCTCCTTCGTCATACCGCCCGTATCAGGGAACGCCGCCATAGTCCTGACGGTCGCCCACGACAAGGACTCCTTCGAGACTAAGGTCCTGGTCACGAGGAAATGAAATCCATTCTTATAAACGGAAAGGCTCGTCAGACGGCGGCCCTAACCGTTTCAGAGCTCGTCAAAGAGCTTGCCCTCGACCCCGCCAGGATAGCCTTCGAGAGGAACGGCGAGATCGTCAGGAAACCCCTTTACGGCGAAACTCCGCTTGATGACGGCGACAAGATAGAGATAGTCCACTTCGTCGGCGGGGGCTGATCCACCGTGGTCGGGGCTCGCGGGCGTGATCATCGAAAAAGACCGGCAAAATGAGCGAAAACACCGCCAATCCATGGCTTGAGATAAAGGCGGAAGATTACGAGGGGCACATGGCACTTCCGGAGGTGGATCAGTCCGCACCCCTGGGGCGTATCTTCGGCGAAGCGCTGATCCGATCCGCTGCGAAGAAGATAGCGCTCCTCGGGAGCGCCACGGGCAACGGGATCGAGGCGGTCGATTTCGACAAGATAGACAAGCTTTACGCGCTCGACATAAACCCGGATTTCCTCGATATCCTGAAGACTAGATTTTCACTTAACATTTCAAAGATAGAGGCGATCGCCTGCGACCTTGACCGGGACGATCCGGAGCTCTCCGGGATCGATCTCGTGTTCGCCGCGCTCATCTTCGAATATGTGGACACGGAGGCGGTGATAGAGAAGGTCGCCCGATGGCTGAAGCCCGAAGGTGTCCTCGTTGTCGTTCTTCAGCTTCCCTGCAAGGATATCCCCGAGATCTCGCCCTCGCCGTTCAAAAATCTCGAAAAACTATCTTCCATTATGAAGCTGGTCGTCCCCGACGATTTCTCAGCCATGGTCGTCGCCCGGGGGCTGGAGCCTCTCGGAAGGAGAGTCCACAGGTTGAGGTCCGGAAAAGAGTTCTGTGAAATGGCGTTCAGGGCCTCTGAACCATGAAAAAAGCGGGGTTCAGGGTCCTTTCGATAATCCCGCCGATGGCCCAGCTCAATTCGCCCTATCCCGCGACAGCCTATCTCACAGGCTTCCTTCGGTTTCGGGGGATAGAAGCAGTCCAGGAGGATCTCAACATCGCCCTGGCTCTCCGCCTGTTCTCATCATCGGGGCTTAAAGCGATCAAAAAGGCGGCGGAAAAGATACCGCCCGGCAGACAGGGCGCTTCCACACGATTTTTCTGTTCCCGATTCAACCGCTTCATGTCGACGATCGATCCCGTCATCGCCTTCCTCCAGGGGAAAGACCCGACCCTCGCCCACAGGATATGCGTAAGGGACTTTATTCCCGAGGGGCCCAGGTTCTCCAAACTCGAAGAATTCATAGACGACGAAGGAGGCGACCCCCTCTCCTGGGCTTTCGGGTCTCTCGGCGTCCAGGACAGGGCGAAGCACCTGGCGACGCTCTTCCTCAACGACATCGCCGACGTGATGAAAGAGACCATAGATCCGCGCTTCGAGCTTGTAAGGTATGCCGAATCTCTCGCCCTTAGCCAACCAACCTTCGATCCCCTTGACGAGTCTCTGTCGGCACCCCCGACCCTGCTGGACGATATGCTCGACGGACTTGCAATGGAAACGCTCGAAAAATACCGTCCGTCTCTGGTGTTGATCTCCGCCCCGTTCCCCGGCTCGGTCTACGGCGCGTTCCGGATCGCCAAGACGGTTAAAACCTTCGACAAGAAGATAAGGACGGTCCTCGGAGGAGGGTTCGTCAACACGGAGCTAAGGAGTCTCAATGACTCCCGCGTTTTCGAGTTCTTCGATTTCGTCTGCCTCGATACGGGAGAGAGGCCGCTTCTTTCGATCGTGGAGCACCTTGAGGGAAAAAGGCCCGTTGAAAAGCTAAGCAGGACCTTCTTCAGGGGAGCGGACGGCAGGGTCAAGCACGCGGACGCAGGGGAACCCGACATACCATTCGTTGAAACAGGAAGGCCCACCTACGAAGGATTACCGATCGGCGATTATATCTCGGTCCTCGACATGCTCAACCCGATGCACCGCCTCTGGTCCGACGGCCGCTGGAACAAGCTGACCGTGGCGAGGGGATGCTACTGGCACAGGTGCGCCTTCTGCGACGTGACCCTTGACTACATCAGGCGTTACGAACCTGCAGACATCTCCGCGCTTGTCGATCAGATGGAGCAGATCATCGCGGAGACGGGACAGAGAGGCTTTCACTTCGTCGATGAGGCTGCCCCTCCGAAGCTTCTGAAAGCTCTCGCGGAAGAGATCACCAAGCGGGGACTGATCGTCACCTGGTGGGTCAATGTCCGCTTCGAAAAGGCTTTTACCTCAGCCCTTTGCCGGTTGCTCGCTGAAAGCGGATGCGTAGCCGTCACCGGAGGCCTCGAGACGGCATCGGACCGCCTTTTGAAGCTGATGGAGAAAGGCGTGACGGTCGAGCAGGCGGCGAGGGTTACGAAAGCGTTCTCGGAAGCGGGAATAATGGTCCACGCCTACCTGATGTACGGCTTCCCCACTCAGACCGTTCAGGAAACGGTCGACGCCCTGGAGAACGTCCGCCAGCTCTTCGAGGCAGGCTGCATCCAGTCGGGGTTCTTCCACCGCTTCGCCTGCACCGCCCACTCGCCGGTCGGCAGAGCGCCCAAGGACTTCGGGATTACTCTCGAAAAAATGCCGGCGGTCTCCTTCGCGATGAACGACGTCGGATTCACCGATCGTTCGGGCGTCGATCACGAAACCCTCGCCAGGGGCCTCAACAAGGCACTCTACAATTTCATGCACGGGATCGGCCTCGAAGAGGATGTTAGGTCCTGGTTCGATATAAAGGTGCCGCGGACGAACGTCCCCGGGGACCGCATAACCCGCGTTTTGAAATATAAGTAACCGACCGATAAAGGAGGACCGGGAAATGAATCCGAGTGCACAGAATGGACGCGGCACGAGCCCGCAGGAAGCCCGAAAAAGATTGATGGAAGGCAATGTCAGATTCTCAACAGGAAAAATGACCCATCCCGGAAATTCGCCGGAGCGGCGCGCGGAAATAGCGAAAGGCCAGCATCCTTTCGCAGTGGTGGTCGGCTGTTCGGATTCCAGGGTCCCCCCCGAACTGCTCTTCGACCAGGGGCTTGGCGATCTCTTCGTGGTCAGGCTCGCGGGCAACATACTCAGCGACGAGGCGCTTGGCAGCATCGAATACGCGGTGGACCATCTGAATGTGAGATACCTGATGGTCCTCGGCCACCAGAGATGCGGTGCGGTCGAAGCGGCCGTGAAAGGCGGACACGCCGAGGGGCAGATCGGTTCTCTTCTCAGAGCCGTCGGCCCAGCGGTCCAAAAGGCGGGCGGCATGGCGGGGGACAGGGTCGAAAACATCGTGGTCGCGAATGTAGGTCTTATCGTTGACCGCCTGAAAACCTCCCCTCCGATCCTGAAGGATCTTGTCGAGAAGGGCGAACTTGTCATAGAGGGCGCCCGCTACGACCTGGAGGAAGGGACGGTAAAGATCGTCCAATGAACGATGAAAGCGATCCCGGGCAAGTCCTCCCCACGGTTGATGTCACTCCTGATCCGTCAGGGAGGGCTTTTGCCTGAGACCTCTGAAAAGCCTTAAAATGATTTTTACACGGAGGTGGACCTTGAAGAAAAAACGGCCGGGATACTTCATGATCCCGTTCGCGTCGTTTCTCGGGATCTTGGTTCTTATGGGGTTGAATTGCGCGGAACCGGGATCGCCTCCCGCCGAAGCCGCTCACAGCGAAACCTCGTCCGACCTGAACGCAAAGGAAGAACTCGGTCGTCTTCTATTTTTTGATGAAAGCTTGTCCTCTCCCCCGGGGCAATCATGCGCCACCTGCCATGATCCGAAGGCGGCGTTCGCCAACCCGGACAAGAGCTTGCCCGTATCCAAAGGAGCGATCCCGGGGTTTTACGGAAAAAGAAACGATCTTGTGGTATCTTACGCGGCATTCATTCCCAAGCTTCACAAAGACCCCTCGGAGAATATATGGATCGGTGGTATGTTCTGGGACGGAAGGGTAAATACTCTTGCAGAACAGGCAGTTCTGCCTCCGCTCACATCTTTCGAGATGGCAAACAGGGACAGGGCAGAGTTCCTGTCAAAACTGCGAAAGCTGAGTTACGCCGGCAGGTTCAAGGATGTGTTCGGGCCGGAAGCCCTGGATGACACGGATCGGGCGTTAGAAAGTTTCGGCGCGGCGCTGGAGGCGTTTCAAAGGACGGACCAGTTCAACCCATTCTCTTCCAAATACGACGCCTACCTCAGAGGCGAAACGTCGCTGACCGAGCAGGAGTCTCGCGGTCTGGCGCTTTTCGAGGATGAGAAGAAAGGGAATTGCGCCGCCTGCCACCCTTCAAGGAAAGGGGAAGACGGTACGCATCCTCTTTTCACGGACTGGAGCTACGACAACCTTGGGGTCCCTAAAAATCCGGAAAATCCCTTTTATCTCATGCCCGCGGACATCAACCCGCAAGGGAAGGGCTTTGTCGATCTCGGATTGGGAGATACGGTTAAAGATCCCGCTGAAAACGGGAAATTCCGCGTCCCGACCCTTCGCAATGTAACCTTGACGGGACCATACATGCATAACGGGGTTTTCAAGGAGCTTTTCACGGTTGTCGCCTTTTACAACACCAGGGACAGCGGCCCCTGGCCGCCGCCGGAATATGCGCAGAACGTCAACAAGGATGAAATGGGCGACCTGAAACTGATGAACGAGGAGACGGAGGACATCGTGGCGTTCATGAAGACGCTCGAGGACGGCTGGAAGAAAGAAGAAAAGAAATAGATATATTCTGGAAAAATTTACGGGGATAATCCCGGGGGAGATGCCATGAAGGGAAAAACGATTTCGCTCTCAATTGCGGCCTGCCTTATCTGCTTCGGCATTATCGCAGACGAAGGGATGTGGACTTACGACCACGCGCCGCTCGAACAGCTGGAGAAGAATTACGGTTTCGTCCCGTCGCAGGCGTGGCTGGACCATCTGCGGCTAAGCTCCCTGGACATGAACGCGAGCGCCAGCTTCGTTTCGAAGGACGGCCTCATCCTGACGAATCACCACTGCGCGCTCGGCTCGGCGCAGAGGCTTTCCACCCCCGAGCGGAACATCGTCAGGGACGGTTTCGTGGCGGGGAGCCCCGAGCAGGAGATCCCGATCCCCGGGATGACGATGCAAGTTCTGGAATCGATCGAGGACGCTACCGCGGCTGTTGAGGGCTCGGTGAAGCCCGGATCGGCTCCCGCAGAAGCGAGGGCGCAGAAGGAAGCCGCGATAGCCAAGATGGAGAGCGACTACAAGACCAGGAGCGGGAAAAAGGGCCAGGTGGTCGCGCTCTACGGCGGGGCTCGCTACGCGTTCTACAAGTACAGGGAATATTCGGACATCCGCCTCGTATTCATACCCGAACTGCAGGCCGCTTTCTTCGGCGGGGACGACGACAACTTCACATATCCCCGCTACGACCTCGATGTGGCACTCCTGCGCGCCTACGAGAACGGGAAGCCGGCGAGGGTGGAACATTTCCTCGAAGTGAACCCGAAGGGGACCAAGGACGGCGACCTTGTCTTTGCTTCCGGCTGTCCACGCGAGACCGACAGGCTGATGACTTACGCGATGCTGGAGCACCTTCGCGACGTCACCACGCCCTTCACCTTGAAAAAGATGCGCGAGTTCGAGTCGAAAATTAAAAGTTACGGCCACAGGGGCGTTGAACATGAGAGGCGGGGCAGGACAGTGGTCTACTTTCTCGAGAACTACATAAAATCCACCGAGGGCGAGTTCGCCGGCCTGAAAGACCCTGCCATGATGTCCAGGAAGAAGGAGCGGGAGGACGCGCTGCGCGCGGCGGTAGACAGAGACCCGAAACTGAAGCAGGAGTTCGGGGCCGCGTGGAAGGAGATAGAGGATTCGCTCAAGTGGGAGAACGACCACATTAACGATGTCCGTCACAAGCTTGACGTGGGAACGAGGAACCTGCTCGCCACGGCGGTCACCATGGTTCGCTACGCGGCCGAGGCGGGGAAGCCCGACGCCGGGAGGCTTGACGGGTTCCATGATGCTGAAATTGAGGACGTCGTCAGGGGTATAGTGACGCCTTCGCCGGTCTACAAAGATCTCGAAGAGGTGATGCTGACTTTCATCCTTGGAGGCAAATACGACGCCCTGGGGCAGGACGACCCCTATGTAAAAAGCGTTTTCCAAGGCATGCGTCCGGAGGCGCTTGTCTGGGAGGTTCTTACAGGCACAAAACTCGACGATGCTTCTTTCAGGAGAAAGCTGATGGAGAAGAAGGGGAAGGCCATCCTTAAGAGCAAAGACCCTCTTCTGGTTCTGGCCCGTAGAATAGATCCGTTCCTCAGGGAGACCGAGGCGGCCTACCGCGACAACGTTTCCGCCGTCCAGGAGGCGGCGCTGACAAAGATCGCCAGGGCCGGCTTCGCCATTTACGGAACGGACACCTACCCAGACGCCACGGGAACACTCAGGCTCTCTTTCGGGAAGATAGCCGGTTTCCCCAGGAACTCGACACTGGTCCCGCCCTTCACCACGCTCTACGGCCTTTTCGACAGGGGATACAGCTTCGGCGAGAGAGGCGATTTCTACATCCCTGAGGCCATCAAGGCAAAAGAGAAGCAGCTCGACCTCAAGACCCCCTACAACTTCGTATGCACGGCCGACATCACCGGGGGCAACTCGGGAAGCCCGGTCGTGGACACGGAGGGCAAGCTCGTCGGCCTTGTCTTCGACGGGAATGCCGAGAGCCATCCCAACGCCTATGTCTACGACGAATTCCAGGCAAGGTGCGTCGCCGTCGACATAAGGGCGATCCTCGAGATCATCAGAAAGGTTTACGGGGCGGAATGGCTCTATAAAGAAATGATCGGGCAGTGATAGGAAGGGGCAGAAACCATGGCATATAGAAGAACCATCGCGGCGGGCGCTTCAGAGGACAGGCTGACGAGGCTGATCGAGGAGAGGCTGAAGCCGGGGGCGGACAAGGAAAAGATCGACGGAAGGATATGGGACCTCTTCGGCGAGGAGTGGTGCGTGATGTTCACCGATCTCGCGGGCTTCTCGCGCGGAGTGGAGAAATTCGGCATCATCCATTTCCTCCAGACGATCGTGGAGGCCGAACGGCTCCTGATCCCGATCATAGGCGAGCACGACGGCATCCTCCTTAAAATAGAAGGCGACAGTTTCCTCGTCATCTTCCGCAAGACCAGGAAGGCTATCCAGTGCTCCCTGAGCATGCATGATGTGCTGAAAAGATACAACGAGACGAAGCCCGACGAGGAGAAGATCCTTCTCTGCATCGGCCTCGGTTACGGAAGAATGCTTCGCGTAGGTGATGCGGATGTCTTCAGCTCGGAGGTCAACGCCGCCAGCAAGCTCGGCGAGGACATCGCCAAAGCGTGGGATATCCTCGTCACCGAAGCCGTGTTCGAGGAGTGCAAGGGCGCGCCCGGCCTCAAGTTCGAGGTGCTCGGCGACGCGCCGGCCGGAACGAAGAAGGCTTACAGGGTGGTGGAGGGGTAGGGGCAGGTTTAGCCTGTGTTAGGATTGACTTGCCGGGACTACGATAATAGAATTTAACCGCGGAGCAGGAAAATGAGAAGCCTTGAAGAAATTATCAAGATCTTGAGCGAAAAAAAAGATTACCTGGAAACCAGCCTGGGCGTCACAGGGCTGAAAGCTTTCGGCTCTTTTACCGAGGGCACCCAAGGGCCGGATAGCGATCTCGACCTTATTGTTGAATTCAAGAACACGCCGACCATGTTCGAAATTGTACGGATCGAAGACGAGCTCAGCAGGATGATTTCCGTCGATGTCGACCTTTTGACCGAAGAAGCGATAAGCCCCTACATCCTTTCACAGATAAAGCCGGTGGAAATATTGTGAGGACGGATACCCCCTATCTTTCCCACATCAAGGACGAATGCCAGTATTTGCTTGAGAAATCCGAGGGGATGGCTTTTGAGGCGTTTATCTCTGACGAAACGGCCACAAGGGCGTTCGTTCGGAGTCTCGAGATCATCGGAGAGGCTGTCAAGAACATCTCAGAGGAATTCAAGAAAGAGCACCCGGAGATACCCTGGAAAGAGATAGCAGGGACAAGGGACAAGCTCATTCACGAGTATTTTGGAGTCAATTACAAGATAGTGTGGGAATCGGTAAAAAAGGACGTACCCATGCTTAAGAGACAGATTGAGGAACTGCT
>JAKQCT010000009.1 GCA_029559035.1 Acidobacteriota bacterium
TGACCACTCCCGCTTGGACGGCGGAAGGCGGCCAGTGGGACGCTTATTTCGGCTGGTCGGTGTCCGCCGCGGGGGATATCAACGGCGACGGTTACAGCGATGTGATCGTGGGAGCCCGCCTGTACGATAACGGCGAATACAACGAAGGGGCGGCGTTCGTCTTTCACGGCTCGCCATCAGGCCTCGGTTCGTCGGCGGGCTGGATGGCCGACGGCGGACAGGAATCGGCAGAGTTCGGTTACGCGGTATCCATGGCTGGCGACCTGAACGGCGACGGGTTCTGCGATGTGATCGTCGGCGCCCGTTTTTATGACGGATCGCTTCCTGACGAAGGCAGGGTATTCGTCTATTTCGGCAGCGGAACGGGCGTGACAGGCGCGCCGGTAATCCTAGAGGGGAGCGGACAGGATTATTCTTATTTCGGCAATTCAGTCTCTTACGCAGGTGATGTCAACGGAGACGGTTACGGCGATATCGTGGCGGGAGAACCATCATACTCCAACGGACAGACTGCGGAGGGAAGGATCTATGTGTTTCACGGGAGCGCCTCCGGGATCGAAACCTCTCCATCATGGGTCTATGAAAGCGACCTGTCTATCGCTTCACTGGGAACCTCTGTTTCCACGGCAGGCGATGTCAACGGAGACGGATATGTCGATATCGTGGCGGGAATGGTGGGTTACACGAACGGAGAGACTTATGAGGGAAGGGCGCTGGTTTTCCACGGTTCTCAATCCGGGTTGAGCCTTACGCCGGACTGGGCGGACGAAGGCGATCAGGCCTACGCCTACTTCGGAATATCGGCGACTGCGGCGGGAGACGTCAACGGGGACGGTTATTCGGATGTTATCGTGGGCGCTTATTATTATGACGACGGCGAAGCCGACGAAGGCGCCGCTTTCGTTTATCACGGCGGGGCGGCGGGATTGTCTTTGGAGCCGGACTGGACAGGGCAGTGCGACCAGGGTTCCGCGAGGTTCGGCGAATCGGTATCGACGGCAGGGGATGTGAACGGTGACGGCTATTGCGACGTGATCGTCGGGGCGCCTTATTATTCCAACGGGGAAACCAACGAAGGGAGGGCTTTCCTTTATCTCGGCGGAGCCTCTGGGATCGATGTGTCTCCCGCATGGACAAAAGAGGGCGACCAGGAATACGGTATTTTCGGCAGGAGCCTCTGCGCGGCTGGTGACGTCAACGGCGACGGCTACGGGGACATCGTCATAGGCATGCCCAACTACGATAAAGGAGCAGGCAGAGAAGGCGCGGCCTTCCTCTTCACGGGAAGCCCTTCGGGCCCGGCGGAGAACGCGGGGTGGAGCGTGGAAAGCGATAAGTGGGATTCGCGTTTCGGATGCTCCGCAGCGTCCGCCGGGGATATCAACGGCGACGGGTTCGGGGATATAGTGATCGGAGCTTCCAACTACGACAACGGACAGTTAAGGGAAGGTGCGGCGTTCATCTTCATGGGAAGCGCAACGGGGCCTGCAATGATCCCATCCGTGATACTGGACAGCAACCAGACCGACTCGGGATTCGGGTGTTCGGTCGCTTCAGCGGGAGACGTAAACGGCGACGGTTTTTCCGATCTCGTTGTAGGCGCCGTCAATTATGACAACGGACAGAGCGACGAGGGCGCTGCTTTCCTTTATCACGGAAGCGCCTCAGGCCTGGTGGCGGCTCCCGCCTGGATCGGAGAGAGCGATGTTCCGGACTCGAAATACGGCATATCGGCAGCTTCTGCCGGTGATATCAACGGCGACGGTTTCAGCGACGTGGTCGTGGGAGCTTCAAGCTATGCCAACGGGCAATATTCGGAAGGCGCTGTCTTCCTTTACCACGGAAGCTCTTCCGGCCTGAGCGCGACCGCCTCCGGAGTTATAGAAAGCGGCTGGGCGCACTCCTTTTTTGGAAGGAGCGTTTCTTCAGCCGGTGATGTCAACGGCGACGGATTCAGCGACGTGGTCGTCGGACAGCCTTCCTACGGGAACGGCGAGGCGGAAGAGGGCGCGGCGTATCTCTTTTATGGAAGTGCTTCTGGATTGGCTTCGACAGCATCCTGGATGAACGAGAGCGACTACCCCTACGCCTTTTTCGGTCATGCCGTTTCTTCCGCTGGGGATGTGAACGGGGACGGCTACTCGGACGTGGTGGTCGGCGCAAGGGGATACGAGGCGAATAGGGGAAGGGCGTATCTCTTCGAAGGCGGGCCCGGAGGGCTTTCCATAACTCCTGCCTGGATCGGCCAGGGGGGAAGCGGCGGAGACCAGTTCGGAATCTCTGCCGGGTGCGCCGGCGACGTGAACGGCGACGGTTATAGCGACATTATCGTGGGAGCGACCGGCTATGACAACGGCCAGAACGACGAAGGCGCCGTATATCTCTACTTGGGAAGCGCTTCGGGGCCGGCCGCCTCGCCACACTGGACGGCGGAAAGCGGCCAGTCCGGTTCGAACTATGGAACGTCGGCTTCTTCGGCGGGGGATGTCAACGGCGACGGTTATTCTGATGTCATCGCGGGGGCCGATTGTTACGACAACGGAGACACCGACGAAGGAGCGGCTTTCCTTTACTACGGAAACGGCAGACAGGGGGTGCCTCTCAGGCTGAGGCAGATGAGGAGCGACATGTCCGCGCCGATATCGCCGCTGGGCAGAGCCGGCGACGGGCTGTTCAAGATGGCGCTGAAAGGGCGAAACCCCTTCGGCCGGGGCGATGTCAAACTGGAATGGCAGACCGCTCCTCTGGGCGGAACATTCGACACGACGCTGAATCCTTCCATAAAAGACCTGTACTGGACGGACAGCGGGTCGTCGGGAGCCTCAATC
>JAKQCT010000012.1 GCA_029559035.1 Acidobacteriota bacterium
CGTGGGCAGAACTATATTCCTGAATACTCTCTTCTGGGTAAGCCTCAATCTTTCTATTAGCAGCTGGGCTGCGGCGCTTCCCATTTCGATTCTCGGTTGCGAGACGGTGGTTAATGCTGGGATAGTATAGGGCGCGTGAACTGAATCGTCGAACCCGATCACGGATACGTCGTCTGGGACACGAACGCCGTTCTTGTGGAGCTCCTGCATTGCGCCCATTGCCACGTGGTCGTTGACGGCAAAGATCGCCGTGAAATCGACACCGAAATCCTGAAGGTAATCACGGATCGCCTCCTGCCCATGGTGAGGCTCGAAACCCCCTACCTTCGCGACTTTAAGATCGAAGTCCGAGGTCCTCGAAGCGAATTTTCTCAGCCCTTTCAACCTCTCCTTTGAAGCGTGGACGCCTTCCTGCCCCGGAAGAAAGAGGACACGTCTGTGCCCCTTCTCGAATAGGAATTTCGCAACATTGTATGCGGCGAACGAGTTGTCTATGTTTACCGAATCGGCCTTTATCTCTCTAATAGGTGAGTCGACGGCGACGACGACTATTCCGCTTTCTATGAACCTGTTGAGCATATGCTCGTCGCTGTGAAGAGTCGCAACTATGACGCCATCTACCTTTCGCTGGAAGTATTCGTTCAGAATCTCCTGTTCACGACTGACCATTTCTCTAGCCATGGCGAGCATCACGTTGAAGCCGTTCTTGTGAGCATAATCCTCCACTCCCATGAAGATTTCGCCATAATGGTTTCCCATTGTGTTGGGCAGAAGGACACCCAGCGTTCTGTAGAGGCTCTTCTTTCGAATAGAAGGCATGGGATGGTAGTTGAGTCTGTTGATTACCCTCAACACGCGCAGCTTCGTATCTTCGGAAACATAGCCGCTTCCGTTCAATACCCGAGAGACGGTCGCTATCGAAACCTCGGCTTCGGCGGCCACATCTTTTATCGTTGCCATCCAGTCTTTTCCCCCTATTCGATGAGCAGGCTTTCGTCAAATATGTCGTAAGGCTCTTTCAGCATCTTGTTGAAACCATTAACCGAACCCTGTTTTATGATTTCTTTCAAAAGGTAGTAGGAGGGTCTCGGAGTAAGGCTTCCATCTGTGAAGTCCACACTGACCAGTCCGAAACGCATCCCGAGGCCGGAGGCCCATTCGTAGTTGTCTGTGAGAGACCAGTGCATGTATCCCTTCACGCTGAAGCCCTCTTCAATAAGCTTTTCCACTGCTTTAAGGTGACCTATGAGGTAGTATGGCCTCAGTCCGTCCGTGGCGTCGGCGATTCCATTCTCGGTTACGAAGACCGGGATGTCGTACCTTCTCATAGTGGTCTTCAATATATTGTATAACCCTTCGGGGTAGATCTCCCAGCCGAAATCACTAGTCGGTCTGCCATATCTGGAGAGCGAGTTGGGCTTGCAGCCCTGTCCGAATCCCGGAAGGAGTTTGTAACCTATGTCGCTCTCTTCGTCGGCTTCGACTACCATCCGCGAGTAGTAATTCAAGCCAAGAAAGTCCGTTCTATCTCTTATACGGTCGATGAATTCAAATTGCGCTTTCAGCGCAGAATCGACCGCCTTTTCCTCCCCGTCTATCCAGCTAATAGCGTAGATCAGTCCCACTGGAGAGCTTGTTTCTTTCTTTAGTTCCTCGTATCCAAGTAGATGGGCATTGATCAGATTGTCGCGAGCCACCCCCACCAATTCCGGCCTGATTATCGAGGGAGGGAAACCGGAGGCTCTGTTTCTGTAGCCAAGCGTAGCCACGACGTTCGGTTCGTTCTCGGTCGACCACATGTCGACGATGTCTCCAAATCTCCTCGCGCAGAGACCGGCAAATTTGCGGAATTCCTCCGCTGCACGGGGATCGGCCCAGCCCCCGGCGGTGAAATCGGAGTATCTGTTGACCCTAATTGGTTCGTGGAGCCAAATGGGGAGTGAGAAATGGTTGAGATTTACCATCACCTTGATTCCCAAATTCCTTATGTCTAGGATGATCCTTCTGTAGTGTTCAATCGCTTCGTTGTTGCATATGTCGTTCAGTTCATCTGTGGATCTCTCGAAAGTCGGCTTGGGGAGGATTCTAGACCACTCCAGACCTATTCGTATTATCTTCATTCCCGCGTCGGCCGCAAGTCTGTGAAACTCCTCGAAACCTGTCCAGTAATTCGGTCCGCTTTCGGGAAACGTTCCGCTGACTATCCCGTTTTCGATGTTCAATTTATCATGAGCCCAAACGTACCAGTCCGAGCCGCGGTCGATGCTCTCAGGAGAGTTCCTACCCATTTCAAACTGAAATCCCGAAAGAGAGGCACCGAACATGAAATCTTCGCCAAACATGTCTTCATCTCCTTTGTACGGCAACATAGTGATCCTCTTCAACTTCCACCATTTCATGTTCCGCGTCCACGATGGGATCGAAACACTTCCGTCCGTCAATTTTCGTTTTGTGATCGCTTTCAAAATCCTCCCACTTCTTGTCGAGCCTCGGTACTGAAGAGAGAAGCTTGCATGTGTAATGGTGCTGGGGGTTGAAGAAAACCCTGTCAGTCCTTCCCATTTCTACAACATGACCCTTGAACAGTATCACAGCTTTTTCGCTTAAATAGTAGCCGAGAGACAGGTCATGGGTTATAAAGAGGATTGAAAGACCCTTCTTCTTGAGGTCTGCGAGCAGGTTCAAAACGTCTATTCTTGTAGAGGCGTCAAGCATGCTGATCAGTTCGTCGGCGACGAGAAGGTTCACATCCAGCAGCAGGGCCCTGGATATTAGGATTCTCTGGAGCTGCCCGCCGCTCAGCTGATGAGGATACTTGCCCAGGATCTGATCCGGATCGAGGCCAACCAGTTTCAGCACCGTGTGCACCTTGTCCATCCAGTCGCTGAAGTGCATCTTCGCAAAGAAGACAGATCGTAGATTCTCGAAGACTCTGTCAACTTTGAAGATAGGATTATAGGAGCTGAAGGGATCCTGAAAGACGCCCTGGACCTTTCTGTAGTAGTTTCTTAGTTCTGCGCCCTTAAGCCCGCTTATATCACGTCCGTCAAGTCTTACTTCCCCTTCGGTGATTGTAAGCAATCTCAAGATTATCTTTCCTATGGTGCTCTTACCGCTCCCGCTCTCGCCTATGAGCGAGGTGACCTCTCCCTCTTCGATCTTGAATGAGACATTGTTCACGGCCTTTAGCCTGCCTGAAGAAAACATTCCCGTTTTGAAGACCTTCGTGAGATTAATGAGCTCAAGCATCTAGCTCACTCCCCAACAGGCCACCCAGTGTGAAGGCTCAATTTCGACCATGGGTGGTTCCTCTTCGCATTTTTCGAAGGCGATCGGGCATCTGTCCTTGAATCTGCAACCCCGCGGAGGTGAGAGGAGTTGAGGGGGTTTTCCAGGGATCCCTTTCAGTCTTCTATCTGTGCAGTGAACGCCGACCTCCGGCAGAGACGAGATAAGCATCTTCGTATAGGGATGGACGGGCCGTTCAATTATCACTTCCGTGGAGGCCCGTTCTACGAGCTTACCGGCGTACATTATTAGAATAGAATTGGCTATCTGGTAGAGGATGGAGATGTCGTGTGTAACAAAAATGACGCTCTTGACGAAGCCCTTATCCCTGAACCCCACGATCATCTCAGCCACTGCTCGCTGAGTCGAGACATCCAGGGCCGATGTGATTTCGTCGGCTATCAGCAGAGAGGGATTCAGAAGAGTCGAGATAACCATTACGGCCCTCTGCTTCATTCCTCCCGACAGTTCTACGGGATACATGTTCAGGACCGATCTATCCAGACCAACGAGATCCAGTCTCCTGTTGAGTTCGGGAAGAGTTTTTTCGTAACCCACGCCGTGACAGGCGAGAAGATCTGAGATGAGTCTCTTGAGCTTCACGGTGGGATTCAAGGCGTTCATGGCATACTGAGGGATTATCGAGATTCTCTTGTATCTGAAGTCGTTCATCTTCCTTTGATCGCCTATTGGGAGTGGATTTTCGTCAAGAGAGGCACTGCCCTCC
>JAKQCT010000046.1 GCA_029559035.1 Acidobacteriota bacterium
GTGCGAGCGTGGATGCGAGACCTTTGCCCTGCGACGATCCGACATCGTGGCCTATGAGCTGGATCGTCCGGCTCTCGACACGGCGCTCGCCAAGGTCTTCGACCTGATCGAAGAAACCGACGCGGGAACCGACCTTCCCGGCACGACGCGCATCGGCGTTTACTCTCCATACGCCGGATACCGTTTCCCGGTCTACCTGGCCATCCAGATTGAGCCCGATGATTTCAGCGAGGCAGTGGATGGTCTCCTGGGGAGGAATAGCACGCCGTTCATTCTCTTGTCTCCCACGCGGGAGCTCTGTTCCGCGAAGGCGGAGAAGCGCCTAACCGACAAGCGGTCGGGCTTCGTGTCCCTGTCGGAGAGCGTGGCCATCGGAGACAAGCGACAACTTCAGCTCCTTCGTCCCCTCGATGAAATCCTGGCACAATTCCGCGGGGTCAATCTTCCGCCTCCGAAGGAGGATGGTGCCACAGCCATTTTCCTTACACCGCCGGATGCATCATGGGGGGACGTGTCGATCCGCTTCAAGGACGGGCATACCGTCTCGGTCAAAGTCAAATCGGCCGGAGGCGTGTTCAATTACACGCAGATGGGCATGGCCAATAAGAAGAATGGGAACCCCACCGTTCAATGGGAGCTGCTCAAGGTATTCGCTGATGAACGTGGAGTATTGGACTGGAGCAGCAACAAGGCCCACAGACGCAACCAGAAACGCCGCGAACTCCTCGCCGCCAACCTGCGCGACTTCTTCCGCATCGAAGGCGATCCCTTCCGCCTGACGGATGACGGAAAGGGCTGGCAGGCACTCTTCCTCATCTCCCCCGACGAATAGCCTATCTTCCGGCCCAGCGAATTTTCGCTGGGCATCCGGAAAAAAAGTTAAAAAAGTTTCCCCTCCGTAGCCCAGGCATCCGCCTGAAATCTCGACATTTTCCTGTCCTTCGCCATCGACGCGCCGGGCCGTCCCGCCCCTCTCATCGAAATTTCGCCAAAGAGGGGTGACGGTCCGGCGAGACCCTCACCCTGGAAGAAACGCCCGGATGATCCGGGTGAACGCCCCCTGGGAGGTCCATTCGCCGGACCCGCCTCCCAGGGGGCTTTTCGTTGATGCGCCCA
>JAKQCT010000062.1 GCA_029559035.1 Acidobacteriota bacterium
ATGCTTGGTGCTGGCGGTCGTAGGTTCAGATCTCCTTCCTGTTGAATTTCAGGCTCAAGATAGGAACTACATCCTTGTTGCCGGTTATGGGGTCAACCCTCTCTATCCCGTTCCTGCTCAGATCTTTAGTGTCGTAGGCAGGAATTATGATCTCCTTGAAGATGTGTCCTGCCGCGTTGGTGGCACGTTCTTCTTCGGTGGGGTGAACCAGCAGGAGAAAGGTATCGTTGGCATACTGGCCGAGCATGATGGTGGGGGATATTTCCTGGAAAGCGTTATGAAGCTTCCACGCGAGGGTGTGGATAAGGTCCCTCATCTTGGCGGTTCCGTATTTTTGTTCGAAGACGCTTCTTTCTTCTTCGTCGAAATCGAGGCTAATCAGGACACATTCACCGCCTGCGTCAAGCCTCAGGAGGGTTTCCTTTTCAACTACTGAGGCGTCATGAAGCCCAGTCCATGCCACACTCCTTTTTCCTTCTTTCGATTCCTTGAGAAGCCTTTCGACCAGGTCCGTCAGTTCTCTCGACTCGTAAGGCTTCGTCACATAGGCGTCGGCGCCGCAGTCGTAACCCCATGAAATGTCGTCCCTTGTATTCTTTGCGGTGAGCAGCACGACGGGTATCCTTGCCAGTTCGGGGTCCCTCTTGAGGTCGCGGCATACGGTGTACCCGTTCTTTTTCGGCATCATCACGTCGAGGATAATAAGCTCCGGCTGATGTTCTTTTACGGCGGCTTCCGCTTCTTCTCCGTCGAAGGCAGTGAAGACCTTGTGTCCTCTTAGCTCGAAATCCATCTGAAGGACTTCCACGAGGGACTGGTTGTCGTCTGCTACAAGAATTCTTCCCGGCATCATTACCTCCTTATAAGCGGAAAGCGCATGGCGATCTTGGTGCCTCTTTGCTTTTCACTTCTGCATCCTATCAGGATTCTGTCCTTTTCTTCAATAGGGGAGATTATCTTAACGGTCCCTCTAAGCCTTTCGACGATGTTCTTCACGATCACCAGCCCGAATCCGGTGCCGGCTATGATATCCCTCGTATTGCCCGCCCTGAAGAATGGTTCGCCGACCCTTTCAAGATCTTCTCCGGGTATTCCGATCCCGTCGTCTATAACGTCAAGTGCTATGGTATCACTCTGTTCTTTAAGCATGATTCCTATGTTTCCTCCGACGATGCCGTACTTTATCGCATTTCCGATTATATTGGCCAGGAGTGTTTCGACCATCCCGGCGGGGCCTAGAACATGGCATTCCTGGAGGTCGCGTCGAATGATTATTTTCTTCGCCGCGGCAAAGTCTTCTTTCTCGCGGACAGTGTTTTCGATGTATTCCTTGAGGGGTATCCAGGAGTCGTTTACCGTTCCGAGGATGGCCTTTCCATAAGAGGAAACATCTTCAAGGATCTGTTTCATGGAAAGGCTGCTCCTATATAGAAGGTCCGCGAGACGTTCTTGATGTTTGTTGGCCAATTTTCCCGATCTTTCGGAATGAAGGAGGTCCGCAGCGTTTAATATAGCAGTCAGGGGGTTTTTGACCTCATGGGTCACAAGAGAGAACAGGTTTTTTCTGTTGTCGATTTCTTTCTTCATCTGCGTGAAGTCTGACGAAGTGATGAAGTAGAGATCCGGCTCGATCTCGGCCACAAGGATGTCGATCGTCGCATCATCGATCAAGACTGGCGCTCTTGCAGGTTTCTTTTCCTCTCTTACTTTTTCTATGAGGGCAAAGAGAGTGATGCCTGGCTCCTTGGACCGGAGGATGACTTTTTCCGTTGTTTCAACCTTTGTTATGCTCAGTTGGGATCTTGCGGCCTTGTTTACGAACAGAAGTTCGCCGTCGTACTTGACGAGGACAGTTCCGGTCTCAAGGTAGTCGAGAATCAGCTGTTGCTTACTAGTCTGTAGAGCGAGAAGGTTGAAGGCGGTCCCGATATCTTCCGCCTTTCTGAACGCTTCCTGTGTCTGATCTTTTGCCTTGCCAAGTATGGAGTAGTATTCAGCAAGGTGGCTGAGGATCCCGTTTGTCGTGACGCCTATCTGTTCCAGGGTGGCGAGAATAAAAAAGACCGGCAGTCCGTTTTCGGCACAAAATCCTGAAAAGGTAAAGAAGCTACTTGAGGGAATCTTGAACCTTCCGGCAATTTCCATAATGTCTTGACGGGAAAGTGATAGTGTTCCCTCGCTGTTTCTTTCGAATAAAATCAGGTCTTTCGGCAGGGTCTTAGTCGTAGCGGTACCGCTTGCGTCCACAGCAGAGAGGATGTAAGTCTTGTTGGTTCCAGTGCCTACGATGATTGTGTAAAAACCGGGAAAAGAGGAAAAGAGATGGGCGAGGCGATCCGCAATAGTCGTCGGCGTTTCTATTGAGAGAACGGCGGCTGTTTTGGAAAGGAAATCCTGGTACTTGTCGAGTTGAGTCGGAGAAAGAGGTGACCTCGGGGATCGAGCCATGCTGTCGATAGCTTGAGCGAGGAAAGGCGCCAGTTCATGAGCTTTGCTGATTGAATCCACGGCTACGATCCAGTATCCTTTCTCTTCAACGTCATCCCTATTAACTTTCAAAGGAAGGAGGTGGCAGCTTTTACCTCCGGCGGACAGCTGCCTCTTGTCGCTTTTTTCCTTGATCGCGTTAAGTTGTTGAGAAGTCAGGGTTTCAACATTGCCATCTGGTAAAAACGTACAATACCTTTCCTTGCCTGTTCGCCAGATGAACCTGCGCTGGAAATCGCCGCAGGAGCCGGCAGCTTCGTAGATAGAGCGTAGGAGATCCTTTGTCGTTCCGTTTCCTGCCAATCCACGGAAAAGATCAAGGATAACAGCCCTGTCTTCCATCGTTCCCTCTGAAACAAATGATATATCAAGTTTATTGCAGATTCAAGTTGTTTCTGCTTTGAATAACAATCTTGAACAAGTAGGCTTCATGTGATAATTTTAAGATGCTAGGGACTATGGTGTCGAAAGAAACCTTGCAGGGATCAAGTTGGTTGACGGAGAAGAACGATGGTGCAATTCAGGAACAGGGAAAAAGAGATATTGTTCAAGGTGGTTTATTACGGCCCCGCTCTCGGCGGCAAGACAACAAATCTTGAAGTGCTTCACAAAATCACCGATCCGGATGGGCATACAACGCTTACTTCCCTGAAAACGGCTGAGGACAGGACGCTGTTTTTTGACCTTCTTCCGTTCGATCTTGGGGAGATCCAGGGATATCACATCAGAGTTCAGGTATATACCGTTCCCGGGCAGGTCCATTACAATACGACAAGGAAAATTGTTCTTTCTGGTGCTGATTCGATCATTTTTGTCGCGGATTCCCAGCCTGCCAAAATGAAAGACAACTATGTGTCATGGGAGAATATGAAGGCGAATCTTATGGCCAATTCGATGAACCTTGAAACGATTCCAGTAATCATACAGGGTAACAAGCAGGATCTTGCCGGAGCTGTGGGGGAGGAAACGCTGCTCAAGGGTATGCAGCTCAAGGAGACCTTTGAAGTTGTTCTTTCCTCGGCTTTGACTGGCGAGGGAGTCGTGGAGACATTCAAGAAAGCCGTGGTTAAAAGTCTTGTCGCTTTTTCTGATAGGTTCAAACTTAAACAGAAGGGAGTGACAGGAGAAAAGCTTGAATCAAGTCTGGACAAATTTTTCGAGCCATTCAAGGAGAGAGTCCTGGCAGAGGAGGATAAAAAGATTCCATCCCTTGAGGCGACGGTCCCCCTTGTGGGCATGTCTGAAGAGGAACAGCTCTCAGCCGCATTGAAATCCACGACAGAGATCGCGGAGCAATATAATGAAGTTGAAAGACTCTCCAATTTCCTGTCAGCAAGGCTTGAAGAGATGAAGATCCTCCACGAAATAGGATTGAAATCAGAGAATATTAATAATCCTGAGGAATTGGCGGTCGTTTCTTTGCGTGCGCTTTCAGGATTCAAGAAGAATCTTTCTTATACGTTGTTTAAACTCGAAAAGGGCGGGATCAAACCAATTCTCTTAATTGGGCATGGGGCAGACCCATTGTTTCAGTTAGGGAACACTTCAGTCGGGAATTTCGCTGTTGGATTGATAGAAAAAAAGGAACCCGAGAGGCTTGATGATCTGGAGCTTCGACTGGAAGAAGTTACCGGGCAGATATTTCCACTCCCCAGCTCAGTGATATCTTTATTTCTTGGAAAAAAGGAAACCCCCCTTTATGCGATTTTCGCCTACTCTGCTGTAAAAACTGGATTGAGCAGTTACGACGAGAAATTCCTTCGTTTGTTCCAGGACATGGTTTCATCGAAAGTGGCAGCCGCCGAGCTCTTTCTTGAGATAAAAAAATGCAATGATGAGCTTGAGAGGAAGGTTATTGAGAGAACTGCCGAACTGTCCGGGACCGTTGAGAAACTGAAGGAACTGGATGAGATAAAAAAAGCTTTTCTTAACAGCGTTTCGCACCAGATAATAACGCCGCTGACCAACATTAAGACTAGAAACGATTTTCTCGTCCGTCATCCGGAGATGTGGCCTCAGAAGGGGAGGGAATTTCTGCTGGATATGGGAGGAAGCATCGAAAAACTTCAGTCGTTGATCTCCGACCTGCTCTCCTATAACTGCATCAAGGAGCCGATAACGGGGGAGAACTGCAATATGGGGACTGTTCTGGAAAATGAGCTATTCTCATTTGCGGGGAAACTTGGGGAGAAAAAGATCAAGGTGAGCACGCAGAAGGAAGGGGAACCCGTCGAATATCCTATCAATCGTGAGGATACTGCTCTTTTGATGCGACAACTTCTTGATAACGCGATAAAGTATTCTCCGATGAACAGCCAGATAAAAGTGTTTCTCATCAACGAAGAGAAAAGAGTGATTTTTTCCGTTCGGGATTACGGCCCCGGCTTTCCCAAGGAAAAGCGGGAGTTTCATCATGAGCCCGTTTCGGACAAGTCTCCTGGGGCGCAGGCGTTCGTTGGGGACGGTCTCGGCATGGGGTTGTTTTTTGTTAGAGAGATACTTTCAAAATATAGAGGATCGATGCACATTGACGACATGAATCCGGGTACCAATGTCCTTGTGGAGTTAGGGCGCAGATAAAGGCAAGTAATTCCCGCCTGCTTGCTGAACAAGTTCAGATACATGTGAGACAAAAGTGATATAAAAGAGGGGTTTGATGAAAGAGAAAGGCCTCTCTGATGAAGATGTTCTGGACATGGAAAGGATTTGGGAAGATTTCTGCGAAAGCTCCGGCGGAGCTTTCGCAGAAAGAGCTCGACCGGCTAAGGGCAGTCGAGTTATTCAGTAAGACGCGGGATGTCGGGCTGGTGTGTTCCCTGTTCGGGATAAGCCGAGCTACTTTGTACAGGGTCTTGCATCGTTTCAATCCCCGGAATCTGATGTCCTTGAGGGACAAATCCAAGAAGCCAAAACACCTGAGGGTTCCCGAATGGCCGTTAGAGCTTATTTTGGCGGTTAGGGGCCTTCGGGAAGAATGGCCGGGTATCGGGAAAGACAAGCTCGTAAAACTCTTGCGAGATGAGAAAGGCATTCATGCTTCAGCCTCAACGGTTGGAAGGATTATAGGTTATCTCAAGAAGAGAGGCGAATTGGTTGAACCAAGAAGAAACGGCATCTCACCAAAAAGACGGGAGAAAAGGCCGTACGCCACAAGAAAACCCAGAGAATACCAAGCCTTAGCCCCCGGAGACCTTGTTGAAGTGGACACGATGGATATAAGGCCGTTGCCCGGGATCGTAATGAAGCAGTTTACGGCAAGAGACATGGTGTCCAGATGGGATGTGTTAATGGTTCGTACCAGGGCAACGGCCAATACAGCGAGCGAATTCTTGAAGGTCCTCGCGGAAAGAATGCCTTTCGAAATAAAGGCTATACAGGTTGACGGCGGTTCCGAGTTCCGTGCGGAGTTCGAAGAATCTTGCCGCCAGATGGGAATACGGCTCTTTGTCCTCCCACCCAGAAGCCCAAAGCTCAACGGCTCTGTCGAACGGGCCAACAGGACTCACACCGAGGAGTTCTACGAGTTCTATCATGGGTCCTGGAATGTTGCAGAACTGAACGACGCTCTCAGGCTGCATGAGATAAAATACAACACCAGAAGGCCGCATCAGAGCCTCGGACAGATCACCCCGTTGAAATTCCTCCTCGACAATGGCATTATTGATTCTTTCCATCACCCCGCTTTGTCTCATATGTAGTGAACGAGTACACTTGCTTTATTTTTTTACTCTTTTTGCTATAATTGCCGTTGGAGAAATTTTTTGGAGGTCGGAAGATGAAAAGAACGATTGTAGCGATGTTTCTGGTCATTGTAAGCTTTTTTGCCTTCTCTCAGCAGAAAAGCGAGCCCAAAACGGGAGCACAGCCACAGAAGAAGGAGGCAGCGGTTACAATGGACAAAGACACCCTCGTAGTGTTCGAAACGGACCTTGGAAAGATAGTCTTCGAGTTCTTCCCCGACAAGGCCCCCGGCCACGTCAAGAACTTCATCGAGCTTTCTCAGAGCGGTTTTTACAACGGCACCAGGTTCCACAGGACCGTCCCGGGCTTCATGATCCAGGGCGGAGATCCGAACACGAAGGTCGACGACCCGTCGAAGCCCTGGGGCACCGGCGGCAATGTCGGTCCTGACGGCAGGGAGAAGATGCTCAAGGCGGAGTTCAACGACGTCCACCACGCCAGGGGAGTCCTTTCCATGGCGCGTTCGAGCGATCCGGATTCGGCATCCAGCCAGTTCTTCGTCTGCGTGGCTGACGCGGGTTTCCTCGACAGGAAGTACACCGCGTTCGGCAAAGTTATAGAGGGCATGGAAGTGGCCGACAAGATCGTGAGCGCGCCCGCCGGCCCGAAGGGTCCCAGGGACCCGGAGGGAAGCCGCCCCGTCAAGCCGGTCTCGGTAAAGAAGGCTTACGCGATCAAGCGTTCCGAGTACAAGCCCGCGGCAGCACCGGCAGCTCCGGCGAAGTAGCGGAGAAGGGAGGAACAAGATGTTCAGGAAATACGCGTTAGTGTCAGTTGCTCTCCTCGTTATCGGGGCCGCCTTCATGCTGACGGGCTGCCTCGGTTCCAAGACCGTGACCATCGCCGTGGCGATGCCGCTCACGGGAGAGGACGCGGAGGAAGGAAAAAGCATAGTCAACGCCGTCCAGCTCGCCGTGGATGAAGTCAACGCCAAGGGCGGCCTGTTCGGCAAGCCCGTCCAGCTTGTCACGAAGGATGATCACGGCTCGACCGAAACGGCAGCCAAGGTGGCCGGAGAGCTTTGCGACGACAAGGTCGCGGCTGTGATCGGCCACTATACTTCAAGCTGCACGCTGGCGGCGAGGGATATCTATTTCACGAGGAAGATAATCATGATGACCCCTTCCTCGACCAATCCCGCGGTCACCGACGGCATCTACCCGACGATCTTCCGCGTTTGCGGAAGGGACGACAAGCAGGGCGAGGCGGCGGCCGAACATGTCGCCGCGGCGTGGCCCGACGCCAAAGTCGCGCTCATACACGACAACAGCTCTTACGGAAAGGACCTCGCTGACAAATTCCTCTCCATCTTTTCGGCGAAAACCAAGAAGGAATCGGTCCTTTACACCCATTTCGACCGCTCGGTGGTTGATTTCGAGCCGGTGGTGAAGGAGCTGAAAGAGAAAGAGCCGACGGTCATCTACTTCGGCGGACTGTTCCTGCAGGGCGCGGAACTCCTCAAAGCCATAAGGAGCGCGGGGATCAACGCGCTTTTCGTTTCCGGCGACGGCTGTTGGAACGAGGAGTTCATCAAGAGGGCCGGAGCTCTGTCCGAAGGCTGCCTGGCGACCTTCAACCCCCAGCCGGAGGGCACGAGCGAAGGCAAGGCGTTCGCGAGGGAGTACAAGGCCAAGTTCGGGGACGATCCCCATCCCTATTCCCTGTTCGCATATACCGCGGCGAAGATAATCATCGCAGCGATCCAGAAGGCCGGGTCCAAGGACCCGATCGCGGTCGCACAGGTCATAAGGTCCCAGCAGTTCGACACGCCGTTCGGGCCGATGAGTTTCGACCAGAAAGGTGATCCCAGCGAATCGCCCTGGACCGTGTGGCAAGTGGAGAACGGGAAGTTCGTGACCGCGCCCAAGCCGGTGCCGCCGCCCGCCGCGGAGACTCCTCCGGAGAAGTAAACAGTTACCGACAGAGGGGCTTCAGGAATTCGAAGCCCCTTTTTTTTGTTCCGGCGGATATTTTTATTGAAGCTGTTTAGTGGAGGTCAAAGTGCTTGCGGTTCATTATCCCTCTGAATGGATGAAAGAGCCTTTCATGAAAGAATTATGCTCGGTGACGGGGCTTGTCTTCGTGCCCTACGGGCGCCCCGATTCCCTCGTGATGATACCTTCCGCGGTCAATGTCGTAATGCTCGAACGCGCCGACGACAAGTTCGCGGAGGGAGCCGTCCCCCTTATCAGGTCCGATTCGCCGATCCAGGGGTGGATGACTGTCCCCGAGTTCGACGCCGCCAGGATCGTCGAGGTGCTGCAGAAAGAATACGACGCGTGCTTCGAGAAGGCCAAATACGACGAGGGCAGGGACGACATCGTGAAGGCGCTGGAGCAGGTCAGCATAGCGCTCACCATGGAGAGGGACCATGAAAGGCTCCTTTCGCTGATACTCGAAAAGGCGAGATTCCTCTCGAGGGCTGACGCCGGCAGCCTCTACCTTATCGAACAGCCGAAAGGGGAGGGGGCGGAGCCGAAGCTGAGGTTCGTCCTCGCCCAGAACGACTCGATCCCCATATCCTTCGAAGAGAAGGTGATGCCGCTCAGCGAGAAGTCTATATCGGGGTTCGTCGCGCTTTACGGGGAGACCCTCAGGATCGAGGACGCGTACCGGCTTCCCGAGGGCGCACCATACAGCCATAACAGGAAATACGACGAGGAAATAGGATACAGGGCGAAATCGATGCTCGTCCTTCCCATGAAGAACTCGCGCGGCGAGACGATCGGCGTCCTCCAGCTCATCAACAGGAAAAAGCTGAGGGAGACGGTCCTGACGCCCGGGAGCGTGGAGGAGAACGTCCTCACTTTCGACAACAGGATCCTCGAACTGATGAGGAGCTTCTCCAGCATGGCGGCTGTCGCGATGGAGAACAACGCCCTCATCAAGAGCATAGAGAACCTCTTCGAGGGATTCGTGCAGGCTTCCGTCCACGCGGTAGAGCAGAGGGACCCCACCACATCCGGCCATTCCCAGAGGGTATCCATCCTGACGCTTTCGCTCGCCGAGACCGCCGACAGGGCCGACTTCGACCCTTTCAGGGATGTGCGCTTTTCAGAGAACGACATGCGCGAGATCCGCTACGCCTCTATCCTGCACGACTTCGGGAAGATCGGGGTGAGGGAGAACGTCCTGGTGAAGGCCAAGAAGCTCTACCCGAGCCAGTACGACGAGATAATGATGAAGCTTGAGATCGCGAGGCTCTCGAAGGAGCGTGAGTTCCTTATGGAGCAGCTCGGGCTTTTCGAGAAGGGTGCGGCTACCGAAGAGAACATCGGCATGCTGAAAGAGCATCTTCTCGACCATATCCGGGAGATGGACGGGATAGAGGCCATCGTCAAAAGGACCAACGAACCGACCGTCCTGCCGGAGGGCGATTTCAGGTTCCTCCAGGACCTCGCGAAGGTGACGTTCAGGACGACGAAGGGCGAGACGCTTCCTCTGCTCACGGCCGACGAGATCAAGATACTTTCGATACCGAAGGGGACGCTGACCGACGAGGAGCGCCTGGAGATCGAGTCCCACGTTACCCACTCCTTCGACTTCCTGAAAAAGATACCGTGGACGGAGGATTTCAGGAACATACCCGACATCGCTTACGCCCACCACGAGAAGCTGAACGGCCAGGGCTACCCGAGGAAGCTCTCGTCGCCTCTCATTCCCATCCCCTCGAGGATGATGGCTGTCGCGGACATATTCGACGCGCTGTCCGCTTCGGACAGGCCTTACAAGAAGGCCGTCCCCATCGAAAAGACCCTGGACATCCTCCAGATGGAGGCGAAGTCGGGACAACTCGACACCGACATAGTGAAGCTTTTCATCGACGCGAAGATCTACGAGAAGACCCTCCACTTGAGAAGGGTCGTTTAGAAGAGGGGGAACATGATCTCTATCCAGCTGGAAACGAAAGAGAGGATGCAGGTCCTCGACCTTACGAAGGACCTTGTGAGGATCGCAAAGAACTGGGGAAAATCCGGGCTCGTCAACATCTACTGCCCGCACACGACCGCAGGGCTGACCGTGCAGGAGAACTACGACCCGTCGGTGAAGGAAGACCTTCTGACGACGCTCGAGAGGCTGATTCCGCGCAACTTCGGATACAAGCACTCCGAGAACAACGCCGACGCGCATATAAAATCGGTCCTCTGCGGGGTCTCGCTCAACCTGCCTGTGTCTGCGGGACATCTTTTGATCGGCAGATGGCAGGGCGTTCTGTTCCTGGAGATGGACGGCCCGCGCAAGCGAGAGGTCTACCTGACCTTCATCGAATCGGAAGAATGAGTGCCCGCCTTGCGGGAATTGAAAAATGAAAGTTGAAAATTGAAAAAGGAAAAATTGATGAAGGGACTCGCGGAGCGCGCCCAATTGAGAAAAAAAATATTCATCGAATCGGAAGAGTGATTGTCCGCTTCGCGGGAATTGAAAGCAGAAAATTGAAAATTTCTGGCTTCAGGCTTGAGATTATATTTCTCCAGCTTGTTCTTTTTCGGAGCGAGACTTATAATTAAACCTTGATAATGGGGGCAGTAAAATGAAGAAGATAGCTTTCTGCATCGTGCTTGGATTAACGATGATATTTGCGGGGACTTTAGTTGCCAATGTGCCGTATACTGGTTCAACTGAAGAAATGGCGGAAGCAGCCCCAAGCAATCCTTACCTTCTAAAAGATATATTTCCGGAAGGAGATACAATTTGTGATGGAGGAGGGGATATATGGGGTGGTTTATTTAGCGATTATTGTCCAGCGGCAAGACTGGTAAAGGGATCAGGCAACAGCATTTATTTTGTTCAGAACGATATGTATCATGGAGAGGAAGTATGGATAAGCGACGGCACGGAATCAGGAACCCATCTCGTAAAAGACATTGGTCCTTGCGCCAATTCCTCAGAATACGTCGAACCACCCATATTGCTCGCCAGCATAAATGGGATCTTGTTATTTGTAGCAGGTGATGGAACTCCTAGATCCCTCTGGAGAAGCGATGGGACTGAAGAAGGCACCTCAATAATCGGCAACATTCTGCCGATCAATGATGGGTGCTGCATAACCCCAGAGTATTATGAGGAAATTGATGGAGTGCTCTTTTTTTCAGCAACCAACGGAACGGATGGTTATGAACTGTGGAAAAGCGACGGGACAGAAGCAGGCACTGTTCTTGTTAAGGATATCAACAGCGGGGCCTCATCGTCTTATCCAGAATATCTTACCAATGTAAATGGAACGCTGTTCTTTGGAGCATCTGATACGTTGTGGAAAAGCGACGGGACAGAAGCAGGCACATTGCTTGTAACAACCTCAACGTATGATCCAGAATATCTTACCAATGTAAACGGGACATTGTTTTTTTCCGCTAACAACGCAACGAATGGCACAGAGCTGTGGAAAAGCGACGGAACAGAAGCAGGCACTGTTCTTGTTAAGGATATCAACAGCGGGACTGAGCCCTCTTATCCATCTTATCTTACCAACGTAAACGGGACGCTGTTTTTTTTCGTGTACAACGAAACGGGGGAGATTGAACTATGGAAAAGTGATGGGACAGAACCCGGCACTATTAAGGTAAAAAATGTAGATATTAGCTTTAATTCTAATCCTAATATGATTGGCGTGAACGGGACTGTTTTCTTTATGAATGCTGATAATAATTTGTGGAAAAGTGACGGGACTGAACAAGGGACATTAATGGTAAAGGACTTTTACAATATTTATTATATGACGAGTATGGAGAACAAATTGTACTTGATCGCGGGTAATGCCGCCGGAAATGGCTTATGGGAGAGTGACGGAACGGAAGAAGGAACAACAATTATTAAAAATGTGGATTTCGAAGATTCTTATTGGCTTCCCCGTCCATCAGGACTGGTTAATGTGAACAATTTATTATATTTTGCTGGTGATGACGGCACCTCTGGAATGGAATTATGGAAAAGCGACGGAACAGAAGCCGGAACGCTTATGGTAAAAAATGTTTCATATTGTCCGGATGGAAATATTTTTGGGCTTGCTGTTATGGAATTAATGATTAACTTTATAGGAGATGATTCATTACATGGAAGAGAGCTGTGGAAAAGCGACGGAACAGAGGCAGGCACTGTTCTTGTGAAGGATATCAACAGCGGGACTGCCTCATCTTATCCATATTATCTTACCAACGTAAACGGGACGCTCTATTTTTCCGCGGACAACGGATTAAATGGCACGGAGCTCTGGAAAACCGACTGGACAGAAGCAGGCACTATTCTCGTTAAGGATATCTATAGCGGGACCTCATCATCTTATCCGGAAAATATTACTAATGTAAACGGAACGCTTTTTTTTCGAGCGAACAACGGATCAAATGGATATGAATTATGGAAAACCGACGGAACAGAGGCAGGCACTGTTCTCGTGAAGGATATTAATAGTGGGACTGCATCGTCTTCACCAAGTGGTTTTACCAACGTAAACGGAACGCTTTTTTTTCGAGCGAACAACGGATCAAATGGATATGAATTATGGAAAAGCGACGGAACAGAGGCAGGCACTGTTCTTGTGAAGGATATATATAGCGGGACTTCCTCCTCTTCACCAAGTGATTTTACCATTGTAAATGGAACGCTATATTTTTCTGCGGACAACGGAACAAATGGCAGGGAGCTTTGGAAAACCGACGGGACAGAAGCTGGCACTGTTCTTGTGAAGGATATATATAGCGGGACCTCATCGTCTTCACTAAGTGGTTTTACCATTGTAAACGGAACGCTCTATTTCTCTGCGAACAACGGAACAAATGGATCAGAGCTTTGGAAAAGCGACGGAACAGAGGCAAGCACTGTTCTTGTGAAGGATA
>JAKQCT010000068.1 GCA_029559035.1 Acidobacteriota bacterium
CACTGAATTGTTCGAATGCAGGTCGATTCCACAATACAACCTCTTCATCATCCGCCTCCTTTCTGCCGTATCCTACACAGTTACAAAGATACCGCAACTGCGTCGATTCGGCAGCCGAAAGACCGGCTAGATGATTATCAGGTCTTGAATTAAGAATTTTCCGCGTACCACAAACTCATCCCTGCATACAAAGTTAGTCCCTATTCTGTTTTGAACCATCATCACTCACCTTGTTCTCGCAAATTATCGGAGTTTAGTGATGTTCAAGGTGTATCAGGAAACGTGATTTGTGTTCAGAGATATCTCCTACGAGAAATGCCAGCGGGGTCTTTATCTGGGACTTTCCGAATGCAGGACAACCGGAAGGGATGCCGAAATTCTTAATTCAAGACCTGACCCCGAGAATTTTCTTCAGCACGAATGTTGAGGGCTGGCGCTGTTCCTGGGGTTGGGGGCGCCGACGGTGAAGTCCGAGGCGTTGTCGCCCGAGTCCGCACAGCCCAGCGAATTGCGGGAATCGGATGTCGCGTTGTTCGGCGCGGGCGCGGGTCCCGATCCTTCATAACAGTCGGCTGTCGTCCCGTATCCGACGAAATCCTGAATGGCGCCTCCGGTTGGGCACGATCCCGACAGGAATGTCGTCGTATTGGTGAGGGCAATTTTTCCTGCGCCGGCCGACATCGTTATGGTTCCCGTTGCGTCCGGAGTCGGAAGGTCCACAGTTCCGGCTCCGCCCGCCGCTTCCTTAATCAAGTAATAGCCTCCCGCGGGGATCGATCCGGAGAGGTCGGTCCTGTTGGTCCAGGTTGTGCCCGTGGCGCTGGTGTACTGCACCGCCCAGCCGGTCAAGTCCTGCGCGGTGCCACCCGCGTTGAAAAGTTCGATGAAGTCGTTCTTGTATGTCGAGCCGCTGTTGCCTCCTCCGCCGTACACCTGGCTTATGACCACCCTGGCAGGAAGCGGAGCGGCCGTCACGATTATGGTCAGCGTGCTGAGAGCCTGCTGAGGGTATGGGTTCAGGCAGGAGTCCGTCACCCTCAGCGCCGCCGTGTATGTCCCCGTGGAGCCGTAAGTGTGAGCGACACTCGTCCCGATGGCTTCCTGGTTGAAGGTTATCCCGTCGTAGCTGAAATCCCATTCGTAGGTGAGAGTCCCCTCGCCGCTTGCCGAGCCGCTGAAGGTCTGCTCGGTTCCGAGGATCACGTTAGCCGCGGGAAGAACCGACGCGGTTGCGGAGATTGAGTTGCAGACGGGAAGCGAGCAGCCTGCGATCGTCTGGTAACTCTTGCATGCCGAGGATGAGACCGGCCTCTCGCCGCCCCCGCTCGCTCTTCCGTAGGATCCTTCTTCAACAGCGTTGCTGGCGACGACGATGAAATAATCGGCGAGGCCGAGCCTGAGATCGTCCAGCGCGAGAGAGTAGGACGCCTCACCCTCCGAGCATACGAGGGCTGTGTCGTGGTTGTATCCGCCTGTCGCGAGCGCCGAGAGGTCGCCCCTGTAGACTGAATAAGACTGCTGGTTGCACGAGGCGGGTTCCGTCCACGACAAAGCGACGTCTGTCCCGTCGGTGGACAGCATGAGGGCGGTCGGTTCTCCGGGAGGGTAGACGGTTAACGGCGAGCCTCCGGCGTGCACCCAGTCGTAGTTGAAGACAGAGGCAAGGTAATTGAACCCGCGGTCCGACTTTATCTGGACGGCCAGCTCGCGATTGGCCTTGTTCGAGTTCTCCGAGCCGTTGATCGAGCCAGTGTGCGTCCAACCATTCGTCCCGTCGTGCACGAGAACCATCTTGTTGTGGATGCCGGTCGCCGTCGGCGAATCGCGCCTGCATTGGAGGTTCAGTCCTTCCGAAGAAGCGATGCCGTTCACGTAGTTCATGGTTTCGGCGTTGTTGTACCCCGAATCGTAGATCGAATCGAGGATGATCTTCACCTCGACGCCCCGCCTGGCGGCATCTATGTACGCTTCCAGTCGAAGGTTGGGGTCTGTCGCGGGATTGCTTGTCGAAGGGCCCCAGAACTCATATTCGTAAAGCTGTTCGACATACACTTTGCCTCCCGCCCCGGCGCGGGCGATCATCCCGAGCAGGGAGTCGTCCTCCCTCAGACAGTTGTCCGGCGCCTGGACCACTTCGAAGTCGAAGCTTCCGTCCATTACAAGGGGCTTCCAGAACTGGACGGGATAGGTGACGAGGTCTTCTCCCTGGTAAGGCACGAATCCCGAAGGCGGCGAATCGGTCGAGGCGTTCCACCGCCTCACATCCACATGGTTCACCGGATCGACATCCTTCCCGAAAATGTCCATGAAATGGGCGATGATCGAGGAAGCGTCCGTCGCGATGTAGACTCCCCTGTGGCCGTCCGTCCCGTTCGACATGTCGTCGGCGGCGAAGGAGGAGTTGTTCAGGTTCTCCGAGCCGGTGAGCAGCCAGGCGCCGTCGATCACGCAGAATTTCGCGTGCTGGTAGTTATACCTGGGGCCTTCCCCGGTAGCGGCGTCCGCGTCCATGAAATAGACCTCTCCGCCCGCGTTTTCTATCTGCTGCGCCACCCATCTGCCCTGGTCCGTGAGGGCGTTTCGTTCCAACAGGATCTTCACCTGTACGCCCGCCGATTGCCGGGCCGTCATCGCCTGTTCGAGCTGGTACGATTCGAAGGCGTACCCTTCGATATAGATCGTCGATTGCGCGTTGTTGATGTATTTGAGGTAGTTCCCCAGCACGTTGTCGGGCGAGACCCAGTATTCGAGGTGACAGTTCTCGGTCGTCTTCTTCGTGTCGAAGAAATGCTCCGTATCCCAGCCGGTCCGCCTCAGTTTCTTTCCAAGATGGTTGTCGTCGGCCGATTGCGCCCAGTCTGAAAGGGTGTCCGTGTCGGGCGTAGGCTTGCAGGTCGCCTCGTCGAGCTTCCTGCTGAGGATCTGCCCTTCCGCCGTGAACTCCGGGTATGGATAAACCGCCGCGCCTGTCCAGCCCGGGGCCGTGATGTCGCCGCCTTCGTAGACGATCGTGTCGATGATCGTTCCCGAGGAATTCTTGAGGAGGCACTCGTCGCCGGTGTTGGTGAAGGACGGCGCCGTCCCAGTCATGTTCGGCACGGAGGGATCGCTGTCGGCGCTTCCATATTCAAAGTCGGCGTCATAACCGAACGCGGTCTTGAAGGAAGTGGCGGTTTTCGTTATCCAAATGATCTGTCCCGGCTGGATCGTACAGGACGGAAAGGTCACCGTTCCCTCGCCCGAACCTGTCACCGAATCGGTAACCTGCCAGCCGCCGATCGCGATCGGGGAAGAGGAGATGTTCATCAGCGCCACGGCCTCGTCAGGCTCGTTGGAAAGATAGGTGTCGTAGTAGATGGCGTAGATCATCACGGTCTCGGACGCCGCCGGGAGATAAAAAGGAAACAACGCTAAGAAGAGGATAAATCCGATGAAGCAAACGGTCCTGGCCATGGCAAGGCTCCTTCCGATGTCGGCCCCTTCATATCATCCTCCGTTTTTCGGGAGGGTTGCAAGGGGAAGGCCGACGCTTCGCTTCCCGAAGAGGAGGGCGATCCGAAACGAAAGCCCAAGGGCGGGGGACTTTTTTCAAAGGAAGGTATAAAATGAAGGGGTGAGGAAGGAAGAAATGAAAAATGAAAAACCAGAAAAGCCCGAAGTGGTTATAATGGTTGATCTAATTATTGTTTGGCGCCATGAGCAATCGTAACTACATATGCTTCAAGTGCCGGACGACAGTCCGCAGAGAAGATAATGCTGAACGGGAAGTTAAATGCCCACACTGCGGAGCAAATACTGAAAATATTGGCTATAAAATTCCAATTCCACCAAAAGTGAAAATTAAAGTATGGCAAAACCTTGAGGAGCAGCTTAAAAACGAATCATTGTCAGCAACTGCCAATGAAAAAAAATTCAAGGCCAAACGCATGCATGACATAGAAAAAGAACTAGAAAAGCTTGAAGCCCTGCCTGAAAACGAAGGTAGAAAAGCATTAATTAAAAAACTAAAGCAGGAGTTGGCGCAAAACAGGGGGGCAAATCTTGATCGGATGCAAGGAGATATGAAGCATGAGTAAGCGAATTTACGAAATAGATGGCTCTAGATTCTCGACCTTGGAAGGTTTTTTTGATGAGGTCAGTAGTGTTCTTATTCCCGGTAAGGATTGGGGAAAGAACCTGGACTCCTTTAATGACATTTTGCGAGGTGGTTTTGGTACAACTGATGGTGGCTTTATCCTGAAGTGGAAAAACTCTGATCTGTCTCGGGAGAAACTTGGTTATGCAGAAACTGTTCGTCAGCTTGAGCACCGCGTTCAACATTGCCATCCTTCCAATCGAACCCACATATCTGATGATCTTGCAAATGCAAAAAACGGTATCGGCCCGACTGTTTTCGAGTGGCTTACCGAGATAATTAGAGTGCATTGTACCGGTGGCGAGGAACATGAGGATGGTATCGAATTGGTGTTGGAATAAATAATCCCACCTCCCCATCTTTGTTCACTTTAATAATTAGCAGAGGGTTCGGGGGTTCGGGGCCAGGCCATGCGTTATGCATTTTCTGGATAAGGTGGATTACTTCGTTTGTCGTGGCTTTGAAGGCAGCCTCGTAATGACCGGCTTCAGGCTTCGCCTGCATTGAAAATTGAAAAGTGAAGATTGAAAACTGAAGAATTGTGGTAGCCGCGCTCTTTACGGGCGCGCCCGCGGGCGTGAAGCCCGCGCCTACCAAAGACATCATATTCCCTATTGACCCTTCAGCCATCAGCCCGAAGGGGGTAAAATGACGTGCCCAAAGACGACTTCACGTCGCGACAGGGCACATTCTCTGCCGGGGGAGTGTTCAGTGCAGCGAGTATGCGAGCGGAGCGCCTAAGAGAGGAGAGGATCGCCCCTCTCTTCGGGAAGCGACGCGAAAACTACAGCTATTTCGCGGCGCTTTCAAACGGAAGCAGTGGCGCTTCTTCGTCTTTGCCTGAGGCGGGGCGGGGGTTCTCGTACTCGAAGGTCTTCCCTTCGTAGTTCCTGACGATCAGGCTGTTCTCGGTGTAGGAAGTGACGTAATTGGGAAGGAGGGGGATCTTGCCGCCGCCTTCGGTGTCGAGGGCGAAGGTCGGCTGGGCGAGGCCGGAGACCCTGCCTCTCAGATGCTCCATGATCTCGATGCCCTTGAAGACGCTGGTCCTGAAGTGGGAAACGCCCCTGACCGGGTCGCACTGGAAAAGGTAGTAGGGCTTCACGCCGATCTTCAAAAGGCCGCGCATCAGCTCTTCGATGACCTTGGGCTCGTCGTTGACGCCCCTCAGAAGGACCGCCTGGTTGAGGACGGGTATGCCCGCGTCGAGAAGCCTCCTGCAAGCTCCCGCCGATTCTTCGGTGATCTCGTTCGGATGATTGAAATGGGTGACGAACCAGACGGGGAAATATCTCTTCAGGGTCTCGGCGACCTCCGCCGTTATCCTTTGCGGAAGGACGACCGGGTAGCGAGACGCCAGCCTGATTATTTCGAGGTGCGGGACAGCCCTCAGCTCCTTGAGCAGGTGATCCAGGAGTTCGAGAGGGAGCGAGAGCGGGTCGCCGCCCGAGATCATCACTTCTTTTATCGCGGGCGTCCTCTTCACATATTCCACCATCGCCGAGAGCTGCGACGGCGTCCTCGGGGTCTCGTCCTTCGCCCATTCCCTTCTTCTCATGCAGTGGCGGCAATAAACGGGGCAGATGTTCGTCGTGAGGAAGAGCGCCCTGTCGGGGTAGCGGTGGACGACGCCCGGCACGGGCATCGTGACCTTTTCCTTCAGAGGATCTGGGGAGTGGCGGCCGTCTTCGAACTCGCCGGATGTCGGAACGCACTGCTTCCTTACCGGATCGTCCGGGTCGTCCGGGTCCATCAGCGAAAGGTAGTAGGGGGTTACCGAGAACCTTGTCGCGGCCTCTTCCGCGCCGAAGGCCGCCAGCTCTTCATCGCTGAGGCGGAGCAGTTTCGAGAGAGAAGAAAAGGTGGCAACCCTGTTCTTGAGCTGCCACCTGAAATCGTTCCACTCGTTATCGGACGCTTCGGGGAAAAAGTAACTTCTTTTGGATGCCATATCAGAAAGGCGAAAAGCCTCCCTCTCCCCAGTAGTCGTTCCTGAGCTGGTCGAAAAGGTTCTTCAGCGCGTCGAAGTGGTCCTTTTCCCACTCTTCCAGGAAGGCGTAGAAAGACTTGACCTCCTTAGAGTCGGCGCCCGCGGCGGCCTTGTGGAAAAGGGCCATCGCGTTCGTTTCCAGGGTCATCCCGACGGAGAGGGCGCCCATCTCGAACGTCGCTCCCCTCGCCTGGTCGACGAACTTGTCGGTGAAGAGATCGGTGGCGAACTTGCCCATCGAGTGGCTTTTCAGCGTGGTGTCGAAGGCCTTGACGCCGTCCTTCTTGTACTTTTTGCCGACGCTCTTGAGGTAGTTCTGGTGCTGCACCTCGTCGTAGGCGAGCTTCTGGAAAAGTTCCTTGGCGGCGGGCTTTTCGCACTTGTCGGCCGTCATGGAATAGAAGGTGTGGCCGTTGATCTCGATCTGGTACGCCTGCTTCAGAATGTCCAGTATCTTGTCCTTGGCTGCCATCTTTACCTCCGGCTTATTTCACTATCTTCAGGGTTTCCTCGACCAGCTCTTCGGGTGTCATCACCATCCCGCCGACCCTGCCGTAGAAGTGAACCTTCCGCTCCTTGCCGAGGTGGTACTTCACGTCCTCGATCATCTGGCCGGTCGAGAGCTCGGAAACGAACACATGCTTGCATTTCGCCGCCGTCTCTTCGAGAGCTTCGCCGGGGAACGGGAAGAGGGTGATCGGCCTGAAGAGCGCGGCGTTCACGCCCTTCTCCTTGAGCACTTCGATGGCGGTCTTGATGATCCTGGCGACCGTTCCGTAGGCGACGAAGAGGATGTCGGCCTTCTTGTCGAGGTTGAAGACCTCCCATCTCTTCTCGTTCTTCGCCATCTCCTCGTATTTCTTGACCAGCTTCCAGTTGTGCTTCTCCAAATCTTCCGGGTCGAGGTAGAGCGAGTTGATCACGTTCGGCTTCCTGCCCTTGGCGCCCGTGGTCGCCCACGGTTTTTCGGGAAGGTCTTCCGGGTTGATCACCTTCTTGAACTCGACCGGCTCCATCATCTGCCCGATGAGGCCGTCGCCGAGGATCATGACCGGGTTCCTGTATTTGTCGGCAAGATCGAACGCCTCCTGCACGAGGTCGGCGGCTTCCTGGACGGTCGAGGGGGCGAGGCACAGGAGCCTGTAGTCGCCGTGGCCTCCGCCCTTCGTGGACTGGAAATAGTCCGATTGCGACGGGAGGATGCCTCCGAGGCCCGGGCCGCCCCTCATGATGTTCACGAAGACGACGGGAAGCTCGGCTCCCGCGATGTAGGAGATGCCCTCCTGCATCAGGCTGATGCCGGGGCTGGAGGACGAGGTGAAGCACCTGATGCCCGCGCCGGCCGCGCCGTAAAGCATGTTGCTCGCGGAGACTTCGCTCTCGGCCTGGACGAACATCCCGCCCACCTGCGGAAGCCTCGCCGACATGTACTCCGGGATCTCGTTCTGGGGTGTTATCGGATAACCGAAAAAGTGGCGGCAGCCGGCCTGGATCGCCGCCTCTCCTATAGCTTCACAACCTTTCATCAGTTTTTTAGCCATTTTACGCTCCCTTCGCCACTTCGAAGCCCTTGGCGAGGGCCTTGTGGTTCACCTCCACCAGCTTCGGCTTCGACTTGAAATTC
This sequence comes from Acidobacteriota bacterium, assembly GCA_029559035.1. GTDB lineage: Bacteria > Acidobacteriota > UBA4820 > UBA4820 > UBA4820 > JAKQCT01. The sequence goes on from JAKQCT010000068.1 coordinate 7,750, forward strand.
TCGCTGACGATCTCCTTCACCTTCTCGAGGTCCGCGATCTTGGTCGCCTCGATGAAGGCGCCGAGCGCCACCATGTTGCCCGCCTTCGCGTTGCCGCACTCGATCGCCAGCTCGTTGGCCGCGACCTCGATCACCTTCACGTCGGTCCTCTTCACCTTCCTGTTGATGAGCGAGGTGTTGATGACGATGACGCCGCCCGGGCGGACGGTGTCCTCGAACTTGTCGAGGGAGGGGAGGTTCAGCGCGATGAGCCCGTGGGGGTTCTTGCTCATGGGGGAACCCACCGGCTTCTCGGAGATCACGACCGTGCAGTTGCAGGTGCCGCCTCTCATCTCGGGGCCGTATGCCGGAAGCCACGTCACTTCGTATCCGTTCTTCATTCCCGAGTAAGCGAGCAGTTTGCCTATCAGCAGAACACCCTGGCCACCAAATCCTGCAAGAACAATTTCCTGATACATGTCAGCGCTCCGTTTCTTTGACGACCCCTTTGTCGGGGTTCTTGAATTCGCCCAGCGGATAGTAGGGCACCATGTTCGATTCGACCCACTTGGACGCGTCGGGAGGAGTCATTCCCCATCCCGTCGGGCAGGTCGAAAGGACCTCGACGAAGCTGTAGCAGACGCCCTTCACCTGGTAGTCGAAGGCCTTCTTTATGGCGAGCTTCGCCTGGACGATCGTTTTCGCGTCATAGACAGCGACCCTCGCGATGTAGGCAGGGGTCTTCAGTTCCTTGAGGAGTTCCGACATCCTTATCGGATATCCCGCCAGGTTGACGTCCCTTCCGTAGGGGCACGTGGTGGCCACCTGTCCGGGGAGGGTGGTCGGCGCCATCTGTCCGCCCGTCATCCCGTAGATCGCGTTGTTGACGAAGATGACGGTGATCTTCTCGCCCCTGTTGGCGGCGTGGACGGTCTCCGCCATTCCGATGGAGGCTAAGTCGCCGTCGCCCTGGTATGAAAAGACGATCAGGTCGGGCCTTCCGCGCTTGATGCCGGTCGCGACGGCGGGAGCCCTTCCGTGAGAGGCTTCGTGCATGTCGACGTTGAAATAATCGTAGGCGAGGACCGAGCAGCCGACGGGAGCGACGCCCACGGTCTTCTCCTGTATCCCCAGCGAGTCGATGGCCTCGGCGACCAGCCTGTGGATGATCCCGTGGTGGCATCCGGGGCAGTAGTGGACCTGCTTCTCGGCGAGGGCCTTGGGCCTCTCGGAGACCTTGCCCTTCACTTCCACCTGGATCGCGCAGTCGGGGCAGACCATCACGCAGTTGCGGCAGCCGGTGCACTCGTCGGGCTTCGCCGCGAACGGGAAGAAGTATCCTTTCGCGTTGATCTCCTTCGACATCTCGAGGACGCCGTGAGGGCAGATCTCGACGCAGAGGGTGCATCCCTTGCATCTGTCCTTCTCAACAAATACTGTGGGCATTTTCAGTACTCCTTTCTCAGACGACTGAAGGCGGCCGCAGGAACCCCTTGGGCGGAGAAGTGAAGGGAGGCAGGATGTGCCTCACTATCGGCATTACAGGCAGTTCAATTCCCCCCGCTCGGAAGGTTTCGGCGCCCAGATGGCTTATTATCGCACAAAATAATAAAGGAATAGAAGTGGCCTTGGAGACCCTCTCCGCCAGTTCGACGCCCTCGCCGACGACCCCGAGGTCGGTCTCGTCCATCAGGTGGCTGTTTGCGACGAGGCCCGTAACCTTCATCTGCGCGGCGGCCTCTATCTGGTCCAGCTTCTTGATGATCGCCTGCTCGTCCTCGGCGAAGGGCCTCATGGTGTTGACGACGAACAGAAGGTGCGCCTTCGACCTGTCTATGATGTCCCTGACGCTCCCCAGGACCCTCGCGCCGAGGTCGTCTCCTCCCACGTCGAGGACAACCCTCTCGTTGTTCGCCAGGGATCTTTCCAGTATCCCGCGAGCTTCCGGCATCAGGATGGGAAGGTCGGCGTAGAACTTCTCGCCCCCCGGAGCGACAAGCCTGATGACACGCGCCTTGAAGTCCTCTCTGAGCAGCCTGCAGCGGAAGTATGGCTTGATTAGATCGAGGTCGACTATCGTCACTTCCTTGCCGATGCTCTGCCAGAGGAAAGCCAGATTGACCGCGATCTCGGTCTTTCCCGAGCCGAAATGGCCCACGAAGATCGTGATCGGCCTGTCGAGTTTTTCAAGTGCCGGAATAATGCTCAGAAAGCCTCCGGGTCCTCCCGGCGCGCTGCGCCGAGGGAATTGAAAATTGAAAATTGAAAAAATCAAATTGAAAAATGGATGAAAGCCTCCATGTTTCAATCCCCCGGCTTTTCCCTTTCAACATCCCCCGAAAAGAAAAGCCAAGGGAGAAAACTATCGCGTTAAGCGGTGATTGTCAAGGGCGAACAAGCTTCACTTTCATTTCAAATTTTAAAGATTAAAGTTCAAGGGATTCGTCCACATAACTGGACCATGCTAAGATTAGCTGATGAAGGAAAGACAAAGACTTCTGGGTAATGAAAAGGATCCGATTTTAGGTGGTGAAAAAGTGGCAGGGTCGGATGGCCGAATTCTGTGTCCTGCTTGTAAGTCCAGAACGACGTACAAGCTGGGTGACGGGCGAAAAAAATGCAAACGTTGTGGAAAAAAGTTTAGTAGAGGTTCAAGGAAACCTCGAATATCGAAGACTATCCTTAAAGAGATCGTTCGCCTGTTTTGGCTGATGGTGCCGGCTGAGCGTGCGGCGAGAGATTTGGGCGTAAACCGCAAGACAGTCCTCAGCCACTACACCAGGCTGAGAACTGTCTTGCGAAATGAATGTGACAACGAAACCGAGCCTATGAAAGGCGAGGTTGAAGTGGACGAGTCCTATTTCGGCGGCTACAGGAAAGGCATAAGAGGCCGAGGTGCTGCTGCAAAGATCCCTGTATTTGGGCTTCTCAAGAGAAAGGGACAGGTTCGAGTCATCTTTCCTTCACGCCTTGATAAGAAAACTCTGCAGCAGGAGATTAAGGATCACGTCGTTCCTCAGTCGTGGGTCTACTCCGATGGATACAGAGCTTATGACAAGCTCGATTTAGAGGGATTCCATCACGTTCGCATAGACCATTCCAGCACTCTGGGAAAGGGCCGCAGTCACATCAACGGAATCGAAAACTTTTGGGGTTTTGCCAAGCGCAGACTCAAGATGTATCATGGGGGCTGGAAAAGAAACTTCCGGCTCTTTTTGAAAGAAATGGAGTTCAGGTTCAATCACGGAAACGAGCCGGACATCATTGATCGGCTCTACAGGAGGGTTTTAGCTGGTCCGGTTTAATGGATTGATCCC
>JAKQCT010000076.1 GCA_029559035.1 Acidobacteriota bacterium
GAAAAAGCAAACAATAACTGCAAGCATCATGCAGCGGGTGTAATGAGTCTTCACCACTTCTGATTTGAGCATCCATCCCTCCACCGCTCAATTCTAGGCTTGCACCCAAGGAGAGTCAAGGAGATATGTCCCATTCACTTAATGAGCTGGGACTGAAATCCGGGGATACAATACTAATTTCCCGTCACCATCACCATTTCCCATTTATCAGACGATCCTTCCTTCCAAGCTTGCCTCTTCAGCCTTCAGCCTTCAGCCTTCAGCCTTGAATATCTCTCCCTCGATCTTCTTGCCGGGCTCGCGTTTCAGTTCGTGGAGGAGGGTGTATTTCAGGAAAACGGAATAGGCGCCGAGGTAGGCATTCACCGCCCCGGGGATGCCGTCGAGAAATCCGAGCCTAAGGAAGTATTGCTTGATGAAACGATGGATGGGCCTCAGGACAACGTTGACGAATCCGGCCTTCTGGCCTCCGATAAGAGCCTGCTCGGCGCCCCATTTCGAGTAGCGGTGGAGCTTGATGAGGTAACTGTTCCAATCCTTGAATGTGTGGTGTTCGAGGCGGCCGGCGAGGCTTCCCAGCTTCTTGTAACCTTTCACCTCTGCGTGGACGCGCTTGTCCTCGTAGAAACATTCCTTCCTGAAAAGCCTTATCACCCTGTCGTTCTGAAGGCCTCCGGACTTCAGCGCCCTTCCGAGGAAGACGTTCCTCCTCTTCACTTCGTAAGCGTCGCAGGCCGGGTTTTCGAGGGCTTTCTTCACGGCGTCGACAAGTCTCCGGTCGGGCCGTTCGTCGGCGTCCAGGAGGAAGATCCACGGATGGCTAGCCCGGGGAATGGCCCAGTTCTTCTGTTTCGCGCTGTAGCCGTACTCGTGCTTTTCCACTCTAATATCGGGAGAGGCGGATTTCGCCAGTTCGTAAGTCCCGTCCGCGCTCGATTCGTCGACAACGACATAGACCTCGTCGGCCCAGAGGACGCTCTTCACCGCTTCGACTATGTTGTCCGCCTCGTTTCCCGCGGGGATCATCGCGGTGATTTTTTCCATCAGGCAGCTCCTTGAACTTGATTGAAAATTGAAAGTTGAAAATTGAAAAAATTAGAATGAAAGATCAATAAATACCTCCATTTTGAAATTTTCAATTTTCATTTTTCAATTTTAAATTCACGGCCATCTTTTTAACCTCTCTTTTTCCGTGCCGTGTCACATCCCCATATTCTTCAGCAGGTGAGGGTCGTCCATCCATCCCGGTTTCACTTTGACGAAAAGCCTGAGGTCGATCTTGCAGCCGAGGATGACCTCCAGCTCCTGTCTCGCGCTTATGCCTATCGCCTTGATAGCCTGTCCGCCTTTTCCGATGACGATCGGCTTGTGGCTCTCCCTGTCGACCAGGATGACGGCCGAGATGAAGAGCTTGTCCTTCTCGCGCGAAGGCTCCCTGAACTCCTCGATATAGACGGCCGTAGAGTAGGGGACCTCGTCCCTCATCCTCATGAAGACGTGCTTCCTGACTATCTCGGAAGCTACCTGCTTTTCTACCTGGTCGGTGTAGAGCTCCTCCGAAAAGAGTGCCTCTCCTTCGGGAAGTATCCCGAAAAGAATATCGAGAAGGGGCCCCGTGAACTTCTTGTCGAGCGCGCTCATCGGGTAGATCTGCGATTCGGGCAGGACCTTCGATATCTCGGCGATGATCGGAAGCAGAAAGCCCTTGTCCTTGACCTTGTCCACCTTGTTGATGGCGATGACGAGGTTCCTGCCGAACGACCTCAGCTTGTCCTTCAGCCTCTCCTCGTCGTGCCCCCACGGTTTCGACGCGTCGAGAAGCCAGAGTACGCCGTCCACTCCCTCGAGCGCTTCGTAGGCGATCGAGACCATCCTCCTGCCGAGGTTCTTATCGGGCTTGTGAAGCCCGGGCGTGTCGAGGAAGACGATCTGCCCCCGTTCTTCGTTGAAGATGCCCCGGACGACGTTCCTCGTGGTCTGCGGCTTGGGGGTGACGATAGAGACCGACTCGCCTACGACGGCGTTCAGGAGCGTCGATTTTCCGACGTTGGTTTTTCCGAATATCGCTATGATCCCGGCTCTTTTATCCATCATCCCGCTCCGGAGATCATCTCTTTCATCGCGGAGTGGATCTTTGCGGTCGCCGCGGCGAGGATGTCTCCCCTGAAGATGTCAAGTTTACCACCATCTGTGCCCGATACTGTCCCGCCCGCCTCTTCGGCTATCAGCCTTCCGGCCGCGATGTCCCACGGCTTCAGGCCGAACTCCCAGAAGGCGTCGAACCTTCCGCAGGCTGTCCAGCAGAGGTCTATCGCGGCCGAGCCGCATCTCCTGACGCCGCCTGTCGAACCGATTATCTTCTCGAAGCCCGCGAGGTACTCGCTTATCCTTCCCCTCTCCCTGAACGGAAATCCCGTCGCCACGAAAGCCTCTGAGACCTCTTCCTTGCCGGAGGTACTGATTTTATGGTCATTGAGGAACGCTCCGCCGCCTTTTCCGGCGGAGAAAAGCTCGCCGTGGACAGGGTCGAAAACGACTGCGCAGGTTGACTCTCCGTCTTCAACCAGGGCCAGAGAGACGCAGAATATGGGCACGAGGTGGACGAAGTTGTTCGTGCCGTCCAGGGGGTCGAGGCAGAAGAAGCGCCCTTCGCTTCCCTTGGCGGTCCCCGTCCCTTCCTCAGCCAGCAGGGGGATATCAGGAAAGCACCTGTTAAGCTCCGCCTTGACGAACGCCTCGATCTTCCTGTCGGTGTCGGTCACGTAATCGTTCCTGGCCTTCAGCGCCACGCCGGTCGGGCCGTCCTCGTAGTGCTTCTTCATCATGGCGCCGGCGTTCACGGCGATCGCCTTCATCGTTCCTAGCGGTTCATTCATCGTCCTTCTCCCGGTGTGCCTGTTTCTTCGCCCGCGGGTGCGCCGAGTCGTAGATCTTCTTAAGCTCCGCGGCGGCTATATGCGTGTATTTCTGGGTCGTGGAAAGGCTCTGGTGCCCCAGCAGTTCCTGGATAGTCCTGAGGTCCGCCCCGCGCGAGAGCAGGTGCGTCGCGAAGCTGTGGCGGAATGTGTGCGGCGAGGGGTCCTTCTCCATGAAAAGTTCTTTCCCGTATTTCTCGACTATCCTCTGCAGGGAGCGCGAAGTAAGCGGTCCGCCCTTCAGGTTAAGGAAGATAAAATCGGCCGGCTTTCTGCCTTCACCCCTTACGGAGAGATAGCTCGAGAGCGCCTTACCCGCGCTCACGCCGAACGGGACGATCCGCTCCTTCCTGCCTTTGCCGAGGATCCTTATGATCCCGTCGGCGGTGAAAAGGTTCTCGAACCTCAAGGAGACGATCTCGGAAGCCCTGAGGCCCGTGGCGTAAAGCATCTCAAGAAGCGCGAGGTCCCTCGCCGAGGCGACGGGAGAGTTCTTCGTTTCTTTTCTGGGTACTGTCCCGGGCGATTCGATGAGGATGCCTGCCTCCTCCTCGCTCATCACACGGGGGATCGTTTTGGCCAGGCGGGGGCTGTGAAGGATCTTCGCGGGATTCCGGGAGAGATGGCCCTCCCTGACGAGGAACCTGAAGAATGATTTGAGAGACGCCAGCTTCCTCATCACCGACCTCTTGTTCAGACCCCTCGAATGGAGGAATCCGAGGTAGCCCCTGAGGGCGGTGACGTCTATCGCCTGTATCTCGATGCCCTGGGGGAAGATTCTGCCCGTGAACTCTATGAACTGGTCTATGTCAGAAATGTAGTTCTTGACCGTGTGCGGCGAGAAGCGCTTCTCGTCGTCGAGGTAGAAACGGAATTGGCCGCGCAGTTCTCTAAGCCTTTTCAACGAGGAGCTCCTTCAGCTTTTCGAGGGCCTTCCTGCGGTGGCTGAGCCTGTCTTTCTCGTCGGCCGACATTTCGGCGAATGTCCTGTCGAAGCCTTCGGGGATGAAGACCGGGTCATAGCCGAAGCCGCCTTCCCCCCTCGCCGACCCGGGGATCGTCCCTTCGACGCTTCCCCTGAAAAAGCGCTTTTTCCCGTCGGGCGAAAGGAGGCACACGACGGCGACGAAACGAGCTTTTCTTTTATCGGCCGGAAATCCTTTCATCGCTTCGAGAAGGGCGCCCGCCTTGTCCCTGTCTTCCGAGAGCCCCTCGTACCTGGCGGAAAAAACCCCCGGCGCGCCGTCGAGGGCGTCCACGGAAAGGCCGGAATCCTCCGCCGCCACGAAACGGCCGCCGGCCATTGTGCCGTAATGAATCGCCTTCAGCGCGGCGTTCTCCTCATAATCCTTTCCCGTCTCTTCTGGCGGGTCGATCTTCCCTGCAAAGCCGTCCAGGAAAGAAAGCTCCCAGCCCTGAAGGCCGGAAAGGATCCTTCTTATCTCTTTCTCCTTGCCCCTGTTGGAAGTGGCGAAGAGAAGCTTCTTCGTCATCCCCTGATCCTCTCGATACTGGCCCCGAGCGCCGAAAGCCTCTCCTCGAAATGCTCGTAACCCCTGTCGAGGTGGTATATCCTGTTGACCTCGGTCCTTCCCTTCGCGACGAGGGCGGCGATTATGAGCGAAGCCGAGGCGCGGAGGTCGCTGGCCATGACTGGGGCTGCCTTGAGCGGCGTCATCCCGCGCACGACGGCGAGATTCCCCTCCAGCCTGATGTCGGCCCCCAGCCTCTGAAGCTCCGGCACGTGCATGAACCTCGTCTCGAAGATTTCCTCCCTGACCGTTCCGCTCCCCTCCGCCTGGGTCAAAAGGGCCATGAACTGCGCCTGGAGGTCCGTCGGAAATCCGGGGAACGGGGCGGTCATTATGTCGGCCGATCGAAGGGCGCATGTCGACCTGACAGTGATCTGTTTTTCTCCTGCAACGATATCCGCCCCCATCTCTTTTAGCTTTAAAATATATGCTTCAAGATGATGTGGGTCGGCGTTCTTGATCACGGCCTCACCCCCGGTTATGGCTATCGCCGCGAGGATGGTTCCGCACTCGATCCTGTCCGGAATGGGGGAGTGCGTCGCTCCGTGAAGTTCGTTCACTCCTTCGACCGTGATGGTGTCGGAACCCAGTCCTTCGATCCTGGCGCCCATGGAAATGAGAAGGTTGCCGAGGTCGGCGATCTCCGGTTCCTTTGCCGCGTTGGAAATCGTCGTCGTACCTCTGGCGAGGACGGCTGCCATCAGGATGTTCTCCGTGCCGCCCACCGTCACCTTGTCGAAGAAGACCGGCGCGCCGGTCAGTTCCCTCGCCCGGGCGATGATGTATCCGTTGTCCACATCTATCTCCGCTCCGAGGGCCTGGAGGGCTTTGATGTGAAGGTCCACCGGTCTCGCTCCGATGGCGCAGCCGCCGGGGAGGGATACCTTGGCCTTGCCGAACCTCGCGAGAAGCGGGCCGAGGACCAGGACGCTCGCCCGCATCTTCCTGACGAGGTCGTACGGCGCGTCGAAGGTCCCGATCTCCGAAGCGTCGAACGAAAGGGCGCCTCCCGGCCTGCCGCCGATGGCCACGCCGAGGTGCTGGAGAAGCCGGCACATGGAATCGATGTCCATCAGGTTGCTGGTTTCCGAGAGCGTCACCTTTCCGCCGGTCAACAAAGACGCCGCCATGCAGGGCAGAAGCGCGTTCTTCGCCGGTTTTATCGATATCTCCCCTCTGAGGGGGTTTCCGCCTTCAACGATGAACTTGTCCATGAAGGACCTCCAGGAGAAAGTATAACTCATAAATTTGCAGGGCTGAAGGCTTATGGCTGATGGCTGAAGGATTGTCGGTATGGGCACGTTGCCGCGCGCCCAGTATCTTTATCGCATATGGCTGTTCGAACGCCGACATAATCGGTATGCCTCCGGCAATGTCCGTCGGGCGGCGTCTTTGCCCGGATAATGCCGGAAAAGGTTTTTTCTCCCGCCGTCGGCATCCGTATGACGACCGTCCGAATTCGGATGGACAGCGGCGTAATTGGTATGTTGCACGGCATTGTTCGTATGGCGCGCTCCAAAGCTCGTATGACGACCGGCAGAGTCCGTATGGCGCACCCCAAAATTCATATGATAACCGGCTGAGTTCGTATGCGGAAAGGCGGCATCGGGATGAGTGGCGGCGGTTTGCGGATAAACAGACCGAATGAATTATTATCGCCGGTCGGGTACCTAATCAGTCCCGCTGATGGTTTTCAAGCGACATCATTTTGCCAGGAATGTAAATATATCGCCCGTAAACAGTTTTCACTCTTCCGATCATTGACAACCCGCCCGGAAGTTGCCACAATGTATATGCAAATTAAAAGGGGGAAGAGATGATGAAGGCAAAAATCGGTTTTATCGGGCCGGGGCGGTTCTGTTTGCTTGTCTTGATCTCAATTATTGCTGCTTGTTCACTTATAATTGTCGCGCAAGAATCAAGCGGCGGCGCCGGACAGAAAGCTGTTTCGATCCGTTCCGCTGTTCATTCTGAAAATCCTCCTCCGGGCCCTGAAAGACAGACTATCGCCTATCGCCAGGAGCGAAACGGTCCCCAGCCTGAGGCTACCGATCCGGTTCTTCTTCTTGTCGACAAGACATGGGATTCGACGGCTGGGAATTGGATAGTCGATCTTTCCTGGTCGTCGGGAACAAGCCCTTATACTGTTTCATACAGCCCCGACACAAGCTTCCAGAGGGGCAACAAGACTCTGGCGATGAATACTTCCGCAACCGCCCTGAGCGTCGCAGCGAACTCATCCTATTCCCTTGAGTGTTACTCGGTAACAGAGGCTGAAGGCGTCAGCCCTGCCGTCCAGGGAATGGGATATGATCCCTATCCCGAAATCCCCGAGCCCACAATCGAGGCGAACAATCTATGGTGGGGCGATACGGTCACACTCCACGGCGATTACATGGACCTTATTCCTGCGGCCAATTCGATGGCGATGTTCGCCCGGACGGAGAAGGCGTCGTCAGTGACCGACGGCGGCAACGGGTTTGCTTCATCCGTATCCTTTACCGTCCCTGATGATGGAAGGGGAACATACACCTTCGTCTCGACGGCGGGTAAATATCCGTCTGCGTCCCCGTACCTTCGGCTTTCCCCGAGAAACATCCCGACCTATTCCAACATCAGGAACATTATCTATGCGCCTCAAACGGGGCACATATGGGTGTCGTCCGACGGAAAAGTTGACGAGATCGATCTGTTCCAGCATGAGCCGGAAGTTGTCCGCTCGATCACAAGCTATACGAAACCTTACATATCCCATGCGACCACGACAGGCATTATCCTCGTTGTTGACGGGGTGACAGGCGTCGGCCAGATCGACCAGATAGATGTTTTTTCCGGAGCAGTATCCCTCTTTGCCTATACGACCGATACGCTCAACACTCCCAATTTCACGAGACAGATCCTTCCAGTCGGAATAGCGGCGACGCCGGATGGCACGATGGGTTTTGTGGCCGACGCGATAGGCGGTTCGGGAGCGTCAAAGGTTGTAAGGTTCCCCTCAAATAACGGCTCCGCAGTAACCGACAGCTGGGGCAACAGAAGCAACTGGACTTTTTATGATCCGTGCGGGATGGATGTGGGTCTGTCGGGAAAGCTCTATATCGGTTGGGCGACGGGCAACGGATACATATACTGGATTTCAGCAACCGGTACAAGCAATTCCATGAAATATTCTTATACCGGCAACGTCGCAACAATCAATCTCGACCGGGATATTTCCAACACAACATCGGATAATTTCTGGTATTCCGAAGAACCGTTCACCCATGCTTTCAACCAGAACCAGATAGAAGGCTTCTCGGCGAGATTCCTTGGAGCTTCTATTTACGGATTCGAAGGGAAGCTGGATGTCCAGCAGTTGTATAACTACGCCGTTGTTGGGAACGCGCCCAAGGTCGTGATATTGAACAACGCGGGTCAAAGTTACCCATATCTTAACAGTTATCAGGTGGCGGACAGGATAGTGATGATGACCGTGAACGGATTCGGGGGCGTTCCGATCCATCTGCGGATGATAGATCCTCCCGACTTTTCACCTTACGCGCCCGTCGGTGGATGGGACGCCACAGACCCGATCAATCGTCCGGCGGTTCCTCCCTACGAAGCCAATGACAATTCAGTGTGGGCTTCTACAGAGACGGACTACGGCCTTATGACGTCGCAGACCGGGACCCCGGCACTGGAAATCAACGTTACTCCATCCACCTCTTATCCCTACCAGGCGACATTTTATATGAAGCTCCCGCCGAGATACTCGGGCGACAACTGGCAGGTGGAAGTTACAAGGAAGAACCTCAGCGGCAGCATTGTGGCAAACCAGGTATGCACCTATTCGGCGGTTTTCAACGGCTGGAAGAGGGTCTTCGTCGAACGGGACAAGATGTTCAGGAGGGGAGGGTTGCTGTTTGCTCATGATGAAACAGACAATGTGTATTCCTCTAATATTTCGACAGTCTATATCTATAAAAACTCAGATGGGTCGCAGTGGGATAACTTGAACATTGGTGACAAGATTGCCTTATTTGATTCAACGACGCCTTATGAGAACTGGAACCATGATGAATGTTATGTCGGGGATATTGATAGGTCAAGCTGTCCCGATTATGCGATAGTCTACCTGACCCTTAGCGACCTTTCCACACCTTATACAACGAAATGCAGCTATACGGCCTCTCCTTGGGTGAATTCCACCGATAAATATCCCGACTTTTCTCTGGGTTCAAGCGCGGGGATAGGTGTCGTTTACAGCACAACCGTCATTGACGGCCAAATCGTTGATGATATATACGGCAACCAGATCAACGGTGCAGGCTCTGCTTTTTATGAAGCCGATATGCAGGAGATCGAAAAAACCTTCAACGATGCGTATGTTCAGTTTGTGGGTCTGCGAAGCGGGATGAATGTGGCCCCGTATCTGCATTTTGCAACTGAGCCTGCTTATGCCTTGCTTAATAATTATCAAAGGATTTGGTATGGCAACAAGGATAAAACCAATTACTTACATCTGGTAGGTGCGGAAAAGTATTACGAAGGATCGGATTATGCAGGTTTTGCTCTTTTTGATCCTTCTACGAATCTTGAACAAGGATGCAGCTTCGTCTGTGTTAAACTTATAGAAACTACCAAGCCAACTTACACATCAGAATGGATTCAATATGCGACAGTTCATGAAAAGAGCCACAATTTCTCCATTTACGGATACGATCAGAACACTTATCACTGCGAGAATGTGGCCAGAACACCGCCTGAAGATGGGCAGGAATGCATCATGAACGTTCCAATTGTTCTGCATATAGGATATCCGGCAAGATTCTGTGTGCCGCATTTGTTTACCGGCGGCGATTCCATTACAGGCGTACATACGAGCATTCGTAACCAGATAGATCCGCTGCCGTATTGAGGAGGAGAAAATGAAGAAGTATTTGTTTCTCTTGATTAATTTCTTGCTTGCAATGGTATTTTCCCAGGCTCATTCAACTCAGGAGTTATCTTTGATAATGAAAGTTCGCAATCCTGAAATATTATTCAAAGAGCCGATATCAATGGAAATCATTTTGAAGAACGAAGGCAAGATACCCCTGAAATTGCCTTTTGAGCCTGATGGGGATGTTCTCGGGCCGTGGTCGTCAAAACCGTCGGTGCTGATATGTACCGAGGACAAGAAAGATGTGTTTTGCATTCAGGATTCGAGGACTATGAGGGCAAATTTTGATTCGGTTTTGGAGGACGGCGGATATATTACCCCGCCCGGCGGCACATTTACATTTGAAGTAAAAATGCTACTCCCAAAGCAATATGCGGACAAGGCTGGCAAAATGCAAATATACGGAAGATATGTTTCCAAAGGGAAGCATTTGGGCCAGCTTGGCGCAGCTGTTGGAAAGAACGGCGAAATAGTGGAACCGGCAAAATATCATTGTGACGGATGTTGGGAAGGATCCGTTGAAAGCGTGCCGGTTCCTTTAAATATTTCTATGCCCACAGGTGTTGACCTTGAAGCCTACGATTATTTAAAGGGTGAGCCTTTATCCAACCCAACTGTACTTCTCCAGAGATTCCCCACCTCAACATACGCGGGATATGAGTTGTGCAAAGGCGGTCCGTCATTAAAGAGGGCGGCAGAGATAGATGACGCGAAGCGTGATATGGATTGGTTCGTTACGCCGCTTGCTTCACCGGATGAAAAAAGCAAAAGGAGAGAGATGGTGAGGCAAGGGTGGACAGAGAAAGCCGACAGGATCATTGCATTTTTAAAAATTCATCCAGATTTTGCCAAAGCCGACCTGTTGCGAAGAAGCTTGGCTTCATACCTCTTCTACTTGGACAGACGGAGCGAAGCCATAGAACAGCTTGAAATCCTTTCCAAGATGGAGGGGCAAAACGCCGAGGACGCAAGGGAGGTTCTTGGGTGCGTGGAAGGAAAGAAGAAGATCGATGCCGCCCCTATCGAAAAGAGTGCCCCTGAAGCAGTTGTCGTAAAGTAGAGCGAACCACGTTGATGTCAGTGAAAGGAGGGTGTGTGATGGAAAGGATCAAACCGAATTGGGAGTTGTCCGAAGCGATTTCATCGGCACGAAAAACCTTGAAGGCCCTCGAAAAGTACGGGAAAGAGCTTGAGCCGAGGCTTCCGGCGGGAGCGGTTGACGGCCTGAAGACCGACCTGGCCGTGATGGCGGAATCGAAGGTCAGCCGCCCGGCCTACAGGAAGACGGCCCTCGCCAAGACAAAGAGCGAAAGGATTCTCGCTAAAGAGGGGGCGGATCTTCTTTCCCGCCTCAGGTATTCCATCAGGGTCTGCCCCGCCGCGACGCCCGAAATCCTCAAGGCCGTCGGTGTCGGCAGTCAGGTCAATCCTGGAAAGACCACTTCCGTTGCGGAAAGCCTGAAGGCGATGGTTGAAGCGTCGAAGGTTTACGTTGACACATTCAGGGCCGCCGGGATTCTGGAAAGCGACCTGAATGAAGCCCGCGACTTTATGACATCCCTGCTCGGCGCGGACGAGATCCAGCAGGAGACCCAGTACACGAAGAAGGAGCTTACGGAACTGAAGAACGCCGCACAGAAGCGCGCCGAAGAGACGATCTCCGCCGTGGCCGCCGCAGGCCAGGTGCAGTTCAGGAAACAGGCCGCCAAGCGCGCCGTCTTCGAGAAGCTTGTCCCGAAAAGCGCCAAGAAGAAGGGTAAACCTACCGCCCCGCCGAAGGAAGAGAAGAAGTAAAGAAGATGAAAGAAGCCCCCCGCCTTCAAGTGAAACTGAGGAGGCGGGGGGATAGCCACTATATAAAAACAAGGAGGATAACATGCCAAAGTACAGTAGAAAATTCAAATCACCAGCACACATCACAGCTGAAATAATGGATGAAAAGTTAAAAAAGTTCGGTACAATTAGAATAAAACCGGTATCCGTCTCTTGGAAACAACCTAATGAAAGAAGATTCTACACTGTATCGCTAGAAGAATTTATTTCTTGGATCATGAGTAATAAGAAGTCTAAGAGAGGGAAAAGTTGAGAAGTAAAAAATAGATGAATCGCCTCAACCAACGGTTGAGCGATCCTCGAAACCGATAGGATTAACTCGCTCGCTACTTGAGGCAAGTACTACGGTGATATTCTATCGATCTTTGACCGAAGCATACGCACCGCAGACTTCTGCTTCAAGAAAGCGTCGAAAGACAAGAAGGAAAAACCGGCCAAGAAAAACGAAGAGCCGAAGGCGTAAGAAAGAAAAAAAAGAGAAGGAAGAACCCCCCGCCCCGAAAGGGCGGGGGGGGAGTTGACTTTATAGCGCAAGTATCATTAGACTTTAGACTCGAATTAAGTTTCATGAATTGAAAGGGGGGATGATAAATGGCACACATTTCTTTAAATAATACTTTTAACATCGGTATCCTTTTGAGCACTTTGTTCTTGGCTATTGCGCTCAATCCCCTTCCATGCTTTTCCTGCGATCTCATGGTTGTTCTAAAAGAAACCACCCTTTATAAGGATGCCGTAGATAAACCATCCGGAAAAGAAATTGTAAAGACTATGCTTCAACCAGGAACGGTCCTTTTGCCAAGCAAAGCGCATAGCACTGGGAAAATTGCTGTTATTTATGATAATTGCCTCTTTGTCCAACACTGGGCCGCCTGCGAGTTCCAAGATTCAGTAACCCAAAACGGACGCACGGAAGTCATTTGCCTTGTCGAAGACAATAAATGGAGCCTTGGATGGGTTGAACTAAATGATAATGTGATAAGAGGTACTTATCAGGATCGAGCACAGTTGAAATCGTGCGCAGGCGGCCCACCGAAACAAATCCTTGATCCGTCATGCTATCTGACCGCCGCTAAGACTTTATTCGATTCTGGCACATTAGCGCTGCAGAAAAAGCAAGAATTGGCATCTTTGATAGAAAAGGCAACCAACGGACAGCAGGATGCACAATATGAATTAGGGATTCGTTACTACTACGGGATGAACAACGACCTAGATACAGCCAAAGGAATTGAATGGCTTTCCAAGGCTGGTGAAGGTGGTTACTTACTGGCGCAAAACAAACTAGCCTCCTTGTTTTCTACTGGCGATAAGGCACTGCCCCAGGACAAGGTAAAAGCTCTTTACTGGACCATCAAATCTGCCGAACAAGGCCAAACTCAATCAATGGCATTGGTAGGTAAAGCTTATTTAGAAGGAGCTGGAACCGCAAAAGATTTTTCAAAAGCCTTTCTATGGACCAAGAAGGCGGCAGAAGCTGGCGATGTTGCATCAGAAAATATGCTTGGGGTTCTTTACCATAATGGTCAAGGGACGGAAAAGAATGTTGAAGAAGCTAAAAAATGGTGGCTGCTCGCTGCCAATCAGGGGAGCAAGGAGGCGAAACAGAATTTGGAATATTCACAAAGGGAAGTCACCATATCTAACAAGGGTGTGGCTGACCCAAGAGAAACTGAAAATACTGCCCGCCCCACCAAAGAGATTAATATAGTTGATACGCGTGGAGCTAATAACAATAATTCTTCTGTGACGACGTTAGGAGTTACATTAGAAACCGTTAAGCGAGCTTTTCAGGAATTGGGTTTAGTTTTAACGCCACCCAAAACGAAAGGTGACCAAACAGCTGTGGAAGTATTTTCTAAATGCCTTGGAATTCGAATAGGCCTTAGCGGTGAGGCTGTTCTATATATCTATCTTAAGCAAAATATGGGCAATATTTGCAGATATCACCAAGTCGATATGGCAGTATTTGAACGATGTATTGAATTGGGATTTGGCGAGAGAGCGGAAGAAGCCAAACGAATCTTCAGAAAGAATCTTGCAGAATCCGGTAGCTATCAGACCTACTGGAGAGAGAACAATATTGATGGGAACATTATGAAAACATCAGTAGTTCCAGAATCAGAATTGGCGCTGGGAATAGATCCGGCTGGTAACGAGAGTAAATTTGGACACCCCGCCAAATGGGCGAATTAGTGGGTTGGCGTTCATCGTTAGAACTATCTCCTCACCCAACAAGCACATGAATCATATGTCCCATGTATGGTTTTTGAAAACGAAAGCCCTCTCCTGTCAATCAGGTCGTCTTCTAGCAGAACTATTCTGTTAGCAATCAGTCCGTGATATCCATTGGTATTATCTCCACTAAATGATGAATGATATACATCAGAATATCTTTCAATCAGAAGTTGGATAACAGTATGGCTATCAAAAAAAAGACCTGACGTGATAGTAGACTCAACAATCTCTCTTATAGCTTCATCTAAATCGTCCATGGCATCCTCCCTTCCATAAGGAATAAAATAACAAAGGAATAAAAGAAACGTAAAAACGGCTGAAAAAAGTAAATAAAAACTCTTTCGGCCCCCAACCCTCAGCGCCTGTTTTTTACTTCTTAACCCAGCAATCACATTCCGTATATTTGCCGTGAATGTTTTTTGAATATGCCTTTCTTCTTAAAATTACGAAAGATTCTCCTAGGTCTCGGATTTTTTGAGCAATTATGAGTCCATGATATCCTTCTGTTGTACCTCCAGAAAACGACGAAAGATATGTATCGCTGTATTCCTCGATCAATTTTTGGATCACCGTATGATTGTCAAAAACAAGACCCGCGCTAATAGAATCGACAATCTGCCTAATCGCTTCATCTAACTCGTCCATAGCATCCTCCTTTCTATAAGGATGAAAATAACAAAAGAATAAAAGAATCTACCTTTCTTCTTTCCACCCCCCCCCTAAAACCCCTTCAACACTTCCTGTTTCGCTTTCTTTCCTTCTTTCTTGGCCTTCTTGAAGTTGTAGGTGCCGGAGGAGATGTCGGGGTGTTCGGGGCGCTTCTTGCCGGAAAGAAGGTCTTCGATGGTGAGGATCTGTATCTTGGCGAATTCACCCTTTACCGATTCGTAGAAGCCTGCGGTGACGGATTCCTTGACCATTGGGTCGGTGGGGTCTGTCAGGGTGACGAATATTCCCATTGCGGCTTTCTCCCTTTCGACCGTGCCTTTCAAATCTCGGATTTGGTTGACACCAATATGTTCGCCGCCCTTGACGGAAACGATGATCTTCTTTGCCCCCTGTTCGTCGTCCTGGAAGAACTTGATGCCGTCAATGCCGCCGTCCGCGCCTTTCTTCTTTCCTTGATAGGGCTGTGCGCCGACGAGTGAACAGGCCCACCACTGGAACTGGTACTTGTCACGCTCGGCGAGGTTCCTGGCTCCCTCCAAATCCTTCGGCGTTCCGTGGACATCGAAGGCGATTCCGGGGAAGGCGTCCTTCATTCTCTTTTCAATGAGGCTTATCGAAAGATGGGTGATGTCAATACCGATCCAATCCCGCCCAAGCTTCTGAGCCGCGTGGACCGCCGTTCCGCACCCGCAGAAGGGATCGAGGACAATATCGCCCTTGTTCGAACTGGCTTCAATGATCCGCTCAAGCAAGGCTAGAGGCTTTTGAGTGGGGTAGCCGAGCTTCTCAACAGACTGTCCTGAGAGCGGAGGAATGTCAATGATAACTGAGTTTATTGGGTTTCCTTCTTGTTCATGTAAATACCTCTTAAGATATGGCCTGCCAGTCTTACTCCATACTATTCGCCCATCATTATCAAGTTTTTCCACCTTTTCTCTGATTAGCCGCCAACCCCATTCTGGCTTGTATCCTTTATATTCATAGCTCAGATTTGGCCTTGCACCCATTGATGCTGTCCTGATAATTTCATGAAGACGATATGTTCCTTTTTCATCTTCAAAGCGATAAAAATTCTTGACATAGTTTTCGTCATGGGCTGTGTAAACCGGGTTCCAAGTAAAAGAGTCGCCCTTTTTATAAAAGAAGATCACATCATGAATACTGGCCCATTTTTTTGAATCATTGTGGCTGCTAGTTCTTTGCCAGATGATTTCATTTACATAATCCTCTGGCCCAAACACCGCATCCATCACCACCTTCAAATAATGGCTTGCTGTCGGATCGCAGTGGAGGTATAGGCTTCCGGTGGGCTTGAGGACGCGGTGGAGTTCGAGCAATCGGTTGGCCATCATGACGAGGTAGGCCATCATGTCGCTTTCCTTGAGGAAGCGGCGCAGGGACTGGATCATTTCGGCAACGTCGGTGTTGGGATGTTTGAGAAGTTCGCTGAACTCCCTTTCGGCCTGCTCTCCCCAGTGCCAGGAATCCTCGAAGGCGGTTATCTGTGCGTCCGATTCGTGCCCCTTCGGCGTCTTGAGGAAAACGTTGTAATCGCGCTTGCTGTTGAACGGCGGGTCGAGATAGATAAGGTCAATCGCCTCGTCCTTTATCTCTTCCCTAAGAACATGCAGATTATCCCCGAAATATAAAGCACCCATTCCAGTTTCCCTTTCCTCTTATATTATACTCCCTCCACCGTGTCATTTGGAGCGACAGATGGAAAATCCCCCTCGATCTCCCTTGGAGCCGGGGGACACGATCCCGATTCAAAATGACGAATCGGGTCATGTCCCCCTCGGGCGGCAAACAGCCGTTCGCCCCTACGAAAGACAAATAATTTCCAATTGACCCATCAGCCTTCAGCCCATAACTTGCCCGAAGGGCGTATAGTGCCGCGCCCAAAGACGACTTCACGTCGCGACAGGGCGCTTTCTCTGCCGGGGAGGTGTTCAGCGAGCGAGTTTACGAGCGGAGCGCCTAAGAGGGGAGAGGATCGCCCCCCTCTTCGGGAAGCGAAGCGTCATGCCTTCCCTCGTGGATGCTTGCCGTTGTCTGCTGCAATGGCATATATTGGGAGCGGAGAAATCATGCTTATAAGCGTCCTGATGCCGGCATACAACGAGGAAGAGCTTATCGGAAGGGCGATCGGTTCCGTCAGGGAGAGCTTTGCGTCCGCGGGACAGGACTCCTACGAGATCGTCGTCTGCGACAACAACTCGACCGACTGCACGGCAAAGATCGCTTCGGAAATGGGCGCGAAGGTTGTCCCGGAGCCGCACAACCAGATAGCAAGAGCCAGGAATACAGCCGCGAAAGCCGCTTCCGGGGAATGGCTCATATTCATCGATGCCGATACCAGCCTGAACTCGGGCGTCCTCATGGAAGCCCTAGATCACATCTTGTCGGGCAATGTTTGCGGGGGCGGCGCGAGGATGGAGTTCGACGGCGACATCGGGAAGATCGGCCGTTTCATGTGCCGTCTCTGGAACCGGCTCTCGAAGACATTCAAGCTCGCCGCGGGGGCTTTCATTTTCTGCAGCGCCGAGGCGTTCCGCGCGACCGGAGGATTCAGCGAATCTTTTTACGTCTCGGAGGAGGTATGG
The DNA here is from genome assembly GCA_029559035.1 of Acidobacteriota bacterium. Taxonomy (GTDB): domain Bacteria; phylum Acidobacteriota; class UBA4820; order UBA4820; family UBA4820; genus JAKQCT01. Next base: position 16,712 of record JAKQCT010000076.1, read on the forward strand.
TTCTCCCTGAAACTGGGAAGGTGGGGCAGAAAGAGGGGGAAGGAGTTCGCCGTCATCTGGGAAAGGCCGGTGATCACCTCCGCGAGGAAAATTGAATGGTACGGACCCTGGCGCGTCCTCCTGCAGTTCCTATTGTTCCTTGTTCCCGGCGCGATAAACACCCGCCTCGCAGCCAGGCATTGGTACACCCGGCCGGATAAACCCAGACAGTTCGAAAAACCTAGCCGGGATTGAAAATGGATTGCCGAAACCCTAGAGCTGAAGGCGAAAGTCTTACACAAGCTGGGAAGCAAGATAAAAGTCAGAAGTGAGAAGGCAGAAGACAGAAGTTTTATAAGGAAATAGATTCCACAATTTTAAATTTTGCACTTTTCAATTTTCAATTTAAAATTCGCCGAAGGCGCTACATGAGAAGAGTCAATCCTTCCACAAATTTAAAATTTGCACTTTTCAATTTTCAATTTAAAATTCGCCGAAGGCGCACCCCCCTAACCCCTTGCAATTGATCTGATTATGTGGTATAAATCCGCTCTTGGAAAGTGGGCTTCACGCCCACTTTTTTTTCTGAAGGGAGCAAGTGTGGCGGGTACGGACTGGAAGGAAAGGCTGAAGGGGTTCGCCCTGCAGGCGAGCGCGAGGAATTCTGTCGAGCTCTACGATGTGGAGACGACGCAGTCCGGAAGAAGGTGGACGGTCAGGGTCACTCTCGATTCGCAGGAGAGGGAGATCTCGATCGCCGACTGCGAGGCTGTCTCGCGGGACCTTTCGGCGGCTTTCGACCTGGAGGATGTGATCCCCCACGCCTACACCCTTGAAGTGAGCTCCCCCGGGCTCGAGAGGAAGCTGAGGAGCCTCAAGGAGTTCGAGAGGTTCACGGGAAGAAAGGCCAACGTGGTGTACGACACGCTGTCGGAAGAGATACCGCACGGCTTCATTGAAGGGGAGATCGCGGGAGTTTCCGGGGAAACGGTGACGATAAAGCCGGAGAAGGGCTTCCCGCTGGAGATACCATACGGAAAGATAAAACGGGCGAGGCTCGTTTTCGAATTTTCAAAGTGAGAGGAGTTTTTTGCAATGAATGAGATCCTTCAGGCAATCGAAATGGTCGGCAGGGAAAAGGGGCTGGGACGGGAGATAATCATCGAGGCTCTCGAAGAGGCCATGGTCGCGGCGGCCAAGAAAGTGCTCAAGACCAACAAGAAGATCATCGGCCATTTCAACCCGGACAACGGAGAAGTGGAACTTTTCAGCCTCATGACGGTCGTGGACCCGGAGAACCTTCCCGAAGAGGAAGAGTTCAACGAGGACGTCCACCTGCCGTACGATGAGGCTCTGCGCCTCGCCCCCGACATCGAGATCGGCGACGCGCTGGAGTTCCCGCTCGAATCGACCCCCCAGATGGGCAGGATCGCCGCCCAGCAGGCGAAGCAGGTCCTGACGCAGAAGATTCGCGAGGCCGAGAGGGAGATCATCTACGAAGAATTCAAGGAAAAGCTGGGGACCATCATAAACGGGATAGTGAAGAGGGTCGAGCGCGGCAACCTGATCGTGGACATAGGCAGGACCGAAGCGATCCTCCCGATCTCCGAGCAGGTTAGAAGGACCGAAAGGTTCGCCCAGGGCGAGAGGATCAGGGCGCTGATCGTAGAAGTCCGCGACCAGGCGAAGGGCGGAAGCCAGATAGTGCTTTCCAGGAGCAGGCCCGAATTCGTTTCCAAGCTCTTCCTGATGGAGGTCCCCGAGATCTACGACGGGACCGTCATGATCAAGGGCGTCGCCAGGGACGCGGGCGAGCGCACCAAGATCGCCGTCGCCTCGAAGGACAAGGAAGTAGACCCGATAGGAGCATGCATCGGAATGCGCGGCATGAGGGTCCAGGCCGTCACCCGCGAACTCAGAGGCGAAAAGATAGACATCATATCCTTCAAGGAGGACCTCACCGATTACGTCAAGGCGTCCCTCGCTCCGGCCGTCATCACGAGGGTCGAGGTGATAGACACCGAGACCAAGAGGATGGAGGTCATCGTGAGCGAGGACCAGCTCTCCCTCTGCATCGGCAAGAAGGGCCAGAACGTGAAGCTCGCCGGCGAACTTGTCGGCTGGGAGCTTTCCGTGAAGAGCGAAAGCACCAAGAAGGAGGAGCTGCTCGCGGCGATGGCTTCCGGCAAGGCGCAGGAAGCGGCCGAAGGCGGCGAATCCGAACAGGCTCCGGAGGATGTCGAGGTTGCGCTTCCCGACATTCCGGGCGTCCCCGTGAAAGTCCTCGAGGCCATCGTGCTGAAAGGCTGGGCAAACGGCGAAGCGCTCGCGGAGATATCCGACGAGGAACTTCTGGCGCTCCCCCAGATGAACGAGAGAGCGCTGAAAGCCCTTAGAGCCTGGGCCGGGGAGAGGAGAGATAGTTGAAATGGCGAAGTTAAGGGTCCACGAACTCGCGAAGAAAAGAGGCATCAGCTCCACGAAGCTTCTCGAAGACCTCAAGGCCCACGGATATGACGTAAAGGCGGTCGTAAGCATGGTCGACGAGACCTGCGTCGACGCCAAAGGCAACGTCGTGCCGCCCGTCCACGGCGCGAAGAAAAAGGCCAAGGAAGAGAAGGCCCATCCCGCGCCGGCAATAACAGAAGAGTCGAAGCCCGAACCCCCGAAGGAGCCCGAGGGGCTGAAGGTGGTCGCGCAGGTCCCGAAGGCAGGCCAGAAGCATGTTTTCAGGGTTTCCAAGGCGCTGAGCCAGATCAAGCCGGAAGAGCTGCGTCCCGTCGCGCCGCCCCCTCCGCCGCCCCCTCCGCCGGAGGAAAAACCTCCGAAACATGAAAAGGAGGCCAAGGCGGAACCTTCGAAGAAGAAGGAAGAGGCGCCTTCAAAGGTTGAAAAAGCGGAAAAACCGCAGGCGGTCGAACAAGTGGAGCAAGCGGAGGCAGAGACGGCCCCACAGGCGAAAGCGGAAGAGGCTCCGTCTCCTGAGCACGCCGAGCCGGCCCCCGCGGCAGCTGCTCCTGCACCGCACAAGAAGGGCGAAGAGAGGAAGGTCGTTCTTCCGAAAGCTCCCGTGAGGGAACCTTCGATCACCCATGTGCCCAGACGCCCCGTCCCCGAAGGCGGGGCCAGGATCATCCATCACGCGCCGAGGCCGGTCAAGACCGATCAGCCGGTCCCGGAGGGGACCACCGCGGGGCCTTCGCCGAAGCTCATTCCAGTTCCCGAAAGGCACGCCGGAAAGCCGGCGGGAGCGGCTCCGTTCCCGGCGGGTTACCAGCGGCCGACGGACAGCAAGAAGAAGAGCAAGAGGGACAGGAGGATCGACAAGCTCCAGGCCAAGCAGGAGAGGTTCGAGAGGATAGAGCAGGAGGTTCTCAAGGACCAGGAGATGGGAGAGAAGGGCGAAGCCATCTTCATCCGCGAAGGTATCACCGTCAAGGAATTGGCGGAAAAGATAAATACCAAGGTGAAGGACATCATCCAGAAATACATGATGAGAGGAGTCTTCCTCACCATCAACCAGCCGCTCAACCCCGACCTCGCGATCCAGATATGCGCGGGTTTCGGCTACCAGGCCGAGATCATCTCCTTCGAGGACGAACTGGTGATGACCCAGGAATCCCCGAGGGAGGGCGAAAAGGCGGGCAGGGCGCCGATCGTCACCGTCATGGGGCACGTCGACCACGGGAAATCCAGCCTCCTCGAGGCCATCCACCACATCGACATCACCGGGCACGAGCACGGCGGGATAACCCAGCACATCGGCGCCTACAAGGTCAGGCACAAGGAGAGGGAGTACGTCTTCCTCGACACGCCCGGCCACGAAGCTTTCACGATGATGAGAGCGAGGGGCGCGAAGGTCACCGACATAGTCATACTCGTGGTCGCCGCGGACGACGGCGTCATGCCCCAGACCATCGAGGCGATCAACCACTGCAAGGCGGCCAATGTTCCGATCATCGTGGCTATCAACAAGATCGACAAGCCCGGGTCCACGCCGGACAGGGTCAAGCAGGACCTGATGACGTACGGCATCGTGACGGAGGATTTCGGAGGCACGACAGTGGCGGTCCCGATCTCCGCCAAGAAGAGGATCGGCATAGACGACCTTCTGGACATGCTCTCCCTCACGGTGGAAATGATGAACCTCAAGGCGATCCCGACATCGCAGGGCACCGGAACGGTCCTGGAAGCCAAGCTCGACAAGGCCAGGGGCGCCGTCGCGACTGTCCTGATCCAGGACGGCACCATCAAGATAGGCGACGTCTTCCTCTGCGGCTCGACCTGGGGAAGGATCCGCCAGCTCTATAGCGACAGGGGCGAGAAGATAGAGAAGGCGGGGCCGGCGACGCCCGCCGAAGTACTCGGGTTCCTTGAAGTTCCGGCGGTCGGAGCGATCTTCCAGGTGGTCGAGAGTGAAGCCCAGGCAAGGCAGATATCCGGGTTCAGGAAGGAAAAGGAGAAGCAGCAGGCCCTCCAGAGGAAGAAGGTCACGCTGGAGAACGTCTTCGGCGCCATCAAGGAAGGCGAGGTGCAGGAGCTCTCGATCATCCTCAAGGCCGACGTCCAGGGTTCCATCGAAGCTCTCGGGCAGCAGCTCGCCGACGTTTCGACCTCGGAAGTCAAGGTGTCGATCGTCCACAGCGGCGTGGGCGCGGTGACGGAGAGCGACGTACTGCTCGCCTCAGCCAGCAACGCGGTGGTCATTGCCTTCAACGTGCGTCCCGACAAGAAGGCCGTAGACCTTGCCAAGGCCGAAGGGGTCGAGATCAAGACCTTCACCATCATCTACAACCTGCTCGAAGAGATAAAGCAGGCGCTGACCGGGATGCTCAAGCCGATCGAGACGGAAGTGGTCCTCGGACACGCCGAAGTGAGGGAAGTCTTCAAGATCGGAGGTTTCGGGACCATCGCCGGATGCATGGTGAGCGACGGCAAGATCCCGAGAAGCGCCAGGATACGCGTTCTCAGGGACAACGTGGTCGTTTACGAGAGCACGCTGAAATCGCTCAAGAGGTTCAAGGACGACGCGAGCGAGGTGAAGGAAGGGCTCGAGTGCGGCATAGGCATCGAGAACTTCAACGACATAAAGACCGGCGATGTCATCGAGGCGTTCGAGACGAAGACGGAGGCGAGGACGCTGTAACAAAAAGGCCTGAAAGCCTTTTTGAATTTAAAGTTGGAAATTGTAAATTGAAAATTTTAAATTTGAGGAGAAAAATTTCCCTGAATTTAAAATTTCAAGCGGGCGATTTGAAATTGGAGGTTGAAAAGTGAAAAATGAAAAATCAGGGAAAAACAATTCCTCAATTTTAAATTTTTCAATTTTCAATCTTATATTTTCAATTCCCTCCGGCGAAGCGGAGGGTGGTTGACTTGCCCGAACGGGCCGTTGTCGCCGTCATCAGGCTCGATTTCAGGCTTCCCTACTCTGGAAGCCTAAAGGACAAGAGGTCAGTGGTGAGGTCTTTCAAGGAGAAGGCGCGGAGCCGTTTTTCCGTGTGCGTCGTTGAGAGCGGGAAGCAGGATCTCGCGGACGAGGCTTCGCTCACCTTAGCCTCGGTCTCCTGCAACGGCGAAGAGGCGAGGAAAGTGCTTAAAGCGGCGGTGGAGTTCCTGGAGGACAATTATCCGGTCCAGGTGACCGCAGTGATCGAAGAGGTGTTCTGATGAGGCGTTTCTCGAAAACGGACAAGGTTTCAGACCTGTTGAGGCACGCGATATCCAACGCGCTGCTTTTCGAGCTCCAGGTCGAGAAACTGAAGTGGATAAGCATTACGGACGTCAGAGTCAACAGGGACGTCAAGATCGCCGACGTTTATTACACGGCCATAGAATCCCAGGTGACTAAGGAGGAGGCCGCGGCGCTCATCTCGAGGCACCTCCCGGAGCTGAAGCGGTACCTTGCCCGGAACCTTAGGCTGAGGCAGCTGCCTGAGCTGAGGTTCAAGATCGACGACGTGGAGGAGAAGGCCCAGGAAATAGACAAGCTGCTTCTCGAGATCTCGAAAGGCGTCAAGAATGACGGATAGCGCTCCTGTCAGGCCCGGGCTGATCCTCCTGGACAAGCCTTCAGGGCTTACTTCCCACGACTGCGTGAAGGAAGTGAGAAGGCTCTGCCCGAGGCGGACCAAGGTCGGCCATGGAGGCACCCTCGATCCTTTCTCGACGGGCCTTTTGATGGTGCTGGTCGGGAAAGCCACGAGACTTGCATCCTTTTTCCAGGGCATGGACAAGGTTTACGAAGGTTTGTTCCGGTTCGGGGCGTCGACCGACACCTTCGACAGGGACGGGCAGGTAGTCGAGGAAGGGCCGCTGCCGGATTGGAGCAGGATCGATCTCAGGGAGCTCGAAGCCTCTTTCGTGGGGCCGCAGATGCAGGTCCCTCCGTCGTTCAGCGCGAAAAGGATAAAGAAACAGAGGGCTTACGAGCTGGCGAGGATGGGTGAGGATGTGGTCCTGGAACCTGTTCCCATAGAGATCTACAGCTTCAAGTTGGAAAGGAATTCCGAAGATTCTCTCAGGTTCAGCCTCAGATGCTCTTCGGGCACTTATGTCCGGTCGATCGCGAGGGACGCGGGGGTAAAGATAGGCTCCCCCTGCCATTGCGTCGAGCTCATCAGGAGGACGGTCGGGCCCTTCTCCCTGGAATCAGCCAACGGTATTTCGGAGCCGTTCGCCGAGAAGGGGTTCATACCTTTCGACAGGATAGACCTCGCCATCCCCCCTGTAAGGGTCGATTTCCGCGAGGAAAGGCTGGTCCTGAACGGCCAGGACGTGATAGCCCCCCGGGACCTGCCCATAGATTCAAAGTGGGTCAAGCTGGTCAGCCCTAGGGAAGCTTTTCTGGGGATCGGCAGGGTGGAAGGGCGCGCGATCCACCCCCATGTCGTTTTTCACGAGCAGAGTTGAGTAACTTTCGGATAAATGCTATTTTATTAGCAGGGGATGAGAATGGTTAAGAAGCTTTTTCCGGCAATCCTTATGCTTCTCTGCCTGAAAGCGGCGGCGCTCGATCCTCTGCCGCAGGAGGCCGCCCGGGCCAGGCTGGCATCCCTGGAGGGGCTGCTGGCCGCCAACAGGTCTCTCGTCGAAGCCAGGTGGCAGGAGCTCAAGAGGATCGACAAGCTGATCCTAAGCCTCTGGAGCGAGAGCTCCGAGTTCGCGGACGACGAATCCTCGGCCTACAAGTCGGAGAAAATGCTTGAATCGGAGGAGAGGCTTTCCCAACTCCACATGAGGAGGCTGAGCATTCTCCAGCAGATACACATGTCCTACGAGGAGGAGAAGGCGATCAGCGAACAGATAACGGTGCTCAGGGAATCGCTCGCCAACAGGGAGCAGGTCCTGGACGGAAGGTGGTTCGTCACTCTGATGCCCTCGGAACAGAAAGGGGAGATCATCCTCACCCAGAACGGGACCATCGTGGAAGGAGAATACAGGCTGGACGGAGGCCAGAGCGGGAACGTCCAGGGGACCTTCGTCAGGGGGCACCTGGTGCTGGAAAGGATAGACGCGCAGTACGGAAGGATGGGGAAATTCGAAGCCCAGCTAATGAAGGACCAGAATTCCCTCAAGGGTTCGTGGTATAGTTATGATCTGGCGTCCGGCCAGCCGCTCGTGGGTGCGCTGGTGATGGAAAGGCCGGCCAGGGAAGCTACGCAGTAAGCGCGGGGGAAACGCCGCTTTTAGATATTCTTTGGCGACGGAGGCGGTCGATGAAGCTTGTCAAAAAAGTTATCGAGAGCATCGTGATCCTTGACATCACGGGAGAGATCAGGCTCGGGGAGTCAGCCAGCCAGCTGACCGTGGAACTGGAGAAGATCCTGAACGACCAGTCGGTCAAGGGCGTCATCCTGAACATGGAGAACATCAACTACATCGACTCCACCGGCCTCGGAGAGCTTGTCGGCTACCTGGGCAGGTTCAAGGACATGGGCAAGAAACTGAGGCTCGTGAAGCCCAACATGACCGTCACTAACCTCCTGCGCCTTACGAAACTCGACACGGTCTTTACGATAAAGGCCGACGAGGAGAGCGCGCTGGAAGATTTCGCCGAATAGCGGGATGCGGAGATGCTGGTAAACCAATCGTCGAAAGAGATCACTTCCAAGATCGTCTACTACGGTCCCGCCCTTTCAGGGAAGACCACGAACATACAGTATCTGTACGAGGTCCTCGACCCGACGCAGAGGGGCAAGCTGCTGACGATCTCGACCGAGGGCGACAGGACCATCTTTTTCGATTTCATGCCCATCGAGCTGGGTGAGGTCAAGGGGTTCAAGCTCCGCCTCCAGCTCTATACCGTCCCCGGCCAGGTCTTCTACGAAGAGACGAGGAAGAGGGTGCTCAAGGGCGCCGACGGCGTGGTCTTCGTGGCCGACAGCCAGAAGGACATGCTCACCTCCAACCGCGAGGCTTTCGAACAGCTCAAGATGCACCTCTCGGAGAACGGCCTCAATCCCGACAAGACGCCGATAGTCCTGCAGTTCAACAAGCGCGACCTGAAGAACGTCCTCACCTTCGAGGAGCTGGACAAGGCGCTCAATCCGGGCAACATCCCTTTCTTCGAGGCTATCGCGACCGAAGGGCTCGGGGTGGAGGACACTTTAAGGTCCATATCGAAGCTGGTAGTGAACAATATCCTCGCCCAGCTGACGGAGACTCAGAAGATCACTAAGGGGGGCACTTTGGGAGGGAAGTCGAAGACCGACTTTTTCAAGATGGACACCAAGAAACTTCTTTCGGAGCTGGGGGCCAATCCCAAGAAGAAGGCGAGCGCCGAGAGCCTTTTCGAGAGCGACCCTCAGGAAAAGACTGCCGACCAGCCGCAGGTAGCTGCAAAAGCCAAAACCGGGTCGGAAGCCGGCAAGCCCAAGGACTCTCAGCAAAAGCCCAGGGAAGACCTTAACAAGACGGTCGAGGACAGCTCCGCGCAGATATTCGCGGACGACCAGGCGGAGACGAACCTTTTCGAGGAGCAGTCGGAGTCGGAGCCTTTGCTCCTGACCGAGGCGGAAGAGCTGCTTCCCGGGGAGGCGGAGGAGATCGACACGGGGGATTTTTCGAAGTCGGCGGGGGCGGTGGCGATCAAGGAGGGCGAGAGGATCTCGATCCCGGTGGAGATCGAGGGGAAGAGGTTCGTCCTCACGCTCGAGCTGAAGGCGGAATGAAGGCGAGGCTTCGCCTCGAATTGAAAATTTAAGATTGAAAATTGAAAAAATTAAAAGTGATGTAGGGGCGAACGGCCGTTCGCCCTTTTTTTATCGCAAATGCCGGTTCTAATGCCGACTCTCCCTTTTCCAAAGGGAGACACAGAGGGATTTTCAAACACAATTCAGGCGCAGGGCGATGCTCCGCATCTCACTCTTCGCAAATGTCGGTTCGAACGCTAACGCGTTCCTCAGCAAATCCCAGTCTCTTTCAAAAGCAAGCTTTTTCAGAGCCTGGTCTTTGCCTTTGTCGAAAGCCTGCGGCTTTCTCCCCGACATTTTCGGCATAGCAAACATTCATCCACCCCCCCACACCGTTGCACACGCCGACGGCGACGGGCCATCTATGTTGTCAGATATCGGCTCTTGGGTGCTCGATTTCTATATTATCCCGCTCGGTTCGGAGCTCTCGCTGACTTAAAGCCAAGCAGTTGGCTTTAGATGCCTCGGGTTGCCATCGCATTCCTTGCCTCTGGCCCATCGGCGTCTATGCGTCGGCAGCTTCGCTTGCCCAACCTGTTTTGGTAGTGTCAAGTATTTTTCGCACTTTCTGATAATCCTTATCATTGCTGTGTTCTGAGCATTGTCCATCAGCCCGAGGGCTGATGGATAAGAAACGTGGGTCATCCAGCCTCCTGCCTTTCCGAAACTCCAGGGTTGTAGATCCTGTCCATATCCATGTATCGGACCGTGCCCCACTTGCAGGACGCAACGTGTCTGAGCCTCGCTGCGACGAGCATTAAGGCTGACTTCCCGTCGGGGAACGATCCGACAACGCGGGTCCTTCGCCTGATCTCGCGCATTATCCGCTCCATAGGGTTGTTCGTCCTTATCTTCCTCCTGTGCTCGCTTGGGAAGTCGTAATAGGAGAACGTCTCGGAAGATCCTTCCCTGACTATCTGGGCCGCACTCGACAGCTTCATCTCAATCAGCTTCTGCGCAACAGCCGCCGCCTTCTTCTCGGCCTCGAGCCTGTCTTCCTGAGCGTGGATGGCCTTCAGCATCGCCGCAACTTCCCTCATCTTCCCCCTTGGTACCATCGTGAAGACGTTGCGGTAGAAGTGAACAACACATCTCTGCCACTTCGCATCGGGGAACGTCTCTGTTACCGACTCGATCAAGCCGAAACACTTATCGGAAATCACAAGCTTCACGCCCTTAAGGCCCCGTTTTAGAAGGTGGCGAAGGAACTCGCTCCAGCTCGCACGATTCTCTTTGCCTCCCTCGGTAACTCCAAGGATCTCCCTGAAGCCTTCCCGGTTCACCCCTATCGCCACAAGGACAGAGACGTTGGCAACCTCTCCTCCCCAGCTGCGCTTCAGATAGAGGCCGTCAAGGTATAGGTAGGCGTAATCGCCTTCTATCGGGCGATTACGCCACTCCTCGATCCTCTCGTACACCTTCTGGTTTAGCCTGCTTACCGTTGAAGGACTTACCCTTGTTCCCCACAAAGCCTGGGTGATATCCTCCACACGGCGCACGGACACCCCCGCGAGATACATCTCTATCAGCGCTTCCTCGACCGAACTCTCCCGTCTCTTGTACCTCTCTATGATAGCCGTTTCGAACGGGACCGTCCTCAGCTTGGGCACCTTCAGCGTTACTTCGCCCGCCTTGGTCTCCAGCTTGCGCGTGTAATGGCCCGCCCTGGTATCCTTGCGGTTCTCGTCATGCTCGTACCTCTTGGCACCGCACAAATCGTCCGCTTCCGCGTCCAGAAGCCCGTTAAGCGTCTCTTCTACCGTGTCCCTGACGATCTCTCCGAGGTGAGACTTGATCCGCTGCTCGTCTATCCGGATCACCTTCCCTACATCCACACCGACTTCCTCCGGCTTGCCGCCACCCTTATCACGCTTATCTGCCATCTCTGGTCCTCCCTACCGGCCTTCCCGGCTTAAGTTTACCCTTCTCTATTAAAGGGTTCCAGAAATGTGCGAAAAATAGTGTACGTTATCCCGGGCTTCCCGGCTTAAGTTTACCCTTCTCTATTAAAGGGTTCCAGAAATGTGCGAAAAATAGTGTACGTTATCCCTGTTTTCAACCAGCCTGTAAATTAAGCGATGTTGAGAGATGACTTAGTGCTTGGCAAATCAGTATGTGTCCCCCGAAATCACCCGAGGGCGGGGGAAAGGTAGTTAATCACCAATTATCGCCATAAAAAGTTACTGCCATACTCCCATTTCTTGTTTTTGCTAGAGTAGCAATAATAAAAATCTGGCGATTCCCAAAATTCAAGTACATAAAAGTCTGTGCCTTCACCATGGAAGTATATTTGTTCTTGTTGTTTTATCAGCAATGGTGGCTTTTGTAATTTAGCACTTATCGGCAATTGGACAGGGAAGTACCCTTTTGTTGTTTTCGTATCTTCGACAACCTCAATAATATTATGGCAGTATTCCATGGCAGAAGGGACAAATTGTCGCGCCACCAGACATCTGAGACCACAAAAAGAGAACCAAGCTATTACAACGGAAAGCCCTACCCATCTAAGAAATTGAGATATGTTTTTCCTTGAATAAACAAAAGACGAGAAGTACAGGAATATTGCGCAGGCCACATGCACAAGCAGTAGGTTTTTATAATAATAGTAATTGTGACCCAATAATAGCGTTTCAACTGCCGGAAAGAGCGTTGAAAAAACCAGAAGTGCCACAACAATGGAATATGCATTTTTTTTAACCGTAACATCCATAGTCCTTAAAAGCAACTTCTTTTTTGAGAACAAGTAACAGCCCAAGATAATCAAGTACGCAATACAATTAAAAGCAATAGCCCATAATCCTATTCTCCGTTCAACTGGTTCTAATCCAAAAAAGTTAATTATTTTCAATTTGCTGTCAAGGATAGAGAGCAACAAGCAGGCTAGAAACGCCATAAAGAAGATTGTTTCTATCCAAAATACTGGTTTTATCATAGAAACTTTAACTTGATGCTCCATTGATGTATTGTTTATTACTCGTATTTCAAATGATAGTAAAACGCTGATAAAACAAAACATCGATAGAATCAGGCCCGTGTACCATGTAATTAGAATATATGAAGGAGAAAAAGGTTGGATACCTGCACTACCCATTATTTCCATCCCCTCCCCCTCCTAATACAAACTCGTGATGCCTCTCTCTTCGGGTTCGAAGAGGATGCGGTAGAACTCGCTGGCGAAGCGGTCGGTCATGCCTGCCATAAAATCTACGACCACCTGCAGTCTCTTCACGGGGTCCGAGGAGGCCTTCACGTGCTCCTGCGTGGCGTAGGGGAGGAGCTTCATCGAATTGGACCCTTCGTTCTCGATGTCCTTCGTAAGCGCCAGGAATATCCGCTCGAGGATCAGCGACGCTTTCGACGACATCCTCTCCGCGATCGGGTGAGTGTAGACCCGGTCGAAGAGGAAGTCGCGGACCTGGGTAACCGCGTCGTTCATCGCGGGAGAGAAGGCGACAACGAGTTTTTCCGATCCTTCGATCTCCTCCGGGCTCTTGAACCCAGTGAGGTTCTTCGACGTTTCGGCAACGAGGTCGGTTATCAGGATGTCTATCATGTTGCGTATGAGAAGGCGTCCCCAAAGGATCCTGTCCCGCCTGTTCTCCCCGCCTATGCGCTTTTTCGCTTCTCTCAGTAGGAAGTTGTCCAGCTCCGAGAGGTCCTCCGCGGAGAGGAAGCGCACCCTGAGGGCGTCCTCGAGGTCGTGTGTGACCCAGGCGATCTGGTCGGAGAGGTTGACGATCTGCGCTTCGAGTGAAGGGTTCTTCGACCTGAAATATAGGTCCTCTATCTCCTTCGCCCGCGCCGGTTCGGCTTTCTCGTATGGATAGGGGATGGTGGGCCTGTCGAAGGCCGTTTCGTGCCTCAGGAGAGCCTTGAGAGTGGGGACCGAGAGGTTGAGGCCGGGGAAGTCGGGGTATCTTTTCTCCAGTTCGGAGACGATCCTGTAGGACTGGAAGTTCTGCTCGAATGCTTTTTCGCCGTCTTTGGGCTTGAGGCCTGCTTTCCTCTCGAGGGCGTCTACGAAGAGGTCGTTGAGGGCGTCCTCCCCCCTGTGGCCGAATGGGGGATGGCCGAGGTCGTGGGCGTACGAGACCGCCTCGCAGAGGTCCTCGTTGGCGCCCAGCGCCACGGCGAGGCTCCTCGATACCTGGGAGACCTCGAGGCTGTGCGTGAGCCTGGTCCTGTAAAAATCGCCCTCGTGGACGACGAACACCTGCGTCTTGTAGCCGAGCCTCCTGAACGCCTCCGAATGAAGGACCCTGTCCTTGTCCTGCTGGAAGAAGGACCTGAACTTCGGGTGGTTGGTCGGATGTTCGTGGCTGATGTCGCCCGTGCACCTCACCGCGTAGGGAGCGAGAAAGGATTCGAGGCGGTCGCATGGATGGCTTTCTTTCATCTATTCCTCCACTCAGACATTCTATAACATCGGGAGGTTCGACGCCATAAAAAAGAACCGCCCGGAAGGGTTCGACTCCGGGCGGCCGGGAAAATCTTGTCAAGCGGAGGTCATTCGGATGCCTCCTGGTCAAGAGAGTCAACAGTTGCGACATCGTAGTAATATAGGTTCTCGTCGCCCAGTACGCCCGCGTGGTCCCACGGGCTTGTTCCCGGCGTTCCGAGCACTTCCGCGCCTGTCCTGGTGAACGGGGGCGTGCTGGAGCGGAGCACCCTGTAAACCTTGTAGTGCTGGACCGGATTCTCCGTCGTTATGGGAGTCCACAGGAGCCGTGCGTCGGATCCGTTCTTGAAAACCTTCAGGTCGGTGACGGGGGTGACGCCGCCTGCAGTGGTGGGAACGGCGGAGGTTTCGAGGGAACTGAGCCCCTCGATGCCGGACACGTTCTCCGATCGGACGACATAATGGTAGGTCGTGCCGTTGACGAGGCCGCTGTCGCGGAAGAGTTCGCCTGTAACAAGAGAGGCGTTGACTTTCGAATACGGTCCTCCCGCTGTCGCGGAGCGGTAAACGTTATATCCGGCGACACCCTGCACGGGAGACCAGGCGACGTCGATCACCGTGTTGTAGGGAAGCGCGTAAACGGGATCCGGTGCGGGGATGTTGAGTCCCACCATCCTCACACCCCATTCGGCGGTGAAGCTGTCGGGAAGGTTGAGAGGGTTCTGGAAGCAGATCACGTTCGTCGCGGAGTCGTTGACCAAGCCGTCGTCAATGAAGACCGACCTCGTGGACGACCATGCCCCCGGACAGGCTGCGCCCTGGCTCCCGACTATGGTCCCTCCTGCAAGGATGATGAAATTATCTTCCTGGCCCGCGGGGATGTTGTAGACCTGGTAGACGATCGTCACCCCGCCCGATGTTCCGGGGAAAGTGTAATAGACCCTGTCGCCCCTCGCGGTGTCTTCCGATATCGAGGGCATGTAGCCGCGGGCGCTTTCCTCCGGCATGGGGAAGCCGGCGGTGATGAACCTTGTCGGCGAGCTGTAGCCGCTGGTGTATTCGGAGTCCGCCGCATTCGCGCGCCACCAGTGCCACCTTGAATATTCCAGAGGAGGGCTCACGGTCCATCCCGTCGTGCCGGTGCAGCAGTTGCCTGATTTGGTCGTGCTGGCGGCCAGCGTCAGGAACGACTGCGAGACGGAGACCTCGAAAGTGTAGGAAAGGTCGTCGTGGTCGGGGTCGTTCGCGTTGTCGAGATAGAGGTTCGGCTGGAGGACGGCCTGATAGGTATTGTCTGCAGGTGAATTGTTCGCAGGGGCTGAAGGAGGGTCATTCTCGGTTGAAACGTAGAAGCTTCGCGAACCGCTCCAGCTGCCGTCCTGCGTCCCGTCGTTCGCCCTCGCCCTCCACCAATACTGTGTATCTTCGGAAAGATCCGTTCCCACGGCGGCATTGGTGAAGTTTATCCCCTCGGACACGCCTGACTGGCTCCACACGAGACTTGTCATCCCTGAATCCGAATAAACCGCGAACTCGTAAGTCAGGAGATAGTCCATCGTCTCGTTGTCGTCGGGGTCGGCAGTATTGTTGACCGTCAGCCCGGGTGTGAAGGTGTCGACCTGGGCCAGGTTTGACGGCGAGTTCAAATAGGGCGCGTTCGGCGGGTCGTTGACTGAATTCGTGAAGAACCGCCAGATATCGGTCCAGGAGGAGGGAAGCGCCGAACCCTGGTCTTCCACCCTGCAGCGCCAGTAATGAGTAGTGTTCTCGTTCAGGGTGGAAGGCACCGTCCAGGAAGTGGTTCCGCTCCCGGGAGAGACGAGGCTCTCCTGCAGGCCGATGGTGAAGGAAGTGTTCCTCGCCACCTGGAAGCGGTACATCAGTGTCCCCGGCGACGGGCTGTTTGTTACGGTAAGGACGGGAGTCGCGCTGCCTGATTCCGAGGGGGAGGCCGGATAGAGCGGCGTCGGAGGATCGGGCGGTTGGAACCCCGAACCGACGAATCCCGTGTAATCCACATTGTTCGTAACCGCGTCGCCCGTTCCCGCGTTTATGCCGAGGAGGCAGGTGTCGGCTGCAGCCGAAGCGTCGTTCGGGCCGCTATCGGCCCCCCAATAGTTGTACCTTGCGTCCACGCAGATCGTCCCCAAGTTCTCGACCCCGTAGACCGAATTCGCGTAGATCTCGTTTCCCTGCCCGGAAGTGCCTCCGATGACGGGATTCGCCCCGCCGGAGGCGATCGTGATGCCTCTCTGGTTGTCGCGAATAGTGGTATTCGTGATCACGGTGTTCGTGGAAGCCCAAAGGGCGTATATCCCGCGGTTGAGGCTGTTTCTTATAGTGCAGTTGTCGATGCTCGTGGGGCACCCGTTCTCGATGTAGATTATCTGGTTGAATCCCGTGTAGCCGCCTCCGTACTTCAGATAGGTATAGTCAAGGGAGCCGAGGTCGGCGCCGCCCTGATACCTTATGAACCACCAGTCGCCTGACGCGGGCGCGGTGGCGTTCCCGTCCGCGTTCGTGTCTCCCCCCGTGGAATCGTCTTTTATCGATGTGACCGTAATAGGGTCTTCGGCAGTTCCCGTAAAATCCAGTATCCCGCCTGACGTGGTGATGTGGCCTGAGGGGTTCATCTTCAAAATGTTTCCCGCGCCGGGGTGGAAGGTCACGTTGTCGTCGACGGTGACGTTTCCAGCCAGCCAGAAGGGGACGGCAAGCTTGTTCCAGGCTATGTTCAAAGGCGTAGCTGAAGTAAGTGTCTGGGAGTAAAGGTAGACGCATTGATGATGATTTCCCGTGAAAGTATTGCTCGAGGCGATCACGGGGGCGAATTTTGGATCCATTTGGATCGGGTACCTGCCGCATCCTTCAAATTCATTCAATGCTACCGCGCCGGGGGCGTATCCGGTTGCGCAGAACAGGCCGTCCTTCGCGGAATGGGCGATCCTGGAATTCGTTATCTGCGACGGCGCGCTGTTGTAACAGTAAACGGCGTAGTTGTAATTCAGGTATCCTCCCGCGAACAGGATGTCCGCGTGATCGATGACGCCCGTTCCGCCGTCGAAGCGGATGTACCACCAGTCGCCGGCTTCAGGGGTGGAAGGCCCGTCTCCGTTGGTGTCGCCCCCTATGGAGTCATCCCTGTAGGATGTGAAAGTTATCCTGTCCAGTTCGTTTCCCTGGGCGTTGAAAGTCCCGCTGGAGACCGATATGTTGGTCGAGGTGTCAAATTTGAGGACCGCTCCTGGAGAAATCGTCAGGATGGCCCCGTTCGCCACTGTTACCGAACTGTCAATCGCGTAGGGGACCGCCAGCTTGCTCCAGGTGTAGCTTCCCGCGGGTAGAGATTCCCCAACGACCCTGACTCCGCTCTTAGTGAGAGTCCCGAAAATGTTGTTCGCGGAAATTTTCCCTGTATCTCTGGCGTGAAGCCTGATGGGGAAATCCGGCATGTCGGAGAAGTAATTGCCGGAAAAAACCGGCGGGAACTGGCCGGCCGTATTGCAATAAACTCCGTAAAGCTTTGAATTGCGGAACACGCAGTTCGTCACCGATGACGACCCTCCATCGAGGACGTAAAGTGCATAGTGGTAATTTAAATAACCCCCAGCGTAAAGGATGTCGCAGTGGTCCAAGATCACCGATCCGGCCCCGGTGTTTATCCTCAGGTAGTACCAATCGCCCGCGACGCCCTCCGAGGGGCCGTCTCCGTTCGTGTCCCCGCCGTTGGCGTCATCCCTGTAAGAGGTGAAGACGATCCTGGATCCGGAAGTCCCCGTGGCATTCATCGATCCGGATATAGTCAGGTGGGCTGCGGTCGGGAATTTCATCACCGTTCCCGGCGAAAGTGCCAGGGAGCCGCCCGAGGGAACCGTCAGGATCCCTCCCATGTAGAAGGGTACACCCGGGTTGATCCAGGAGTGAGAGGCGGTTGCCAGGGTCTGGGCGGCCAGGAACACGCCGTTGCTGCCATTGGAGACGAAGGAGTTGTTCCCTGCCAGCACGGAAACGTCGTTCGGGTACATGCTTACGGGGAATGTCCCGTTATCGGAGAAAGCACAGCCTGATATAACGGAGGGCCTTATGCCGTTCGCGCAGTAAAGACCGATCTCAAAGCTGTGGGAGATCGTTGAATTGGTTATCTGGGAGGGAGCGCCGCTTGTACACGAGATGTTATATTCGTAGTTGGTGTATCCGCCGCCGTAGCGGACTACGCAGTAATCTATGATCCCCGAGCTTCCCGAGGCGAAGTTGATCCTGTACCAGTCCCCGGGCGCGGGCGAAGTCGCTCCGCCGTCGCCGTTGGTGTCCCCGCCGGTGTCGTCCTTAATCGAAGTGAAGTAGATCGGCTCGGAAGAAGTTCCCTGCGCCGTGAGTGTCCCTCCTCCCGTTCCGCCTATTCCCAGGGAATACGGGCCGCCGAACTTGACGACGACTCCCGCTTCGATCGTAAGCACGGCGCCGTTCGAAACTGTTACGTTGCCCGTTACCCAGTAGATCCCGTCGGTGGCTGGAGAGCTCTTGCCCCAGGTCTGGCTAGAGCTTATTGTTCCGCTGACAGTCACGTAGGCCGGAGCCGACAACCAGCAGGCCAGAAGAACAACGCCAAATGCAACTTTGATCGCCCTATTAAACATTACAACCCCCTTTCCCCGGAAAGGCTTTACCTTTGGTCTTTACCCGAAAAGTCTATAACATGGATCAAGGCGCGGTCAATCCCCGAGATGAATTCGATCCGGACGACGGCGGCAAACATTTCGTTGATGTTTGCGTATAACCGAAGGTCTGGAGGCGAAGCGATGACGGGGTTTCCTCTTCCTTTTTGGGGCCGGATATGGTAAAAAGTAAGCCTGCGCTAGATCGGAGGGAAGCATGGGTATGTTCATGATGCCAAAGGAAGAGAAATTTTTCGACATGTTCAAGGAGACCGCTAAAGTGACCGTGAGGGGCGCCCAGCAATTCAAGGACCTCTTCGACGACTATACGGAAGTGGCTGAAAAGGTGCAAAGGCTCTCGGAGATAGAAAAGGAGGCCGACGGCCACACACACAGGATGGTCGAGGCGCTCAACAAGTCGTTCATCACCCCCATAGACAGGGACGACATTTACGAACTCAACTCGATCCTCGACGACCTGATCGATTACATGGAAGCGTGCGCCGTGAGGCTCCAGCTTTTCAAGATAGACAAGACCAACGCGGGGATGAAGCGCTTCGCGTCGCTGATCTACCAGGCCGTGGAGGACATCCAGAAAGCCATCAACACGTTTCCCAAGATGCACGGGCTCATGACCATAACAAGGGACATCAAGACGATCGAAAGCGAAGGGGACACGCTTTCCCACAAGCTGATCGCCGACCTTTTCGAGAACGAGAAGGACCCGATAGAACTCATAAAGCTCAAGGAGATATACGGAAGGCTCGAATCGACCCTCGACAGGTGCCAGGACCTGGCGCTCCTCCTCGAGGCCATATCGCTCAAGAACGGGTGACGGGGCCGGGGGGAACGGGTCAACGAAGGAGAGGTGGACCATGAAGATCTCGATCGACGCGGCTCTGAGGAACGGATGGACCAGGATGATGACGACCCTTTTCAGGCCGTTCGACTTCCTCAAGTGGCTGGCGATCGGTTTCGCCGCTTTTCTCGCCTCTCTAGGACGGAGCAAGGGTTTCAACTTCAATTTCCCCTCAGGGGGGGACTTCGGCTCCGGCGATACCTGCGGCAGCGCAAAGGCGTTCGAAAGCTGGTTCTTCTCCAACATGTGGCCGATAATCCTTTTCGGCCTCGGCATAGGGCTGGTCGTCTTCGCGGTCGTCCTCCTGGTGGTTTGGCTGAGCAGCCGGGGGCAGTTCGTTTTCATCAGCCAGCTTCTCACCAACAAGGCGGATATCAGGGAGCCGTGGGTTAAATACGGATGGCTGGGCGACAAGCTGTTCCTTTTCAGGATACTTTTCGGCCTGTGCGTTTTCCTGGCGGTTCTGCTTGTTCTAGGCGCAGGAGTGCTGCTCTCGTTCCCTTACATAAAATCAGGCGTTTTCCCGATGATCTTCTGGATGATACTGATCCCCACGACGCTCTTGCTCATCGCCATCGCTCTCGCGGGAGTGATCATCAACGCGGTCCTGATGGATTTCGTCGTTCCCGTTATGATGAAGCGGGAGACGGGGGTCATGCAGTCCTTCGGGACTTTCCGCGACGAGATCTTCAGGGGGCACCTTGGAGACTTCGTCATCTTCTACCTGGTCAAGATAGGGCTTAGCATAGCGGCAAGCGTGATAATGGTTCTCGTGACGATCTTCACCTGCTGCCTCTGCCTCTTCATGTGCATCCCCATACTTGGATGGTATGTCTCGGCGGTCATTTTCCTCCCGATCTCCGCCTTCATCCGGAACTACACCCTGTGCTTCCTCGAGCAATTCGGCGACGACTGGAAACTTTTCACCTGGAAGCTCCACGGGGACGATCCTGCCCCACCGCCGGCTCCAAGCCATGAGGAATTTCCATCAGCACCTGCGGTTCAGCAAGAGCCTGAGCCTTCGCCGGAACCCCCGGCAATTTAGAGCCTATCCGGAAATAAGACATGGCCGCGACGGTAGTTGTCGGAGATGCATGGCGCGGAAGCGAACGAAGGCCGATGTCTGGCGCATCGGATGAGCGAGCTGACAAAGCCAGACGCTCCGACAGCCCCGTCCCGAAGGGCGCGGGCGGCGGG
>JAKQCT010000042.1 GCA_029559035.1 Acidobacteriota bacterium
TTCGCTGAGTCTCTGGAGGAGACAGTGTGGCCATCGTTACGCCATTCGTGCAGGTCGGAACTTACCCGACAAGGAATTTCGCTACCTTAGGACCGTTATAGTTACGGCCGCCGTTTACTGGGACTTCAATCAAGAGCTTGCACCCCATCATTTAATCTTCCAGCACCGGGCAGGCGTCACACCCTATACGTCGACTTTCGTCTTTGCAGAGTGCTGTGTTTTTAATAAACAGTCGCAGCCACCGATTCTCTGCGGCCTCGTTGGGCTTCATCTGTACAACTTCACCTACTAGAGGCACACCTTCTTCCGAAGTTACGGTGTCAATTTGCCGAGTTCCTTCTCCAGAGTTCTCTCAAGCGCCTTAGAATACTCATCTCGCGCACCAGTGTCGGTTTGCGGTACGGTCGTGTGCAGCTGGAGCTTAGTGGCTTTTCCTGGAAGCAGGGTATCACTCACTTCAGCGGACGAGCCGCCTCGTTATCACCTCTCATCTCAGATCTCCGGATTTGCCTAGAGACCACGACTACAGGCTTGAACCGGGACATCCAACACCCGGCTGAGCTAACCTTCTCCGTCCCCACATCGCACTGCACATCGGTACAGGAATATTGACCTGTTTCCCATCAGCTACGCATCTCTGCCTCGCCTTAGGGGCCGACTCACCCTACGCCGATGAACGTTGCGTAGGAAACCTTGCGCTTTCGGCGAGGGGGCTTTTCACCCCCTTTAACGCTACTCATGTCAGCATTCGCACTTCCGATACCTCCAGCAGACCTCGCGATCCACCTTCGCAGGCGTACGGAACACTCTCCTACCATCCGTGTTGCCACGGATCCGCAGCTTCGGTTACTGGCTTAGCCCCGTTACATCTTCCGCGCAGGACGACTCGATCAGTGAGCTATTACGCTTTCTTTAAATGATGGCTGCTTCTAAGCCAACATCCTGACTGTTTTAGCCTTCCCACTTCGTTTCCCACTTAGCCAATATTTGGGACCTTAGCTGGCGGTCTGGGTTGTTTCCCTCTCGTGTCCGGACGTTAGCACCCGGTGCACTGTCTCCCGAGCTGTACTCATCGGTATTCGGAGTTTGCAATGGTTTGGTAAGTCGCCATGACCCCCTAGCCATAACAGTGCTCTACCCCCGACGGTAATACTCGAGGCACTACCTAAATAGTTTTCGGAGAGAACCAGCTATCTCCAAGTTTGTTTAGCCTTTCACCCCTATCCACAGCTCATCCGCTGATTTTGCAACATCAGTCGGTTCGGACCTCCAGCAGGTGTTACCCTGCCTTCATCCTGGCCATGGATAGATCACTTGGTTTCGGGTCTACACCCAGCGACTGGAACGCCCTGTTCGGACTCGGTTTCCCTGCGCCTTCCCTATTCGGTTAAGCTCGCCACTGAATGTAAGTCGCTGACCCATTATACAAAAGGTACGCCGTCACCCTTGCGGGCTCCGACTTTTTGTATGCATGCGGTTTCAGGATCTATTTCACTCCCCTCCCGGGGTTCTTTTCGCCTTTCCCTCACGGTACT
>JAKQCT010000089.1 GCA_029559035.1 Acidobacteriota bacterium
GGCCTTCACTGGAACACCCCCCTCCGCTTGTTTCGCCAAATACTTCTGCGCCAACGACTTTATTCTTATCCAATTCCCCGCTGCTGTGTCAAGGTTCTCCCTTTTGTAATACACTCTCCCGGCTGTAGAATCCTTGTCTGCATTGGTTGGCAAGGTGGTTCGGAAGGGCAACAACGCCATGCCGTTTCAAGGTTATGGATACACATGACGGAAATTCTTGTATTTGCCTGATGCTGTCAAGATCTCCTGGTGCGCCCGGCGGGATTCGAACCCACGGCCTGCGGATTAGGAATCCGCTGCTCTATCCATCTGAGCTACGGGCGCACGAGAGCGGTATTATACAATAATTCGGCCGGATCATGAAGGGTTCTTGGCGGTCCTGATCATGACAGCCAGGAGATATCCTCCCCATAAAAGCGCAACTGCCATGCTGAGAAACCCGAGAATCCAGAAGAACGCGCTCACGGCGGGGGCGGCTCCGAGGATCCCCAGCTTGGACAGCATGTAGTTCCAGTCGTGGGTTATGTCCCCGCCGCCGAACGGGGATACCAGCGGAAGTTCCATTTCTTGGGCATCTCCGGCGTACCTGGAGACGCCGAACAGAGATGTCGACAGCCACCCGAACGACGCGGAGAGCGCGAAGAAATCCCTCTGTCTCAGGAAAACGAAAACGGAGGCCACGGGAGCGGCGATCTGGAAAAGCGTTCCTGCCGCGACCATGATGAACATCGGCATGAAGGATAGGATGACATGGCCCAGTTCGTGGACCCCCAGGTTTATGCCGGAGAAAATGCTCCCGTAGTCGGCGTCGGACAGGTGCCTCACGAAAACATACAGGAAGAACAGCCAGAGCAATGCCCTGAAATACGGGAATTTCCCTTCGGCCCATTCTCTTCCCTCGCTACCGAATTGCCTGAGCGCTCCCATCGCCTTGCCTGCAACCGATCCGGGCAGGTTCACGTCGTTCCGTCCTTTGCCGAAAGCTCGAAAGACTCGAAATCCTGAGGCGTTCCCGCTTCCGCGGTTATTCGCCTGCCTGGTTCCAACGAAGGGAATGATATCCTAAGGCAGTGGAGCAGGGGCCTTCCTGTTATGTAAGGCGGGTCTCCGTATTTCCTGTCGCCGACGATGGGGAATCCCGCGGCCCGGAGGTGGACCCTGATCTGGTGCATCCTGCCTGTCACAGGCCTTACCTCGAGCAGGGTGAACATCCCCGAGGTCCTAACCTTCCTGTAACGGGTGACCGATTCCTTTCCGCCGTCGTCCACGAACGCCGTTCCTTTCTCCGATGATAACTTTTGCTCTATGACCCCCTCTATCCCGCCGGGCACGCCCCTTACCCAGGCAAGGTAATCCTTTTCGAGCAGGAACCGTCTCTTCGCCTCTTCGGCTCTCGCCGCGGCCTCACGCCCGAGAGCGAAAAGGAGCACCCCGGAAACGGGCAGGTCCAGCCTGTTAACGGGATGAACCGAAGCCAACTTGATCCCGAAGCGCTCCGCTACTTCCCGCTGTGCCGACATCGTCGAAGAACGGGTCGGGGTGGAAGGGACCATCGGAGGCTTGTCGACGGCGACCATGCCTTCCTCGCTCATGATGATGCTCAGGGCCCCGGATGCTGTTTCTGGGAAGGTCCCGCCGGTTTCGCCACACAGTTCTATCCGGTCGCCCGCCATGACGGGCCGAGAGACCTTGAGACATCTTTTCCCGTTATGATACACGCCCCCCCTGCCGATAGCTGACCTTATCATCCTCCTGCTTGAACCCGGCATCATCTCGGCCAGTGCCTTGTCCAGCCTTTCTCCTTCAAGCCGGGGCGGGACCCTGAAAACGCTGTCCATCGAACTCTCCAACGAACATTAAACCTTTTTTTCCGCCCTGTTGTCCATATGGTCTGAAAGGAGAAAAGAGATGACGATGAGAAAGATCATTCTGACGGTTTTGACGGCGTCTTCGGTCCTTCTATTCTGCGGCGCGGTCTCGGCGCAGATGCACCGCGCCCGCGGAGGCCAGGGTGGAGGGATGCAAATGTCCGAATGCTTCAGGGGCCTGGAGCTTACCCCAGAACAGGAAAGCAAGATCATCGACCAGAAATTCGCACATCAGCAGGAGATCCTTCCGATCAAGAGGGACCTAATGAAAAAGCGCCTTGAAATGAAGGCCGAGCTTGACAAGGAGAATCCGAACCAAGCCGTTCTCGACAGGATATCGGACGAAATGAACGCCCTCGAGGGAAAGATGAAGAAATCGAAGCTCCACTTCCTGCTCTCGATAAGAACGATCCTGACAAAGGAACAGTGGCAGGAAGCCAAGCAGGACCTGATGGAACGGCGCGAAGGCCGCCCGGGCATGCACCGCCCTCCCATGGCAATGGAACCGGGCAGAGGCCCCTGCAAGGCGCCCGGGAAACCCGGCGCGGCCCCAGCGCCCCCTTATCCCCCGGAGGATGAAGACCTCTGAGCCCTCCTTTATCGTTCAAGCGCCCCCCCCCGACCGACAGCCCGCTCCGGCGGGCTGTTCCGGTTTGACAACGGGAAACCTCCAAGCTATCATTGAGGACTTGGAAATGAGGACAGCGATTTGACGACCGCCAATCTGATAACTCTCATAAGGATAATAGCGGTCCCTTTCTTTCTCGTCTCGATCCTTTATAAAGATTACAAGCTGGCCTTCTTCCTCTTCCTTTTCGCGGGCATCACAGATTCCCTCGACGGCTTCATAGCGCGATTCTTCCATCAGAAGACCAGACTGGGGGCGGTAATGGACCCGATCGCCGACAAGCTGATGCTCTCGACCGCCTACATCGCGCTGGCGATCCCCAGGGAAGGAGAGAGTTATATAATACCGATATGGCTTACGATCCTAATCCTGAGCAGGGATATTCTTATCGTGATCTTCGTTGTGATCCAGTTCCTAATATTCGACAGTTCGCTGGAGAATTTCATGCCGTCCGTGTGGGGAAAGATCACCACCACGATGCAGATCGCCTACGCCCTCGCGGTCCTTTTCATGAACAGCTTCGGGCTGCCGGCGGCGATCGTCGGCGCCCTGATGTGGTCCGTCGTGGTTTTCACCATCATTTCCGGGACGCACTATCTATGGAGGTCCAGGGACATTGAGATCCAGGAGATTTAGAATTATCCTTTCCCTTCTCCTCGCTCTTTCCATGCTTTTCTGCAAAACCCCGGAGCAACCTGCCGAAAATCAGGAACCCGCGGTCGTGTTCCCTGACGGATTCGTCGTGACTCTTAGTGTAGCGCGGACCGACAGAGAGAAGGCTCTCGGACTGATGTTCGTACCCTCTCTTCCGGACGACCGGGGAATGTTATTCCTGAACCATTCTGAAAGCATGAACCCCTTCTGGATGAAGAATTGCCTAATCAACCTCGACCTCTTGTGGCTGGATGCCAACGGAACAATTGTAGATATTAGCCGCAACCTTCCTCCCTGCCAGGAAGACCCGTGCCCCAATTACTTCCCTAAGGCCCCCTACACCATCGTGCTCGAGGTCAGGGGCAACCTTGCCGCCGAACACGGGCTCGCGGTCGGCGACAGGCTGGCTTTCTTCGGCCTCTGACACGGGAATGACCTCGTTGAAAAAAAACACTTTTTATCCTAATATCTTAGTTCCCGCCTGAACGGAGCGAAAGTGGCGGAATTGGCAGACGCGCAGGACTTAGGATCCTGTGGGGAAACCCGTGGGGGTTCGATTCCCCCCTTTCGCACCATCTGGTCCGACTTCAAAGTGAAAGAGCAGGCAAACTGCTTTGCCTGAGTGGGGGGATCGAAGCCCGCAGCCTTGCGCGAGTTTGGCATTGCCAAGGCGAGCGCGGCGAGGGGCGGCCTGCGAAAAACTGCCGTCAGGCGGTTTATTTGTAGGCGTG
>JAKQCT010000094.1 GCA_029559035.1 Acidobacteriota bacterium
CGTTACTATGACAATGTGGTAATCGCATTTATATACACAATGGCTCAGCCGTACATATTCCATTCCTCGATTATACGAAGATATTGGAACTTTATCCATCTCTCGAGCTTACGCTCGGAGAATTTTAGAGGAATGCTTAAAGCCTTCATATCACTTGCAACTAGACCTAATTCCGGCTTATTTTGAATAGTACTGATGCAATCGCCTGATTGGTTTACCATCAATGCCATAGCAGCATTGACATGATTGCCCGCGGCATTGATTTCATCTTGCTGCGCATGTGATATTATTTCTAAATCTGAAATAGGGCCAATATTTGTTGAAACTGATTTTACCGCCTTTAAAGCTTCGTGTGCATCACCAACATTTATTGATATTACATCAGCTGTCGGGTCGGCATTGGCTATTTGCTTACTTCTTACATCAGCCGCGGTGTTCAATTGCTGTTGTCCTTTTGTATCAGTGGACATCCCAACCAGAATGAGTACAATTTTTCTTTGTCTTTCTTCCTTTTGCTGTTGTCCTGTTGCTCCGCCAGGTGTCACCATATCTGAAGTAGGTTCAGCAGCATCGCTTGCGTTTTGATCCCCAGAGCTGGTTGATTCCATTGCCTGGTGTCCTGTCGGATCATTAAAATTAACCGGATTCCCCCTCACATAGCTGTAAAGGTTCCAACTCTGCGGGTTCAGGGGGTTGCCGGTGATGTTGTCCGGCTTCATGAACCTGCCGAGGTTCGATCCGTACGAGCGGTAGTGCATGTAGTCGTAGCCGGTTGAAGCGTCGCGTTCATGCCCGGTGAACCGGTGTGTGTTGTTCGCTGTTTCTACAGTGGGCGCTATCTCAACGCCGAAGGGTTCGTAGTCGTGCCTTGATACGACGGCTCCGCTTGCATTTGTGATCAGTCTCACGGTTCCGAGGTGGTCGCAGTGGTAGAAGAGGTATTCGGCGACGGAGGCTTCCGTTCTGGCTGAAGGCTGATGGCTGATGGCTGATGTCTTTCCCTGATCCGCTGTCGCGTCCATGTCACCATTGTCGGCCTGTCTGCCCTTGTTGTCAATTCCGTTAAAGGTTTTCAAAAGGTTCAAACGGGCGGCGGCCTCCTGGCGCTTCGATTCGCCGAGGCCGCCCGTGCATTCGAAGTTCCTCTCCACGCTGGCGCACGATATGAAGGCGCTCATGTTGCCGAAGACCGGCACGCACCCCGAATCTATCGTTATCGTGTACCTGCCGTTCGACAGACCGTTGAAGGAGTATTGCCCGGACGAGTTGGAGACGGTGCTCTGAAGATGAAGTAAGTTCTTGTACAGGCTCAGCGCCGCGCCGGCTACCGGCGATCCCCCCAACTCCGTCACCGTCCCGTAGATCGAGTAGGTCTGGGTCCTCGCCGTG
>JAKQCT010000096.1 GCA_029559035.1 Acidobacteriota bacterium
TTTTTCATAATTGAGTCAGCAGAAACTAGACAAATTGCAGACGCCACTATAAAACATAAAGTCATTACAAATGTGGACACAAACAGCCTTATATAGTCCTTAATTAAAGTTCTATCCATTGCTATCTCCTCAATTTTTAATAATGGGGTCAGGCTTGCGTAGTTGCATTGTTTTTCCTCTCGCGGTTCAACCTCTTGATAACCATTCTTACTTTATCAGCCTCTCCGGGGTCATCTCTTAGACACTTGCGCATATTCCATACTACCCGATATCTGGGCGATATCTGGGGACACAAAACTTAATTCTCCAGATCATCTGCCGGCCTGCATCTGCTCAATTCCATTTTCACTCCTCCATATCATTTTATTGCAGTGCCGGATGGAATTCAACAAGCGGCTTGCGCGCGTTTCTGGAACTCCTCTTTAAAGAAGGGTAAACTTTAAGCCGGAAATAACCGCAGGGAGGAACGGAGATGGCAGGTTGATTCCAGCAGGGCGGCGGATGAGGACAATAAATTTCGAATTTAAAATCTCGAATTTAAAATTTAAAATCATTTCGCGCGGCGGCGAGGAATGACACGCCTTTGGCTCTTCCTGGCCGGCCTCTTCTCGCTCTGGGGCCAGGTGCTCCTCTCGAGGGAACTGCTCGTCTCGTTCTCGGGAAGCGAGCTTCCAGTCATCCTCGGCATCGGGATACTCCTCGTCTCCTCGGCGTGCGGGCTTTACACCTGCGGGAAACCGGAACCTCGCAGGATGAGGGCGGTGCTCGCGGTTTCGGGACCCGCGCTGTTCCTGCTGGTCCTGCTTGCCTCGTCGCTGAGGCTTCTCTTCCATCCCGCGAGGGGGATGATCCTGCCGCTTCATCAGCAGGTAATTTCGCTTTTTATCGTCCTGGTTCCCTTCGGCCTTCTGGCGGGGAGGCTGTTCGGAGAGGTCTCGCTGGTCTATCTCTCCGAGGGCGGGACCATCGGAGGCTCATACATCATCGACACTCTCGGCGCCCTCGCGGGCGGAGTGTTGTCGGCGGCCTTGGTCCGGATCGGCGTTCCGCAGGAGGCCGCGGTCGTTTTCCTGTGCGCGCTCATGCTAGCTTCATCAACAGTCTCAACAAAGCCGTGGAGAAACATCTTCGCGCTGGCGGCGTTCTTTGCTGTCTTCGCCCTTTATCCGGCGGCCGGCCGTTTGAGTATGACGGTCGCGACGAAGGAGGAGCCGTTCCTGAAAGAGATGAGGGAAACACCTCTCGGACGGCTGTCAGTTTCGTTCGACGGGGAGCAGGCGGCATTTTTCATGAACGGTTCCCTTGTCAGCGAGAGCCAGTCTTCATCGGCTGAAGAACTCGTCCATCTTCCAGCGCTTTTCTGCGAAGCCCCGCGGTCCGTCCTGCTCATCGGAGGCTCCTCGGAAGGGCTCGCGATGGAAGCGGCGAAGCACCGCCCGGAAAAGATCGTCGTCATCGAACAATCGGAGGCGATCTTCGAACTGGCCCGGAAATACTTGCCGGGGGAAGCTCCCCAAAAAGAGGCCAGGGTCGTCGATGTCAGATCCGACGGCAGGAAATTCCTCGGTGAAGCCGGAGAGCTTTTCGATCTGATCATCGTCTCCTCGGTCGAGCCCGCGACGCTTTCGGAGGCGAGGTTCTTCACGGGAGAGTTCTTCAGGGCCGCAAGGTCGAGGCTGAATCCGGGCGGCATCCTCGCGTTCAGGATAAGGGGTTCCGAGAACCTCTGGACGGGCGTGCTGGCCGAAAGGAACGGCTCGGTCATCAAGCCGCTTTCCGGGATGTTCAAGAGCTTGGTCGTGATACCCCAGGGGCTCACGCTGGTGATAGCATCCGACGGGGAAATTCCTTCCGGCGAAGAGATCACCGACAGGTGGGAGGAGAGGAAGATAGAGGCGAGGCTCGTCTCTCCCGCCTATTTCAGCTACCTCCTATCCAACGAAAGGCGGAGGAGCGTCGAAACCCTTCTGCGGGAGAAGAAGTTCCCCGTTACCAGCGAGGAGAGGCCGTCAGCCTACCCGCTAACCATAGTCGCAGAACTGTCGAGGCACTTTCCCAGGCTCTCGGGTTTCACCGGAACGATGAGATGGGGAACCGCCGTTTCATCCGCCGTCCTGTTGCTCCTCATTCTCCTCGCGGCGCTGCGCGGGAGGGGAGCCGGAGCGCTCAGCTTTCTCGTCTTCGTGAGCGGGCTGTGGGGGATGGTCGTCGAATGCGTCCTTCTCGTCGCGTACCAGGTGAGGAACGGCGCGCTCTACAACGACATCGGACTGATCACGGCGCTTTTCATGGCGGGGCTTAGCGCGGGGGCTGCCTTTTGGGGCCTAAGAGAGAAAGCTGCCGGAAGAAAAGATGCGGCTTTCCTGGTCGCGGCTCTGATCCTATTTTCACTGCTCTGCCCCCTTGCATTATCATTTCTCGGCGCCGGTCTTCCCCTTATAAGCGTTCTGGCGATCATTGCGGGATCCGGAGCCGGGGCGATCTTCGGCCTCGCGGCAAGTATAAAGAACGAAAAGGGCGGGGCGAACCTGAAAAAGCTTTACGGCGCGGACCTCCTGGGCGGTGCGACGGGCTCGATCGTCGGCTCCCTCCTGTTCATCCCTTTCTTCGGGTTGACTGCAACCGCGGGGGTTGTCGCTCTTATGTTTGTGCCGTCCCTCATTTCCTCCAAAAAGGTTGACGGAAAACCTTCGTGACTGGATCGCGTCCTAACCTGCTGAAATACAAGGAAATTTTTGAGCGGACGGGGCCGCCGCGAGGCGAGGGGGGGACTTTTGATGAAAAAGCGCTAAAGCGATTGACATACAAGGGCTTTTTCGTGTATCATTCCCAATTGCGCTTTTTGCGTTAGATGGAGGTGTAATTTGCTAGCTATTCGTTTGAAAAGAGTGGGTTTCAAGGGAAACCCGCTGTACCGCGTGGTTGTTTCCGACAGCAGGAAAAGGCCGACCGGAGAGGCCGTTGACGAGATCGGGACTTACAATCCCCACCCCGAGCTTTCCGATGTCAAGCTCCAGCTCGACAGGGTCGATTACTGGCTCTCTCACGGCGCGAAGCCTTCCAACACCGTGAAGAAGCTGATCGAAATCGCCAAGGCCAAGAAGGGCTGATGACCCCTTCCCTATGGGGATGCTGAATGGCATACATCGCCCGCGGGTGTTTTCTGGCCCCGAGAGGAGTGAAAGGAGAGCTTTTCGTCCGGCTCTACGACAGGAAAGAAAGCCTGCCGGGAGAGGGAGAAGAGATCTTCTGCCTCAACAGGAACACTTTTGAACCCTTAAAAGTCGAAAGGTCTTTTTCGTACGAGAAAGGCTCCGTGCTCAAGCTCCAGCCCGTGAAGGACAGGAACGAGGCGGAAGCTTTCAAGGGCAGGGAGTTCTTCGTGGAGGGCGTCGAGGTCGAATCCGAGGAGTCGTTCATGAGCGACGAAGCGGTCGGGCTCGACATAATCGACGGCCGCAGGGGGACCATAGGCGCGGTGACCGGCTTTATCGAGCTTCCCTCCTACACGCTCATGCTCGGCAAAGGAAAGAAGGGCGTGTTCGAGGTCCCTGTGGTGAAGGGGCTCGGAGTCAGGATAGACAGGAAGTCGAAGATAATCATAGTCGAGCTTCCCTCAGGTTACCCGGGGGTGGACGATGCGGATTGACGTCCTGACCCTCTTCCCCGAGATGTTCGCGGGGCCGATCAACAGTTCGATCATCAGCAGGGCCTCGAGAAAGGGCCTCGTCGAGATCAGGCTCCACAACTTCCGCGCCTTCGCCAAGGACAGGCATCACACCGTGGACGACACTCCCTACGGCGGCGGAGCCGGGATGGTGCTGAAGCCCGAGCCGATATTCGCGGCAGTGCAGTACCTCAGGGAGAAGAACGGTCCGTTCCCGCTGATCTACCTCAGCCCGAAAGGGAAGGTCCTCGACCAGAGGATGGTGGAGAGATGGTCGAAGCTCGATTCGTTCGCCCTCCTTTGCGGAAGGTACGAGGGCGTCGACCAGCGAGTCGTCGATTCTCTCGCGGACGAGGAGGTCTCCCTCGGCGATTTCGTCCTCTCGGGAGGAGAGCCGGCGGCCCTCGCGGTGATCGACGCGGTTGTAAGACTCATCCCCGGAGCGCTCGGCGACGAAGAATCGGCGCTGGACGAGAGCTTCACGGGCAACCTTCTCGAGTACCCCCACTACACGAAGCCCAGGAGCTTCATGGGGCGCGAGGTGCCGGAGGTCCTTCTTTCGGGGAATCACGGAGAGATAAAAAAGTGGAGAGAGAAAAGCTCCATCGAGATAACAATGAAGAACAGGAAAGATCTGTTAGATAAGAAGGAGATGTAACAATGCCACAGCCATTCGACCACATCGAAAAAGAACAGCTCAGGACCGACCTCCCGGTCTTCAAGTCCGGCGACACGGTCAGGATCCACGTCAAGGTCAGGGAAGGCGACAAGGAGAGGATCCAGGTCTTCCAGGGGACGGTCATCGCCAGGAAGCACGGCGGCATCAGGGAGACTGTCACGGTCAGGAAGATCTCGTCGGGCATAGGCGTGGAAAGGATATTCCCCCTTCACAGCCCCATCATCGACAAGATCGAGCTGGTCCAGGAAGGAAAGGTCCGCCGCGCGAAGCTTTACTACCTGAGGGACCTCAAGGGCAAGAAGGCCAGGATCACCGAGCTGAGAAGAGACTAGCGGCGATAATGTCAGAGCAGGAGGGTTCGCTCAGCTTTGACAGAAGATACTGGGAGAAGGGATGTTTCCCTTTTGCCGGAGTTGACGAAGCGGGGAGGGGGGCTTTGTTCGGCCCCGTCGTTGCCGGGGCCGTCGTCATTTATCCCGAGAAGAAGATACCGGATTTCCGGGACTCCAAGGCAGTGGACGGGAAGAAGAGAGAGAAGCTCTTCGGCGAGCTTCTCGATTGCGGCCACGAATACGGAGTCGGAATAGTGGAAGCCGAGGAGATAGACAGGATCAACATCCTGGAGGCCACGATGAAGGCGATGAGGCTGGCCCTCGAAGCCCTTCCCGTCGAGCCCAAGCTTGCTTTAGTGGACGGGAACCGGGCACCTAATGTAAAATATTCGGTGGAAACGGTGGTCGGAGGAGACCGCCGTTCTCTCTCCATAGGCGCCGCGTCGATAGTCGCCAAGGTCGTGCGGGACAGATTGATGATAAAGCTTGATTCGGAATATCCGGGTTACGGGCTGACGAGGCACAAGGGCTACGGGACGAAGGAGCACCTTTCCGCGCTCCGCGAACTTGGCCCCAGCGCCCTTCACAGAAAGAGCTTCAGGCCCGTGGCGGAGGCTTCAGAGGGGTTATGGCACTAGACAGGGTCAAGACCAAGGCCAACATCGACAAGTTCATCAGGGCCAACAAGATCCCCGAGGCCATCCGAGAGGTCCAGAAGCTCGTCGAGGACAACCCGAGGGACACGGTCACCCTGCAGCAGCTGGCCAACCTTTACCTGAAAATGCAGAACAAGGATTCGGCGGTGCCGATCTTCATCAGGATCGCCGAGCTTTACCACAAAGACGGGTTCACTCCGAAAGCCCTCGCGTCCATCAAGATCGCGCTCAGGGAGGCGCCCGATAACACCCAGGCGCAGGAGCTATACGCCTCCTTCGCCGAGCAGACCGGGATGCAGAGGGACGCCCTGGAGGCTTACGAGAAGCTGGTAACGAGCTACATGAAGAACGGGATCCTCGACAAGGCGGAGAAGATCCTCGACAAGCTGCTCGAACTGGGGCCCGACAGCGTCCGCTACCAGCTTCAGCACGGAGACCTCCTGGTTAGGCTGAACAAGAAGGAGCAGGCGGTCCCGTCATACCTGAAGGCGGCGGAAAACCTCGTCAACCAGGGCATGATCAAGGAGGCCGCGAAGATCTTCGAGAGGGTCCTGCAGATCGACCCCAAAAAGCTCCAGGCCCTGGAGCACGCGGTGAGGAACCTCCTCGCGCAGAAAGAACCGCAGAAGGCCATAGAGCTCCTTGACGGCATAGTGCAGGGGAAACCCGCTCCGCCAATCATCAACGAGATAAGGATAGACATACTGACCTCGACCGGCAATTTCAGAAAGGCCGAGGAGATAATGGCCGGGATCCTGCAGAAGACGCCCCTTAGGGGCGGTATTCTGGCCAAGTTCCTCCGGCTGAACATGGCGCAGAAGAAGTTCCAGGAAGCCGCCCAGGTGCTGATGGCGGAGGTCGAAAAGGCGGAGCCCGCTTCGCTAAAGGAGTTCGAGGGAGGCTTCGAGGAGCTCCTCGGCGTGGCACCGACGCTGGATGCCGCGTACGAAGGACTCATTTCGGTCTGCAGGAAGCAGGGCAGCAACGCCAAGCTGCAGACGACCCTGGTCAAGTACTCCGACATCTTGACCAACGCGGGAGATCTGGAGAATGCCGCGCGCGTTCTAAAAGATGCGCTCGGACTTGCCCCCTCCGACAACACCCTCATGCTCAAGCTCGAGGAGATTGAAGAGAGGATGGGCGTTAAAAAGGCTCCAGCCCCCGAGCCTGCGACAGCAGAAGCAGGCAGGGATGAATCGACCAAATCCGAGTTCTACCCGACTCCTGAGCCGGTTAGGGAAGCCCCCGAGGTCGAGATAGAGGTCGAGATAGAGGACATCGCCCCCCAGCAGGCGCCGGCAAGCCCCCCGTCGATGCAGGAGGTCGAGGTGACCTCCACTTTCTCGGCTCCTCCGCGAGTTACGGAGGACTTCGCCTCTTCGGAGCAGGAAGGCGGATCTTCGGATGAAGAATCCGAAGAGATGGAGATCTCGGTCGAGTTCACGGCGGAGGGCGAAACGATGCAGCCCGTCCGCGACAGCGAAGAATACGGAGAATCCGCCGAGAAGGAGGCGCCCGAAGAGCCAAAAGCCGTACGAGCGCCGAAGAAGCTCGACAGCGAGGCGGCGGGAAAGATACAGGAAAGGCTCTCCGAAGCCCAGATCTTCTTAAAATACGGCCTCGTGGAGAAGGCCATCGGAGAACTGCAGGCCGTACTGAAGGAAGTCCCGGACCACATACAGGCGCACCAGAAACTTATCGGGATCTTCCGCTCCATGGACAAGAAGGACAAGCTTGTCCGTCAGATATTGAAGCTCGCGGCGGTCTTCAGGGACCAGGGGGACAGGGACACCTGCGACAACCTCCTTGACGAGGCGAGGGGGATAGACCCCAACCACAAGGCGATCGCGGATTTCGAGGTCGCGGGAGCGGGGAAGGGGCCGGAGAAGATCGAGAGCGCGAAGGACATAGATTCCCTCGCCAGGATGATGCAGGGGAAGAAACCCGCGCCGGCCGCCCCGAAGGAAGAGGCTCCGTCGATGGAACTAGTCGAGGAGGAGGAGCCCGAGATCGTCGAGGAACAGCTTGAAAAAGAAG
Source organism: Acidobacteriota bacterium (assembly GCA_029559035.1). Classification (GTDB taxonomy): domain Bacteria; phylum Acidobacteriota; class UBA4820; order UBA4820; family UBA4820; genus JAKQCT01. The sequence goes on from JAKQCT010000096.1 coordinate 7,372, forward strand.
ACGAGGAGATCGACATAGAGATCGGAGCGCCGGACGCTTCCGACACGGGCTCGGAAAAGTTCGTGGAAGTCGAGGAATCGGCAACCACGACTCCTACGCCACAACAGATAATAACGCAGGCGGAGTCAGAGCCCGAAACAGCCCCGGAGGAAGAAGAATCGCTCCGCGTCGAGATAAGCGGAGAAGAAATATCGAGGAGCAGCGAGCTCGGCGAAAAGCTGGAGGAAGCGGAATTCTACTTCGCCCAGGAGCTGTGGGAGGACGCCAACAGGATAGCCGCGGAGCTGACGGAGAAGTTCCCCGCGGACCTCAGGGTCCAGAACCTGACCAAGAGGCTCGAAGAGCAGGGCCACATGATCTCCGTGACAGAAGGCATTCAGGCCGCGCCTGAGGAAATCTCCGCTCAAGAAGCCCGTGCCGAAGAACCTTCCAGAGAACAGGACGACCTTTCACTCCTCGACAGCGAGCTGGTCAAAGGGCTCGGAGGAGTGGTTCCCGCTGAAAGAAAGAAGGGGCGTGTCAAGGTCACGCTCAGGGACATAATCCCGGAGGAAGAATCGGCGAAGAAGGAAGAAGAACAGCCCCTGCAGGAAACGGGCGAACAGTACTACGACCTGGCGAAGGAGCTCGGCGCGGCGCTGGAAGGGCTGGAAGGCACGGCCTCCGACCTCTTCGACGAGGAGGAGTCGGCTGAGAAGAGCCCCGAGGAGATGTCCTTCGAGGAGGTATTCAAGGAGTTCAAGAAGGGCGTCGAGAAGAAGGTTCCCGAGGAAGACTTCGACACGCACTACAACCTCGGCATCGCCTACAAGGAGATGGAGCTTGTCGAGGAGGCGATAGGGGAGTTCCAGATCGCGGCGAAGTCACCGATCTATTTCGCGGACGCCTGCGCGATGCTCGGGAAGTGCTTCCAGATAAAGGGCATGGCGGACCTCTCGGAGAAGTGGTACAGGAAGGGGCTGGATTCGAAGGGGTTCCCGGAGGATGTCTACAACGGCCTGAGGTACGACCTCGCGGAGCTGCTGGAGACGCAGGGAAAGAACAAGGACGCGCTCGCGATCTACAAGGAGGTCTACGCCTCGAACGCCAACTACCGCGATGTCAAGGACAAAATAGATTCGTTGAAATAATCGAAGACAATCCATTTGAAGATACTATTATCGCAGGTTAGGACGCTTCGCGTCTTTTTCGAACTTCGATCGAGTCTCTTTGTGTGCAAGCACCCGCGAGACTCTCTCTCGTTCTCTGTCAGCCTGTCGGCTTCCCCTGCGATCTGCGATCGAAGAACTCCCCCCCTCCCCCCCACCAACCGTTACAATGCGCCGACGGCGACGGGCCATCTACTGTGTCAAATTTCACCGTCCGCATCCTCAGAGTACATCACAGTACACTTCCGGTGCGGCCGGTTCATTTTCCTCGTACCTGGCCCATCGGCGTCTATGCGCCAGCGCCCTTCGGTGCGCTGAGCCGTGGTCCTATGCTTTCTGCGAATTACAACGTGAGAATTTAATTTACTTGGCTGGAAGATCGTTCTCAGTAAGATATCGTTTTATTTCCGAAAGTTGCTGTTTGTTCAACTTCACCTTCATGGTTAATGGCCTGCTGCCGTTCCAATTTAATGCAAGGTCCGTAGAAATTTCTTTCTTTTCTAATTCCTTTAATAGTGTTTGCAGATAACTTGTCCTCTCGGTAAGAGGTAATGACTGCATGTTACATTTTATTTCTAATTCTTGTAAAGTGCCAATCCACTGGGCATAATGATTTGGTGATAGTATTAAAGCACCTTCTAAAAAATCAAAATGACCTATTGCTGCTAACCCTGGGCCAAAGATCACCCCCACAGATGTTGCCCTTTTTGGTTCGAATTTCTTACCTTTGCTGTAGATAAATGGATTGGCCAGATATGAAGTCCCTGCTTTTCCTGCTGACGGTCCTTCAAGTATACCTCCACCTTTACCTTTGAAATAATAGGGGATGACAAGCACGTCTTGAATAGATTCGCCTGATATTTGGCTCGTAATAATTAAGTCCCCGATTTTCACGAATGAAAAGTTCGAAACAAATGGAAAGCAACCTAATAACGCAAAACATAAAAACGAAATTAAAATAATGAGCAACACAGGATATATTCTTATAGTCAACCCACTCATTTATCCTCCCCGAATATTATATTCCTAATTCTTAACAATTTGCAGGATGGTTGAAACAGTTGGGGGTAAGCTTTGCTTGCCGCGCCAAGACGCCGATGGGCGGCATGCGAGGAAGGCAAGGGGGTTAAGCCCGACTCGTACTGGGATGTACTTGGAGGGCCTTAGACCCCGCAGGCTGACAAAGCAGTTCGCTCCATCGCCGTCGGCGCATGGTAGGGTGTGGGGGGTGGATGTTTTATCTTTTCATCAGGCGCAGGGGAAGCTGAAAGCTGACAGGAGGCGAGCGGAAGGCTCGGAAGGAGCTTGCTTATTGAAGAGCCTTTACGCGAAGCCGAAAAAGACGCGAAGCGTCTGCCCTGCGCTTATAAAAAAGGGCGAACGACCGTTCGCCCCTACAATTTATCTTCAGCCTTCAGCCCTCAGCCTTTAGCCATAAACTTTACGGGTAAAGTTTATATAGCATCCTCGGGTAGGGGATGGTCTCGCGGACGTGCGGCAGGCCGCAGATCCAGGCGACGGTCCTTTCGAGGCCGATCCCGAAGCCGCCGTGCCTGACCGTCCCGTACTTCCTGATGTCGAGGTACCACTGGAAGGCGCAGACAGGAAGGTTATGCTCCTGTATCCTTTTCAAAAGAAGGTCGTGGTCGTGGATCCTCTCGCTGCCGCCGATGATCTCTCCGTAGCCCTCGGGCGCGAGGACATCCACGCACAGCGCCAGCTCGGGGTCCTGCGGGTCCGGCTCCATGTAGAACGCCTTGACCTTCGAAGGATAGCGGTTCACCATCATCGGGCGCTGTTCGTTCTGAGTGAGGACCGTCTCGTCGTCGCCGCCGAAGTCGTCTCCGTACTTGATGTCGCTGCCCAGTTTCTGGAGCCTGTCCACCGCTTCCTTGTAGGATATCCTCGGGAAGGGCTTCTGGACGTTCTCGAGGAACTTCGTGTCGCGCTCGATCCTCTTGAGCTCTTCGCCGCACCTGTCGAGGACTCTCGAAACGACGTAGACGAGGAAATCCTCCGCCAGGTCCATCACGTCGTCGAGAGTGGCGAAGGCCACCTCGGGCTCCAGCATCCAGAACTCCATCAGGTGCCTTCTCGTCTTGCTCTTCTCCGCCCTGAAAGTCGGGCCGAAACAGTAGACCTTGCCGAGCGCCATGCATGCTGGCTCGAGGTAGAGCTGACCCGACTGGCTCAGGAAAGCCTTCTCCTCGAAGTAGTCGGTCTGGAAAAGCGTCGTCGTCCCCTCGCACGCGGCGGGAGTGAGTATCGGGCTGTCTATGAGAGTGAAGCCGTTATTATAAAAATAGTCGCGGAACGACTGCTCGATCTCGGACCTGGTCCTCAGTATCGCCACCTGCCTCGAAGAGCGGAGCCACAGATGGCGGTTCTCCATCAGGAACGCGGTGCCGTGGTCCTTCTTCGAAATGGGGTACTCCTCGGCGACGTGGTGGACGACGAGATTGGTCAGGGAAAGCTCCACGCCTCCCGGTGCCCTCGCGTCCATCCTGACGGTCCCCTCGACCGTGACGGAGGATTCAAGGGTGATCGTGTCCATCGTCTCGAAAACTTCGGGAGGGACATCCTTTATGAACGCGACGCACTGAAGGTATCCGGTGCCGTCCCTCAGTATGATGAACCTCACCTTGCCTGACGACCTCTTGTTGTATATCCATCCGTTGACCTTGACCTTCTCTTCGGGGTGTCTGCTCAGCTCGATGATCCTGTAGTCGGACATTTTACGAACTCCTTGTTCCCGTTAAGGCGTTATCCTTTTCTGTTCTATCCTGAAGATGAACTGGCACTGCCCGGCGTGGACCTGCGAGCCTGGCTTCAGCTCCCTGAACTTCACTCTTTCTCCGTCCACGTATGTCCCGTTCGTCGATTCGAGGTCGAGGATGAACCACTGCTCTTCCTTGGGGACGATCCTGAAATGCTGTCCCGAAATAGTCTTGTCGTCTATCGCCACGTCGTTGACCTTGTTCCTCCCGACGGTCGTCGGCTGGCTCTTCGAGACCTGGAACATCCTCGGCGGCTGATTGCCCCGCATGTGCAGGAGTATCGGGATCTCCTCTATCACCATCGTCGAGTCGAGGTCGTCGGCGGTCGGGGCTTTCTTGAAGAGCGACGGGTCGAGGTCTGCCGGCGGAGGCGGTTCCTTGGACTCGCCGATCAGGGGTACGCCCGGCTGGGTGTCCGAAGGGATCTTCTCGAGGCAGTCGGGACATTCGGTCTCCCAGACCGAGAATACCCTCCCGCATTTCGGGCACGCTTTATCCTTTTCCTTCTTGTTCCTGAAAAAGAGGAAGATGGCGACCGAGGCGGCGATGACCACCGCGATCAAAGTGAAGAGCAGGATGACCGTGAGAAGAGAGAAGGCGCTCTCTTCAACTTTCGGCTGCGGAGCCGGAACAGGCTGGGGCGGGGGAGGTGCCTGCTTCTCTTCTACGGGTTTGATCTCTTTTTTGGCCCTCAGGCCGTCCGCTCCCGAGACTGCGGACGCGGGAGCGAATGAGCCGATCTTTCCGAGGTAGGTCCCCTTCGTGAGGGCGGAAAGCCTTTTAAGGTTTTTTTCTTCCGCGCCCATCCCCACCGTAATTATCGGGACCTTCAGCGCCTCCGCCTTTTTCGCCACGTCTTCTATCGTCACTGCGGAGTTCTCGTCCTTGCCGTCGCTGAAGAGGATGATCACGCCCCTCTCCTTCGAGTCCTCGAATTCGGAGAGCGTCCCGAAGATCGCGTCGTAGAGGAGAGTGTACCTGCCGCCCTGCTTCGCCTCCGATATGTTCCGTGCCACGGAAGAGGAGTCTGTCAGGGAAGAGCCCAGAGTTTCGGGGTCGTCGTTGAAGGAGATGAGCGTCACGGGCCCCTGTTCGAGGAGGCCGGGAGCGAGGCCCGATATCTTCTCTTTCGCGAGGTTGAACTCGCCCGGAGGTATCGACCTGCTCGTGTCGAGGAGGACCGCGGTCGTCTGGGAGCAAGCCGGGAATGCGGCGAGGACCGCCACCGCCAACAGGATCAGCGCGCCTTTCTTCATGTTCTACTCCTTACCCCTCTCGTCAAGAACCGGGGAACGAACATTCTATCTCTTAATTGTCCAGATGACAAAACGAAGGTTCAACCGAGAATGGGGACCTCGCGCCGGCACTTCCCGCCCAGCTCGTATATCCTGGGGACTCTGGCGCTCAGGCCGCAGGTGATCTCGTAGGGTATGGTGCCGGCCATTTCGGCCCAGTCCCAGGGAGTGATCTCTTCCCCGCCGTCGCGTCCCAGCAGCGTCACGGCGTCTCCTTCACGCGCATCGATCCCCTCGAGGGAGACGACGGAAAGGTCCATGCTGATCCTTCCCCTGAACGGGGCCTTCTTCCCCTTGATGATCACGGCGCCGCCCTTTTCGGATAGGATCCTCGGGAGGCCGTCTGCGTAGCCCACGGGCAGGAGGGCCAATTTCTCTTCTTTGTCCGTCACGTAGGTGGCGGAGTATCCCACCTCCGAGCCCGGCGGGAGGATCTTGATCTGTTCGATGCGGGTCTCGTACCTGAGGACGGGTTCGAGCCCGTCCCTGTCCAGTTCGCGGGCGGGGACCATCCCGTACATCGCCAGTCCCGGCCTTACCAGTCCCATGCGCGTCTCCGGATGGAAAAGGAGCCCCGCGGAGTTGGCCAGATGGACCAGGCGCGGCCTTACGCCCGCGGCTTCCAGCCTGGCGACGATCTCCATAAAGACGGCGGCCTGCCTTTTCGTCTGGTCCCAGTCCGGGTGGTCGGCCGAGGCGAGCGCCGAAAAAACTCCCTCCACGACAATATTATTACAGCACGACAATTTCCGGATCAGCCCGTCCACCTGCTCGGACCTGAAACCGAGCCTTCCCATGCCGCTGTCTATCTTGATGTGGACCCTTCCTTTTGCTCGGAGCTTCCCGGCCGCCCGCTCGACGGCATCGACGTTCGGGAGCCTGTAGAGGCACGGCATCAGCCCGTTCTCAAGGGCGGCGGGTATCTCCTCGTCCGCCAGGGGCCCGAGCACCAGGATCTCTTCGCGGATCCCGGCTTTCCTCAGCGATATTCCTTCATATATTGTCGCGACGCCGAAATGATCCGCGAGGCCTTTCGAGGAGAGGGCCCTGGATATGGGCACGGCGCCCAGCCCGTAGCAGTTGGCTTTCACGACCGCCATTACCGGTTTGCCGCCCGAAAGCTGCTTCAGGCGCGAAACGTTCCTGCAGATCGCGTCAATGGAAATGATCAGCCTCGTGGGCCTGACGGGGAGGCTATTCATGGTAGGGGTCGTAGTTCGTGAACTCGGCGAACTGTTCCAGGAATTTCAGGTCGACCGGGCCGGTCGGTCCGTTCCTCTGCTTGGCTATTATCAACTGGGCCTTTGATTTGTCCTCGGTGCTCTGGTCCTCGTCCCTTCCCTTTTTCTCTTTCATGAACATGCCCGGCCTGTGGAGGAAGAGGACAAGGTCCGCGTCCTGTTCGAGCGAACCGGAATCCCTGAGGTCCGACAGCATCGGGATGCCGCTGTCGCCCCTTTTCTCCGGGGCCCTGGAGAGCTGCGAGAGGGCCACCACGGGAAGGTTCAGTTCCTTCGCGAGCATCTTGAGCGAACGGGATATCGCGGCGACTTCCTGGTTCCGGCTCTCGAACCTTCCGTCCCTCGAGGCGCCTTCGAGGCCCTTGCCGCTCATCAGCTGAAGGTAGTCTATGACGACGAGGTCTATCTTGTTCGAAGTCTTCAGCCTCCTCAGCTTGGCCCCTATGTCGAGGACGGAGATCGAAGGGTTGTCGTCAATGTAGATCCCGTACTTGGAAAGTATGTCTATGGTCCTTGAGATCTTCGCGAGGTTCTCCTTGTTGAGGAACCCGTTCCTGATCTTCTGGAGCTCTATGTGCGCCTCGATGCTGAGGAGCCTGAAGAAGATCTGTTCCCGGCTCATCTCCAGGCTGAATATCGCGACCGGATGCCCCCCCTTGGCGGCGTTCAGGGCGAGGCTCAGCCCGAAGGCGGTCTTGCCGACCGAAGGCCTCGCGGCAAGGAGGATCAGGTCCTTCTTCTGCAGTCCGCTCGTCATGTTGTCGAGCCAGTCGAAACGGGTCTTGACCCCCGTTACATGCTCCTTGTTCTTGACGAGCTTGTCGATGTCCACCATGATCTGCGTCGAGAAGGACTGGAGGCTCGCGAGGCTGCTGGTGAGCGTCTCCTCCCCGACATCGAGTATCGCCTTCTCGGCAGACGTCAGGATGGCCTGCGGGTCCTTGATCTCCTGCTGAGGGCTGTAGATGCTGTCTATCGTCCTCAGGCAGGCGAAGACTAGCTTCCTCAGAACGGTCTTCTCCTTGATGATGTTCATGTAGTGGTCGACGCTGGTCAGCAGGGGGATGCCCTCGATGAGCCCGGAGAGGGCTTCCATGCCTCCTACGCCGGCCAGGCCTTCCCTGGTCTTCTCGAGCCTGTTGGAGATGCTGACCAGGTCCGCCGGCACGCCGTTCAGGTGGAGCTCCCTTATCGCGGTGAAGATCCTTTCGTGCGCGGGAGAGACGAAATCCTCCGGCGTGATCTTCTCCATGACCGACGGTATGAGGCTGTTGGTGAGCAGTATCGCTCCCAGGAGCCCCTTCTCGGCCTCGAGGCTCGAAGGTAGCCCCTCCCTGAGGATGGTCTTCTCGGGGGACGTCAAATTGTTGCTGGGGGGCTCTTTCCTGTTTTTCATCATACTCCGTGCCAGTAAAAACTCACCGGAACAAACTACCACTAATTGCCCCTATTGACAAGCACCGGTAAAAAAGTAATAAAATGGTAATTGATTAAGGAAGGAGGTTGAGAGAGTTAAAAAATGCTCTTGACAAACCAATTTAAGTTGTATATCCTAAAGTAGTGGATGAGATTTTGGGGACGTTAGACCTTTTCCAGAAGGGGAGGTTGCTGTGATATTTGGAAAGAAGAAAAATCTTATCGGACTCGATATCGGCTCTTCTTCAATCAAGATGGTGCAGCTCAGGGAAAGGGGAAAAGGCAAGGGCTTCGAACTCGTCAATTACGGAATGGAGCCTCTCCCCCGCGAAGCGATAGTCTCCGGCACCATTATGGACTCCGGGGCCGTCATCAGTTCCATCCAGCAGTTGATCATGAAGACAGGCGTCAAGGAGAACAACGTCTCGACGGCCGTCGACGGGAACTCGGTGATCATCCAGAAGATAACGATGACAGCGATGTCCGACGCCGAACTTAACGAAGCCATAAGGTGGGAGGCCGGGCAGTACATCCCGTTCGACATGGAGGAGGTCAGGATTGACCACGAGGTCCTCGACCAGGACCCGACCACCGGCAACCTCAAGGTGCTCCTTGTCGCGGCCAAAAGGGACCTGGTCAACGAATACACCTCCATCCTTGCCCAGGCGGGGCTCAACCCGGTCATGATCGACATCGACGCGTTCTCGGTCCAGAACGCTTTCGAGATCAATTATCCCGTCAACGCGACGGAGATCACCGCGCTGGTCAACGTGGGGGCCAGCACCACCAACGTCTGCATGCTGAAGGGGACGAGCCCTCTGTTCTGGAGGGACCTCCAGTGGGGCGGAGACAACTTCACCGACGCCATCCAGAGGGAGCTGAACCTGACCTTCGAGGCGGCCGAAGCGCTTAAGAAGGGAGAGCCGATGGAGAACATCAAGCTCGAGCAGGCGATCCCCGTCATAAACCAGGTCAACCAGGAGTTCGGGACCGAGGTCAAGAAGACCTTCGATTTCTTCAAGCTTACGACGAACGAAGGCGCCGTCCAGAGGATAATCCTTTCGGGCGGAGGCACGAGAGTGCCCAACCTCGACAGGTTCCTGGCCCAGCAGTTCGGGATCCCCGTTGAGATACTCAATCCCTTCCAGAACATCGAAGTCAACGAGAAGGATTTCCCGATAGACGAATTGAACGCAAATGCTCCTAATTTTGCCGTGGCTGTAGGGTTGGCCCTTCGAAAAATGGGGGAATAAATGATAAAAATAAACTTATTAGCCGAAGAGCATGGAAAAAAAGTAAAGGGAGGAGCGGCGCCCGTAGCGGTTGCTCCGGTCGCGGGTGAAGCCGGTCCGGTTCCTCTTCCGGCTCTCCTAGGCATCATCATCTTATTCGCCCTGGGAACCGTCGGCTGGGTAGGATGGCGTTACTTCCAGAACCTCCAGATGGAACGCAGGATCGAACAGCAGACCGCAGAGCTCGCAAAGTACAAGGACGCGACCAAGAGGGTCGAAGACCTCAACAAGAAGAAGGTCGAATACCAGGCGAAGCTGGACAAGATCACAGAACTCAAGAAGAGGCAGCCCCACCCGGTGCTTCTGATGAACAAGCTGGTCGAGATCCTCCCGGAAGGAGTCTGGTACACGAGCCTCACCAACCCGAAGGAAGGAATAAAGGTCGAGGGCAAGGCCAGGGGCCTGAAAACCGTCTCGACCTTCTATGACAACGCCGTCGCCGTTCCCGATTTCGTGGACGCGGCGAAAGGCATGGGCAACATCAAGCAGGATTCCGCTCTAGGGGATGTCTACAACTTCACCATGACGTTCAGCTTCATTCCGGGCGGACCGCAGGCGAAAGCCGAAGCGGAAGCGGCCGCGGCGGCGCAGAAAAAGCCCGCGGCGCCCAAGAAGGCGGCGGCTCCGGCGAAGAAACAGGACTCTGGTATTTAACCATGGGATCGGACAGAGGTTAGGAGGGAGAGATGGAACAGTTGGCTAAACTCCCAAAGGCGGCGCAATACATTATCGCCATCGTGCTAGGTGCGGCCATTCTGGCGGCCGGATATTTCTTCATAATCCAGGGGCAGGTGAAGAAATACACAGCCCTTGAGAAAAAGTCCGGAGAACTCCAAAGCCAGATCCAGCAGGGTAAAGAAGCGGCCAAGAAGGCTGAGCTGCTCGCCATCCAGATCGAGCAGATCAAGAAAGAGCTTGAGATCGTCAAGACGATCATTCCCGAGGATCCGGAAACCGGCAAGCTTCTGCGGGTATTCCAGAATCTCGCCAGGGACCTCAATCTCACCTTCACCACCATAAGCCCTAAGAAGATCACGCCCGGAGACCTTTACAACCAGCAGGCCTACGACATCGAAGTTCGAGGGGGTTACCATCAGCTGGCGCAGTTCTTCGACAAGCTGGCCCACCTCAGGAGGGTGGTCAACATAGACAACCTTTCAATAAAAGCTTCGACCGCCAAAGATTCTGTCATACAGTCAAAATTCCAGGCGATAATATACACGCAGAATCCTGACGCCTTCAAAGAAACGGAGGCAAAGAAATGAAGCTGAAGAAGATTATCGCGTTCGCAATACCGGTAATTGCTGCAAGCGTCCTGGCTTTCGCGCAGGCGCCGCCGGCCCAAGCTCCGGCCCCCGACACCGCTGCAGTTCCGGCTACCCCCCCCGCACCGGCCGACATGACAGAGGAGAATATGATCCTGGAAGGAGAAAGCCTCTACCACCACTCCACCGAGCGTGATCCCTTCTCCCCTCTCATCCGCTCCAAAACGGCGGGAGGCGGGGCGCCCGTAAAGGTCAAGTACGGGACGAAGGGCATCTCCAGGTTCACGGTCGAGAACTGCATCCTCGAAGGTGTGGTCAAATCTGGGGACGGTGAGTTCGCCTGGTTCCAGGGGCCCGATCTGAAGCCCTACAAGGTGAAGTCGGGTGACACATTCGCCGACGGGGTCGTGCTGGACATTTCTTGGGAAAGAGGCGAAGTGATCGTTCAGCAGGAGATAGACGATCCCACCGCCATTAAACCGTTTCGCAATGTCAGTTTAAAGATAAGAAGCCAAAGCCAGGAAGGGGAGGCGCAATGAGAAAACAAATCCTTTTTGTAGTTTTCTTATGCCTAGGGATTTGGGGATTGATGGCTGCAGAAAATTCGCCAGCAGCCCCGAATGTACTAAAGGGAATCAACAAGTCGACGGAGAACGGGAACATCATCATCCAGCTTGAGGGGACCACTCCGATCCTCAACGCCACGTTCTACGACTATCCTCCGGATAAGTTCGTGGTGGACATCCCGGACTTGGACATTTCCCAGGTGCCCTCGAAGATCGAGGTCGATTCCGAGATCGTGAGCGCGATCAGGCTCGAGCCGATCAGCAACGCCAAGGGAAGGCCGCTGATCCAGCTGGAGATCGAAAAGAGCGCGCTGGCGAAATGCCTAGTTTCGACCGAGGGGAACAACCTGTTCATAAAGGTGGTGAGGGACGGCGAAGCCGGCGGAAGCCAGGCGGCCGCGCCGGCGCCGCCGGTTGAAAAGGCATCACTGGACGTTGTCCCCGAAACGGCATCCGCTCCCGCCGCCAGGACAGAAAAAGCCAGGACAGAACCGGCAAGGGTCCTGACCGCGATCCGGGTCCTTGACGAAGGTCGTTCAGTCAGGATCGAGGCGGACGGCCAGATCCAGTACAAGTGGTTCGCCCTGAAGAACCCGGAAAGGCTGGTCATCGACCTAAAGGGAGTCGAGAAATCTCTTGCCTCCGCGAGGACAGAAGGGATGGGAGGGATCCAGCAGATACGGACTAACCTCTTCAAGAACGATCCCCCGGTCATGAGGGTCGTCCTCGACCTCAATTCAGAGAGCGCTTGGAACGTCCTGCCTCAGGAAAGCGGCCTGGTGGCCACTACATCAGCCGACTACGCTTCCGCGGCGAAGATCGAACCCTCCCCCGCGCCGGCCCCCGCCCCTGCAGAAGAGACGGTTCCCGCGGCCGAGGATACGGTTCCCGCGGCTTCCCCAGCGGTCGAAGCACAGCCAGCGCAGGTCGAGACTGCTTCTGCGGCCATCCCGGAACCCCCGGCTGAAAGCCAGCAGGTGGAAGCCAGGGAGACGGCGGCTCTCGATAACGTGAGCGTCGAACTGAAGCCGATACACTCCTCGGCGAGCAGCGAATTCAAGGGTTACGACGATCTTTTCGTCGCCCAGGACACTTCTGTCAAGGCTTCAGAAGCCGGTACCGCCACCGCTCCGGTCGTTCCTCTTTCATTCAGGGAAAAGACCATCAGCGGCGACGAGACCAGGTACACGGGACAGCCACTGTCGCTTTCCCTCAAGGATGCCGACGTAAAGGACGTCCTCAGGCTCTTCCACGATATATCGAAGCTGAACATCGTCGTTCATCCCAGCGTCCAGGGAAAGGTCACCATCGACCTTGAGAACGTTCCCTGGGACCAGGCCATGGACATTGTCCTCAAGAACCTGGCGCTGGATTACATCTACGAGAACAACGTGATCTGGATCGCCCCTGCGGCCGAGATCTCGAGGAAGTTCGCCGACAAGCAGAAGCTCGAAGAGGACAAGCTCAATGCAGAGCCTCCGATCACCGTGACCAAGCGCCTGTCCTACGCGAAGGCGGAAGCCCTCAAATCCATCCTCGCGAAATTCATGTCCCAGAAGGGCGAGGTCATAACGGACAAGAGGACGAACACCCTTATCATCCGGGAAGTGCCTTCCAAGAAGGACGCGCTCCTGAAACTGGTCGACACCCTCGATTCCGCGACGCCGCAGGTCCTTATCGAAGCAAGGATCGTCGAATCGACGGTTTCGTGGAGGCAGCAGTTCGGTATCGCCTGGGGAGGCGGGACATCATCCACTACAGTAAATAATTTCCCGAACAACCAGAGCGGATGGCCTAACTGGGGCTGGGGAGATTTCGCCGTCAATGTACCTCCTCCTGCATCCAACGGCTACATCGACCTCGTGTTCGGCAACATCGCAGGGACGTTCAACCTGGATGTCAGGCTGAGCGCCCTCGAGAATACAGGAAGAGGCAGGGTCATATCGGCTCCAAAGGTCATGACCGCCGACAACGAAAAGGCGTCGATCGAATCTGGCCGCCAGATCCCCGTCCCGATAGCCACCGCGGACAAGGTCTCCGTCATCTACATCAACGCCACGCTCAAGCTGGACGTCACGCCCCACATAACGGCCGACGGCAACGTGAACATGGACGTCAACATAACGAACGACGCCGTCGACTGGCAGAACCAGACGGCGGGCCAGCCTCCTCCGATCTTCAAGAAGGAGGCGAAGACCAACCTGAAGGTCAGGGACGGCCAGACCGCTGTCATCGGCGGCATATTCATCACGAGCGAAGGCGTTTCCCAGCAGGGACTACCTTTCCTGTCGAAGATCCCGGTGCTGGGATGGCTCTTCAAGAACAGGATCAAGAACAGAGACAACTCTGAACTTCTGATCTTCCTGACTCCCAAGATCATAAGGTGAGTCGTATGAAAAAATCAGTCATCGCATTGAGGGTCGGGGCTCTTGCCCTGACCCTCCTTTTCTTAATGACCGGGTGCGGCAAGGACGATTACACGACGACCGTTTCGGGCATCTCTTACGAAGGGCCGAGGCCGAAGATCGCCAAAATCGACGTGTCCCCCAGCTCGGGCCATGTCCAATATTTCAAGTTCAAGCTCGTGATGTCCGACCCGAATCTCTCGACGCTGGACCGTGACCACTGGACGCTGGAAGGATGCAGGGGGTATTTCTCGGTCGACGATCCCTCGGCGGTTTTCGTGGAGCCTCTCCCCGCTCTCGATGTCAGGACAACCGTGGCCGTGCCTTCCACTACCGCCACGACATACGCTGTCACGCTCATAACCGAGGAATGGATAGAAAGGAATTGCGGGTGGCTGGTCGGTACCGATACGAGGGTTCCGGTTACGGTCCACCTCCAGTTTTACGCCCACAGGAACAGCGACGGGCTGAGGAGCGTGATACCCGTCGATTTCAGTTTCACCATCGGTGACTATTGAGATGGCTTTCACCCTGGAAGAGCTCGAAGCGAAAATAAAGGCCAATCCCTACGCAAGGGAATTCTTTGACCTCGCGGCGTCCTATCAGAAGCTGGGAAGGCTTGAAGACGCTAAGAAGGTCTGCGAAAAAGGGCTGGAGAAATTCCCGGGCAACTTCCAGGCGCGGCTCCTGCTTACACAGATCTTGATAGCCGAGGGGAAGTTCAAGGAAGCCAAACAGAACGTCGACAAGGTCCTGATGGTCGTTCCCGACAACATAAGCGCGAACTTTCTTGCGGGGGACATCTGCTTCTCTCTGGGTGACAATGCGGCGGCGCTGAAATTCTACAGGGTGGTGGAACTTTTCGAACCCGGAAGAAACGACGTGGCTGAAAAGATCGCGCAGATCGAAAAACCCGAAGTTCCCGCCCCGGCGGAGGCTTCACCGGCTGCCACGGAGAAAGAAACGCCCGTTCCGGTCATGGAAGACGTTCCGGCTGTCGAGCCCCCGAGCGTCGTATTCGAAGAGAACTCCGGGGAAGCACCGGCGCCCGAGATGGTCGAAGAACCCCTGATGTCCGTGGATGCCGACATGGAAGCTGAAGCTGTCGAAGAGCCAGATGCGGCGGAACCACAGGAGGCGGAGAGAGACGAGATTGGCAGCGACACTCTCGATTCCCTTCTCGCGGAAAGCCACGAGCCGGCTCCCGGTGAGGCCGAGGAAGAAGTTACGGAAGAACAGCCCTCCGGCTTCGAAGAGGAACCCTCTCCGCTCGCCGGAGAGCAGGCCCCCGCAGAAGAGCTAGAAGAACCGGAGTTCGCCGAGAGGCAGACACTGGGGCCCGAAGAAGAAAAATCCGAAGAAGGGGAGCGCGAGTCCGGCCTCAGCACCATGACCATCGCGGAGCTGTACGAGAAACAGGGCTACCCCGAAAAGGCGGTGGAAGTTTACCAGCACATACTTCTCAAGGAACCGGAAAGAAAGGACATCCGGCTGAGGATAGAAACCCTCAAGGACCAGATCCTCGGATTGACTCCCGAGGGCGACGTGATCGGACACGACGTGAAAAGTGCCCTCAGGAGAAAAAGGATCGAGGTCCTCGGGACATGGCTTAGAAAGATCAAAGAGGAAGGAAATGTTTAAAGATCTCTTCAGACTTTTGGAAGAAAGAGTAAAGGGTTTCAAGGCCGTCGTCGTCGTCAGCGGGGACGGAATCGAGATAGAGTCCAAGATCAACAGCGCTTTTTCCCACGAGATATTGAGCGCCGAGCTGAACACCGTCCTCCGCCATCTGGACAGGCTGAGGGAGGACTCCCAGATAGGGGGGTACGAAGAAGTGATCATCCGCACCGACCGCGAGAACATCTGCCTCGTGAAGCTTTCGAGGGAGATCTTCGTCCTTTTCGTCACCGAGACGAGCGAACCTACCGGACGTTCGGTATACGAAGTTAAGAGGCTCGCGCCGGAATTTCTTAAAATATTGTCTTGAATCGGAGGTTTTTATGGGAGTGATCACCAGCAACCAGGTCAGAAAAGGCATCAAGCTGCTCATCGACGCGGATGCTTACGAAGTCATCGATGCCGATCATGTGAAGCCGGGGAAAGGTTCGGCTTTCACCAGGGCCAAGGTCAGGAATCTCAGGACCGGCCAGATGCTAGAGAAAACCTACAAGGCGGGCGACAAGGTCGAGACCGCGGACACGCAGGAAAGGAAGATGCAGTTCCTATACAAGGACGCGGACGGGTACCATTTCATGGACCAGGAGAACTACGAACAGGTAGCCATACCCGACGATACCATCGGAGAGGCTGCCGACTACCTTGTGGAACATACCGAAGCATCTCTCCTTTTTCACGGGGATGAGGCAATAGGGGTAGAATTGCCGAATTTCGTGACACTAGAAATTGTGGAGACAGACCCCGGTTTCAAGGGCGATACCGTCAGCGGCGGGAAGCCCGCAAAGTGCAATACCGGAGCGACCGTGATCGTCCCCTTTCACCTTAATGTTGGGGACAAGATCGTCGTCGATACCAGAGACGGTTCCTACAGGGAAAAAGGCTGATCTGAAAAACATGTCTTGTACGCCGGCCTAAAAGCCGGCGCTTTTTTTATACAGGGCGTTGACTGCTGGAATAAATCGGAACTTTTGAGAGTTATCGGCATTTCGAGGAGGGTGCTGAAATGCTCAACAAAACCGGTCCGCTTTTCAAGACGATGCTCGTAATCCTGTCCATCATGGCGTTTCCCGCGTTCGCCACGAACGGGGACAACCTGATCAACGTAGGCCCGATTTCAAGGTCCATGGGCGGAGTGGGCGTCGCTTACCCGCAGGACGCAATAAGCGCGGTTTTTTCCAATCCTGCCGCTATCTGCTTGGAACCATGCCAGACCGGGACGGAGTTCGTATTCGCCGGCACCGTTTTCTCCCCGACCGTCAAGGCGGAGGTGACCATGATGACCCCATCGGGGGTCATCAAATATTCGGGAGAAAGCCGGCACAAGTCATTTGTCATTCCCGCGATGGCGCTGACCTCTCCGCTGAGCGATAAATGGAGGTTCGGCCTTGCCGCCTACGGTGTCTCCGGGCTGGGAGTCGATTACAGGAACAAGGGATGGGACCTGGACGGGAATCCTGCTAACGGCTTCGAAGGCGATGTTTATACCCGTCTCGAGATCATGAGGTTCTCCCCGAACCTGGCTTACAAGTTCAACGATCATTTTTCCGTGGGCGGATCATTGCACATCATATACGGCAACCTCGACCTGGGGTCCGGAGGCACTCACGACTACACCGTGGGCCTTCAACTTGGAGCCCTCTACAGGCGCGGCATCGTCCAGTTCGGGGCGACCTACACTACGCCGGAGAAGGTTACTCACGGGCGGGTGGCGAATTTCGACG
Source organism: Acidobacteriota bacterium (assembly GCA_029559035.1). Lineage (GTDB taxonomy): Bacteria > Acidobacteriota > UBA4820 > UBA4820 > UBA4820 > JAKQCT01. The sequence continues at coordinate 24,175 of JAKQCT010000096.1, forward strand.
CGTTCATGGGTAGCACCACGCTTGACGACCTGAAGCTCGAATCCCCGACCACCGTGTCCTTGGGCTGCGCGGTCATCCCCGGCGAAAAATTCTTCGTCGAAGTCGACGCGCGCTGGTACAACTGGGCGAATGCAGACGGATACAAGGATTTCGACTGGCGCGACCAATGGGTTGCAGCTCTGGGGCTCCAGTACAAGCCCGTCCCCACTGTGGCCATCAGAGGCGGATTCAACTACGGAAAAAGCCCGGTCCGCGAACACGACGGGTTCAATCCCATGGGAGTGTCTTACATCCAGGGCAAAGCGACCCCCACTTTCGGGTACGAATACCTTAGGACAATAGGTTTCCCGGCGGTCGTTGAGAAACACCTGACCCTGGGCGCAGGGTGGGACCTGGGCAGGGGAGTATCGCTCAACCTGGAATACATGCACGCGTTCGAAAAAGATATCAGCGAAACCTCGGCATTCGGGGCGGTCAACCTTCATTCGAGTCTTTCGGAAGATTCCATCGGTTTCGGCATCAACTGGAGGTTTTAGAAAAACCTGCTTCTAATGCCGTATCCGGTGGGTTATAATGACGGTTTCAAGCCTGCCCTCCGGATGCAGCGAAGGGAGGGCGGCGCCCGGAAATGCAGGAAAGTATTTCTTAGCGGTTCGGAAGGGCGCCTCCAGCGATTGGAGGAACCGGGAGAATGGAGGTCTTCAAGACCTTCATTGAGGAGCGGAGAAGATGATCAGGACTTTCATCGTTTTCGGATTCGCGGTGCTTCTTGCGGCTGTTTCCGTTTCTCTCGTCGCTCCCAGGGACATGGACAAGCCCCTTCTGATGGAACTGAAGGAAAGATATTCCAGGAAACACCCGCCCAAGGTCGATCACTCCAAGTTCGAAGAATTGAACAGGACGTTCTCCTCCCCAAGCGAAGTGACCAGGGAATGCGAGAACTGCCATAACCTTACCGCCCAGGAAGTCATGAAGTCCAGCCACTGGAACTGGGAGAGGGAGGAATACATCCCGGGGCGCGGCATAGTTTACCTTGGCAAGAAGAACGCGATCAACAACTTCTGCATCTCCGGGAAGGGAAACGAGCAGTCATGCGGAAAGTGCCACATAGGATACGGGATCGACAGCCAGGGACGCGGCTTCACGGACTCGGCCAACATTGACTGCCTCGTTTGCCACGACAACACGGAAACCTACGCCAAGGCGCCCGAAAAAGCGGGAGCTCCCCTAGAGACCCTCGACCTTAATAACATAGCTAAGAGCGTCGGAAGGCCCAAAAGGACCAACTGCGGCGTATGCCACTTCCTGGGAGGCGGTGGCAACAACGTCAAGCACGGCGACTTGGAGACTGCGATGTTTGAGCCCGACAGGGCGCTGGACATCCACATGGGCGTGGATTCGGTCAACATGCAGTGCGTGGACTGCCACAGGACCGAGAGGCATAACATAGCCGGCAAGCTTTACTCGCTTTCTTCGATGAACCTGAAGCGCATCTCGTGCGAGGACTGTCACACGGGGACCCCCCACGAGAAGGACATCCTCAACGAGCACACCATAAAGGTTTCCTGCCAGGCCTGCCACATCCCGGTGTACGCCAAGGAGAACGCGACCAAGGTTCACTGGGACTGGTCCACAGCCGGCAAGCTGAAGAACGGCGAGCCGTACGTCGAAGAAGACGAGATGGGCAACCACAAGTACATGTCGATTAAAGGTTCCTTCGTCTGGAAGAAGAACCTCAAGCCCGATTACATCTGGTTCAACGGAACGGCCTCCCACTACCTGGCCGGGGACAAGGTCGTTGACCCATCCAAGCCAGTCGTACTCAATCAACTTTTCGGCTCTTACTCGGACGAGGATTCGCAGGTTATCCCGACGAAGATCCACACTGCTGTCCAACCGTTCGATCCCGTGAACAGGACCATAATATACCCGAAGCTTTACGCCCCTGAAAAAGGGGAGGGAGCCTTCTGGAAGGATTTTGACTGGAAGACCGCGTCAGCTGTGGGAATGAAAGAGGCTGGGCTTCCCTTCAGCGGCCAGGTTTCCTTCATAGAAACCAAGATGTACTGGCCCGTAAACCACATGGTCTCCGCCAAGGAAGAGAGCGCGAGATGCGAAGAATGCCACAGCAGGAGTGATTCCAGGCTGGCGGGGCTGACCGACTTCTACCTTCCCGGAAGGGACCGTTCGCCTCTCGTGGACATCGGGGGCAAGTGGCTCCTGATCCTCACCATTCTTGGAATTGCCGGCCACGGCTCGTTAAGGATCCTCGTCAGTCTCAAGGGCGGCAGGAAGGAAGCTTCGGATGGCGAATAAACAGGTGCTTGTCTACAAGGGATTCGAAAGGTTCTGGCATTGGATGCAGGCCGCATTCATAATGTTCCTCGCCTTCACCGGGTTCGAGATCCACGGCGCTTATTCCTTCCTGGGCTTCGAGAACGCGGTCAGATACCATAACATCACGGCCTACATGCTGATAGGCTTAGTGATTTTCGCGATATTCTGGCATCTGACGACCGGTGAGTACAGGCAGTACCTGCCCACATTTAAAAACATCATGGCCCAGCTCGATTTTTACCTTTTCGGCATTTTCAGGAACGCTCCGCATCCGACGAAGAAGACCCTGCTGAGCAAGCTGAACCCCCTTCAGAGGCTGACCTACTTCTTCCTGAAGATCGTCCTGATCCCCGCAACCATCCTCTCGGGCCTTGTTTACCTGTTCTACCGTTATCCCTCCAGGAACGCGATCGACGCGATAAACATAGGATCGTTGAAACCCGTAGCGATCGTGCACACTGCGGGGGCGATCCTCCTTGTAACCTTTCTCGTCGGCCACCTTTACCTGATAACGACGGGGACCACTGTCACTTCGAATCTGAAGGCGATGCTGACCGGCTACGAAGAGCTGGAAGAGGAAGAAGTAGTGGAAAAGGATGGTGAAAAACCATGAACGCAGAAAAGATCCCGGCTGGTCCAAGACCTTACATGAACCCATACCTGGCAGGAGTTCTGCTCGGCCTTCTCCTGACAGCTACGATCTACATTACCGGAAGGGGGCTCGGCGCGAGCGGAGCGGTCAAGGCTGTGACCGCAACGGCTGTTCAAACCATTGCTCCTTCTCACACCGCTTCGACAAAATTCTATCAGGAATACTCAGTGGAGCACGGCGGAGGCACGCCGCTCAAGAACTGGCTAGTTTTTGAGGTCGCGGGAGTCCTGCTCGGCGCGTTCCTCTCGGGGCTGATATCCGAAAGGCTCGGCTTCAAGTTAGAGAAGGGGCCTGGATCCACGAAAAGGGCGAGGCTTTACGGGGCGATCATCGGAGGGATACTCTGGGGCGTCGGCTCTCAGCTGGGGCGGGGGTGCACGAGCGGAGCGGCCCTGAGCGGACTGGCTGTCATGTCCACGGGCGGGATCCTGACCATGGCCTCGATATTTGCGGGAGCCTACGCGTTCGCCTGGTTTTTCAGGAAACTCTGGTTATAGCGAGGAGATGCCGATGGGCCCCCTGGTTCCCGACATTATCAGCAGCAACCTCAATTTTATAATGGCTTTCGTGATAGGGATACTCTTCGGAATGATCCTGGAACAGGCCGGGTTCTCGACTTCGAAAAAACTTGTCGGCCTCTTCTACGGCTACGACTTCACGGTCCTCAGGGTGTTCTTCACAGCCGGAGTAGTGGCGATGACCGGGGTGATGGGGCTTAAGCATTTCGGCCTCCTGGACATAAACCTTGTCTATATCAATCCGACCTTCCTTTGGTCCGCGATAATCGGAGGGCTCATAATGGGCCTGGGTTTCGTGCTCGGCGGGTTCTGTCCGGGAACGAGCGTTTGCGCGGCCGCCATCGGAAAACTCGACGCGATGATATTCATAGGGGGTTCTTTTATAGGGGTGCTTGTCTTCGCGGAAGGCTATCCGCTCTTTGAAGGGCTCTACAAGGCAAAGAACCTGGGGAACCCCAGGATATTCGAGACTTTCAACATCCCGGAGACGATGTTCGCTTTCCTGATGACCCTGATCGCGATCTTCGCTTTCTTGGCCGTATCGGTCATCGAAAGAAAGGTTAACGGGCTTGAACGAGAGCCTTTCAGGATCGATCCTTACAGGGCGGCGCTGGCAGCCGGAGCCGTCGTCCTCGTTGTCTTATCGCTCGCTTTCACGGACAAAAGGAACGACCTCCTTAAGAATATCGAGGACAAGGCTTTTGTGGAGAATTACAAGCTAAAGGAGATCTCGCCTGACCAGTTTGCGCTCTGCATAATGAGGATGGAGGAGTGCGACAAGTTCCAGATCTTCGATTTCAGGGACGAAGAAACTTACAGGAAGATGAGTTTTCCCAAATCTACCCTCTTCACCCTCGAGAACCTATTCGAGAAGGAACCGGTAAAACTGCTCAACATCAAGCACAGGACGACGGTCTTCATCGCGGATGACGAAATGACGGAAAGGAAGATGGCCGTTGTCGCGACTGAACTGGGCTTCAAAAGGATCGCCATATTGAAGGGTGGAGTCAGCGAATTCTCGCGGCAGGTCCTTGAGTTCTCATCCGCCGGGACTCCCGCGACCAACGAAGAGGAGTACATAAAGAGGTTCAGGACCAAGGCGAAGCAACTCATACCTGTGATCATAGAAAACAACAAACCGCAGGGCGGGGTTAAAAAAACTCAGAAGAGGGTCATCGGAGGCTGCTGATCTGCTCCATCATCCCCCTGCCCAGCCGAGCTTGTCCCGGAGAAGGGAGAAGTAGTCCATCCTGGGGTTCATAACCAGGGAAATGGAATCGGACGACCTTCTGACCACAACCTTGTCCATGGGCATAAGGGGCGAGCCCATCTGGCCGTCGGATGTAAGAAAGACCTCTTCGGGGTTACCCACTATCGTTATCTCCACCGTCTCTTCAGCAGGCAGAACAGTGGGCCTGAGCGACAAAGTCTGAGGGCAGAGGGGCGTCATTATAAGCGCGTTGAGCCCGGGCATCACGATGGGGCCGCCCGCGGCCAGGTTGTAGGCGGTCGAACCTGTCGGCGTCGACAGGATCAGCCCGTCGGCGAACACGTCGGCGACGAGGCCGCTGTTGGTGGCGACCTTCATGGGAACGATCCTCGCGAGGGCTCCCTTTGTGATGACGGCGTCGTTGAGGCACCTGTATTTCGCAAGCCGTTTCCCCTTCCTGAAGACGGATGCTTCGAGCATCATCCTTTCCTGGATGCTGGCTTTGCCGGCGAGGAAAAGCTTCAGGGCGGGCACCATCTCGTTCGCAGGGATCTCGGTAAGAAATCCGACCCGCCCGAGGTTGATGCCGAGAATGGGTATCTTCCTCGGAGGGATGTGGCGTGCCGCCGCGAGCAGTGTCCCGTCCCCGCCGAGGACGATGATCAGGTCGGATTTTTTCGGCAGGGTTGCTCTTTCGGCAACGGGGACCTTCGCTCCAAGGAGCTCGGCGCTGCTCGGATCGACGCGAAAATCCACTTTTTCGCTTTTAAGAAAAGAAACAAGCTCTTTAAGGGCCGGAAGTGCGTTCTCGTGTTTCGGTTTTACGATTATACCTATCCTCATGGCAACTCCAATCTTACCCGCACAGGCCCGGATCATTCAAGGTAAAGGAAGAACTCCTCGTTACCTTTCGGGCCTTTTATGGGGCTCGTCGCTTCTCCGGTCACTTCGAAACCGAGAGTTTCGGCTTCCCGCTTCACGGACATGACGGCCTCCGCTTTTACTGACTCGTCGCGCACCACGCCGCCCTTACCGACCTTGCCCTTTCCGGCTTCGAACTGAGGTTTTACTAGCGCAAGGACCTTGATGCCCGGCAGGGCTTCCTTCAATGCCCTCAATATTATTCTGAGAGATATGAACGACACGTCCGCGACCGCCAGCTCGGGAATGTACGGCAGATCTCCGCACTTGAGGAACCTGACGTTGTACCCCTCGATGCAGTGCACCCTGGAGTCCTGCCTGAGCCTGAAATGGAGCTGGTTGTGGCCGACGTCTATCGCTATCACCCTTGCGGCTCCGTTCCTCAGAAGGCAATCCGTGAAGCCGCCGGTGGAGGCTCCGACGTCCATGCATGAAAGGCCGGCAACTTCGATCCGGAGAGCCTTCAGCGCGCCCTCGAGCTTGAGGCCGCCCCTGCTGACGAAAGGGCACGGGTTGGCCCTTACCATGAGCACGGCGTCCTGAGGCAGGAAATCCCCGGATTTGTCGACCCTTTTTTCACCGAAATAGACCTGGCCCGAAAGGATCAGCGCCTGGGCTTTCTGCCTGGTCTCCGCGAGCCCGGACCTTACGAGGATGACATCGGCCCTTTCTTTTCCGGGGTTCAATTTCAGGATTCCCTCTGCACCACGAACCTGGCGATGTCCCTGAGGTCCTGAGCCTCCTCTCCGAGGGGGGCGAGTGCTCTCAGCGATTCGGATAGGTAATCCTCCAGTTTCTTTCCGGCTTTTTCGAGGCCCCACAGCGTGGCAAGGGTGACCTTGTTGTCCCTCCTGTCCTTGCCGGCTGTCTTGCCGAGCTTCTCAGAGCTGGAGACCTCGTCGAGGATATCGTCCGAAAGCTGGAAGGCGATGCCCAGCGGGGTTGAATAATCCCTGAGGATCTTCATCATTTCGGAAGCGGCTCCCGCCCAGGCCGCTCCTGCGAGCAGGGATGCTTCAAGCAGGCATCCGGTCTTCATCCTGTGCATTTCGAGAAGGGATGCCTCTCCGAAGGAATCGGCCTTCGCCGAGATGTCTATCGCCTGTCCCTGCGCCATCCCCCTGTTGCCGAGGGCTTCCAGGACTATCCTGGACGCCTTGAGCCTTCTGGAGCGGAACCTGCTTCCTTCGGGATGGAGAGCCAAAATGTGGGCGCCCATGGTCTGGAGAGCGTCACCGGCCAGTATGGCCAAGCCTTCGCCGAAAACCTTGTGGTTCGTCGGAACGCCCCTCCGCAGGTCGTCGTTGTCCATGGCCGGAAGGTCGTCGTGGATGAGGCTGTATGTATGGAACATCTCGAGAGCGCAGGAAGCGGTGAGAACTTCCTCTATCTCTCCTCCTCCCGCCGCCCTGTAGCCGCAGAGCGCGAGGATCGGCCTCAGCCGTTTTCCTCCCGCGCAGAGGCTGTATTTCATTGCCCTGTCCAGTTCCGTGATCCCTTCGGCGGGGAAGAAGCTTTCGAGCCTTTTCTCGATGAGAGGCCTGAATCTTTTGAAAACCGACGGCGTCAAATTGCTTCTCCTTCACACGGGGCTTCTGGGCTCATCGCCATGGACCGGGAAGCTCGACTGGCCCCGGCCTTCCTTTCAATCGGAGTCTTCGCCGGAACGGCCTTCCTTACGGGGAGGATCGAAAGGTTGCAGGCTGCCGTCCTCCATGAGCTTGCGGACTTTCAGCTTCGCGGATTCCAGTTCCACCCGCAGTTCCTTTCCCAGCCTGACCCCCTGTTCGAAAAGCTCGAGGCTTGATTCGAGCGAAAAGGAAGGGTCGTCCAGTTTCCTCGCTATCTCCTCGAGTTCCCTCAGCTTGTCTTCGAAGGACTGCTTTTTTTCCCTCTTCGCCATGGCGGCTCCTACGGGTTGGTTACGACCGATGAGCGGATGTTTTCTTTTTCGAGCTTTTCTTTAAGCTTCCGGGCTTCTTCGGCGCTCTTTATCCCTGTTATCAGGACTGCCGTGAGATCGCCTTTCTGTTTGAGCGTCGTGCTGTAGCCTTTTCCCGCAAGCCTTTTCTCGAAAGCCCTGGCGTTCTCGATCGAGGAAAAAGCTCCCAGCTGGAGGGCGTAGGTGTTCCGGGATTCCCCTGCGGCGACCGGTTGTGGCTGTTCTTTTTTCTCTTCCGCCCCGGCTTTTAAGGGGGGAGGGGCGGGGGCGGTTTCAGCCGGGTTTTCCGGCTCAGGTGCCGGCGGCGTCTCCGGCGTGATGTCGGCCACCTGGACAGCCGGTTCTGATAGTTCCTCCTTCGGGCTTTGAGGAACGCTTCTCTCTCCCGTTTCGGGGATGAATGTCTTCGGCTCCGCTTTCTGTTCCCCGACGGCGCTTTCTCTCGGGGCATCCTGATCCTCGACCTTGAGCTTGCCGGAGGACATCCATGCAACAACCACTATTAGGAATGTAAGCACCAGGACAATGGCGGCGATCCAGGCGATGTTGGACACGGTCGGGCCTTTAGTCATCTGTCATCCCCCCCCTAGGGCCCACGCTGAGCGAGGAACGGTTCCTGACATAATCGTTGATCTCGTCTATTTGCGCCTTTTCCAGTTTCATGTTGGCGAAGAAGGCGACCCCGTATAGCAGCTCCTGAAGGAATCCCGAGATCGCGGAGCTTTTCTCTGCATCAGGCATGTTGCGGATGCTCATGAGGATCTCGTCGGGATCGAGCCTGCCGTAGCCGAAGAACCCCTCCTGCCTTTCCAGCAGTGCGGGGAAGTTCGCGGAGAGAAGGTCGTAGGCGTTCCTGAAAGTCTCCTCCGCCGCGCCCCCGAGCTTGGTGAAATAGTGAAAATAGACTTCGTTGTAATCCTCGATCTGTTCTTCGAAATTGACGGCCTTGACCTCTTCCGCCGCCTTTCCGGTGGCCCCTTCCTTCTTGACGAGCCCGAGAGTGATGAAGATCCATAGAAGGTTGTAGGTGTCGAACTGAGGCAGGTAGCTTGCTTCGAGAAGCGAGGAGACGGGCATCCCGCCCACGGTCAGCGAAAGGAGGTGCTCCTCGTCGGGAGCGAGGTCCAGCGTCGAGAAAAAGGCGGGCAGCTCGTCCGATCTCCTGAGCCGCTGTTCCGGTCCTCCGACGACCGAGTGGCACATCCTCCAGCTTTTCACCTTCTTCATGCCGTTATGGAGCAGCGTGGGCATCTCGATCGAAAGTGTGATGAGGTCTTCCGTTGAAAAATCGTCCAGCTCCAGCCTGTAATGACCCGTCGCGTGGGCGAAGATGGAATCGATGATCTCGTTGAGCTGGTTGATCACGCCCTGCACCATCTCTTCGGGCGTGAGTATCCCTCCGTCGACCAGGATCTCGCCCATCCTTTTCCCTGGCCTGATCTGCTTGGAGGTCTGAAGGAAATCCCGGATGGTTATCTTCCCGCTCCTCAGCAGGGATTCTCCCAGCCTGTCGTCGGGGCACTTGGATGTGGCGAATACCACGTTGCCCTCCTTGATGTAGAGAGCCTTCGGGTAGGTCCCGTTGTCGATGACGAGGATGCCGGTTTCCTTGTCCTTGTAAAGGGACATCAGGAACGTGGCGAGGTTTATATCGGATATGTTCCCTTCGAGTATCAGGCCGTCGGTCATCTCTGCCTGTTGATCGGCGCGGCCACCTGGATATCGTTCTTCGACTGTGCCTTGATCCTGAACATCGCGTCGTCGGCCTTCTTCACCAGCTCTTCCTTGGTGATGGCGTGGAGCGGGTAGCTCGCAACCCCGAAAGAGGCGGTCATCTCGATGCCGCCCGACTCCTCGAGAAGGAATGGAGTTCCCGCCACTTTCTGCCTCACCCTCTCGGCCACCTCGGTGGCGCCCTTGGCGTCGGTCTCCGGAAGGACTATGCAGAACTCGTCTCCCCCGTAGCGGATCACCTTGTCGATGGACCTCACAGCGTTCATTATCCTGGCCGCCGCTTCCTGCAGGGTCCTCGATCCCATGGCGTGCCCGTACTTGCTGTTGACCTCCCTCAGGCCGTCGAGGTCGAGGAAGATGAGCGAGAGAGGGCTGTTGTACCTTCTCGCCCTGTCGATCTCCTCGGCGAGGTAGTCCTCGAAGAACCTCCTGTTGAAGCTCATCGTGAGGTCGTCCTTGGTTATGAGGTCGTTGAGCCTCTTCACCGCGAGGGCGTTCTTGACCGCGAAGGAGATGTCGGTAATGAAATTTGTCAGGAAAAGGAAGCCGTCGTGGTCCAGGACCAGCTTCTCCCTGTTCTTCTGGCTCACCGCCAGGAGCATCACCGCTTCGTAGTCGTAGATGAGTTGAAGAGGGAAGCACGCAAGGACGGCGATCGGCTGGCCTTCCACGAGAGGCGCGGGTTTTTCCTGATCGGCGCCGGTGAAAGTGTGGTATCTCGGGATCATGTCCCTGACGAGCTTCTCTATGTCCAGCTTGGTCATGCCGAAGCGTTCCGCCTGGTGGCGCTCCCCGGGTATGCCGAGCCTGAAGACCCGCTCCACGAACTGACCCCTCTGGGAGAGGAGTATCAGCGTCCCGAAATCGATCAGGAAGTGCCTCTGCAGGGAGGAGAAGATCTCCTCGACGACGGTCTGCAGTTCAAAAGACCTGAAGGTCCTGATGAGGTCTTTGTGAAGGGCGAGCTCGATCTTTGGCAGGACTGACTGGGTGCTTTTCTTCATCCTTCCTCACTTTTTTATAAGGTTGGTGAGGAACTCGATCGGTATCGGGAAGATGACCGTGCTGTGGTTCTCGGTCGAGATCTCGGTCAGCGTCTGGAGGTACCTGAGCTGCATCGTGGTCGGGTTCTGCGCCAGGATCGCGGCCGCCTCCGAAAGCTGCTTGGACGCCTGGAATTCTCCGTCGGCGTGGATGATCTTCGCCCTCTTCTCCCTCTCGGCCTCGGCCTGGAGAGCCATCGCCCTCTGCATGTCCTGCGGCAGGTCGACCTGCTTGATCTCTACCAGTGCCACCTTGATGCCCCACGGATCGGTGTGTTGGTCCAGGACCGTCTGAAGCTCCTTGTTCAGTTTCTCCCTTTCCGAAAGGAGGTCGTCCAGTTCGACCTGCCCGAGGATCGACCTCAGCGTCGTCTGGGAAAGCTGGCTCGTGGCGTAGATGTAGTTCTCGACCTGCAGTATGGCGTTCAGCGGGTTGAATACCCTAAAATAGACGACGGCGTTCACTTTCACCGAAACGTTGTCCTTGGTGATGATGTCCTGCGGAGGAACGTCCAGGACGATCGTCCTCAAAGCTACCCTGGTTATGGAGTCGAACGGCTTGAAGACGAAGATGAGGCCCGGACCCTTCGGCTGGGGAAGGACCCTTCCGAGGCGGAAGATCACGCCGCGTTCGTATTCCTTGAGAATGTTGATGCAGGAGAAAAGCCACGAGAAGAAGAAGATCGCGGCCACCACGACTACAGGAAAACTCATCCCAAGGATCGTTTTCATAGGTTCCTCCTTATTTTACCGGTTCGACCTTCAGGACCATGCCCTGAACGGCTGTTATCTTAACGGTTGCGCCCTTCTCGATAATCTCGTTCGATTCGGCTGTCCAGTATTCCCCGAAGACGAACACCTTTCCCGTCCCGGTAGGGTTTATCGTCTCGTGGACGACGGCCGTGCGTCCTATCATGTCCTCGGGCCCCGCCATTACGGGGTTCTTGAAGGCTTTGATCGCCAGATAGACAAGAATCCCGAGGATCGCCGCGAAGGCGAGCGCGACGGGAAGGATGAATGAGAACTTCAGCCCTTCTCCGGTAAGCGGGTTGCCCCTGTAAAGCATCAAGGCGCCGATGATCAAGGATATCGTCCCTCCTATGCCCAGCATACCATAGGATACCACTTTTATCTCCAAAATGAAAAATACTACCGCAAGGATGATGAGGAGTATGCCGACCGCGTTGACGGGCAGTATCGGCAGGCTCAGAAGGTAGAGCAGGATGGCGATGCCGCCGATTATCCCGGGGAAGATGAGGCCGGGGCTCTTGAACTCGATGAAAAGTCCCAGGATGCCTGTCAGGAGGAGAAGGAACGCCACTTCGGGGCTCGCGATCCCCGAAAGCACCTTCTGCCTGAAAGTCATCTTGGCGGTCTCGACTCCCTCGAGCTTCGCGGGCAGGTCGGTGAAGGTCCCGTCGAACCGCTTCAGCCGTTTGCCCGAGAGCATGGCCAGCAGGTCGCCCTCGCTCCCTATGACAAGCTCTATAACCTTCTGGTCGAGGGCCTCCCTCTCGGTGAGCGAGATGCTCTCCCTGACCATCTTCTCGATCGGCTCGACGTTCCTTTCGCGGATGGTGGCGATGGACCTGAGGTGCGCGGTCAGGTCGTTTATCACTTTTTCCATCATCACGTCGTCGTTCTTCGTGTTCTTCTTCTCCTGGCCCGGCTCCGTGGGGTTCGCGGGGTTCAACGGGATGGGAAGGCCGGAGACCGGGTGCGCGGAGCCGATCGTCGTTCCCGGAGCCATGGCGATGAAGTCGCAAGCCACCGCCACCAGCGCCCCGCCCGAAGCGGCTCTCGCCCCGGAAGGGGAGACGAACGCGGCGACGGGGATTTTCGATTCGATTATTGCCCGCTGGATGGCCTCCACGTTCTTGACGTAGCCTCCCGGGGTGTCGATGATCAGCAGGATCAGGTCCGTCTTCTTCGAATTGGCCTCCGATATGGCGGCGAGGATGTATTCCTCGGTAAGAGGATGGATCGCCTTGTCCAGCGTTATCCTTGAAACGATCGCCGACGCGGGGACGGCGGCCATCAGCATCAATAGAACGAGAATCGGACCCAGTCGTCTGAAACCTTTCACTGTAAGCCTCCTTGCAATCAATAGGTTAGAACCTCGAGCCCGCACTGTCAAGGGGAAAAGGGCATATGGAGAAGGTGGGGTCACCCATTAGCCGGTCGTTGTCAAGAGCCAAGTAATCTCCATTGCGGCGAATTTGCCGCCCATCGTTATTCTATCCCCGAAGCCCGGACTAAAGCATAACTTAATGCGCGCCCCTGTTTTCTTTCTTCAGATGTCGGACTATACTGTAACAGATCCGCATCAGTCACTCATCAGGATCAAGGCTGGGCGGGGCGAACCCATCGAAGAGAGCCCCGCCTGCCCCTGGCGGCGCAGCCGCCCCAAA
>JAKQCT010000044.1 GCA_029559035.1 Acidobacteriota bacterium
TCGCCCCCTCGGTCCCTATGTTCCCCATCGATACGCTCACCGACCACTTCTCCCCTCTTTCCAAATAGGAGTCCCCGTCTCCCTCCACCTCCGTCAACGCACCATGTGAAGAGTACACGAAATACGGGCCGTTTGCCGCCACAACATTCACCGCCGCCTGGTAAGGAGCGAGGTCGTGCTTCGTCACCATGAGGCTTATCGTCCCGATGTTGGCGGGAGAAGGACTCATTGTCAGAGAAGCGGCGCCGCACGCGTCCGTGAGTGCGACCTCGTGGATACCTTCGTCCGCCTTGTAAAGACAGACCAGGGCCCCCGCGACGGGAGCGCCGCCCGAAGTAACCGTCACCGGGAAAGAAGCCGTTCCGATGAACATTTCCCCCGCGTGGGAAACGCTCATCGCGGAAGGCTGCCTGGTCCAGATCTCCAGGGTTGGGTCGCCGTTGAGGTTGTATTCCTCCAAATAGTAGGTCACGGCGGATGAACCCCCGGGGTTATTGAAAAAGTCAATTTTCGCGAGGTCCGTGAAAACACCCACCTTGTAATTACCGTTGGTGAAAACCTCTTTGTACCAGTATTTCTGCAAAAGGTCGTCCTCGTCCCAGTAAGTGTAATCCACGGAGCCCCAGTAGCCGACCGCAGCTTTTTTTAGCCAAGCTTCGCCGACAGTCAGCGATGAGCTCTCCCACTGGTTGGACTGACAGCAGTGTCCGACGACGAAAGGCGTCTTCTCGCCGTTGGTGAGCCCCTGGACGTCCGAAACATAGATGTAAGGCCCCGCGAAGTACGTGGGCCCGCAGTGGCCAGAATGGGTGACCACGCTCCTTCCCTCGTTGAACCTGTCGATGCAGTCGTCGTCACCCGCGCTGTATGTCACGCAGTAGAGCTTGTCGCCGCCGGCCTGCGGATTCGAAGGGAAGTTGCCGGTGTAGCCCCAGGGGCTCGTGTAGTTGCTCACGCAGTAATTGTGGGTGCCTTCGGCGATCGTGTAGAATCCCGTATCGCAGGTCCCGAGGAAGGAGATCCGGTCTATCCACGATGTGGTGGAAAAACTGCCCAGCGAATAGCTCGTAAGCCTCGAGAGGACAGTCGAAAGCTCGGCCGTGTTGTTTACAGTGAGTCTCGCGAGATGTACATCCGGCAGGATGTCTCCGCCCGAAACGGTCGAGTAGTAAAGGTCCGTCTTCGTGGCGGAATCTCCCTGCGTCATGTTCGTCGCGGCTATGAGCTCGTAGGCGCCCACCAGCATTACGAATCCCAGCGGGGGGTTCGTCCACGTGTTGTAGGCGTTCTGGATGTAGCTTTGTATCGCCGCCGCCGTCGTCCCTGTTTCCGTGAGGGTGGCCACCTGCACCTTGTATCCCCACTTTCTTTTCAGTTCGGCGTAGTTCTGGAGATCGGACGTGTTGAGAGAGGGGGGAGTGATTATCAGCAGGCCGTCCCCGTAAGAGGTCTTCGGCGATGAACCGTAAATGCCGCGGTAGTTGATTATCCTTTCCTTTAGATAGGACTCGTAGGAGGAGCTGGCCGTCCTGTTGAACTCTGAAATGCTTGATGAGTAGGAGGCTCCGGTGGTCTCAACCGTCAGATCGAAAGAGTTGTATACTCTGAGGACGTTTCTCGCCGGATTGTACTGGAAAGGATTTATCGTGACCGGCAGGACCCTGTGGCTCCTTATAAAAGCTTCTTTCTGAACCTGAACTGGTTCCTGCGGAAAGAAACAGTCTGAACCGTAGAGATCGACGTCCATCGCGAAGGCGCGCTCCGCCCCGGGCAGCTTCACTAAAGGCGCCTGCCGTGGATTGACGGGACTGTCGAAGCCCATCGCCCCGAGATCGTACTCCTGATAAGAAACATCGGTCATTGAGAGCTTCGGCACGGCGTTGTACGGGATCTCAACAAGGCTCGTTGTCGAGGGAAGATCCGGCTTCCCGACCTCGGAGGTCCGGTCCCCCGAAAGCGCGGCCACCGCCGTGAATTTGCCATTCTCCGTTTCGATGTTCTTGATCTCGAAGCTCCCGAGCTCGAACCTGATCACGCACTTCTCCGCCGAAGCCTCCTTCAGCGATACTGGAGCATCCGGCCCGGGCCGTCCTGTTTTTACGACAAGCGCGGAAGAACAGATGGAGAAAGAGATCACAATTACGGTTGCGGCAAGTTTTTTCAACATTTTTCAACCTCCGGGCGGAAAGCGCTCAAAACACCCAAAACTGTTGATCGATACAAGATGTAATTTATTCTCCTTGATACTATATGTCAAGGCTATAAAAAAAGGGGCCGGTCTCCCAGCCCCTTCCAATTCGGCAAAGTTGACGAGTTATCAGGAACACCCGCCCGTCTGGTTCACCTGCCTGGTTCCGCAGGTCGCCGTTCCCGCAGGGCCTTCGCCGGCACCGCTGTAACCCGTGATCAGGTAGTAGAAACACCTGCCCGCCTGGCCCGAAGGATCGTCTCCCGTTACGTCGAGGCTCGTAGACGCCGCGTCGTTCCGCGTGCAGAAATCGTTCGTCCCGTCGCACAGGGCCGAAAGGTTCGACAGAAGACCGCGGTAAACCCTGTAGCCGGTCGCGTCCGCGTTAGCCGTCCAGCCGATCGTCTGCCCTGTCCATGTGAAATCCGACCCGACTGCAACTTCACCCGGTACGACCGCGCAGGAACTTATCGTCACCGCGTGCCCCGCCGAGGTCCCGCTGCAGCCGCTCCCGTTCGTGTAGGAAACGGTGTACGTCCCGCTCGCCGTCACCGTGTACTGGTAAGCGTTCGCCCCGCCTATCGGGCTCCCGCCGACATACCACTGGTAAGAGCTCATGCCGTTTTCGGTAGTGAGGGCCACCGTCGTCGCCGGGCACGTGTTCGA
>JAKQCT010000097.1 GCA_029559035.1 Acidobacteriota bacterium
CGACTTCTGCCTGAGGAACGACGGCGCGGGAACGAGCTTCGACGTGACGGGGGACGACCCGTCCGGAGTATCGGGCCGCTGCTACTACTTCCTGATCACGGGCTACAGCGGAGCGGGCGAAGGCCCCGCCGGGACGGCGACCTGCGGAACGAGAACTGTCAACAGCTCGGGCGGCTGCTCCTGAAAACGGCGCTGAAGGACTGAAGCCAAAACGGGGCCGGGAAACCGGCCCCGTTTTTCATGTCAGGGCCGGAAGCTTCCGGGAACAAAAGCACTTGATTTTGCGTATAGTATGTTTTAATCTCAATTCTTTGATTATGAAGCATAAAAGCTTGTCAGGGGAGTGAAAAATGAGAGTAAAATCAGCTTCACTAGCCGTCGGGATGATAGTTTTCTGTGTCCTGGCATTCGGTTACGGGGTCAAGGGGACTAAAGGGAACCTGGATCTTCTTGTCTTCCAGAAGCAGACGCTTCGAGTCACGGAAACCACAGGCGACCTCGATTCCATGAGGAACGGCCTGAGGGGCGCTGACGCCATGGAGGGCTTCCTCGCGGATAACGGCGATGCCTGGAAGTTCACCGTCGACCGAAGGAGAGGGGAATTTTCACTTCTCGAGGGAGGCGCGATCCCATTGCTCCCCGGACTACGGTCCAATGTCAGCTGGGATTCCTTTGGAAAGGGATGCTCTTCCAACGAGTGCATCAGGCTCGAGGATGCAGAAGCCGCCGCTCGCAGGTTCATGGAAGACAACGCTTCGATATTTCCTGCCGGTCAGGATGAGCTATATCTGGACAGGGAAGGGTCCGGGCCGTTCGGCAATTCCATTTATTTCCTGAGGTTCCAGTGGGTCCCTCAAGGCATACCCGTGGAAGGGGCGGGGATCAGCTTCAGGATAAATAACGGAAACCTCATCCAGGTGTCCACTTCATTGATAGGCAAGTTCGAGCTGGACACTCTTCCCTTGATAAGCGCGGATACCGCGCTGGATATTTTGTCAGGGTACATAGGCGGATCCCTGGAAAGCGACCGCTTCGCGGAGGCAGGGTCTCTCACCATCGTTCCGACTGTCCCTTCTGGAGTTGAGATTGAAGGCTTCACGGGGATCCCCGGAACCGGGATATCGTACGCTCTTGCGTACCGGTTCGTCTTTACGAGAGAGGGAGAAACGGGGACCTGGGAGGGGCTCGTGGACGCCAACACGGGAGAAATCCTGAGGTTCGTTGATATCAACCGTTACGGGTGGGTCCACGGCGTCGTATATCCGGCCGACGGTCACAATAACCAGGCGGACAGGCCGTTTCCCTATGTCGCGACGGGACTTCCTTCTCCCAACGACTATTCCGACATAGGAGGCAGGTTCACCGGGAACGCCGCTACTCTCAACCTCGGCGCAGGCAAGTACACAAGGATCGTCGACGCCTGCGGTGCGACGACTCTCACGACCACCGGCGGAGACGCCGATTACGGCGAGAGCGTCGGACAGGACTGCGGAGTCCCGAACCCCAACCCGGGAGCGGGAGGCAATACATATTCTTCAAAGGTCCAGTATTACCATCTCACCCAGGTCAACATGAAGGCGAGAACCTACTACCCGTCGAACAGCTGGCTGAACAACTCGTATATCACGGTCAATGTGAACAACAGCCCGACATGCAACGCCAGTTCGGGAGGAAGCTCCCTTTATTTCTACAAGGCTGCCGGGGGATGCTGGAACCTGGGCGAGATACCCGGAGTATCCGTTCACGAGTGGGGCCACAGCTTCGACAATTACGACGGTTCTGGGGGAGGAAGCCCTCCGCTTGAAACGAGAGCGGACTGGACGGCCACCCTGCAGTACAGGGATTCATGCACCGGGAGAGGAGCTTTCCTAGGAGACGACTGTCACGGGTACGGCGACGCGTGCACCGACTGCGACGGAATAAGGGAAGCCGATTACATGAAACATTCGAAGCAGACTCCGTGGACGCCGGCGAACAACGGCAGCGTCTACAGCTGTTCTTCGGGGGGATACAACGGCCCCTGCGGATGGGAGGACCATTGCGAATCGGGGATATCAACCCAGGCGCTTTGGGACCTCGTGACCAGGGACCTCCCTTCCTATTGCGGGCTTGACCTCCCGACCGCATGGCAGCTGGTCGAAAGGCTGTCGTATCTTTCGATGGCTCAGCTCGGGAACATGTACAACTGCAACGGAAGCACCAAGACAAGCGACGGGTGCGGAGGCAGCACTCTTTACACCTTGTTCAGGGCCCTGGACGACGACGGCGACGGGACGGCCAACGGAACTCCCCACGCGGCCGCGATATTCGCCGCACTCAAGCGCCACAACATAGCATGCGGCGCGGCTGGGGATCCCACGAACCAGAACCAGACTTCCTGTCCCGGCCTTACCGCCCCTGTTCTCTCGGCGATAGCGGGAAGCGAAGCGGTGACGTTGAACGTAACGCCTGTCGCCAACGCGAGCCGGTATTTCTTTTACAGGAACGAGACCGGCTGCGATTCAGGCTTCACCAAGGTCGGGAGCGTATTCGCCCCTACGACCAGTTTTGTGGATACGACTCCAGTGAACGGAATGACATACTACTACAGGGCCCAGGCGATGACAGGTTCGGACGCTTGTGCGGGGCCGATGAGCAACTGCGTGACGATCGTTCCCCAGCCTTGCACGGGAATGATAATACTTGACAAGTCCATGGCGGGATGCGTCAACACGCAAATAGGCGTCACGATCCTCGATTCGACCGCCTCTTCTCCGGTGACGCTATCCGTTTTTTCTACAAGCCACCCCGTTCCGGTGGAGTTCACTATGGCGAACGACCCGCCGGGATCCGCCACCTACACAGGCAGTTTCCAGACCACTACCGGGACGCCGGGAGCAGGGCAGGTGGGCGTGCAGGCGGGAGATACGGTGACAGCCAGGTATAGAGATCCCGACTACTGCGGAGAACCGAACCACGACGTTGATGTTTCGTTCCCGGTCGATTGCACTCCTCCCGTCATAACCAATGTCCATGTGTCGGCGAAGACCGATTCTACAGCCACGATCTCGTGGACCACGGACGAACCGGCGAACTCAAGGGTCTATTTCGGCGTTTCGACCCCTCCTGCGACAGTGGCGGAAGACCTGGTGAACTTCTCGACGCAGCACAGCCTCACCATCACCGGGTTGTCAGGCTGTACGGTTTATAATTATTATGTCGGTTCTTACGACGGCGCCCAGAACTACGGCCAAAACAACAATTCAGGGAACTATTACTCCTTCAGGACCGACCAGCGTGTCTATTTGTACGGTCCTGACACGGTCGAGAGCGGGACGGGGATCTGGACGGCGAGCGGTGGCGGGACGTCGATCTGGCACCGGGACAACTGCAAGGCGAGTTCTGGGAGCTGGTCTTGGAAGGCGGGCCTGAGCGACTCTCCCACCTGCA
>JAKQCT010000041.1 GCA_029559035.1 Acidobacteriota bacterium
AGACGGGTATTTTGTCTCAACCGTTGGAATCAATGATCGAGTGATACGAGCCTATATCGAACAACAAGGCAAAGAAGATATTGGACAAGCGAAGCTTGAATTCGGCTAATACCCCGGGCGTAAGCCCGTGGGAAGTTTATTCTTGGGGTTGAAGAAAATTCCCGAATGGCGCAGAAACCTCTGTGGGGATTGTTAATCAGGCTAATATTAATGGGAATTCCTACTTTATCTTCAGCCTTCTTCTTCTCGGGCCGATCTCGATGTAATCGTCCTTTTCGGCTTCTTCCATCCGCTTGAGGGCGAGGCGTCGCAGGACGGCGGTTTTTTCCTCGTCCCTTTCCCTAGTCTTACGGTACTTGCCGAACCCCAGCTTTTGCCTGAGGAGAAGGAATTCGTAGGCGGGGATATCTTCGAACTTGCTGACCCGCTTCCCCTTCAAAGCATCGCCTCTTGTTTCCTTGTCAACGTCCATATAACAGATTCTACAATAAAGAGAAGCCTCTAACAAGAAGCGGGGGAGCGTCGTTTGACCTATTCTGCCAAATAAAATATAATGTCCCCGCTGCGGAGAGGTGCTGGAGTGGCCGAACAGGACTGCCTGCTAAGCAGTTGTCCTGGCTTAAACCGGGACCGGGGGTTCGAATCCCCCCCTCTCCGCCAATTTGCGCTATCGCGCTCCCGAAGAAGGGGGCGCCGCCCCCTCCTTAGGCGCTCCACTCGCAAGCTCGTTATGCTGATTCACCCCCGTAAAAGAATGCGCCTCCGCGCGAAGTGAATTCGACGCTCGGCGCGATACCCGATTGGCGGAGAGGGAGCAAGCAAATTGATTTGCTTGCCAGAAAAACCAACTGCTTGGTTTTTCTTAGGAGCATTTTAAGCCCTTCGGGCGCGCGACTATCTGCTATGGGCCGCAGCCTTGCGCAAGTTTCCCGAAGGGAAGGCGAGCGCGGCGAGGCGGGCGTTAGGCGCTGACGCGCAATTTCAAATTGAAAAGTGAAAATTGAAAATTTTAAAATGATGGAATCAATTTCCTTATCGAACTTCAGCTCTTCAGCCTTCAGCCTTCAGCCTGTCCGGAGGACACCTGCCTTCAGTCTTCAGCATGTCCGGAGGACACCTGCCTTCAGCCCGGCAGGCGTCGCCTGCATTGAAAATTGGCGAATTCCCTACATCCCCGCTTCCTTGAGCGCGTTGCACAGTTTCCTGTAGTCGTCCATGGAGTTGTAAGCCTGGCAGGATATGCGCAGGAGCCTCTTGGGGAATTTCGGCCAGTACATCACGGGGATCTCGATCCTGAACCTCATGAATAGCTCGTCCTGCAGCTCGTCCATGAAGAGAGGCGCAATGGGTTCGCTGACCGCGTCGGGAAGAGGGAACGACGCCATGGAGCCGACCATTTCATCCGGGCACGGCTTTTCGATGCCGAGCGCGCCGATGATGATCTTCCTCGCTTCGAGGCAGAGCGACCGGTTTCTCTCCATCAGGGCGGGCAGGCCTCCGGGGAGGAGCGAGCTTAAAAAATCGACGGCGGAGGGTATCGAAAAGTAAGCGGAGGGGTCGTCCGTGCCTGTCCAGGAAAACTCGTGGAAGAAGCGGGACTTGTCCTTTCTCGGGGTGTTCGCGCCGTGGCTGATCACCAGGGGACGGACCAGATTCTGCATGTCCTTTCTGGCGTACAGGAACGCCGCCCCCTTGGGCGTGCAGAGCCACTTGTGGCAGTTCGAGGTAAAGAAGGCGGGCCTGAGCTTTTCGAGGTTGAGCGGGACCATCCCGACGGAGTGCGCCCCGTCGACGATCGTTTCTATGTCCCTGTCCTCGAGCTCCCTCACTATGTCTTCGATATCCACCACCAGCGCCGTCTGGCTTACGATGTGATCTATGAGGAACACCCTGGTCCTGCCGGTGAGCGAATTGACGATGGTCTCGGTTACCTGCTCGGAGGATTTTACGGGGAAGGGGAGGCGGACCTCCCTTACAACGGCCTTCCTTTCCTTCGCGATCTCGTTGACGGCGTTGCGGCAGGCGTTGTACTCCTGGTTGGTGACGAGTATCTCGTCCCCCGGCGAGAGCGGAACTGCCCTCAGGGCGGTGTTGACCCCGGTCGTGGCGTTGGGAACGAACACGATGTCGTCCCTTTCGGCGCCGACGACCCCGGCGAGCGCTTCCTGCGCCCTTTCGTAGAAACCTTCGTAGTCCCGCATGAAGAACTTGACCGGCTCCCTTTCGATCAGGCCCTGGATCTCCCTCTGCTTGTCCATCACGGGGATGGGTGTCGCGCCGAAAGAGCCGTGGTTGAGGAAAACGATCTCCTTGTCCAACCGCCAGTGAGCTCTGAAATTCCTGTTTATCACTTGGACCTCCCGCAGGGAACAATTATAATTCTCTTGTAAGAAATCGCCTAATAATATAGACTTCAGTATGAATATTTCGGGAGGAGCATGAGATGAAAAGACTTCTGGGAGCGTTTTTCGTGCTGGCTTCATTGTCTTTTCTTGCCGCGGCGACCTATTACCGGCTGGATTCGGTGACCACGGTCGAAAAATCGAAGAAATGGAACCCCAAGATCGTCATCGAGAGCAACACCTACAAGTACGAGGGGCAATTCATCAAGATCGAGGTCGAGCCGCTCCTTTTAAAGGACATCGCGGCCTATTACGAGAAAAAGGGGCTGTCAAACCCGTTCGACGAGGTGCCTGAAGGCTACAACTATGTCTTCTTCAGGATCAGGCTGGAGAACCTGTCGAAGGAGTCGAACCTCGAGTTCTCGCCTTCGATGGCGCTGATGGAAGACTGCCTGCCCAAGGACGAGACTTCCGTCTTCCAGATGTTCTACGAGAAGCAGGGCGGTGAGAAGAAGCTTGAGGCTTGCGGAAAAACGATCTTCCTCAAGCCGCTGAACCTTCCCCCGAAGACCTGGATCGAAAGGCTGATGTTCTTCGAGTACGACGACCCGATGCCGAGAAAGAAGACCAGTCTCGTGCTGGCCAACATCACCGTGGGAAGGGAGATCTTCGAGGAAGTGTTCCCGTTCAGAATGAAATTCATCAAGGAGACCAGATAATGAAAGGATCGATTCTCGACGGCAAAAAAGTATCCCAGGAGATCCTCGACGGACTGCAGAAGGAAGTGATCGACTGCCAGGCAAGGGGGCTCAGGAAGCCCGGGCTTGCGGCGGTCCTCGTGGGGATGAACCCGGCAAGCCAGATTTACGTTTCTTCGAAGGTGAAGACCTGCGCGAAACTGGATTACTACTCGGAAAAGATAGAGCTGAAGGAGGACACCTCGCAGGATGAGCTTCTCGCGCTGGTGAAAAGCCTCAACGCGAAGGAGGAGATCGACGGGATACTGGTCCAGCTCCCTCTCCCGAAGCACATAGACGAAAGCCTGATACTCGATGCCATCTCCCCCTCCAAGGATGTCGACGGATTCCACCCTGAGAACATGGGCAGGCTGCTCATCGACAAGCCTTTCCTCGTCCCCTGCACGCCGCTCGGGATCATAGAGCTCTTGAAGAAATACAATGTCGAACTGAGGGGCAGGAGGGCTGTCGTCGTGGGCAGGTCTCACATCGTAGGCAAACCGATGTCGATAATGCTTCTCAAGGAGCACGCTACGGTCACCATCTGCCACAGCAGGACAAGGGACCTCGAGAAGGTGACGAGCGAGGCGGACATCCTCATAGCCGCCATGGGGAAGAAGGCCTTCCTGGGCTTCGACCACATAAGGGAGGGAGCCGTCGTAGTCGATGTCGGGATCAACAGGGTCACCGACGAGGAAGAGGTGAAGATTCTCTATCCCGACGACGAGGAGCGCCTCAAACAGGTCCGCGAAAAGGGCTCGACCCTTGTCGGTGACGTGCTTCCGCCGGCCATGTGGGAAAAGGCATCGCTTTACACGCCCGTGCCGGGAGGAGTAGGCCCGTTGACGATCGCCGGTCTGATGATGAACACCTTCAAGGCTTACAGGGAGCACGTCGGGGCTTGAGGGATGCTTCACGTCGGCCTCACCGGAGGCATAGGTTCCGGAAAATCCGCGGTCGCGAGGATGTTCAAGAAGAGAGGCGCCCTCGTCCTCGATTCGGACAGGATCGTAAGGGAACTTCTTAAAAAAGGGAACGAAGGGTTCGAAGAAGTTCTCGCGGCTTTCGGAAAGTCGATCCTCGCGGGAAACGGCTCCATATCAAGGAAAAAACTGGCGGCGAAAGCCTTCGCGGATGAAAAGAGCAGGAAAAAGCTGGAATCGATCCTCCACCCGCTCGTCGTTCTCAAGAGGCGCGTGATCATCAAAGAACTGAAAGATTCGCCGAAAAAGCCGGTCATGGTCGTGTCGGAGGCCGCACTCATCTTCGAGGCGGGGACCGGGAGCGAGTTCGACAAGGTGATACTTGTCACCGCTCCGGAAGAGGCCAGGATCCGGAGGCTCGTCAAAAAGGGATGGACGGAAAAAAGTATCCGGGATAGGATGCGGACGCAGTGGGGCGACAGGAAGAAGGCCTCGCTTGCCGACTTCGTGATAGACAACGGCGGATCGGCCCGGGAGACGGAGGGCCAGGTGGAGAGGATCTGGCGGGCTCTTGCAGAAGGAGAAGGATGATGTTCGACAGGACTTTCCTGGAGCATCTCAGGGACGAGCTTTCAAAAAGCGGAGCCGATTTCGCCGAAATATTCCTCAAGAGGTCGGCGGGAACGGTGATAACGCGCGACAATGACGACGAGGCTGTCGAAGCGCTTGACGACTGCGGTGCCGGCGTCCGTTTCCGCAGGGGCGAAAAATGGAGTTTTTCGCACATCACGACCGGGGATCCGGAGCTGATAGCTTCTTTCGTCAGAAGCGTCGCCGCGGGAAAAGAGCCTGAAATGCACGGCTCGATGAACATCTCGGGCAAAGGGGAAGAGTCCAGGGACAGCGCTGATGACGCCGCGGCATCGATGTCTGCGGTCGCCTCCGATGTCAGGGACAAGGGCGCTTCTTCTTTTCTGGGAGTGATGAGGCGTGCAAGCGAGGAGTTCTCGGTCATCACGGCCGACGGTAAAATAGCCTCGGATTCGAGGTTCAGGACGGCTTTTTACGCCCAGGCACTGGTGCGCCGCGATGAAAAACTGGCGAAGGGGGCGGAATGCCTGATGGATACAACCGACCTGCATGACAGGGCTCTGAAGGAGTTCCTGGAAAGGGCGGCGGGAGAATCCCTGAGGCTATCAACTATCCATCTCGACGCGAAGGTTTCCCCGGAGGGAGAGATGGAGGTTGTCCTGTCGGGCAGGGCGGCCGGGATGGCGGTTCACGAAGCGGTCGGGCATCTGTTCGAGGCTGACCGCTACGATCGGGAGGAAGTGAAAGGGTTCATCGGGACCAAAGTCGCGGCGGGCTCGTTCTCTCTCGTGGAAAAAGGTCCGGATGACGATTTCGCGTCGATCGACGACGAGGGGAACGCGCCCGCGGAACAGGTTCTGATCGGGAACGGCAAGGCGACAGGCCTGCTCGCGGACCTGAGGCGCTCTCTTGACCTCGGCATCGGCATCACCGGCAGCGCGAGGAGGGAGAACCACCGCCACGAGCCTCTCCCGAGGATCTGGAGGCTGGAAAGCCCCGCAGGCAAGGGTACCGACGAAGAACTCTGCTCCGAGGTCAATATCGGCCTCTATGTGAAAAGGTTCAGCGACGGAAAGGTGGACCGCGACAAAGGGGAGGCGTTCTTTCCGGTGGCGGAAGGTTACCTGGTGCGCGACGGCAGGATCGCTGAGCCCGTTACAAATTCAGCGGTTTCTCTAAAGATACCGTCATTCCTCAAAAAGATAACCGCGATAGGCTCGGAGCGGGAAGAGACGCGGGGGCTGTGCGTCAAAAGGTCTCAGGCGGTCTGGACCTGCGAGAGCATCCCCGCGCTCAGGCTTTCCAAAGTCGTCGTAAAACGCGCCGACAAGCAGTCCTGATCTGGATAGCTCAAGAGCCTTAGGATTGAAAAAGTAAGATTGAAAATTGAAAAGTGAAAAGTGAAAAAGTGTGGTAGTCGCAGGTCTTTAGCCTGCGTTCAATGTCTTCCCTCTTTGCAAAGGGGGAGAGCGAAGCGTGGGGGTTTTATTCGGGCGATTCGTGAATCGCCCCTACGGGAAACCAACATTCCCTATTGAACTTCAGCCTTCCGCCTTCAGCCTGTCCGGAGGACACCTGCCTTCAGCCAGGCGTCAGCCGAGCATGCTGCGCCTGCATTGAAAATTGAAAGTTGAAAATTGAAAAGTGAAAAATTGTGGAATCCCATTCCCTATCGAACTTCAGCCTTAAGCCACCTTAAGGCGAATAATTAGAATTCGAGGCAGCGGGATCGCCCCTCTCTTCGGGAAGCGAAGCGAAAGCCATCGGCTTTCGATGGCACGGCATAAAAACAGAGGGCCCCGGGGAAGGGGCCCTCAAGAGGTGGAGGATGTTGTGCCCAGAGACGACTTCACGTCGCGAAAGGGCACATTCTCTGCCGGGGGAGTGTTCAGCGCAGCGAGTATGCGAGCGGAGCGCCTAAGAGAGGAGAGGATCGCCCCTCTCTTCGGGAAGCGAAGCGAAAGCCATCGGCTTTCGATGGCGCGGCATAAAAGCAGAGGGCCCCGGGGAAGGGGCCCTCAAGAGGTGGAGGAAGGTTGAAAACAGGAGGTTATGCAAGAGGTTGTTGCAGAGGAAGGGCAAAAGTGTGGTCGTCGATGAGGGTCATTTCGTGGCTGTCAATGGTCGACGATATCATCTGGGCCATCTTCGTGTGGAGGTTGTGGCCGCCTTTGTGAACATAGATGTGCGCCTTCAGCGGGATCCCGCAGAGGGAGAGGTCGCCGAGAAGATCCAGTATCTTGTGCCTGACGAACTCGTTGGGGAACCTGAGGTGGTCGTTCAGGATCTTGCTCTCGTCCAGGACCACCGCGTTGTCCTTCGAACCGCCCAGCGTCAGCCCCTTCTGGCGGAGGTATTCGACTTCGTGAAGGAATCCGAATGTCCTCGCGGGGGCTATCTGGTCCTCGAATATGGAGGGGTTGATGGGCAGGGTGAGGGTCTGCTCTCCGATCAGGGCATGCGGGTAAGAGACGAAATAGGTGATCCGCAGTTCGTCCGAGGGCAGGACCTTTATCCACTTGTCCCCGTCCTCGTAATGGAGGGGCTCGAGGATCTTCAGGTAGTGCTTGGGCTTGTCGAGGCTCTTGATCCCCGCTTCCTTCAGAAGGAAGACAAAGGGCGAGCCGGAGCCGTCCATTATCGGGACTTCCGCGTTGTCAAGCTCGATGACGACGTTGTCGACGCCCAGGCAGTAGAGGGAGGAGAGAAGATGCTCGACGGTCTTCACGGTCGTCTCGCCCCGCGCGAGGCTGGTGGCGAAATCGACCCGTTCGACCAGGAGGGCGCTGGCGGGGATCTCCATCCCGCCCCTGTCCATCCTCCTGAAAACGACGCCTGTATCGGCGGGAGCCGGCAGAAGGGTCATGCGGACCTTCTTTCCGGAATGAAGCCCGACCCCGAGGCAGGTCACCTTATTTTCGATCGTCTGTTGGTAATACAACCTTCAACTTCCTCCAAGCCGACATTTATGCAATAATCGTGCCGGTGAAAAATGCCAATAATATCATACCCGACGCCTTTAAAAGTGTGTCTTTTAGGTCACCGTGGCGTGGTTGAGAAGTCGTAAAGCCCTATGTGTGGATGGCTCCACATCTTGCAATCCTTTCTACCTTCTCCGATTCGATCTATCCCGGCTGGTACCAGTTCACGGGTCTTTCTGCGGGAACATACACGCTGACCGCCTCGAAACCCTGCCTCGGGCTTAATCCCTGGAGCATCGGCGTGACGATAACGAACGCGGACGCCACGGAGAAGAACTTCACGGCGAGGACCCAGACCTACTCGATCTACGGGACGGTGACGGAGCTGGGGGGATCGCCGGTGGCCGGCGCGGCGCTGAGCCTGTACAAGAACTCCCTTCATATTCAGAGCACCGTATCCAACTCGTCCGGGCAATACAGCTTCAACGGGCTGTCGAACGGCAGGTACACGATAACGATAGATTCGGGGTGCGTGCCCGTGTTCGGCAACATGAGCGCCTTCATATCGTGCGCCAGCGTGGAGAGGAACTTCGAGTGCCAGTCTGGCCTCTGCGAATCGAAGCGGCAGGAAGCCGCC
>JAKQCT010000050.1 GCA_029559035.1 Acidobacteriota bacterium
CACACAGATGATCTATATTCCATCCAACGGTACAGGATATCAGCTTTATCAATGGCCGACAGGCAACTATGCCTATTGCGAGGACCAGTGGAAAATGACCGCCGACTGTTCAGGAAGGGGATATGCCATCAATCCTGATCCCTGGTGCAACACCCCGACGATATACTCCCTGCCGGGCAATGTTCCTGTTGCCATGCTTCCAGCCGGCCTGACGACTGACGGATTGGATTATATAACTCATGACGGTTACGGCAACCTTTTTGTCAGCACCAAACACACAGGCACGAATAATGATGTAATAAGGCGCATCACGCCGCAGGATATGCCGCAAGGTTACTACGACTGCTTTACCTGCTGTCCTGATGACCCCGATGAAACATGCAAGGACGGGGTGGGAGACATTAACGAATGCGAAGAAGAAGGGCTTGCGATAGAAATGATATTAGATTCTGAAGAAATGACAGAGGATAATCCAATAATAATTTGCCTATTGCCCACAGGAGGTGAATTTATCCAGGATGTCCTTTTAGGCAAGACGCCCGTCTTAAATTTCCGTTGGAAGGATTGCAAGGGAGGCCTTGAGACAGCGAATTGGTCGATTAGCGAAGAAACCGTATCCACCGAAGCGAATATTGACTTGCAAAAAAGTCTTTTCCCTGACAAACCTGAGGTTATATTCTCTTCAAACCAGAAACAAGGACAAGGAAATAACCTGCAATTTCAAACAGTGCACACGGGAAGTTTCAAGATCACTCTTACGCCAAATATCCATCAAGGCAATCAAGTTACGGTTGTTTTCAATATTACAAAACCGGCCAAGCTGGGAACAACCTACAATAAATACGACACGGAAATAATCGAATACGCCGATAAATACGGGATACCGCCGCAGTATCTGAAAGGGCATGTTCATAAGGAGGCGAAAAAAGATGAGGGACAATACATGGCTGACTCTTTTAGATATGAACCTCTTACTTGGGATGTAAAAGGGATGAGAGTATCCGGATGGAGTGAATCAAAATGGATCAATAAAGGGTCAAGGAAAGATACGTTTGGTTACCCTAATGGATCAGCTCTTGAAGGAGTTATAGATAAGGTGAATTCTTTCTGTTATGGAACTATAAATATACCAGAACCAACATCCGCCCCCTTGTATAACTGCACTCCCTATACAGAATACTCAGAGGATAACGACGACACTCTGTCTGATAATCCCAAACCTGTGAAAGTTATAGATGTATTCAATTTCAATAATGGGTGGGCCCAAGGCAGCTATCCGCAAGTCCTTTATGGCAGAGACACCTCATGCCCTGATCCCTGTGTGCCAAGGCAAAATTGGAGCATTTTAGCATTTCATGGGAATCAATATTTCTGTGGTTGTTCGAGCACGCCTGAAACAGCATGCCCTGAACAAGAAAGCATTGTTGAATGGCTGACAGATATTTCCAATGTTAGTAAATATGCACAAATCCCCGTTTGTTCCAGCTATGGGTTAATGCAAATAATGTATTTTACAGCGACTACCACATTGCAATGGATGAAGGACGATAGCAATCTTTCTCATCGAAGGCCGGAACTTCTTTTTGAGCCCGAAACAAATCTTAATTTAGGTTGTTATCAAAATGCAATAAATATGAGATATTTTGCGATTGAAAATTCCACTTCTGAGGACGCTTATAATGAAGCTCTAAAAAATGGATTTCAAGCATATAATGTCGGATTAGCCGGATTAATAGAAAAAATCGAAAGAGGAGAACAAGTTAATTATGGATATGCCACAGAAGTCCGAGATAACGCTATTCTTTTTGAGCCAACCAAATAGATGGAGGTCAAAATGCAAAGGATGAAGATATATGTTTTCTTTTTCGTAATTTGTTTTTCAGTCAGCGTATTTTCTTTTTCAATGTCGGAAGATAAATTGGTGAATTTATTCCTTCAAAACAGCCCTGAATATTTAAGCCAATGTTGTGAAAAATATGGTGGAATAGGATCGCTTGTATGTATGCAAGGGGACATTGTGGCCATATCTAACGCGTTGCAAGATAGAACAAAAACGAGCGCTTTTCAATATCTTCCCTTTTCTTTGCCTGGTGATTCAGCGGAATATCTTCTTCTTGCTTGGTTTGGATGCCCACTTGAAAGAGGATGGTGGAAGCTCCTTAAAACAATTGATGGGGGACAAACCTTCCAGCAAGTATGTGAAATAGAAAATGCCATAGGATCAGGTGCTTCTTGGAATTACCGATTAGTGGATTTGACAGCCGATGGTTTTCCTGAATTAATTGAACAGGGGGAGGGGTTTGGATCTACGGGAAAGCCTGGTGAAACAATTCATATATGGCAATGGAAATCGGGTCGGTTTAGTTCAATATTGCCTTGTCTTTTGCCAGATAAAGCATGTGGCGAATACACATCGACTTATATTGCAATAGATGATCTTGATGGCGATGGCTTTTCAGAAATAATAGTTGGGCCAGAATTGAGGATGGATAAAGACGAAGGAGGGAATATAACATGGATTCCATTGGAACATAGTTCCTATGTGCTTCATTACGACGGCTCCATGTATGTCAAATGGTACGAGATTGACCCCAATGACGCTATTCCGATCTATATCCCTTCCCTCGGCGCTTTCCATCCCTCGACGCTTCCTTTATCCGAGCTGTCAAACCCGGGAAACGGAAAAATAAAAGTTTTTATCTCCGACCCAGCAGGGTCTTTGACCGCAGACAATTTTGTGACAAGCTCTTTTGAATTCGCTGGAACCTCTTTGTCTTTTAAGAAAATCTGGAAAAACAACAAGCAGCCGGATGAATCTTCTGCAAATTTTGAATTTGTCGGATGCCCCGTGAAGCAGTTCGTAAGGAACAGCCAGGGCGAATGGCAGACAAACCCCTCCGATCCGTTCATCCTGAGCCCCGACCAGAAGATGGAATACCATTTCGTCGGAAAGTATGTCGAGCTTGAGGTATCAAGGGGCATGATTTTTCCGGCGATCCTTGAAAAATCCCAAAAGTTTTTCAATGACAATCCTATGAAGGACGCTTATTTTACTACGATTCCTATTCGAGCAAAATTCACCAATAATAAGATATCCCAGGCTGCCGCCCTCATCTGCATCAAGAAAACAGGCAACGCCGAGGCTAATACGACAAAGGAAATGAAATCGATGGATAAATCCACCGAGGGGAGAAAGTAGAGAGCCTTATAAAAAGTATAAGAGAATAATGACTCTGATGGACTCGAACAAGCCTTCGCTCCTCAAGCTCGCGCTCGCCTTCTTCAAGATCGGCCTCACTTCGTGGGGCGGGCCGGCGATCATCGCGCAGATAAAGAAAGAGACCGTCGATAAAAAGAAATGGGTCACCGAGGAGGAGTTCAAGGAATCGCTGGGCTTCTGCCAGATGCTCCCCGGCGCGATAGCCGTGCAGACATCGGCCCATGTCGGGTACAGGATCGCGGGCGCGGCAGGTTCCGTCGCGGCTTTCATCGCTTACACGATCCCGACGGTCGTTTTCATGTTCATCCTCTCCTTCGTCTATTTCAGGTTCGAAGGAGTTCCGTCCTTTATCAACCTGTTCGACGGCCTCGGGCTGGTGGTGGTCGCGATCATCGCGGACGCCATCCTTTCGATGAGGAAAGTCGCCATAAGCAACATGCGCGGGCTCGTCCTCGCCTTCCTCGCCGCCGCGGCTCTCCTGATGAAGGCGCCTCCCGTCGCCGTGCTTCTATGCTCCTGCCTCATCGGGGTCGTCATCTTCGACAAGAGGGCGCAGAGGGACGAGCTGAACAGGATAAAGACCTCCGTTTTTCTGAAAAGGCTATACGGCCCGCTTCTATGCGCCGCTGTTTTCTTCGCGGGGCTGTTTCTTGCGGGCGTTTATTCCCCCGGCCTCAGGGACCTCGGCCTCAGCATGACGAAGGTGAACCTTCTCGCCTTCGGGGGCGGATACACCGCTGTCGCCGTAATGTACCAGGAGAGCGTCCTCAGGACAGGCTGGCTCACGATGAAGGAGTTCGTGAACGGCCTCGCCCTCGGCCAGGTTACTCCCGGGCCCGTGATAATCACTGCCACTTTCATCGGATACAAGGTGGGCGGCTTCCGGGGCGCTTCCGTGGCGACGGTCTTCGTCCTTCTGCCTTCGTACCTTATCCTTGTTTTTCTTTCGCCCTTCTTCAACGAGCTCAGGTCGCTCCCCTTCGTCGGCAGGATGACCCAGGGGCTTCTCTCAGCCTTCATGGGGATGCTTTTCCAGCTCCTCGTTCATCTTTCGCGGGAATCGCTAACGCAGTGGTGGACGCTCCTGCTGCTCGCCGCGTATTTCATCCTTCTCAGGTTCAAGGTTTCGCCGATATTCCTGGTCGCGGCTTCGCTGGTCATATCCGCGATTATGAACTGAAAAGCCGGCGGGGAGATCTGAAACGGCTTGAATAAACGCATCCGTTCTGATAATCTCTAATCTAATTCATGTCAGGGGGGAATATGGGTCAATACGCCTGTGTGTTTGTTCTTGGGGTGGCAGGGTTCATCTATCTTCTGGTCCTTTGCCTGGGAAAAGCTTCGCAGACGGAAGTAAACAAGCTGAAAGGCTCCGTGGATTTCCTTGAATCCAGGATGAAACAGCTAAGCGAGCGGCTCTCGAGGATCGAAAAGACGGGGGTCCAGCCGGCGGCGGACATTCCTGTTGCCGAGGAGAAAAAGGCGGAGGCGGTCAAGAAGACCGCCGCGGCCGAAAAGCAGGTCGAGAAGATGGCCGTGGACCTCGGACCTCCACCCGAAGCGGTAGCTGAAAAGAAGGAGGAAACGCCGGCGGAAAAGATCGTCGAACCCTCTCCCGCTCCGGTCGCTCCGCCGTCTCCGCCTGTCGTCCCGAAACCTGCTCCTCCTCCGCCCCCCAGGCCTCCCGCGCCGCCTTCAGGCGTGGCTCCCCCGAAGACGCCCGCGTCGTCTCCGTTCGCCCGTCAGCCCGTGCAGGCGCCGCCCCCCGTTCCTCTATCCGTCCGGCTCAAGGGGCTGGAAAAAAAGATCGGCATATACCTGGCGGTATGGATAGGCTCCATCACCATAGCGATCGCCGGGGGCTTCCTGGTCAAGTACTCGATCGAGAGGAACCTTATCTCCGACACGATGAAGATCGCGCTTGCGACCCTCCTGGGAACCGCCCTTCTCGTCGCGGGAGAGGCGCTCAGAAAGAAGACTTTCGCCACCGCCCAGGGAGCGAGCGCCGCGGGGGTGGCCGTCCTTTACGCGGCGTTTCTCGCGGGGACCGTGCTTTACAAGGACATATTCTCTCCAGCGACGGGCTTCGCTCTCCTCTGCCTGGTCACGGCCGCCGCGATAGTCCTCTCCCTCAGGCAGGGGATCATCGTCGCAATAATAGGCCTCATCGGAGGGTTCTTCACTCCGTACCTGATAGGACAATACTCCGCGGAACCGTCGAGGCTTTTCCTTTACATGATCCTTCTGCAGGGCGCCCTCGCCTTCGTCACGCAGAAGAGGAACTGGAAGGGGCTGGCGTTCCTCACCTTCCTCCTGGGAATAGCGGCAGTCATCCAGAAGCTGTTCGTCCAGATGAACAGAACGGATTCTCTCTGGGTGGGTATCTTCATCCTCATATCGGCGGGGCTGTTCGTGCTGTTGTCGAGGCGGTTCCGCCGGGAAGGAGGCACGGAAGACTCTTCCTTCAGCCTTCCTTTCGAGCACATCCTTTCGAACATCAGCGTGGTGGCGGCGCTCGTTTCGGTGGCGGCGCTGGCGGTGAAAAGCAACTTTTCCCCCGAGCAGTGGCTGTTCCTCGGGATCCTCGGCGCGGCCACGATCATGCTCGCCGTCTTCGACCAGAAATACGAAAAACTGCCGATCGTCTCTTTCGTCCTCATCACGGTCCTCATGACGGGCTGGATATTCGGCCAGCTGAGCAAGGAGAGGTCCACGACGGAGGTCTTCATGGTCTGCGCCGGGTTCCTTCTGCTCTACGGGCTCGTTCCATTCTTCATTCTTTTCCGCGGCAAGATGCCGACCTTGTGGGGCGTCCTGTCGTGCCTGGGCGGGATCGTGCCTTCCATCCTCGCCTGGATCGCCGACAGGAGGGGAGAGCACCTCGTCCCGCACTGGGGGGTCGTCGCTATCGCCCTCGGGCTTCTCTACCTGATAATGGCTGTAGTGTGCCGCAAAATGGCGGAGAAGGACGGCGCTTTCACGGAGGCGCTCGCGTCTTTCTGCGTCGCCACGACCGTGTTCGTCAGTTTCGCCATACCGCTGGAGCTCAAGAGGGAGTGGATATCCGTCGGCTGGGCGCTCGAGGCAATGGCCCTCGGATGGCTGCTCGACCGGTTCAGGATCAAGGTCATAGGCTATCTCGGGGTGCTGGTCTCTCTGCTCGCGGCGGGAAGGCTGCTGTTGAACCCGTCCGTCTTCAAGTACCCGATAGGCGAGGTCCCCGTCCTGAACTGGTTCCTTTACGGATACGGCATACCCGCGGGCGCATTCGCCCTTGCCGCGGTCTTCTACAGAAAGGCGCGGTGGTTCAGGCAGTCGCGGTATTTCGCGTGGCTCTCGGGCGCTTTCACCTTCGCGCTCCTTTCGCTTGAAACGAGACATTATTTCCATCCGTCGAACTTTCCGCACGGAAGCACCGGTTCGATCGAATGGGCGACTTATTCGAACGTCTGGCTGATCGCGGCCCTGATCCTCCTAATCTTGTCGAGGAGGATAAAGAGCGACAACATGGCTGAGGTCGGAGCGGCCTTCATGTGGGTCAGCATGGCCAAGATAGTCGTTGTGGACGTCATCGCGCAGAACCCCCTGATAACGAAGTTCGACACCGGCGAATTCCCCCTGTTCAACTGGCTCCTCTACATATACGCGGTGCCTCTGGCAGTAATGTTC
Source organism: Acidobacteriota bacterium (assembly GCA_029559035.1). Classification (GTDB taxonomy): domain Bacteria; phylum Acidobacteriota; class UBA4820; order UBA4820; family UBA4820; genus JAKQCT01. The sequence goes on from JAKQCT010000050.1 coordinate 6,890, forward strand.
CTCGCGAGGCGGCTCCACTTCAGGCAGGCCGGCTCTCCTTCGTCACTCATCAGCGCGAGCTACCTCCTGAATCACCTGCTCGCCTTCGTGCTCGTTTCGCTGGAGGTGAGGCATTTCTTCCATCCCGGGGTCATGACGGGTGGAAAGTTCACTCTCGTCGAGTGCGCGACCTACAGCCATTTCTGGATACTTCTCGCGGCTCTCCTGCTGGTTTTCAGATTCAAGTTCGAAACCCCGTTCTCGCTGCCGGCGGCCGTGATCATTCTCGTGTTCGCGATCGTAAAGATCTTCATGGGAGAGGTGACCAAGTTCAGCCCTGTCGTGGCTCACCACGATGTGGGCAACCTGCCCGTCCTGAACTGGCTGATCTATGTTTATCTCGTCCCGGCGGCCCTTCTCTACCTCGTTTACAGGATCACGAAGCTTGGCAAGGAGGCCTTCGACACCCTCGGAAGGGGGTTGCCTCTCGTGTTTTTCTCCCTCGGGCTGGTCTTCCTCACTTTCGAGGTGCGCCAGTTCTTCCACGGGGCGTTCCTGGACGGGGGCAACATCTTTTTGAACGAATCCGCCACCTACAGCCACCTCTGGCTTGTCCTCGCGGCCCTGCTGATCATCATCCACATGAAGTTCAGGACGCCTTTCGCCGCCGAAGCTGCTTACCTGCTGGTGCTGGTTTCCATGGCCAAGATAATCCTCAGGGACGTGCTCTGGGCGAGCCCTCTCTTCTATAACCACGACGTGGGATCGCTCCCGGTCCTGAACTGGCTGGTCTACGTCTATTTCCTGCCGATACTTCTTCTCTACGGCGTCTTCAGGATCTCGGAGGACAGCGGGGCGCTCAAGGGGATAAAACCCTTTCTTCTCTATTTCTCGATGTTCCTCAGCCTCTTCTTCCTCACTCTGGAAGTCAGGCAGTTCTTCCACGGCAATTTCATCGACGACCGGACCATCCTTCAAAGCGAGAACTACGCCTACTCTGTGGCGTGGATCGTCTATTCGTTCGCCCTGCTGATCTTCGGGGTGATAAAAGACAATCGTTTCTCCAGGATGGCTTCCCTGGTGGTCATCTACCTTGCCGTCGCCAAGGTCTTCGTTTACGACCTGAGGCATCTCAAGGACCTTTACAGGGTGGCTTCTTTCCTCGGCCTCGGGATCAGCCTTCTGGCGATATCATACCTTTACCAGAGATTCGTCTTCGGATCGGGAGATAAAGATCAATGAAGATCAGAACCCGTTTGTTCGCGCTTTTGACCGCCGCACTATCCCTGACTCTTTTTTCCGCGGAGCCCCTCTACGTCTACCACCGCGATGTCACCGTGGCCGAAGTGGGGTGGGTCAGGCTGAACGTCCCCATCGAGATACTCGGCAAGCTCTCTTCTTCAACCGAGGAGATCCTCGTCCTCGACCGTGAAGGCAGCGCCGTCCCGGTGTATTCCTACCAGAAGCCGCCGGGGAAGCCGAGCGTGACGAGGACCGTCAAGCTCTCCGACATTGAGCACAGGGGCGGAGGCTACTTCATCCAGGCGGACCTCGGCCCCGGGGAGTTCCGCCACAGGATGGTATACATAGACATTCCCGGAAAAGGGATCGCCGAGGGCGTCGTCCTCCAGGGGTCCGCGGACGGTCAATCCTGGCATGTCCTCCAGAAAGGCTCGATGTTCAGGCTCAACTACGAGGGCATGACAGAGAAGACCTCGCTCGAATACGCTCCCACGACGGACAGGTACCTGAAGATATTCTGGCCCGAAGCGGCGGGGTTTCCGAGCTGGCACAGCGTCTCGGTCGCGGACTGGACCGACAAGGAGGTAGACCTCGTGGTCGAAGACCTCCCGTTCCGGAAAGCCTGGGGCGGCGACCACGAAAGGGCTTACTACCTTTCGCTGCCGCCTTTCCCGCTCGAAAGGGCTTCGCTGACGCTCTTCCCGCAGATGCCGTACCCCGTGCAGTGCAGGCTGGCCAGCTTTCACGGAGGGAGCTGGGACAGCGTTTCCGAGACGATCCTCCTGCCGGACTCGTCGTCCGGCATGGTCCTTCCATCCCCGCTCTTTTCGGGGAGGAGCCTCGTCGTCCTCGAGGGTGGAGGATACGCCGTGAAGGAAACCGTTTCGATGCAGGTGCGCTATGTCCCCAGGCGCGTCGTGTTCAAGGCGGAGCGGGCGGGGATTTTCTCGCTGTACTACCGCGCACTGGGCGGAGCCCCTCCGCCTAAACCTGTCGAGGAGCTGAAAACTCCGCCCGAAAGGTTCGTCGAAGCGTCATTGGGCCCGGAGCTTGAAACAAGCCTGCCGGAGATACCGCCGCTCAGCATCCTCCTCGGAGGCGCCATGCCGGCGACCGATTTCTCGGTCAAGCGCGAGGTCAGGATACCCGAGGGGGGGCCGAACCTGGTCTCGCTGGAACTTCCCGCCGACATTTACGGTTACAGCAAGGACGACCTTTCCGACATACGGCTGGACTGCGGCGGCAGGCAGCTCCCGTACATCCTTCATTCCCCGCCGGAAAGGAACAGGGTCTTCGAGGCCCGCGCCTGCTCGCCCGTCCCGCTAAAGAATGAAAAAAGGTCGGTCATAGAGATAAAGCTCCCCTCGGAAAGGATCCCCCTCGCCTACCTTGAACTGCAGACGCCGTCGCAGCCTTTTTCGAGAAGGGTGAGCCTGCAGTACAAAAGAGCAGGTTCGCTCGAGGACAGGGTGAAGGAAGGATGGTACGACATGGGCTCTGCTGTTTGGGAGTGCCCTGCCGCCTACGGAGTGATGACCCGTTTCGTGATGGGCTGCCGCCCTGTCGAAAGCCGCGAGCTCAGGATCGTGTTCGACGACATGGACAACGCGCCCCTGCAGTCCGTCAACGCGATACTCTGGTCCTCCAAGGATATACTGGTTTTCCCGAGGCCTGAAGGGGACAAGACTCTCCTCTGCGCCGGGGCGGGAACGCTGTCCAAACCCGTTTACGACTTCGAGCGCCTCAGGGACATCGCCCTCACGAGAAAGAGCGTGGCGGCGTCCCTCGGGAAAAATGATCCTTCGGGTCCGGGCCCGGAGAAGAAGATAAAGATCCTCGGGAAGGAGATCCCTCTCTCTAAATGGATCTTCCTTTTTTCGATACTTCTCGTTTCGGTGGTCATAATAGTGATCCTCATGAGGAACCTGAAGGAGATAAAGAGGCCGGACTGAGTCCATCCCGCCTGATGCAGAGAAAAACCTGACCGGAGTTGCGGTGCCAATTTGACACAACGCCCTCTGGCTGCTCAACAAAACCCCGCTTTCGTGGTAAATTATCTCCTTTCGCGGAGGTTTCGATGGCCGACAGAGTTGTCCCGCTTTCCGTCGCCGAAAGGCACAAGAGACTTTTCACCGAGGATACTCCCAAGGAAGAACTGACGGCGTGGGGGCTTTCCCACGAGAAGGAGGGCATGTACCACGACGCCCTCGAATATTTCGCCAGGGCGGCGTCGAAGGGAGACCTCGAGAGGCTCCTGAGCCTCGCGGTGGAGGAAGCGGACCTGGTGCTTTTCATCAACACGGTCAAGGCGCTCGGGGAGGAGCACCGCCTCGACGACCTGAGAAGGCTCAGGGACAAGGCTGAAAGGCTTGGCAAGCAGAGCGTCGCGGCGCAGGCGTCGAGCCTCCTGATGATCAAGGACAAATGAGATGATCCAGGCGAGAGGACTTACAAAAACATACGGTTCATCGAGGGGCGTCTCCGACGTCACATTCTCGGTGGGGAAGGGGGAGATCGTCGGGTTCCTCGGGCCGAACGGCGCGGGCAAGACCACGACGATGCGCCTGCTCACGGGCTACCTCTATCCGAACGACGGCGACGCGGTGATCGAAGATATCTCCATCCTGGAAAGGCCGAAGGATGCGAGGAAACTGATCGGCTACCTGCCGGAGAACAACCCGCTCTACGAAGACCTGACGGTGGGAGAATACCTCGACTTCAGGGCGAGGGTGAAGGGGCTCAGGGGAAGGGAGATAAAGAAGAGGATCGAAGATGTCGCCGAAAGGTGCAGCATCGCGGATGTCCGGAAAAAGCTCATCGGGAGCTGTTCCAAGGGGTACAGGCAGAGGATCGGCATCGCCGACGCGCTGATCAACGACCCTCCGCTGCTGATACTGGACGAGCCGACGCAGGGCCTGGATCCGGCGCAGATCCACCACACGAGGGAGCTGATAAAGTCGCTCATCGCGGAACACACGATCATCCTTTCGACCCACATCCTGAGCGAGATGGAGGCCATCTGCACGAGGGCCCTTCTCATCCACAAAGGAAGGCTCCAATTCGACGGCACGCTCGATTCGATGAGGGCCGAGCTCGCCTGCCAGGGCCGGGTGAAGGTCACCCTTCTCTGCGACGCGGAAAAAGGCGCGGGGCTGCTTTCGAAGATCGCCTCCGTCGAGAAGTTCGAAGCGGAGCCCGCTCCGCCCAGGGGCGCGGCGTTCTCCCTCACGCCGAAGGATTCGGGCGACATCAGGGAGGAGATCTTCTGGAAATGTTTCGACGAAAGGGTCCCGATCCTCGAGATGGGCCTCGAGAAGCAGAGCCTCGAGGAGGCGTTCCTGATGCTGACGCGCGAACAGGCGCTGGAGGAGAACTCATGAACGGCGTCCTCGCGATAATCAGGAAAGAGCTGAGCCATTATTTCTTCGCGCCCATGGCCTACATAGTGATGGGATCATTCCTCCTGATGAACGGCTTCGTCTTCTACGTGATACTCGCCGCGGTCAGCAGGGCCGGCTCGGCCGGCGCCTCGCCGATGGCGATAATGTTCGGCGGGACCTTCTTCTTCTGGCTCATAACCATCATAATGATACCGGTGATAACGATGAAGCTGGGGGCGGAGGAAAGGAAGCAGGGGACCATCGAGACACTGCTCACGGCGCCGCTTTCCGATCTCGAGATCGTCCTCGGGAAATTCTCGGCGGCCTTCGTCTTCTACTTCCTCTGCTGGCTCCTGACCTTCGTCTACGTCCTCGTGCTGAGAGCCTACGGGGAGATCGACTGGGGGCCGGTATTCTCAGGCTACCTCGGGACGCTCCTCCTGGGGATGTTCTTCATCTCGATCGGGATGTTCACCACTATGATCTCGAAGAACCAGATCGTCGCGGCGATATTCGCCCTGGCGATACTGACCATGCTCATGGGCTCGACGCTTTTCACCTTCATCATGAGCGGCACCGGCAGGGAGATATTCGCCTACGCCGACCTTTTAGGCGTCATGGAGAATTTCGCGAGGGGGGTCATTGACACCAGGAACCTTGTTTACCTGCTGTCGGGAACCTGCCTTTTCGTCGCGCTCTCCGTCAAGGCCCTCGAAGCGAAGAGGTGGCAGTGATGAAAAGACAGAACATCCTCCGCAGCGCCAACTGGGGAGCCTTCGTTGCCGCGCTCCTCGGTCTTTTCGTCATAATCAATTACCTTTCCTACCGCCACTTCGAGAGGTTCGACTGGACGGGGTCGGAAAGCTACTCGCTGTCGCCGCAGACCGAAAAGGTGCTCACGGGGCTCAAGGACGACATCGAAGTATCGGTACTGCTTCCTCCCGGAGACGAGGTCTTCGAGAACGTAGATCGGCTCCTGCAGAGCTTCAGGGCGGCATCTTCAAAGGTAAAAGTGGAACTGCTCGACCCCGAGAAGGACAGACAGCTTTACGAACTTACGGCCAAGAAGTACGGCGTGACGACCCCGCAGTCGGTCATATTCGCCTGCAGGGACAGCAGCAAGTGGGTCGAGAAGGACCAGATGGTCGAATACGATTTCTCCGGCGGGGACTACATGCAGCCGAAGGTGTCCACGTTCAAGGGAGAGAGCGTTTTCCTTAACGCCATCCTCGAGGTCACCGACCCGAGGCGGCCGAAGGTCTATTTCACCGTCGGCCACGGCGAAAGGCGCGACCAGGACCAGAACAACACGGGAGTCTCCCTGTTCAAGGAAAGGATCAGGAAAGAGGGCGGCACGGTCGAGGAACTCCAGACGCTCGGCCTCCAGGAGATCCCGCGCGACGCTTCGCTCGTTGTCGTGGCCGGCATCCAGAAAGCGTTCTCCGCTGAGGAGTCAGGCCTGCTCGACAGCTACCTTTCGAAGGGGGGAAGGCTCCTCCTGCTCGCGGACCCCGTGATAGAGCAGGGAAAGGAGCTCAAGTTCGGCGCAACCGGCCTGGAAGGCTTCTGCCGGAAATGGGGCATCGAGCTTCAGGACACGATCGTCGTCGATCCAAAGGGAGCGCTTCCGCAAATGGGGGCGCAGACATTCTTCGCCGTCAACTATTCCCAGCACAAGACCGTCTTCGACCTTGCCAAAAACAAATACGCCCTGCTTTTCCTTTTATCGAGGAGCCTCGGGAAAACAGCCCCGCAGGACAAGGACTACAAGGCCGAAGAACTCGTCTCCACAAGCCCCGACGCGTGGGGAGAAACCGACCTCATGGACCTCAGGAACGTCAGCAGGGGGGCTTCGGACCCGCAGGGCCCCCTGCCTCTAGCCATCGCGGTAGGCTCCGAGGTCAAGGGGAAGGAAGCGAGGATGATCGTCGTTTCGGACAGCGACGCCTTCTCGGACATCGCCTTCTTCTCGCAGGCAGGCGCCAACTACATCTTCGCGATGAACGCGGTGCATTACCTCCTGTCCATGGAAGAGCGGATCGCCATCCCTCCCAAGGAAATCAAGGAGAAGCCTGTCGTCCTGACGTCGAATCAGCTCATAACCAATTTCATCATCCTCGTGATCCTTTATCCTTTCCTCGTTGGGCTCGCGGGGATGTTCGTCTTTTTCTCGAGAAGGCGGTAGATGAAAAGGTCTACCCTCGTTCTCTTGGGGATCGTCGTGGTTCTCGCTCTGGTGATCTTCCTCTGGGAGAAGAAGCAGCCTTCGACGGGCCAGATCGAAAAGGATGCCGACAAGCTGTTCGCCTCTTTTCCCGAAAAAGTGGACAAGATAGAGAGGACTGGAAGCGACCCTGTGGTCCTCCAGAAGGCGGGCGGCGACTGGCGGTTAAAGAGCCCTATCGAAGACCCGGCCGACAACTCCTCCGTTGAAGGGTTCCTCGAGGTTCTCAAGGGCGCGCAGGCTTCAAGGATGATAGAGAAGGGAGCTTCACCAGCGTCTCTGGGCCTTGTTCCCGCAAAGACGCAGGTAACGATCAGGGGGGAAAAGGGAGAAAAGATCCTGCTTGGTCTGGGTGACAAGCCTCCGCTCGAAGACGGCCTCTATTTCGCCGCCGGAGAAAAGACGGGTATCGTCGGCGAGTACATCGTTGACACTATAAAGAAATGCGTCAACGACTTCCGGTCGCGGGAGCTTGCGGCGCCTTTAAAGCCCGAAGATATAAAGTCCGCCGCCTATGTCAAGAACGGCAGGACGGAGGTCTCAATCGAAAAAAGGAACGGCGCCTGGTTCGTTACCAAGCCTTACGAGGACGAGGCCGATACCAACAAGGCGTATCAGTTCGTCGAGGACATAATCCTCTGGCCCGTCATGACCTTCGAGGACGACATGGCCGACCTGTCGTTTGCGGGGCTGTTCGCTCCCGACGAAAAGATGGAAATGACGACCATGGACGGAGCAAAGGTGACCGTATCGATCGGCCACATGAAAGATGTGGAAAAGAACCTCTGCTACGTCTCGACGTCTAACAGGAAAGGCCTGTTCGCGGCCTCTAAGAACTCCGTGAGGATGCTGGGCAAGGACCCTGAAGAGCTCCGGTCGCTCTCGGTCTTCTCTCCCGGCCTCTACAACGCCGACAAGGTGGAGATAACCTCGAAAAGCAAAGTGGTCCTCGAGAACACGAAAGAGAAGGGATGGCAGGTCGCGGGACAGAAGGGGCGGGAGGAAGATGCCAGGACGGCCATATACTCCCTCAGCGGCCTCCAGGCCGAAACCCTTCTGCCCGAAGGTCCGAAGGGTTCTCTCCTTGCCGAAATGACGGCCAATTCAAAAGACGAGAAAAGCGCCGTCAGATTCTACGAAGAATCCGGGACTATCTACGCCGCGAGGGAGGGAAGAAGATCCCTTGCCCGGCTCTCCAAGGATGACGGCGAGAGGTTGAAGGCCTCCATTCTCGCTCTGGAAGTAAAGAAAAAATGAACATCCCCGTAGGGATCGGAAAGCTTGTCTTCATCGACAGGAAAAATGCGAGCCTCGGCGTTCCCGCCTGGCCCTTCCTGGCGCTTTCGCTCGCCATGCTGGGCGCGGGCGCGCTCGTCGTCAAGAAATGGCTCTTGTTCCTCCTTCCCCCGTGCGGTATGCACGAGATGCTGGGGATACCGTGCCCCACCTGCGGGGTTTGCAGGATGTCCTTCGCCTTCATCGAGGGGGACCTCATCGGTTCTTTTTTCGTTCAGCCGTTCATGTTTTCTCTCCTTGTTTTCTTCATCTTGTGGATAATTGCGGGATTGATTGCCCTTCTTTTTGGTAAACTGATGTTTCTGGAAATATCGCCTTTCTGGAGGAAGCACCTCTGGGTGCCCCTCGTTCTCCTGTTCCTGCTGAACTGGGCGTACCTGATAAAGGAGGGGATCTAGGATGAAGAAGAACGACTTGGGAAGCCTTTTCAGGAACTCGAAGGTCCTGGTGGTGGGGGACCTCATACTCGACAGGTTCATCACGGGAAGCGTCAGGAGGATATCGCCAGAGGCGCCTGTGCCCGTGGTCGAGGTGGCCGAGGAAAAATCCGCCCTGGGCGGCGCCGCCAACGTGGCGAACAACATAAAAGCGCTCGGAGGCACGGCTGTCCTTGTCGGCATCGTCGGCGATGATTCCTTCGGGAAAGAATTCGTCTCCGAAGCTAAAAAGGCGGGCCTGGAAACGGGCGGGATCATTCCCGGCAGAGGCCGCACCACTATCGTCAAGACGAGGGTGATGGCGCACCACCAGCAGGTCGTCAGGGTGGACAGGGAGAAGACCGGGGCGGTTCCCGCCGCCCTGCAGGCGAAGATGAGAAGCCTCATCGAAAAAAAGATCGCCGGAGTGAAAGCCCTTGTCGTGTCTGATTACGCGAAGGGAACATTCTCCAGGGAAATGCTCAAGTGGATAGGCGACAAGACGCGAGAGAAAAAGATCCCTTACATCGTCGACCCGAAACCGGCGAATTTTCCCTACCCGGGAGCGACTATCGTCACTCCAAACAGGGGAGAGGCTCAGGGATTCCTGAACAAGCCCGTCCCCTCCGGCGACATCCTCCCCTTCGCGAAGGAGCTTCTGTCGAAGACCGACTGGAAGGCTGTCCTTCTGACCCTCGGCGACGAAGGAATGGCTCTTTACGAAAGGGGCTCTTCGAAGATCGAGAAGATCCCCGCCAGGGTCCGCGAGGTTTACGACGTTACGGGCGCGGGGGACACGGTCGTCGCCGTGATGAGCCTCGCCCTCGGCGCGGGGCTTTCGTTCAGGGAGTCGGCGCTTCTCGCGAACTCGGCCGCTTCAGTGGTCGTCGGCAAGATCGGCACTGCCACCTGCTCGATAGAAGAACTCAAAAGATCCCTCTGATGAAAACAAACGGCCCGGACCCGGGAACGAGGAGGGGCGGGGAAGTCCGCCTGATGTTCTCCGCCATCGCGCCCAGGTACGACCTTCTGAACCATCTCCTTTCTCTGAACATCGACAGATACTGGAGAAAAAAGGCGGCAAAGGCGCTCGCTCCCGAGGCCGGCAAACTCTACCTCGATTTATGCTGCGGGACGGGCGATTTCGCGCTGGAGCTTATGAAGCGCGAAGGGGTGAAGGTGGTCGGAGTCGATTTCTCGGAGGAGATGCTGAGGATCGCCGAAGGAAAGAGGAGCGGCCGCTCCGCGCTCAAGCTGGCGGCGGGCGACGCGCTCAGTCTGCCCTTCAAAGACGGATCGTTCGACGGCGGGACGGTCGCTTTCGGCATCCGCAACTTCGAAAAGCTTGAAGAGGGGATGAACGAGATTTGCAGAGTTATGAAGAAGGGGGCCGGGTTCGTCGTTCTCGAGTTCCCTCATAAAGTGGGCGGAGTTTTAGGCCCGCTATTCAATTTCTACTTCAGGAACATCCTGCCTCTCATCGGCAGGCTGATCTCGAAGGACAGCTTCGCCTACACCTACCTTCCCGAGAGCGTCGGCCATTTCCCCGCCGACGAAGAGCTGAAAGAGCTTTTCGCGCGGTGCGGCTTCGAACTGCTCTCGTTCAGGAAGCTCACCTTCGGCATCGTCTTCGAAGCGGCGATTAAAAAGCGCTGAAGGCGGAAGGCTTATGGCTGAAATTCAATAAGGAACGGAATGTTTTTCGCAGGGGCGAAAGCCCTTCACCCGAAGAAATCCACCACGCCTTCGCTTTCCCCCTTGCGAGGAGATAAACGAGGGGAGTCCACAATTTTTCACTTTTCTATTTTCAACTTTCCATTTTCAATTAAGGCGCAGCCGCACGGATGACCCCAGAAACGTCACTTCTTGATCTTCCCCCGCTCGATGGCGGCCTTTGTGAGATAGAAGAGCTTCTGCAGCTCCTCCTTCACCGCCACCTCGATGTGCTTGGGGTTCTCTAGCCCCATCGTCGCCGACTCGTAGTTGTGCAGCTTCTGAAAGATGATCCGCCCCTCGGCGTAGACCCTCACTTCCAGCTCCTTTTTCTTCTCGTGGTCCTCGATCTGGATGTGGTAGGTCTCCCCGCCCGATTCAAGATTGTGGTTGATCCCGAAAGTCATGTCCCCACCCTCAGCCTCGCCCCCAGGTTTTCCGGGAGTCCGGCCTTCATTATCTTCGCAGCCGACTTGTCGATGTCGTACGCCACCCTCCTGAATATGAACCGCCTCGTTTCCGGGTAGTACTCCGCGAAGGCCGAATAGGGGTTCCTGTCGCGGGGCTGGCCCACCGAACCGGGGTTGATCAGGTAGCGGGCGTCCTTTTCGAGCACTTCCTCGTGAAGCTCGCCTCTCAGGTAGCTGAAGGTTATCCCGTCCCGGTTCTGTTTGAAAATGCACGGGTAGTGCGTGTGACCGAAGAAGCAGACCTGGAAGGCGGCGTTCTCGAAGACCTGGTAAGCGTCGAACTCGGAGAAAAGGTAATAGTCCTCGTCCAGAGGCGATCCGTGGCAGATCATCAGGCCGTCCTGGATCTGAAGAGGCCCTTTAGGGAGCGAAGCAACATAATTGAGGTTGGCCTTGGTGAGGTGTTTCCTGGTCCACATCGCGGCGGTCTTTGCCGAATTGTTGAAGCTTTGCGTCGCGGCCGTGTCGGCGATCGCCTTGTCGTGGTTGCCCCTGACGATCCTCAGCTCTTTCATTCCCTTAATCTTGTGTACGACCGGGTTGGGGCTGGCGCCGTAACCCACGAGATCGCCGAGGCAGAGGACGCCGTCGTAGCGCCTCCTCGCCACGCACCTGAGGACGGCGCCGAGGGCTTCCTCATTCGAGTGGATGTCGGAAAGTATCAGGTATCTCTTCTTCGCCAATTCCGCCCTCTGCGAAAAATTCTTGAAACTAAAGACTATACCAACCGGAGGATGGCGTCAACAACCTCGTCGACGGTGAGCGATTCGACCCACACCCTGCTTGTCGCCCTTGCGTAGGTCGAGCGTCTCTTAATGAAGAGCCCGAAGAGATTCCCGTCCTCCGCCAGCGGCCTTTTCCCGCTCGTTCCGATCCTTCTCCTGCATTCGTCGAACGACAGGTCGAGGTGGATCACCGGGCCCATCTGTTTCAGAAAGCCGAGGGTCGCCTCGTTGAAGCCGCCGCCGCCGACCGCCATGACCCGTTCCCCCTCGTCGGGCGTGCTCAGGATAACGGACCTTTCAATTTCACGAAAATATTCCTCCCCTTTTTCCCTGAAAATGCGCGAGACGGGCATCCCCTCCTGCTCCTCGATCACCGCGTCCGTGTCCTTGAAGGGGAGATGAAGGCGGCGTGCCAGTATCCTGCCGACGGTGGTCTTGCCCGATCCCATGAAGCCCACGAGGGTTATGGTCCTTCCGCTCATCGCGCTTCCCTCCGAGAAACCGGGCCGCCTTTGTCATAAGGGGTGGTGGGCGATACAGGATTCGAACCTGTGACTCCTACCGTGTGAAGGTAGTACTCTAGCCGCTGAGTTAATCGCCCAACTCGCAGAGTTTATTCTAAAAAGGCTTTTACTTCAACCCCGCTTCAGCCTTTTCTGAAAGAATCCTTGAGCGTTTTCGCGCCCTTGAAGGCCGGATAGACTCTCTTGGGGACGGTCACCTGCTTGCCGTTCTTGGGGTTCCTGGCGTTCCTCGCGCTCCTCTCCCTGAGGAAAAAGGTCCCGAAACCCGCCATCGTAACCTTGCCTTCGTTCTTCAGGGTGACCGAGATAAGCCCTTTTCCGGGGCGGAACAGCGCCTCGATCACCGCCTTGACATCTTTTCTCGACAGCCCCGTTTTCTCGGCTATCTTCTTAATGACTTCGGTCTTCGTCATCCCCTCTCTCTCCTTTCAACCAAGATACAATTATAAAATTATTTGAAAAAAAAACAACCTCCCCGCTCCTGTGAGCCTCGGTCGATAATTTCCGGACAGTCAATCGGCGGGTCAAAACGAGTCTTCCGCCCCCGTTCCAAAAGAACCGATCAGGACCATCCCGGCATGCTGTTTTTACGGTTATTTATGCTCGAACAAACATATCGCCAACTTAATGTTGACTTGGTTTTTCGGTTATGCTAGCCTCTTTTTTGAAAACGGCGCCCTTGCGGTTCCCGGGCGCCCGAAATCCGAACCGCTTAAAGATATGGAGGCCAGAATGTCAAAAAGCCCTGATGCCACTCTCGTTCAGGCGCCCGGCGTCACGCTGACGATCGACGGAAGGACCGTCGTCGGGAGGAAAGGCCGGACGATACTCGAGGCGGCACTCGAGAACGGGATCAAAATCCCCTACCTCTGCTATCATCCCAGGATAAGCAGGACGGGAGCCTGCAGGATCTGCCTGGTCAAGGTGAACGACACGATGTTCAAGACCGCCTGCACCGAGCCTGTAGCCGAGAACATGAAGGTAGTCTCCGAAGACGCCGAGCTCGCCGCTATCCGCAAAGATATCCTCGAAATGCTTCTATCCGAAGGGGACCACAACTGCCTCTACTGCGACGCCAACGGAGCCTGTGAGCTTCAGGATCTCGTCAAGCGCTACGACGCGCAGATGCCGACGGGAGAATTCCCCCGCAGGAAGCGCGAGATCGACGAAGCCTCAAGCAAGGGGCTCAAGCGCAACGAGGACCGCTGCGTCCTCTGCGGGCGATGCGTCAAGGCCTGCGGAGAGATCCAGATCAGCAACGTGTGGCAGTTCACGGGACGGGGAAGCAAGACCCACCTTACGTCCGGCCTCTTCGAGAAGATCGGGGACTCCCCCTGCGTGAATTGCGGGACGTGCTCCCAGCTTTGCCCCACCGGCGCGATAATGCCCCAGCTCCCTCTCGGCAACGGATTCAACTGGGAACTTCAGAAAGAATCCAGCATCTGCATATATTGCGGCGTAGGCTGCAAGATAGATTTCCACAAGAACAAGGAAGGAATGCTCGTGAAGGCTACCGGGAACGGGGATGGCCCGAATGAAGGCCACCTTTGCGTCAAGGGGCGCTTCGGTTTCGATTTCATGCAAAAACCGACCCGTCTCATATCACCCCTCATAAAGGAGAACGGCGAGTTCAGGGAAGCGGCATGGGAAGAAGCCCTGGACTTCGTGGCCGGGAAGCTGAAGAAGATCAAGGCAGATTCCGGCCCGGATTCCGTCGGGGCGCTGGCTTCAGCCAAATGCAGCAACGAGGACAACTACCTGATGCAGAAATTCGTGCGCGCGGTGGTGGGGACGAACAACATAGACCACTGTGCACGGCTTTGACACAGCTCCACAGTCGCCGGTCTGGCGACAACGCTTGGCTCCGGAGCGATGACCAACTCGATCAGGGAGATACCTGACAGCGCTGGTTTCTTCGTGATAGGTTCCAACACGACAGAGAACCACCCGGTGATAGGCTCGATGATCAAGAACGAGGTCATCAACAAGGGCAAGAAACTTATCGTGGTCGACCCGAGGGAGATCGAACTTTCCAGGTACGCCGACTATTATTTCCAGATCAACCCAGGAACCAACATAGCGATCCTCAACGGCCTGATGCATGTCATCGTGAAAGAGGACCTTTACGACAAGGCCTATGTCGAGGAAAGGTGCGAGGGGTTCGAGGAACTGGCCAAGACCCTCGAGAAGTACACCCCCGAACACGTTGCGGACATCTGCGGCCTCAAAAAGCCCCAGGACATAATCGACGCGGCGAGGTTCATAGCCGGCCTGAAACCCATGTCCCTATATTACGCCATGGGGATCACGCAGTTCGTTTCGGGAGTCAACGGAGTGAAATCGACCGCGAACCTTCAGATGCTCCTGGGCAACCTTGGCGTGGCGGGCGGCGGCGTGAACCCCCTCAGGGGACAGAACAACGTCCAGGGCGCCTGCGACATGGGCGGCCTGCCGAACGTCTACCCTGCATACCAGCCGGTCACATCCGAAGACAACAAGGCGAAGTTCGAGTCGGCCTGGGATGCGAAAAACCTCTCCACGAAACCTGGCCTCACCCTGATGGAGATGTTCAACGGCGCGATCGAAGGAAAGATTAAAGCGTTGTACGTCATGGGCGAGAACCCCGTCCTTTCCGACCCCAACCAGCACCACGTACTCGAGGCGCTCCGCTCTCTCGAACTATTCGTCGTGCAGGACATCTTCCTTACCGAGACGGCCCGGGAGGCCCATGTAGTTTTTCCGTCTTTCGGTTTCCTTGAAAAGAGCGGCACCGTCTCGAACACCGAGCGGAGGGTCCAGCTCATGAACAAGGTCATAGACCCTCCCGGCCAGTCCAAAGACGACTGGTGGATAATAATGCAGCTAGCGAACAGGCTCGGCGCGAAGTGGGATTACTCCTGCTCTGAAGACATCTTCAACGAGATGCGCAAGGTCACCCCTTCCTACGCGGGGATGACCTACCAGCGGGTGAAGAACGAACTTATCCAGTGGCCGTGCCCCACCCCCGAACATCCAGGGACCCAGTTCCTCCACAAAGGCAAGTTCTCCCGCGGAAAAGGACTGATGACCGCAATAGACTACACTCCTCCGGCGGAAGGTACCGACAAGGAATACCCGGTCGCCCTGACAACGGGCCGCGTCCTCGAGCAGTTCCACACCGGCACGATGAGCAGGAATTCAAGGATCCTGGAAGAACTCTCCCCCGAGCCGTTCATCGAAATGAGCGGGCATGACTCCAGGAGTTACGACATCGTTGACGGAGAATTGATATCCGTTTCGACACGAAGGGGAAGCCTCCGCATAAAGGTACGGGTGACGGATACGGCCAAACCGGGTGTCGTGTTCATCCCGTTCCACTTCAAGGAGGCTGCGGCGAACGTCCTGACGATAGACGCCCTCGACCCTGTCGCGAAGATCCCTGAGTACAAGGCCTGCGCGTGCAGGATAGAAAAGATACTTCCCCTTGACGAGAAGGGAGGTGGCCGATGACGATCACCAGAGACACCATCAGAAAGGTCGTCTTGGAAAGAGGAAAGGCGATGGAACACCTGATGCTGATCCTCAGGGACCTCGAAACCCTTTCGGGCAACAACCAGCTCACCACGAAGACCCTTGAAGAGGTAGCGGAGGAGATGAACCTTCCGACCAGCGCGGTGGCTGGGTTCGTGGGATTCTACACGATGTTCAGCTACAAGCCGCGGGCGCGTTACGTAATCAGGGTCTGCAAGTCGGGCCCCTGCAACGTCATGGGCGCATGCACCATATTCGACGCGATCGAGAAACACCTCGGGATAAAGCCGGGAGAGGCGACTACCGACGGCGTATTTTTCCTCGAAAAGTGCGAGTGCCTCGGGATATGCTCGGTCGCCCCCGCGATGATGATCAATTACGACCTTCACGGCAACCTGACAGAGAAAAAGGTCGTCGACCTGATCGAAAGATACAGGAAGCAAAAACCCGCTGTGGCGGAAGCTTCCGGCCCTGAGGTCGAGGGCAGGGAATGCATCGTGAAGGCGGACGGCCAGACGAAGCGCCTGACCGGGGCGATAGGAGCCATCGACCCGCTGAAGATCGACAGCTACCTCGGGTTAAAAGGGTACGAGGCGCTGAAGAAGACCCTGAAAGAATTCACGCCGGAACAGGTTGTGCAGATCGTCAAGGATTCCGGGCTTCGCGGGCGCGGCGGCGCGGGTTTCCCCGCCGGCCTGAAATGGTCGTTCATGCCGAAGGGTGACATGCCGAAATACACCGTCTGCAACGCTGACGAAGGGGAACCCGGTACATACAAGGACCGTATCCTGATGGAAGAGAATCCCCACCAGCTGATCGAGGGAATGACGATCGCCGGCTACGCTATGGGCTCCCAGACGGGCTACATCTACGTGCGGGGAGAGTTCCGGAGAGCCATAGACAGGCTCCAGCTGGCCATAGAGCAGGCACGGTCCAAGGGCTTCCTCGGCAGTAACATACTCGGTTCGGCTTTCAATTTCGACATATTCATCAAGGAAGGGGGCGGGGCTTACGTTTGCGGAGAAGAATCCTCGCTTATCAACTCGATGGAAGGCAAGCGCGGGTACCCCCGTTTCAGGCCGCCTTTCCCCGCAGGCTCGGGCTTCCAGAAGCGTCCGACCACGGTCAACAACGTCGAGACCTACGCTTCCGCGCCGATGATCATCCTGAACGGGGCGGATTGGTACAAGTCGGTCGGGACACCCAAGTGCACGGGCACCAAGCTCTACTGCCTCTCTGGGAAGATGAACCGGACGGGCCTCGTTGAGCTTCCGATGGGAACTACACTCAGGGAGCTCATCGAAGTCTACGGCGGCGGGATGAAGGACGGAGGGAAATTCAAGTTCGCGCAGGTAGGCGGGACCGCCGGCGGGATCCTCGGCCCCGACCTTCTGGACCTTCCCCTCGACATTGACCAGACCATCCAGGCGGGAGTCACGCTCGGCTCCGGCGTGGTGCTCGCCTGCGACGAGAGCGTGTGCGCGGTGGATTTCCTTCTCAACGTCCTGGCGTTCTTCGAGCATGAATCCTGCGGCCAGTGCGCCCCGTGCAGGATCGGCACTTCCCAGCTCCACCGCCTGTCGAGAAGATTCGCGGAGAGGCGCGCCGACGAAGGGGACATCGACAGGATGATCGGAAAGACAATGGTGATGAAGAAGGCGTCGCTCTGCGCGCTGGGCCAGTCGCCCGTGATGCCAGTCACCACCATCCTGAAGAACTTCAGGCGGGAGTTCGAGCGACATTGTGATTCGGGCCACAAGTGTCCAGCCTGCGACAAGACTCTGAGAAGGTTCTACGGGACCGCCTAAGCTGAAATTGGCCCGGGCATGACCCGGAATTATCCTTAAGGGAGACGAGACGATGAATCACGACCAGTTCAAAAAGATCATTTCAGATGCCATCAATTGCGAGATCGAGGCTTTCAACTTCTACCGCTCCGTGTCGGAAAAAGTGAAGGACAAGGGGCTCAAGGAGCTTTTCGGCGAACTCGCGGGGGAAGAAGAGAAGCACAGGACGACTCTCGAAGGGCTGCTCAGGATAGCCCCGGAAAAATTCCACTTTTCGCCTTCCCAGGACTACAAGGTCGGAGACGCCCTTCCGACCCCTCCCCTGACCGCCGACATGAAGCCGCTCGAAGGACTCGTGATTGCCATAAAGAAGGAACTCGAAGCCATGCAGATGTATACTCAGCTGGCAAAGACCGCCGCGGACGAGAGCCAGAAGACTCTCTTTTCCGAGCTTGCATCCATGGAGCGCGGCCACAAGAGCAGGCTCGAGGATATCTACACCGACATGGCGTTCCCCGAAGTCTGGTAGCACAGTTCAGCATTCGAACGGACGATCGCGGGGATCAAACCCCGCCCAGAAGCGCCATGTTAACACGTTGTCCACTTTCTGAATTTTTCCTTTGACAAGAAGAAGCCCCCGGGATTTCTCCCCGGGGGCATTTAGAGCCTATCCTGCGGGCCTGCGGCTTCCCTGCTCGGGCTCCGCGCCCTTATTTCACGTTTATCACCTCTATCTTCTCGACGGCCTTGACGCACCTGTCGGCCGAAAGGTCGTCGGGAAACACTGCCGCGAACTTTCCGTCCTTCTTGAGCGGTGTCCCGTCAACACCGTCGGCGATGATGATGTTCTTCCCCTGGGGGTTCAGGAACAGTTCCCCGCAGGAAACCGAGGAGCGGTAACCGTCGGGGGCAGATATCATGAGGACCGAACCGGGATCGGGAGCGATGCCCGCGTCCTTGAGGATGTCCACGAGCGGGACGCCGTCGAATACTTTCCACCCGTGATACCCCCGGCCGTCTCCGACCTGCATGGAAAGCGTTTCGAAATGCCTGTAGGAAGCGAGTGTCGCGAACTCCCCGGGAGTCTTGACTGCCCCCGTCAGGGAGAACTTCTCGGAGAACAGCGGCTTTTTCTTGACGCACTTGATGTCGGGCCTGAGGTCCACGACCTCTATGTTGGAGACGTTCTCCAGGCACCTTCCGTCGAACCTGTCGCCGGTAACTACCAGCTTCGGAAGGCCTACCTTTCTCTTGAGCGGATTCAGCCACACCCCGTAAGTTTCAGGGTCGTGACAACCTTCGCAGGACTTGTGGGGGAAAATCGGATCGTAGTTGAACGCGAGGATGACCTCCGACGGGTTCCTGTAGAATATCTCGCCCCAGGAAAGGAAGGCTTTCTTACCTTCGTTGTTCATCACGACTATGACGAGGTCGGAGAGCTTGTTGTAATTGGCTGTATCAGGTTTGTGGATCACGGCCAGGTCGAGAAGTGACCTCAGCGGAACTCCCGTGTAATTGAAAGCGCCGTGGTAATCCTTGTCCAGAGAGAATTCGTTCTGCCTCGCGGGGACGGACTGCATCTTCATGAGCTTGTCCATCGTGAGGGTCAGCGGCTGTTTGACCATCCCCTCAATCCTTATCTGGGGAATCTGCGGAGCAGGCTTGTCCGACGAGATAACGAGGACCCCCGCGGCAAAAACCGAGAACAATAAAATGGCGATCTTTTTTCGCATGCTACTCCTCCCTTTCTATCTTTTTCAGCTGCGGGAAATACCACAGCATAAGAAGAATCATCATTATAAACCCCGCGACGATGAACGCCTTGCCCTCATCCCGCTTCACGAGAAGCTTCAGCTCGGGCGGCAGGCTGGTTTTCTTCAGCTTGCTGTCCGGAAGGAGGTGTATGCTGGCTCCGTCCCTTACAATTGGTTCAAAAAAGGAGATGCTCTCCTCCTGCACGCCGGTTCCGCCGCTGAACTCGAGGACAACGGTGCACTGTTCGACCCCGTCCTTCATCGGGCCGTCGAGACCGCAGTATTCGCATATTCGTCCCACTATCTTCATCTGTGAACGGCCCAGGGCAACGGCCTCTCCAGGCTTGACCGCGATGACCTTGCCGGATCCGCCGCACAGGCTCATGAAATGGCCGGTCAGCATCACAATGAAACAGACATGCATCAGGGACGGGGCGAGTTTCAAGAAGAAGAGCCCCGCAGGAACCGTCCTCCACTGGCGCAACAAAGACAAGATCCTGTCCGCGGCGCAGGCTGAAATGTTGAGCCCGAAAAGGAAGAGCGCCGAAAGAAGGGGAGGAATCCACCATGCCGCGGAAAAGTTCTTCGCCAGGTTGGCTTGAAGCCATTGAGACATCAGGGAATATTTCAGCGAACGGAAGATGTCGGGGCTGGCGCCGATATGAAGAACGCCCGCGACAATGCAGAAAAAGATGGCCATAAGAAGCCAGAATGACAGCCTGAGGTCTCCGCAGAAGCGCAGCAGTTTTCTCAACATTTCATAATCCCAGCGATCTAAAGCTCATTTCGCTGAAGTAACTTAAATAATGCATCAGGAAAAATACCGCGGCTCCGGCCACGGCGAAGACCGATCTCCTTGACGGGTTCCACCACGTCAGGAAGCGCAGATGGATATACGCGGCGTAAAAGCACCATATGGCGGCGGAAGTGAGATGCCTGCCCGTCCAGCTGAAAAGGTTTCCCCAGCCAAGATAGCTCCAGTAAGCCCCGAAAACCTGCGCCGCGCTATACGAAACGAACCCCCAGACCACGAGCGAATGGCATGTCTTTTCGTCGCTTTTCCCCGCGAGGCTCAGCAGGGCGAACCATCCGCCCAGCAGGAAAAGAGCGTGGGCCATGACTTCCGCGAGGAAGAACATCTGTGAAAAGATTGTCCTTGTCATCAGATAGTGAGCCGGAACTTTCGGGTAGAACAGGGCGAAAACGGTGAACAGGCACAGCGGAGCCGCACCCCTAAAGACCATATCCGCCGGGTTCTTTCCCAGCCTCAATACCAGGAGTAGGAACGCCATGCACCAGGGCAGGAAGAACATCTCCTGAAGCATGGCCCCGGGGGTGAACAGGCCGGCCATCCACCCCCTTGAGACCAGACTTACGGTATGAAACGAGAACGCGGCAATGAAAACAGTCTCCGCAACCGCCTGTTTCCCCCGCGGAATAAGGATGCAGAGGAAGTACCCCAACGCCGCGAGATATAGGCATGACAGGAAAATACTGTCCAGGGTCAAATCAATACCTCAGCGCGATCCCGACGAAAAAGTTCCTGCCCGGGCTGGGATACCATCGTTCCGACTCGTAGCACTTGTCGAAAAGATTGTTCACGGCTACGTAAGCTTCGACGTGGCTGTTGAAAGTTTTCGATAGTCGCAGGTTGGTGATGCAGTAGCCGTCGGTTATTTCCTCTTCGGCCTCGGGATCGTCCACCGCGGGCAGCTCGTTGAAATACCGCGAGACATAGGCGGTGTTGAAGTCTAGCCGCATTTTTACATAGGGGATCATGTACCTGATTCCGAAGTCGATCTTGTCTTCGGGGACATCGGCGACATTCTTCGTGACCCTGTTATGGCTCTTGTCGCGGGCTTGAGTGTAGCAGTAGGAGGCGTTGAATGCCAGCTCTTCGAGGGGCGAATACGTACCGCCTACTTCGAAGCCTCTCAGTACTATCTTTCCGACATTCTGAAGCTCGCCTCCGTCGTTGAAGGGCCTGGTCCAGTTTATGAAATCGTTTATCCTGTGTTCGTAAAGCGAAACATCGAAGCTTCCCTTGTTCCCGAAAATGCCGCTGAACCCCAGAGTGTAGTTGAGCGCTCTTTCGGGTTCCAGGTCCTTATTCCCGCCTTTCGAACCGAAAAGGTCGGAAAGAAGCGGGAAATGTATCTTCTGGGCTATCGAGCCGTAAAGCCTCGCGGATTCGCCGATGTTGTAGGTGGCGCCGATCATGGGGTTAAGCTTGTGAACGGTGTCTCCCGTCTCAAGTTCGTTGAAGCGGATGAAATTGCCGTCCCTGTCGATCTCGATCTCTTCCGCTTCGGTCACTTTGAACCAGTCATAGCTGGCGCCGAGAATTACCGAGAGGTTTTCTACACAGTTGTATTCGTTCTCGATCCCGATCGAGCCTGTTTTGGACATGGAATCTTCATAAGGAAGGTATTCGTCGTCCCTTCCGCTGTGGGAATCCTTTTTCAGGTTATAGGAGAACCGCAGCGTGTACCACTCCACCGGTCTGAAGTCCGCGATGACGGAACCGCCGAAGATGTAATCCTTGTATCTGCTTATCCCCAGCTCTTCGGAGAATGTCTCGTCGGAATACGAGGTCCAGTCGTCGATGTGGTCGTGGTAAAAAAGCTTGGCCTTCAGGGAGAATTTTTCCGTTAACTTGTGCTGGCCGCTCAGGTCTATCCCCCAGTCGTCGTACTTGGGCATCCTCGCGAAATGGGAGAACGCGGGACGGAAAGCGATAACTCTCACTTCGTCCGTGGCGGGCGGATATTCCTTTTCCCTGTCTATGTAATGGAAATTGAGATAGAATTCCGAGCCTTCTTTCGGCGTAACGCCGAACTTCGCCCAAAAACTGTCCTTCTTAAATGCGGAATTCTCGCGGGTCCCTCCGTCCTCCAGCACGATATCGTAGGTGCTGCCGGGCCTTTGTATGACGGTGCCCGTGACTGGTTCGTAATCGTCGGCCATACGCCATCCGTCCGATTCGTGATGCGTGTAGTTGAGCCAGTAGTTGAACATTCCCTTCTTCATTCCGTGGGTGAGGGAAAGCCTCGCGGTATCGTCGTTCCCCAGCTCGGCCACGAGCGACGCTGTGGGGGTTTCAGCGGCATTCTTCGTGATTATGTTGATTATCCCGCCCACGGCGTTCGGCCCGTAAAGCACCGAAGCTCCGCCCTTGGTCACCTCGATCTTGGCGATGTTGTCGGTTGGGATCTGGTTGAGGTCGAGCTTGCCGTTGTAAGTCTCGTAATAGGGGACGCCGTCGATCAGGACGAGTATCTTGCTCTGGTTTATTCCGTGTATCTGGACGCTCGACTCGTTCTTCCTTCCGGTCGATACGCGCAGTCCCGGGACATAAAGCAGGGCTTCCGCGACCGTGTTGCTGTTCGTGGCCGCGATGTCCTCGGCGGTGATCTCCGCCTTTATCGCCACGTTCTCGGCGGCCGG
This sequence comes from Acidobacteriota bacterium, assembly GCA_029559035.1. Lineage (GTDB taxonomy): Bacteria > Acidobacteriota > UBA4820 > UBA4820 > UBA4820 > JAKQCT01. The sequence continues at coordinate 29,357 of JAKQCT010000050.1, forward strand.
GGGCTTTTCTCCCACCACATACATCTCGCCGAGCGTGAAAACCGTGTAATCAGGAGTAGGTTCCGCCGACGATTCCTGCGCCGCGGCGGGCATTCCGAGGCACGCGAGCAGGATGATGAGGACCGTTGAAACAAAGATGGCATTTGTTTTCATGGTATTTCTCCTTTCACTGGACATTGTGTTTTTTCTTCCGTCAGGGGGAATATCTCCTTGCTTTTCTTCAGAACGGCGCGTTTAAGGCACCGTTATATAAAGTGAAGCATAACGCAATGCGAAAAAAAAATCAAACCCCCAGGTTCTTCATCTCTTTTTCCAGGAATTTCCTGAACTTCCGGTTCAGCTTCCAGAAAGCGGCGACGATCTTTTCCCCCTCGCCTGTCAGTCTGGTCCCTCCGCCTTTTCTCCCTCCCCTTCCGGTCGTGAACAGGGGCTTTTTCGCCTGGCGGCCGATCGAATCGAGAAGGTCCCACGCGTGCCTGTAGGACATGTTCATCGACCTCGCGGCAGCTATTAACGACCCGTGTTCCTTTATCCTTTCTAGAAGGACGATCCTCCCCACTCCCAAGAATGTGCCCTCGGGGCCGTCAACCCAGAGCCTTCCCTTGAGAGCGTAGCCTTTCTTTTCGGCCGCCCCGTCGGCGGGTTTGGAATCCTTTTCTCCGGGCTTGAATTTTGGTTTGGTTTCTCTCATGGAAAAAATTCTAGCACTCCTCCGGGCGCGATTCAACCTCGCGGCGCGACCGTTCAAGACCCCTAGACCCGGAAGAGGTCCGGGTATTTATCGCGCATCCTCTCGTAATCTTCAGGACGGTTTATGTTGAACATCGCGTCCGGGTTGCCATGAAGGAACGGCAGGTCGTTCTCCCCCAGAAGTATCGCATCGACACGGGGAAGGATCTCCGTGAACCTGAAAATGCCTTTTTCCCTGCAAGAGACGAGTTCTTCGAGCGACGCCCTGGGAAACAGGCTGAACCCCGCGTTCGCCTTCCCGCCTACGAACGGAATTACGGGACAGCATGCCGAAGGATAGTCCCTGAGAAACCTGACGCCCTCCCCGGGAACAAGGGGCATGTCTACGCTGAGGAACAGGGCTTTTTCCTTCAGGGTGCGGGAAAGACCGGAGATGATACCGCAAAGAAGGGAGCTTTCCTGTTCTTCTTCCCCCAGGACGGACACTCCCGCTTCCGTAAAGAGGCTTTCTTCGCCTCTCTTGCACAGGATGGCGACCCGGGGAAAGAGCGGCTTCAGCTTGTCGATCTGATGGAGGTAAAGCGGCTTGCCTGCTATCGTTATGAAACGCTTGTCCCTTCCGAACCGCTTACCCCTTCCTCCGCAGAGAAGAAAAGCCTCCTCGACCATCGATCGGGGCTTTCTAATCCTGCAAGGGAAGGAAAAGGGGAGAGCCGTACTTCTCCCTGCCGTACCCCAGTATGATCTCCCTCCCCTTGCCTACGGTCACGAATTCGACGAATTTTTCCGCCAGGGACACATTCGCCGAAGGGGCCTTCGCGGGGTTAACGGGGATCACCGAGTATATATTCACCAGAGAAGGGTCTTCCCCGGAATAGGACCTCAAATTCAGTTCCTTTTGATGCGAAAGGAAAGTTGCGGTATCGCTGAGGGTAAAGCCGCCTTTCTCCGAAGCCAGGCGCAGCGTGGCGATCATCGACGACCCGGCTTCGAGGTACTGCCCGCGCGAACCTCCCGTGCCCGCAAGCTCCCAAAGCTTTTTCTCCCTGACGTGCGTTCCCGATTCGTCGCCGCGCGAGACGAAGATGCGCTTGTTGTCGTTTACCCATCGAAGAATCGAAAGAACGTCTTTTCGGTCAAGTTCTTTCTCCAGGCCGGGCGGGCCGACAAGCGCGAAATAGTTTCTCATGACCTCGCTCCGTTTCGTCCCGTAGCCTTCGTTGATGAACTTTTCCTCGGCCTCCCTGTCGTGGACGAATACAAGGTCGGCGTTGCCTTCCCTGGCGATCCTGAGCGCCTGCCCCGTCCCGACAGCGACGAGGTTGACTTTTGCTCCCGCCTCCTTTTCGAACTCGGGGACGAGGACATCGGCCAGCCCGGTGTTCTCGACGCTCGTCGTCGTGGCTATCCTGAGCACCGCGGGCGCCTGTCTGGCGCAGGAAAACATGAAGCAAGAGAGGATACACGCAGCGGCGAACGAGATCATCTTCCGCATTCGAGACTTCCTTTCTCTATCAGTTCCATGGCGTGGGGAAGAAGGGGAGACAGCGTTTCCAACCCCTCCTTCACGGCTTTTTCGCTTCCGGGAAGGTTGACAATCAGCGCCTGTCCGCGGATACCCGCGATACCCCGCGACAACACCGCGAAGGGTGTCTTCTTCAGCCCTTCCAGCCTGAGAAGCTCAGCCAGTCCGGGAGCTTCTTTCTCTATGGCGCTCCGGGTCGCTTCAGGCGTGACGTCCCTTCCCCCGAACCCTGTCCCTCCGGTAGTGATTATCAATCTGCACCCTTGATTGTCGGCAAGGTCCGCGAGAGCTTCATAGATCATCTCCTTCTCATCGGGAACGATCCTCGCCAAAATCGTCGAACGGGGGAACGTTTCCGCCATCCACGAAGCGATGGCCGGCCCGGACGAGTCCTTTCTCTCTCCCCGTGACCCCTTGTCGCTTACCGTGACTATTCCCAGGTTCACTCCATCACCTCGAGCGTGTCGCCCGGGAAAAGCTCGCCAGGCTCGACGACACGAGCGAATATCCCTTCGGTCGGCATCACGCAAAAACCAACATGCTGGAATATCGAGCACGGGGTAACGCAGGTCTTTCCCTTCTCGGTGATCTCGAGGACGGCGCTCCCGCCTGCCTTTACTCTCTGCCCCACTTCGAGAGAAAGCAGTTCGATCCCCTCCGTCAGGATGTTCTCGCCGAACACTCCAGCGGGAAGCTTCAATCCGTCGCGCTCCATCTTCACGACCGATTCCCTCGCCAGCAGGCTCACCTGCTTGTGCCCAGGGCCGGCGTGGGAGTCTCCATCGAGACCGTGCTCTTTGAGCAGCAGACAGGATTGATGGGGTTCTTTTTTCACGTGCTTCTCACTGCTGGTGCAGACGGCAAGGATCCTGCCTTTATTTCCTTTTGTAATGGCCACTTTTTCCTCCGGTCTTTTCAACCAATTGGATGTCTGTGATGGTCATCCCCTTGTCGATCGCCTTGCACATGTCGTAGATGGTCAGGCACGCGATAGCGGCGGCCGTCAGGGCTTCCATCTCAACGCCGGTCCTTCCGGTGCACGACGCTTCGGCCCGGACTATGAATTGCGAATCTCCCTCTGTCGAGATATCGATCTTAATATTGTCCAGCGGAAGAGGGTGGCACAGGGGGACCAGCGCTGACGCCATCTTTCCGCCCTGGATCCCGGCGATCTTAGCCGTCGTGAAGAGGTTTCCCTTCGGAAGGCCGTTCTTTTTTACGGCTTCCATCACTTTCTTCGAAGCCAGCACCTTTCCCTCGGCGCGCGCGGTGCGTCTCGTTTCAGCCTTGCATCCGACGTCCACCATTTTCACTTCCCCGCGGTCATCCAGGTGTGACAGTTTTTTCACGGTCAGCCTCCTATTCTCGACATGCTCTCGTGGGGGAAACTGTATCCTTTTTCGTCCTTGAGCCCGACCGCCTTTAAGATTGCGTCACTGGCGGAAGGCTCTTCCCTCACCACGACCGCCCGAGGGGAAAAAAGACAGGGGAAGAGCTTGCCGTCGGCCGTCAGCCTGATCTTGTTGCACGACGAGCAGAGGGGCGGCCGGTGCGCCCGCGGAGTTTTCTCGACGGGGCCCGATCCCTCTTCGAGGTTCATGTAGGCTATGAACTGAAGGTCAAGCCCGTTATCGCCGCAGAACCGTCTTATCTTTTCCCTTTCTTCTTCCGGGACGGAAGGCAGGATGATGCAGTTGATCTTCAAGGGTCCCAGCCCTGCGGCTTTCGCCGACTCTATCCCCTTCAGCACCGTCTTCACGTCCCCTCCCCCCGTTATCTCTCCGTAGAGGACGGGATCCAGGACGTCCAGGCTGATGTTGACCCTCTTGAGCCCTGCCGATGCCAGCTTCTCGGCGAACCTGTCGAGAAGCGTCCCGTTGGTCGTGAGGCCGAGGTCCTCGATACCTTCCATGGAGGCGATCCGCGCGATAAGGCTCTCGACGTTTCGGCGGACCAGCGGTTCCCCGCCCGTGATCCTGACCTTCGTGATCCCCAGGGCAACAGCCTCTTTCACTATCTCCTCTATCTCCTCCAGGCTGAGTATCGATCCGTGAGCCAATTTAACGAAATCCCTCCTGGGGACGCAGTAGCTGCACTCCAGGTTGCACCTGTCCGTGACCGAGACTCTCAAATAATTTATTCTGCGTCCGAACCTGTCGATCAGCAAGAGGTTCTCCAGGAAAAAGGCCTTACGGCGACAACGGAACCCTTCGTTATCTCTTCCGAGCCTTCAGGCACCACCAGGATGCCGTCGGCCCGGCTCATTGAGGTCAAGATACCAGAACCCTGCGGCCCTGTCAAAAAAGCGGCGGTTTCTTTACCGCTTCTTTTCACAACAACCCTGAGGAAGTATGTCTTCCCTTTTTTTACCCGTATCGTTTCACCCATGACGCAGGACATCGTATCGTCCGACCCGCCGGGGTTTCCAAGGACGGCTTCGAGGAATCCTCTCACGTATATCTCGAAGCAGAGCGGCGCAGAAACGGGATTTCCCGGCAGGAGGAAAACGGGCTTTCTGCCGATGGTAGCGAACGTCATGGGGTTTCCCGGCCTCTGCCTCACCTTCACGAAATGGAAACGGGCGCCAAGCCCCTCCATGACCTCCCTGAGGTAATCCGCCTTGCCCATCGATATGCCGCCCGAGACGACCAGCGCGTCCTGCTTCAACCCTTCGAGCACGGCCTTTCTCAGCACTGCCGGATCGTCCGCGGCGGCCTTGAGTTTCACCGGTATACCTCCCGAAACCTCGACCTGCGCGCAGATTCCGAACGAGTTGGATTCGTATATCTTTCCCCGCCCGAGAGGCCTCCCGGGCTCGACCAGCTCGTTTCCCGTCGAGAGGACGGCGATCTTCGGCTTCCGGAACGCTTTCACCCCGCCCCGTCCCGCCGACGCCATGAGAGCGATGTGCGCCGGGGTCAATCTCGTTCCCCTGGACGCCAGCAGGTCGCCTTTTTCGTAGTCCTCGCCTTTCTTTCTTATATGCTGCCTTGGCTCCGGCTTTTTCAACACCATGACATCCGTTCCGCAACGCTCGGTTTCTTCGACGGGTATGACCGCGTCCACTCCCTCGGGGATGGGTGCTCCGGTCATGATCTCGATGGCTTCCCCCCTCCTGATCGGCTTCCCGGGAGCCTGGCCGGCAAAGACCGATCCCGCAACCTTCAGTGTTGCCGGAACCGCCTTAACATCCGATACCCTGACGCCGTACCCGTCCATCGCCGAATTGTCGGAGGGAGGATTCGGGTGGAGTGCCGCGACATCCCTCGCAAGATAACGTCCCAGGGCGTCCTCCAGTTTCACGAGCTCTTCTTTCGCAGGGCGGGCGTGGGAAAGGATTATCTTCAGCGCTTCTGCGACCGGGATATAGCTTTTCATCTTTTTTGCTCCTTGAATATGTGCAGGGAAGAGGCCTTGAATGTAAGGAATACTTCCCTGCACGGGCTGAGTTCCAGGCTCCTTAGCGATTCCGGCGTGATAATGGCGTCGACCGGGAACCCGACGTCTATGGTCACTATCGCGATCCCGTTCTCCTCGAGGGTTTCCACCACCCTTCCCCTGAGGACGTTTCTGGCGCTCGACTTGAACGGCATCGCCGAGAGGGTTATGTTGGTGGGAGGGATGAGCAGCATGGCTTCACCCCGAATATGCGTCATAACGGATATCCTGCTTCCGTTAGGCAGGATCGCTACCGTGCCGGAAGGGTCGTCCTTCACATCGACTCCGACCATATTCCTTCCCGGACTCATCAGGGACTGCGACGGCAGGGAGAAAAGCTCTTCCCTGTTCGTCTCGCTTATCACCCTGCCTTCCTTGATCAAAAGTATCCTGTCTCCGAACAGCCTCGCCTTCGCTATGTCGTGGGTGGCGAGCACGATCGTCTTCTCCCCCCTGTTCTTGAAACCGACAAGGAAGTCGTCTATTATCCTCGAGCTTAACAGGTCGAGGTTCGCGAAAGGCTCGTCAAGGAGGATGATGTCGGGGTCGCACATGAGCGCCATGGCGATCATCACTCTCTTTTTTTCGCCTCCTGAAAGGACCCTGGCGGAACGCCCGGCAAAGCTTGCTATCCCAAGGGATTCGGCGAACGTCTCGAACTGTTCCTTCCTGACCCCGAGCTTTCTTTTCCTGGCGCCGTAAAGGATGTTTTCCCTCACGCTCCTGTCCAGAAGCACCGGGTTCTGAAAGACAAGTACCGATCTTCGTCTGGCTTCGGTCGGGCACCCGGTCACGTCCCGCCCGCCGTACCTTATCGTTCCCGATGTCGCTCTATCCAGCAATGCAAGTAGCCTGAGAAGGGTGGTCTTCCCGGCGCCGTTCGGTCCCATCACCACGGTGATCTCACCCGGGACGGCGTTGAGCGTCACGCTGTCGACGATATTCCGCCCGTTCACGCTTCTGGTTAGTTCTTCACACCCAAGATGCATTATTCCGGCCCACATAGAGGTTCAGGATTATGTTTATTACGACAGCAACGCCGAGTAGTATGACTCCAAGGATCACCGCGAGCTCGAAATTGCCTTTCATCGTTTCCAGGGCGATGGTGGTCGTCATAACCCTTGTCTCCCCTTTGATGTTGCCTCCCACCATCAGGGTCATCCCCGTCTCGCCTATCACCCTCGAAAAGCCCATTATCGCCGCCGCGAAGAACTGACGGCGCCCCTCGAAAAGCAGCGACAGCAAGAACTGGAAACTGTTCGCGCCCATCGTCAGGATCGTGTCTCCCACAGGCTTCACGATCAACTTCATCCCCGACACGGTGAGGGAAAGGATTATCGGGAAGGCGAGGACAGCCTGGGCTAATACCATCGCCCACGGCGTATAGAGCAGCCTTAGAAGCCCCAGGGGCCCGTTCCTGGACATAAGGAGATAACAGCCCAGGCCTATCACCACCGCCGGAACGCTCAGGAAGCTGTTCGAGACGACTATCACGGCCCTGGCGAGCCTGCTTTCGGACCTCAGGAGGGCGAGGCTGACCGGCAGAGCGAACGCCATTGCCGCCGCCGTGGCGCACCCGGAAACCGCCAGCGAGCGTGCGACGATCTCGACCACTTCCGGGGCCAGAACGCTGGTCATAAAAAAATCCCGGGGAGGGAGTTACCCGGAGAGGCTCTCAATTTTCAATCTTTCCGGGAACGTGTAGCATGTCATCCTTCTCCCCCTCGCGAACCCTATCACCGTGACGCCTCTCTCCCGCGCCCGGTCCAGCGCGCTGGACATCGGGGCCGATTTCGAAACTATGACGGGAATAGACAGTTCCGCGCAAGCGGTCACCATTTCCGAGGAGATCCGCCCCGTAGTGAAGAGAACTTTGTCCGAGGCGGGCACCTTGTCCACGAGCATCCTGCCCAAAACTTTCTGGACCGCGTTGTGCCGTCCCACGTCGGGGAAGTTGAAAAGCAGCACCCCGCCCCGCGCTATTCCCGCGGAGTGGGTCCCTCCCGTCTCGCCGTGCAGGACGTCGGTTTTCTGGAACTCGGCCATGGCCGAGAAAACATCTCCGGCAAGAAAACTCCCCGGAACCACCGGGATCTTTCCGGGACCATCATGATCCTTTTCTTCCGGCTGATTCTTCGCCCTGAGGGCTACTTCCTTCCCGCAGGAGGACAGTATCGAAGCGAGTTCGCCATCCTTCGGCTCCCTGAGCTCGACGTTCAGGATATTACGGCCGAGCCTGAAGGTTTTGACTTCTTCCGCGGAGGATATCCACCCGCCGCTTACCAGAAACCCCCATCCCAGCAGTTCCGGTTCGGAGGGAAGATACGTGAGCCGCGCGGCAACCCTCCCGTCGATCTTGATCGTCAGCTCTTCGTCGGTTATGACTTTTTCGCTGATCGGAGAATTCCCTTCCCCGCTAACACGCAGGGCGTCGATCTCCTTGATAAGTCCGGGCTTGAGGCCATCTCGCATCAGGTCTGATTATATATCACGGCGGCGGATATTTCGAGTTTCATTTCAGATCGAACTTTACAGTCACTTCTCCCCTGGTGGTTCCCTTCAGGCTCTTCACGAAACCGCAGAACGTCTCCTTCAGGATCTCCGCCACGAAGGGGCTCAGGGGAACTTTCGCCCCGTTCACTTCAACCGTGGTCTTTTGAGACAAGGGAAGACAGTTAGCGAGGCTTTTCTTTTCCGAGAGAATTTCTTTCACGAGCCCGGCGCATCCGGGATGTCCGCACTCTCCGCAATCGAGCCCGGCCACCAGGAACCCTTTTTTGTCAGCGATCTCCGCCAGCTCGTCGAGCTTTTTCGGATCTCCCCCGTCTTCCTTTTTCCAGAATGCTATTTCGGTCCCGTCTGCCAGCTTCTCTTTTTCGCCGTCGTCGTTCAGGCAGACTATCCTCGGCATGTAGTTCTTTTCCTTGAAACCCTCCAGGATGACGAAATCCCCCTCGGATGAGGCCAGCAGCTGCAGCATCTTGTATTCCCGCGATACGTAAATGACCGTCAGGGACGACGAGGCCAGGATGTACCTGTCGCAGCTCTCGGACATCTCCCTGTCCTTGTCGTTCAGGGCCAACTGCTCGTGCGCGTTCTTGATGACCGTCACGACGCGCCCTTTCTCCCTGAGCCTTTCCGAAAGCTCCCTGATGAGGGTGCTCTTGCCGCTGTTCTTGAAACCGACGACCTGGACAGCTTTTGTCATTTTTTACTCCGCATGGAAGATAAAAGGGAACTAAGAACAAGAAAGGCGGGAAGAGGCGCACCCCTTCCCGCCTGAAAAAAACAGGATCAGAACGCGTACTTCATGGAGAAGAGCACCTGGGTGGCGTGGGACTGTTCGGTCTCCTTGTAGTCCCCGATGAACTTGGTGATCTCGACTCCGTAGCTGACGCCCTTGCCGAGCTTGTGGACAAGCCCGAAGAAATAAGCGTCGTCGTCCTCGAGGCCGCCGTCGGGAATGTCTTCCTCGTCCGTGAGCCTTTCGGTAGCGTAGCCGAGATAGCAGTCGACCTTCGAGCCGGAGTAGAGAAGCTCCAGCCAGCCGGCCGTGACATCCATGCCCCTGTACTCCTGCTCAACCGCGTCGTAGTAGGAATATGACCTGCTGAGGAAAGTCTTCAGGTTCTGCCCCCTGGTCATTTCGCCGAGAACGAAGAAGTTGTCTGTCACGGGAACCTTTGCGTCGATGGAAATGCCCCAGATGTCGACGCTGTCGTCGATCCTTCCTGGATAGTCGCCGAGCTTGAAGTCTTCCTGGCCGTAAGCGGCGGAAAGAGCCACGTGCCCCTTCTTGTCGCCGAACTTGAAGGCATACCTGGCGTTCAGGAGAGGCGTGCCGTTCTTTATGGCGTTATCGGTGGTGGGGTCGCCCGCGGAGATGGCAAACTCGCCGTTGTCCCAGAACCTGGTGTAGCGGATCTGAGCCCTTCTGAACCCCATGTTGCCTGTTTCCCAGTAGAATCCGTTGGTGATGAGCGTGTTGGGGAGGCCGGCCGCGAAAAGGTCCCAATGCTGTCCGGCGATGACCGAGTAGCCGTCGCCCTTGAGCTCGAAGTAGGCCAGCCTGGTCCTGAACTTCATCTGGTTCCTCGAGGTCCCGTCGAAAAGGTCCCACTCCAGGCAGCCGTTCACTTTGGTGGAGCCGAAAACCGTCGGCCCCTGCCATTTGACGCCGAAACGGCTGCTCATAGCCGTGAAGTTGGTGGTCGCATCGTCATTGTTGATGGTGTTCGGCAGGGGGTATCTCGGGGCCGTGTAGGAGTTCATCATGAATGTCTGGTAAGCCGCGTCGAACTGGAAGAAACCGTAGAATGCGAACTTGTGGTCTTCTGTCTCGACGAGCTTGATCTCGCTTCTAAGCGGAAGGACCGCGAGAACGCACAGTAAGGTTAAAAAGAAAATTTTCTTGCTCATTGGGAAAAAATCCTCCATTCCTCTTTTAAATCAGGTTCACGCTTCCTTGGGAAGCTCTTTCTTGAATGCCAGGTAGTAGACCACGCCGACGAACAGGAATCCGCCGATGATGTTGCCGATCGTCACGGGGATCAGGTTCCAGTTGATGAACTGGCCCCAAGTGACTTCCGCCCCGCAGAATATTCCCACCGGGATGAAATACATGTTGGCAACGCTGTGCTCGAAGCCCGACGAAACGAACGCCATGATGGGGAACCAGATGCCGAAGAACTTGCCGATCATGGTCTTGGAGCTGAAAGCAAGCAGGATCGCCACGTTGACCAGCAGGTTGCAGGCTATCCCCTTCATGAAGGCGGACCACCAGCCGGCCATGCCGGCGTTCATGTAAGGTATTACTTTTGACTGGGCTATTCCCACGGCGTTTACCCCGAACACCGTCAGTTCGGCCGTTCCGCCCTTGCTGAGAGGACCGACGGACATGAGGTAGGCCCAGAAAAGCGAGCCGATGAAGTTGCCGATATACACCCAGAGCCACACCTGCATGACCCTGCTCCAGGTGGATTTCTTTTCCATTGCCGCGAGCGGGCAGAGCATCGCGTCACCCGTGAAAAGCTCCATTCCCGTGAGGACGATGGCGATGAGTCCGACCGGGAAGACCGCTCCCGCGATGAGGCTCTTTAAGCCCGGGGCGATCGTTTCGAGCCCGGTGCCGCAGACGGTGGCCAGCGCCGCGCCAACCGCGATGTAGAGCCCGGCCATGAACGACCTGAGCAGGTAGTTCGGGACCTCCAGCTTGCACTTGTAGCAGCCCGCGTTTATCGCCGCCTGGATAATTTCAACCGGTTTGTTTGCCATACTTTCTATCTCCTTTCGTTATTGACAACAACTTCCAGAATTGGCTTTAACCACCTTGCACGCACAGGCCTTGAACTCGGGGATCTTCGCCTGAGGATCGATGGCGGTGTTCGTCAGCATGTTCGCGGCGCATTCGGCGAAATGGAACGGTACGAAAACGACGCCCTCCTTGACCCTTTCGGTCACCTTGGCGTCTATCTCGATCTCTCCCCTGCGGGTCGACACCACGACCTTCGATCCTTCGGAGATTCCCAGCCTGGCTGCGTCCGCCGGGTTTATCTCCAGGTATCCGGTGGGGACCTCCTTGTTGAGGATGTCCACCCTGCGGGACATCGTCCCCGTGTGGTAGTGGAATATGGTCCTTCCAGTGGTGAGTATGAACGGATATTCGGCGTCGGGAAGCTCGGCGGGCTCCTTGAACTCGATCGCCCAGAATTTTCCCTTTCCGCGGGAAAACTTCTCCTTGTGAAGGATGGGCGTCCCCGGGTGTTCCTTGGTCGGGCAGGGCCACTGCAGGCCGTTGACCTTCAGCCTGTCGTAAGAGATGCCTCCGTAAATGGGGGTAATCCTCGCCATCTCGTCCATGATATCCGCCGGCGAACCGTAATTGAACTCGTTCGAACCCATTTTCTTGGCAAGCAGGGAGATGATCTCCCAGTCAGGCTTCGATTCGCCGATGGGCTCGATAGCCTTGCGCGCCAGCTGGACCCGCCTGTCCGTCGTGGTGTACGTCCCGTCCTTCTCCGCGAAGGTCACGGCGGGCAGGACTACGTGGGCAAGCCTTGCGGTCTCTGTAAGGAATATGTCCTGGACGGCGAGAAAATCCAGTTTCTCGAGCGATTCCTTGACGTGTTTGATGTCCGGATCGGAGACCATCGGGTTCTCGCCCATTATGTAGAGGGCCTTGATCCCTCCTTTTGCCGCGGATCCCAGTATTTCGGTCACCGTGAGGCCGGGGTTCGCGGGCAGGCCGGTGGTATGCCACGCATCCTCGAACTTCTTTCGGTTCGCCTCATCTGTAACCGCCTGGTAGCCCGAGTAAACATTGGGAAGAGCCCCGCAGTCGCATGAACCCTGGACGTTGTTCTGGCCCCTCAGCGCGTTCACGCCGGCGCCCACCTTGCCGATGTTGCCGGTAATCATCGCCAGGTTGGCGCAGGACACGACGTTGTCGACCCCCGTCGTGTGCTGGGTGATGCCCATCGAGTAGAAAATAGCGGCCACTTCCGACTTTGCGTACATCCTGGCGGCCTCGATAATCTGCTCCTTGGGTATTCCCGTTATCTTTTCCACTTGATCGGGAGGGTATTTGCCGACCATTTCCTTGAGGGCGTCATAATCCTCCGTCCGTTCCTCGATGAATTTCTTGTCTTCGATCCCTTCGGAAATTATGACGTTCATCATGCCGTTCAGGAGAGCGACGTCAGTCCCGGGACGCTGCCTCATGTGTATGTCCGAGAAATGGGACCAAGGGATGCTCCTGGGGTCTGCCAGGATCAGTTTCGCTCCCTTCTCCTTCGCCATCATCATGTAGTGCGCGATCATGGGATGCTGTTCGGTGGTGTTGGACCCTATGACGAACATGCACTTGCAGTTCTCGAGCTCGGGGATCGAGTTGGTCATCGCCCCGCTGCCGAACGACTTGTTGAGGCCGACGACGGTCGAAGCGTGGCAGAGCCTCGCGCAGTGGTCGACGTTGTTCGTCCTGAGGACGAGCCTGGTGAACTTCTGCATGAGGTAGTTCTCCTCGTTGCTCACCTTCGCCGAGGACAGCGTCGCGACGGAATCGGGGGCGTGCTCCTTGAGTTTCGACGCGATGATCGAGAGGGCTTCGTCCCAGGTGCTTTCGACCAGCTCGCCGTTTTTCCTGACGAGAGGCTTGGCAAGCCTCTCCTTGTGGGTGATGAAGTCGTTGGCGTGCCAGCCTTTGATGCAGAGCTGTCCCTTGCTTATCTCCTGGGACTTGTTCGGCAAGATGCCGACAAGCTCTCCGTCGAGAACCTGCAGGAAGAAACTGCACCCGCACCCACAATAAGGGCAGATACTGGGAACATTAGAATAGTTCATCTGAAGCCTCCTCGGCCCGTTCCTGTTTTATGGTGAACAGAGGGCATTCCTGCTCCGGGTCCATTCCGGGGACATAGTCGTAAAGTTCCTTCGTCTGCCTGAGGAGGGGCTGGGACATCAGCCTCAGGGGGATGTCCATCGGGCAGGCCAGCTCGCACTCGCCGCACTCGATGCACTGCGCGGCGTGGTGGTAGCGCTGTACGAAGTGGAACGTCGGGTACTCGACGGGAAGCTCTCCCGGCTGAGTGTAGAAATGGGCCTCCATCAGGCAGGTCTTGCAGAAACAGACCGGGCACGCGTTCCTGCATCCGTAGCACTTTATGCACTTGCTGAACTGCTTATGCCAGAACCTGCTTTTCTCCTCGAGGCTCATCTTGTCGAACTCGGCGGCCAGCTTGTGCTCCTTTACGCCTTCCGCCTTTTCCCCGAATTTCAGGTTCTTCGTCGGGTGGGGGGTCGGGCAGGTGCATGTCTCGGCCTGCCTCCTGTCGCAGGCGTAACCGATTATCTCGAGGTTCTCCAGCTTTACCTGGCCTCTCTTTACCAGCTCGAATATCGCCCTTTCGTCGCATCCCCTTGCCACGATGGCCAGCTTCATGCCGGGATGTTTGCGCTGGATGTAGGAAAGGATGTTCTCTTTCATAGGCTTGGACGTGGTCATCAGGGGATACTTCTTATCCACGAAAAGCTTGTCCAGCTGAGAGCTCTCCGTGAAAAGGAACGGCATCCACTGCCCTTCCTCCTCGGACACCCCTATGATGGCGTCCACTTTCTTGCTGTCGAGCAACTCCCTGCAATATTTTTTTATCTCGCTTATCATTTGGCTGCTCCTTTTTTCAGGGGATTGGGGCCAAGTTCTTTTATCTGCCTGGTGAAATCCGTTATGACCTCCGCGTACTTCGGCCCTTCCGAGGCGGACACCCATTCGAGGCGGAACCTTCTCGGGTCTATCCCGAGGCTCTCCAGCATGGTCTCGGTGATGGCTGCCCGTCTTCTTGCCGAATAGTTCCCCTTCTGGTAATGGCAGTCGCCAATGTGACAGCCGCCAATGAGAACTCCGTCCGCGCCCTTCTGGAGGGCGGATATTATGAACAGGGGATCGATCCTTCCCGAGCACATGACTCTTATGGTCCGGACGTTGGCCGGATATTTCAACCTCGATGTTCCCGCCAGATCTGCTCCGGTGTAGGAACACCAGTTGCAGAGGAAGGCCACTATTCTCGGTTCAAATCCTTTATCGCTCATATCCCGAACCCTCCTAAACTGCCAAAATGCCTTTTATTTCGGCGTATATCTGTTCGTCTCGGAAATTCCTCTGGTAAGCGGCTCCCGAAGGACACGCTCCCACGCAGGTCCCGCAGCCCTTGCAAAGCGCGCCGTTGATCTCGGATTTTTTCTTTTCCGCGTTGTAAGTGATAGCCGTGTAGGGGCAAAGCTCCACGCAGGTCCTGCAACCGGAGCAGAGATCCTCTTCTATGTCTGCGGTGACGACCTCGGCCTCGACCTCTCCCCGCTGGATGAGGTTCAACACTTCCGCGGCCGCCGCTCCCGCCTGGGCCACTGTATCCGGAATATCCTTGGGTCCCTGACATGCTCCGGCAATGAAGATCCCGTCGGAGGCGGTCGATACGGGGGCGAGCTTCGGATGTTTCTCCGTGAACCAGCCGTCCTTGCCCACGCTGCATGAAAAGATGTGTGAAAGTTCCTTCGCCTCGGGTTTGGCTACCATGGCGAGGCATAGTATCGCCATGTCCACCGGGATCCTTCTGACCGTTCCTATCATCGTGTCTTCGGCCCTCATGATAAGCTTGCCCTCTTCGGAGGGTTCAAGCGCCGCGTCCGTTATCTCGGCGACCTTTCCCCTCACGAAGTTGACGCCTTCCTTCAGGAGCCTGTTGTAGAATTCCTCGTACCCCTTGCCGAAGCAGCGCATGTCTATGTAGAACTGGTAAACCTCGCAGTCGTGGTATTTTTCCTTTATTAGGTGGGAGAACTTGAGCGCGTACATGCAGCAGACGCGGGAACAATATTCGCAGTACTTCTTATCCCGGCTCCCGATGCAGTGGAGGATCCCGATGCTCTTGGGCTCCTTGCCTTCGCGGGTGACGATCTTGCCGCCGGTGGGGCCGGAAGAGTTGACAAGCCTTTCGAACTCGAAAGCGGTGAAGACGTTAGGATAGCGCCCGAAGCCGTATTCGGGGAGGGACTCCGCCGTCTTGAGATCGTATCCGGTCGCCAGGATGATTGAACCCACCTCGATCTCCTCGATCCTGTCCTGCTCGTCGAAAAGGATCGCTCCGGGGCCGCAGAACTTCTCGCAAGCCTTGCACCTTCCGTTCTTGTAATAAGTGCATATCGTCTTGTCGATGACCGGCTTGTTGGGTACGGCCTGCGGGAAGGGGGTGTAGATCGCCTTTCTGGGAGCCATGTTCAACTCGAACTCGTTGGGAGCCTTCATAGGGCATTTCTGGGTGCACACCCCGCATCCGGTGCACTTCTCGTGGTCGACCGACTTGGCCTTGCGCAGGACCTTCACCTTGAAGTTGCCGACATAGCCGTTGACCTCCTGGACCTCGGAATAGGTCATCAGGGTGATGTTGGGATGCTGGCCGACCGAGGTCATCTTCGGGGTGAGGATGCACGCGGAACAGTCCAGCGTGGGGAAGGTCTTGTCCAACTGGGCCATGTGCCCCCCGATGGACGGGGACTTTTCAACCAGGAACACTTTGTTCCCGGCATCCGCTATCTGGAGAGCCGCCGTGATCCCGGCGATGCCCCCCCCGACAATGAGGACCTGGGGGTTGATGTGGACCGTCCTTTTCTCCAGCGCTTCATGGTGCATGACACGGTGGATGGCGGCGATCAGGAGGGCTTTCGCCTTTTCGGTCGCCGCGTTCTCGTCCTCGGTGACCCAGGAGACGTGCTCCCTGATGTTGGCCATCTGGAAGAAGAAGGGGTTGATCCCGCCGTCTGCGGTCGCATTGCGGAAAGTCTTTTCATGCATCAGGGGAGAACAGGACGCGACGACTATCCTGTTGAGATTGAATTCCTTGATATCCTTCTTGATAAGGTCCTGCCCCGGGTCCGAACACATGTACTTGTATTCCCTCGATATGACCACCTCGTCGGGAGCGTAATCCTTGGCGTACCGGGCAACTTCGTCGACCCTCACCTTTCCGGCGATGTTCGACCCGCAGTGGCAGACATAAACTCCGATTCTACAATTGCTCATAATGCCCTCCCTCCTTACGACGCCGCGAGGAGCGATTTCGGTTCGACCATGATGTCGCCGAGCCCGAGTTCTTTGCTTTTATATCCGAACGCCCAACCCATAACCTGCGTGAAGTGGAGGATCGGAAGAGGCTTGTATTCTTTCCTGAAGGATTTTTTGTATTCCGCTCCGAACCTGCTTGCGACCTTACTCTGGAATGCGTCCAGGTTCATGTGGCAGAGCGGGCACATCGTAACCACGACCTGCGCGCCCCTCTTTTGCATCTCGGCCAGGAGGATGTAAACCAGCCTTAGTCCGACGTCCTCCACCGTCCCGGTGAGAGCGCCGCCGCAGCAGCGGGTCTTGTAGGGATACTCCACCGCTTCCGCTCCGCAGGCGGTCATTATCTCGTCGAGTATGACAGGGTGATAAGGGTCGTCGATGTCTCCGTAAGGCCTTACGAGCTGGCAGCCGTAGTAGCTTGCCACCTTCAAACCCTTCAGCGGCCTCTTGACGACCTTCGCGATGGCCTCGAGCCCTATGTCCTTGTGGATAATTTCCACCGGGTGTCTCAGAGCGACCTTTTCGCCCCCCTTGAGGCCCGCCCCGTTCATTGCCTTGTGCACGATCTCTCCCTGGTGCTCTTTCAAATAGTCCTGCGATTTTCTGAGTGTAAGATAACACCCGGTGCAGGGGATCACTATGTCGTCCATCTTCTGCTGTTCGGCGAGCGAGAGGTTCCTTCCTGCAATCGCCGTAGCCATCTTTTTATCGGTGCCGAAGTAAGCCGTAGCGCCGCAACAGTTCCAGTCGTCGATCTCCTTGAGCTGGGCGCCGAGCGATTTCAGGACGAGGAAGAGCGACTTTTCGTAAGCCTTCGAGCTTGACCTTACGGAACAGCCGGGGTAGTAGCCGTAGGTTTTCATTTTGCCTCCTTAAGCCCCTTGAGAAGCTTTCTCATCTGGGGAAGGTTCTTAATCTTTTCTCCGAAGATCTCCATCCTGCCCTTGAAGAAGAGCGACATGCCCATGGGGGCCATCTTCAGCATGCCGAAGGGGTTCGTCCTCAGCATCATCCTGGTGACGACCTCCATTTCGGAGTTCCTGCCCTTGCGGGAAATGATGTTCGACATCTCCTGGGCGAGGACCGGCGTCGGAATGCCCTTGGAATAGACGCCCTTTTCGATAGCCATCCTCTTCAAAGCGTACATGACGTCTGTTATCTTGATCTGCGCGGGACACATCACCGTGCAGGAATAGCACGACGAGCAGATCCAGACCGTCTTGCTCTTGAGGGCGTCGTCCTTGAAGCCGCCCTTGATCATCGCCATCAGCTTTCTCGGCGTGTAATCCATGTAGAGCGATACCGGGCACGTAGAGGAGCACGTGCCGCACTGGATGCATTCGAGGATCTTGTCGCATTCCGAGTGCTTCACGACCTCTTTTAAAAACTTCTTGTCGAGTTCCGATTCATATTTGACTGTGCGGAGATATTCCATGAGACCCTCCTAAAGAGCGAATAGGATAGTGAGAAATTGATTTCTTGTCAAGTAAAACCCCTGTGGAAATATCCGGTCTTCGGATAGCGTTTCCGCTAGCCTTGTAAGGACTTTTGGAGCATAATAGCTTTTTTGTCGGGGAGCCCGGTGAAGAGCGGTAAAGCTGCTGAAACGACAAAAGAAAGGAGGTTCCGACTGGTCTGCGGAGGCGCCGTCCAGGGCGTCGGGTTCCGCCCGACGGTCTTCAGGTTGGCGGCCGGCCTCTCTCTCGGCGGCTTCGTCAGGAACTCTCCCGAGGGGGTCATCATTGAGATCGAAGGCCGGTCCGAAAAAACCGAAACATTTATTAAGGAACTCCCCGCCTCCCTTCCGCCGCTGGCAAAACTATCGTCATACTCGCACTCGGAGATCGCCTCCCAGGGGAGTATCTCCTTTGAGATCATCGATTCGGAAGCGGGAAAGAGATCCAGGGCGCTCTCCTCCCCCGACTCGGCCATCTGTCCCGACTGCGCGAGGGAGATGAACTCTCCGGGGAACAGGAGAATGAACTACCCCTTCACGAACTGCACTAACTGCGGCCCCCGCTACACAATTATCTCCTCCTTTCCCTACGACAGGGAGAGGACGAGCATGGCCTGCTTCCCGATGTGCCCGGAATGTTTGAAGGAATACAGAGACCCTGCGGACAGGAGATACCACGCCGAGGCTACCTGCTGCCCGAAGTGCGGGCCGAAGCTTTTCATGATGGATAGGAACGGCGCAATGATCGGTGAGAACGGTAAGGCCGTTGAAAAGACGAAAGAGCTTCTCGCGGAAGGGAAGATCGCGGCGATCAAGGGGCTCGGCGGGTTCCAACTCGCGGCAAGAGCGGACATCAGGGAAACGGTCGTCGAGCTCAGAAAAAGAAAAAATCGGGAATCGAAGCCTTTCGCCGTCATGGTAAAGGACTTATCGACCGCTAAAGAATGGGCCACCTTGAGTGAAGCGGACACCCACGCCCTGCTTTCTCCGAAGGGGCCGATCATCCTCGCCCCGAAAAAAAAGCGGGATATTATGGAGGTATTGGCGCCAGGCCTCATCGACATCGGAGTTTTCCTCCCCACGACGCCCCTTCATATCGAACTTTTCAGGAACGCCCCCTACGACGCGCTCATAATGACATCGGGAAACGCGAGTGACGAACCGATCGCCATGGGAAACAGGGAGGCCCTGGAGAGATTGTCATCGATCCCTGATTTCTTCCTCACGCACGACAGGGACATCATCAGGAGGCTTGACGATTCGGTTATGCGAAGCTCCTCCAGCGGGCCGTTCGCGGTGAGGCGGTCGCGGGGGTTCGTTCCCGATCCGGTCGGGACAGGTTGGGAATCGCCCGGAACAGTCCTTTCGACGGGTGCTCACCTTCAGAACACGGGATGCATCATAGCGGGCAACGAGGCTTTTTTCACGCCGCACATAGGAGACCTCGATACCGCGAAGGCGAGGGATTTTCTGGAGGAATCCCTTCTATCCCTTGAAAGATTCCTCGAATCCGAGCCGGCCGCGGTCGCGGTTGACCTTCACCCCGACTACCCGAGCAGGTGGCTCGGGGATAAGCTGGCGAAAGAAAGAGGCCTTATGCTTTTCGAGGTCCAGCACCACCTCGCGCATCTCGCCTCCGTCCTCGGAGAGCACGGCAGGTTCCCGCCCACAGGAGAAACCTCTTACGGAATGATCCTTGACGGGACGGGGTACGGAACTGATGGAACCGCCTGGGGCGGCGAGATCCTGAAACTGGACGGGAACCTGAGGTGGGAGCGCCTTTCTCATCTCGAAACCTTCCCCCTGATCGGGAACGAGAAAGCGGTAAGGGAGCCGTGGCGCGTCGCACTCGCTCTCCTGTCCGCGGGGAAAAGCGGCTTGAAGGCGGAAATGTTCTTCCCCGGCCTCTTCACCGAGGAGGAATTCGAAGCTCTTTCGTCAACTACCGGCTGGGAGCTATCTTCGGGAGCCGGAAGGCTTTTCGAAGCGGCGGGCGCCCTCTGCGGGCTGACCACGGTCAACCGGCACGAGGGAGAAGCAGCGATACTGTTCGAATCTCTCGCCGAGACCTTCACCGGCACTCCTGAAAAATGGGGCGAGTTGGCCATGGAAGTCGACAACCTTTTCCCGACAGCAATGTTCTTCAACGCTTTCGCGAAAAGGCTTTCTTCAGGTGATGATAAGGCGAAGCTGGCGATGGAATTCCACTCGAATTTCTCTTCACAGATAGTAGAGACAGCGGCCCGGATAATCCCCGAAAACGCCGTCATTGGGCTATCGGGCGGCTGTTTCATCAACAGGATCCTCAGGAAAGAGATCCACGAGAAACTCAAGGAAAGAGGTTTTTATCCCCTTTTGCCTTATAATATCCCTCCCGGAGACGGGGGCGTCTCTTTCGGCCAGGCTTTACTGGCATCGAGGTCGCTCTTTACCGGTAGAAAAATAGAAGAGGCGCAACGATGGGCTTGAACATTTTTTCAAAGCCATCATATATAAGGAAAAATTCGGCGGCCGTAAGGCCGGCATACATCCATTTTTCATTTTTCAATTTAATATTTTTAAATCATCACCCTGCCTCTTTTTCACTCTTTTCTTTCAACGCAGAATGATGCACGGAGTTTTATATGATTTTTGCATCTAAAATAATTACCCCCGCGGCCGTACGGGCGCCATACATCAAATTTGCAATTTTCAATTTTCAATTTAATATTTTAAATCATCATCCTGCCTCTTTCCCGCAACTTTCTTTTTTCGCAGGATGATGTAAGGAGACCCCAATGTGTTTGGCCGTTCCGATGAAACTGATGACGATAGAAGACTCCACGGGCGTCGTGGAGGTGAGCGGGATAGAACGGGAGGTGAGCCTCACTCTGGTCCCGGAAGCGAAGGTCGGCGACCATCTCCTCATACACGCCGGCTTCGCCATCGCGGTGATAGATGAGGAAGAGGCGCAGGAAACGCTGAAGCTCATCAGGGAATACCTGTCGGAGAACCCGCCCGATGGAAATTGAGAACATCCTCGAAAACCCCGAGATCGTCAGGAAGATAGCAGGCGAGATAACAGAGCTCGCGTCGAAGCTGAAGGCCCCCATGAAGATCATGGAGGTTTGCGGCACGCACACCCAGGCGGTCGCCGAGTTCGGCATCAGGAGGCTTCTTCCCTCCAATGTCATCCTCATTTCTGGACCCGGATGCCCCGTCTGCGTGACGCCTTCCTCCTATATCGAACAGGCTATAGCCCTCGCGAGAAAGGGCCACACGATAACCACCTTCGGCGACCTCATAAAGGTGCCCTCGCAGGGCAACAGCCTCGAAAGGGAGATGGCCGCCGGCGCGAAGGTGACGGTCGTATATTCCCCCATGGACGCACTCAAGCTGGCGAAGGAAAACCCGCAAAGCGGCGTTGTTTTCATGGCTGTCGGTTTCGAGACGACGACACCTTCCATCTGCGCGACCCTGCTCGAAGCCAAGAACAAGAATGTTCATAACTTCAAGATACTCTGCGCCCACAAGGTGATACCGCCACCGCTGAAGGTCCTCGCGTCGGACCCGGAGCTGAAGATCGACGGGTTCATCTGCCCGGGAAATGTTTCGGTGATAATCGGTGCCAGGACGTACGATTTTCTTCCCCGTGAATATAAGAGGGGCGCGGTCGTAACCGGGTTCGAGCCCGCCGAGATCCTCGCCGCGATCAAGGAACTTGTATCCCAGAAGGTGTTCTCCTCGCCGGAGAACCTCAATCTTTATAAAAGAGTCGTGAAAGAGGGCGGCAACCCCGTCGCACTCGAACTTATAAACCGCTTCTTCGAAGCCGAGGACACTGAGTGGCGCGGATTCGGCGTGATCCCGAAATCCGGGTTGAAGCTTAAAGAGGAATGGAAGGAATTCGACGCCGGGCTCATCCCCGTCGAATTCGAAAAGCCGGAGGAACCGGCGGGATGCAAGTGCGGCGAAGTGCTGAAGGGCATCGTCTCCCCGAAGGAATGCCCTCTCATGGGGAAGATGTGCACTCCCATGAACCCCGTCGGAGCCTGCATGGTCTCGAACGAGGGAAGCTGCGCGGCCTACTACCGCTACGAAAGAAGGCAGTATGAGTAAGATAATCCTCGCCCACGGCGAAGGCGGCAAGCTGACGAGGGAGCTTCTCGAATCGAAGATAGTCCCGTTCATAGACAACTCGGTCCTTCAGACTCTCACCGATTCCGCGAACCTCGGCGAAGTACCTGAAGGCGAGATCGCCCTGACGACCGACGCCTACATCGTCTCTCCGATCTTCTTCCCCGGCGGCGACATCGGTTCCCTTTCGATCTCGGGGACGGTAAACGACCTGACCATGGTCGGCGCGAAGCCTCTCGCCATTTCGAGCGCGCTCATAATCGAGGAAGGTTTCAAAACCTCCGATCTCGAAAAGATAATGACGAGCGCGTCATCCGCCGCGAAGGAGGTGGGAGTGAGGATCGTCGCGGGCGACACGAAGGTGCTTCCGAAGGGAAAGGGCGACCAGATCTTCATAGTCACCTCCGGCGTCGGAGTAATTGAAAAAAACAGAAAGCTCGACGACAGGTTCATCGAAGAGGGCGACGCGATCGTCGTTTCCGGCCCCATCGCCATGCACGGGGCGACGATAGCGGCGATAAGGCACAACCTGAAAGGCAAGAAACTCTCTTCCGACTGCGCGCCGCTTTGGGGTCTCGTGAACCATCTTGTCGAAAGCGGAATCAAGCCCCGCTCGATGCACGACCCGACGAGGGGCGGCGTCGCGACGCTCCTTAACGAGGTCGCGAAGAGAACGAAAATGGCCGTCAGAATCGAGGAGGCGCGGATCCCCGTCTCGCCCGAGGTCAGGGGAGTCACCGAACTTCTCGGCCTCGACCCGCTCTACCTCGCCTGCGAAGGGAGGTTCGTCGGGTTCTTCAGGAAGGAGGACGCCGAAAAGGCCGTCTCCGTCCTGAACGCCCATCCCCGCGGGAAGGACGCGGCAATCATCGGAGAGATAGGTAAGAGGGAGAATGGTTCCGCCCCGGTGACGCTGATCACGAAGTTCGGCTCCGACCGCCCCATCGACGAGCTGAGCGGACTGCAGCTGCCGAGGATCTGCTAGGACAACATTTTTGTGAATCAAAAAGAAGGGCGGGTTTTGAACCCGCCCCTACATTCTGAGCTTCAGCCTTCAGACCTTTTTCACCTGACTTCCGCGCTCGATCCTTCGACGGCCTTCCACTGCTCGCTCCTGCCGCCGAGCTGTTTCGCGAGGAACTCGTCGACCCTGCCGTAGAAGTCGAGCCTGTTCGCCGGCCTCGCGAAGCCGTGCCCCTCGTCGGTGTAGACGATGTAATCGACGGGGATCTTCCTGGCGCGCATCGCTTCGACCATCTGGTCCGACTCCTTGATGTTGACCCTCGGGTCGTTCTTTCCCTGCGCGATGATCAGCGGGGCCTTTATGTTGGCGGCGTGGAAGAGCGGCGAGATCTTCTTGTTGAAAGCTTCGTCCGTCTCTACATCGCCAACTCTCAGCTTGATCTGTTTCATCATGGGCGCCCAGTAGGCGGGGAAGGAGGCGAGCATCGTCTTCAGGTTTGAAGGGCCGACGATGTCCACTCCGCACTTGTACAGTTCGGGAGTGAAGACCAGCCCGGCGAGAGTGGCGTAGCCGCCGTAAGACCCGCCGTAGATCGCGACCTTCTTCGGGTCCGCGTATCCCCTGGAGATCGCCCACTTCACCGCGTCGGTGAGGTCGTCCTGCATCTTGCCGGTGCCCCACTGGCCGTTGCCGATGTTGAGGAAGTTCTTTCCGAAGCCGGTCGAAGCCCTGAAGTTGACCTGAAGGACTGCGTATCCGCGGTTGGCGAACCACTGTGCCTCGGGATCGAAGCCCCAGGAATCCCTCGCCCACGGACCGCCGTGCACGTTCAGCACCAGAGGGAGGTTCTTGGGTTCGAGGCCGGGGGGTAGGGTGAGGTAGGAGACGAGGTCCAGGCCGTCGCGGGACTTGATGACGACCGGCTCGCACTTGGCGAGCGTGTATTTCTCCAGTTCGGGGCGGGTGACGAAAAGCAGGCTGCTCTTTTTCGTCTCCCTGTCGTAAAGGTAGAAGGAGACCGGGGCGTCGTCGGAATAGTAGACAACGATCCAGAGCTTGTCCTCTCTGTCCCTGTCCATGAGCGAGAACGAGCCCCTGCGGGTTTTCGCGAGCAACTCGAAATCGGCCTTGATGGAAGGATCGAGCACCTTCCATTCGGGCTTGAGATATTCGTAGCTGACTGCCTGGATTACATGGGTATCTGGATGGACGACCGCGTCGCCGAGGTCGCACCTGGGATCCACGGAGATGGTCTCCAGCTCCTTGCCGGTCCTGGCGCAAACTTTCACGAGCCTGGACGTGTCCCCGCCCATCGTAGTGATGATGTAAAGCGCCTTGCCGTCGGCCGTGAAATCGAGCGGGCCGCCTTCTTCGCCGAAGGGCCACTTCAGGAGGTCGCGCCACGGAGCGTCCTTCGAATCCCTGACCCTGAGGACCGTGCTCGCATCCTGAGGGTTGCTTGCGATCGCGGCGCGGATGACGAATTCGGGGTCGTTCTGCCAGCCGACGATATCGCCGGGGTTCTCGGTCTCAAGGACGATCGCGCCGGTCGTGAGGTCTATCTTGTAAAGGTCGAAGAGGGTCCTGTCCCTGAGGTTGAGGCCGACCATTATCTCGTTCGGGTGTTTCTTGTCTCCGATGATTCCTTGGGCGCGGATCCCCTGGAAAGGGGTTAGGTCCCTGACGACATCGGCAGCGATGTCGACGGAATAGAGGTGCCAGTTCTCGTCGCCGCCCACATCCTGCAGGTAAAGCAGGTGCTTGCCGTCCTCCGCCCAGAAATGGATGCGGACGCCCCTGTGGGTATCGTTGGTGACCATCCTGTCGTCGTCCTTGCCTATCGTTTTCAGCCAGACGTTGAGAACGCCGTCCTTCGAAGGGGCTATGTAGGAGAGCATCTTCCCGCAGGGCGAAATGTGGGGAGAGGTTTTCGTGGGGTTGCCGAAGAGAGTCTCCCTGGGTATGAGCTGGGGAAGCTCCGCCGAAACGGGAACCGCCGCCATGAAAGCCATGACAAAGGCTGTGACCAACATCGTAATAATTCCTGTTGTTTTCATTCGCTCCTCCTTTCGCAAAAGACACACTTTTTATTCGCAATGTCACGCCCGGACGGTTTCAGTCGACGTCGCCGCCGGGGGCACAAAAGCATATACGGCAAGAAAGAGGGAAAGTTGTTCTTTCCGGGCCTTACCGATCCCGGAGATGCATGTATCGGCCGGCAGGATTCAGAGCCGACCGGCACCCCCCCGCGCTCCGTCTTTCGACAATTTCTGAAGGAATAAAATCATCTCGGACCTGATTAACGCAATAAGGAGGCACAGATGTCAGCCGATATTAAATTCGCTCCCGATTTCACGTTACAGGGTCTGGACAAGAACGGAGAAACCACGATTTTCAGGCTGGACGATCTCCTTGCGGAGAAGAAACCGCTCGTCCTCTATTTCTACCCCAAGGACGATACCCCAGGATGCGTGGCCGAAGCTTCCGATTTCAGGGATAACATGGAAGAGATCGACAAGATCGCGGTTGTGGCAGGGATAAGCCCGGATACCATCGAAAGCCACAGCAGGTTCAGGGAAAAATACGGCCTTACCTTCGCGCTCCTGTCTGATCCGGACAGGAAAGTCATCAGGGCATACAGCGCGCTCAGCCAGACAAGCGTCCTCGACAAGGTTGTCTGGGGTACCGTCAGATCAACTTTCATAATCTCCCCCGACAAAAAGATAGCCGCGTCCTGGCGTGAGGTACGCGTCCTCGGGCATGTTTCCGAAGTGTTGTCCGAACTGAAAAAAATGCAGCAAGGCTGAGACCCATGCCGTCCGCGCGGCGTAATTCAAAGATCGGCCAGGTAACTGATCAACAAGGATAATCCTTTTTCATTTCAGTACGCAGTTAGATCCGACATCTTCACTTTTTCGGATAATTTCTTGAAAACTCCCTTCTCCTCAATCCTTTCCGAAGTCATAAAACTTGATCCTTGTGGCGATTTCGGCACTTCGAGGGCTGATCCACGCATTTGATCATCGCGGGTCTTTTTTTGCCTCAATACCGG
Source organism: Acidobacteriota bacterium (assembly GCA_029559035.1). Classification (GTDB taxonomy): domain Bacteria; phylum Acidobacteriota; class UBA4820; order UBA4820; family UBA4820; genus JAKQCT01. The sequence goes on from JAKQCT010000050.1 coordinate 55,213, forward strand.
GAATGCCAGTTGCCGATAAATGCCGGTACGAGATAAAAAAATCCATCGACGCGTCTTTTTCGGTTGGGGCCGATCGCGTTATGTTGACAAATCTGGCGGAAAGCACAATAATTCGAATCGATGTCGTCGATTTTTTAAGGGCAAGTGAAGGGAGGATAAAAATGGCACGAAAGAAGGTTTCAAAGAGTATTCCGTTCATGCTTGTTTTACTGACAATCGCCTTATCCGCTTCAACTTACGCGGCTCCGATCGTGGGAGTCTGCGGCGAAACGGTTTCCCGGCCCGCCCAGGACCGGGCGCGCGACAACGCGGATCCCGCGGCATCCACACCAGAAAACATCGGCACTTCCACCGTCAACGGTGTCGTCCCGACATCCATCCCGGATGGCGTCGCTTCAGACATCTGTTTCAGCGTGACTGTCAACTCGCCGGATGTCGAATACCTTGACCACATATCTTTCGACCTGCCCGACGGCTGGACGGTGAATTCGGTAGGGGACGTCGCCGGCACGGGTTGCGGTTACGGGCACACTTACGGAGTGAACGCGGGTAATGTCGTATATTGGCAGACAAACGGATATCCTCCGCAGACAGGCTGCGGGGATTGGAACAACGGATCATACAGCTTCTGCTGCAACGTGACCGTCCCGGACTGCACGGGAGCTCCATGGAGCATCCCTTGGAACTATGTCGGCGACGGATGGGGCGGGACTCCCCACTCCATAACCGGAACAGTCTCTCTTGACTGCGGAACTGTCAGCGGACAACAGGTTCTTCTCATCACTCCCGATTCAACCGCCGGCGGTACAGGACTCCCGGCGGCGCGCAACTCTTCGGGAACTCCCTCTTCACCCCGGGCGGACATATCGGGGATAGTCAACGCGATCTACGCCTATCCGGGATATATCCCGGTCGTGTGGAACAACGGCCTCGGGAACCCGACCGCCGCCGACATGGCTCCCTACTGCGTGGTGATCATAGGGAACGACTTCCTCTGGAGCGCGGGCGGCCTGGATCAGACTGCGATCGGGAACGCCCTGGCGGACTACATCGACGGGGGAGGCAAAGTTATCGAGACCGAGTACGTCCAGAGTTATGACAGCTGGGGGTTTGCGGGAAGATACATGACCGACGGATACAGCCCGTTCACGGTATCGACGCTGGACAATTGGTCCGGGGACACTATGAACATCGTGGACCCCACCCACCCCGTCATGACAGGCGTCACATACATAACCGACTATTTCGGTCAGCAGAATCCCGGACTCAGGGCCGGCGCGACGCTGCTCGCCCTCTGGACGGGGATCGGCCACAACGCCGTTGCCGTCAACGACGACGTTGTCGCCCTCAACATGCTTCTTTTCGCGCAGTCATCCTGGAGCGGTGACGTTCCCCTGCTTCTCAACAACGCCTTGAACTGGCTGTGCCCTTCGGCGCCTCCGGGAGGCTGCACAGAAATCTACGACAACGGCTCCATGGTTACATTGCCCGGCGGAGGACCGGGAGGATCCGATGTAAGCCGCCTCCAGACCGGCCTGTCAATGAATACGCTCGGTTTCGGCCACGCCTTGTCGACAGGCTACCGCATAGCTGACGATTTCACTGTGACGGATCCAGGAGGATGGCGGGTGGACGAGATCGATTTCTACGCCTATCAGACCGGCTCCACGACCACTTCGACGATAGACCACGTCAATTACAGGATATGGGACGGCCCCCCTAACGACAGCGGAAGCGCCATCATATTCGGAGATACGACCACAAACAGACTCTCTTCCACGGAGTGGTCGAACATATACCGCGACGCAGAGACATCGCCGGGGGACACTACGAGGCCTGTCATGACCAACACCTGCAGCGCGGGGATCCTGCTTCCGGCCGGCACCTATTGGCTCGATTGGCAGACTGGTGGAACGCTGGCCTCCGGTCCCTGGGCTCCCCCCATAACTGTTACAGGACAGACAACCACGGGGAACGCCATCCAGTACAACGGGAGCGCCTGGTCCCAGGCTTTGGATTCAGGCTCACTCACACAACAGGGCATTCCTTTCACGCTTTACGACTGTTCAGCCAGCTGCCCGACGATCACTATCGATCCCGCAACCCTTCCCGCCGCGACGGTCGGCGTCGCCTACAGCCAGACGGTAACCGCTTCTGGAGGAACGGCGCCGTACACCTACGAGGTCACGACCGGAACGCTCCCCGCAGGTTTGACGCTCAATCCTGACACCGGCGTTATTTCAGGAACGCCCACGGCGAGCGGCGCATTCACTTTCACGATAACAGCCACCGATTCGGAAGCATGCAACGGAACGATAACATATACCATCGATCTCGGTTACGGCTGGAACATGTCGGTATATGACGACGCGGGCCGCGCGAGCGCCTGCCTCAACACCGACACCGGCTACTACGCGTGGACCGCGCTCGCCGGTTACGGCGCGGGAACATACGTGGGGCGCTCCAACGTAACCTTCGCCAACAACTCGTACTTTTTCCAGAGCCCCACTCCCAGCGGAATGAACATGAAGATAAACATGAGCACGAACAAGGCTTCGGGATCATTCATGACTCCTCCTCTCAGGGAGAAGTCGATCGCCATCGACGTCGACATCACGGATAATCCAGCCTGCCCATGATGACGGGTGATAGCCCTTCAAGGGCTTAAGAACGAGCGGCGGAGGCCAACAACCTCCGCCGTTTTTTGTGACATTAATCACATATGGGGAATAATCTCTTGACTTGTCTGCATCCCTTTTGATAGAGTCCAAATCTAATCGAGAACTTCTACAATGCAAGCGGGTGCTTTTTTTAAAAGGAGAAGAGAATGACCAAAAAACCTTTTTCGAGTTGCAGGCTCATCTGTTTAGTTTCTTTGATCACGCTTTTCTGCGTGACCTCAATCAATGTTATCGGCTCAAATCCCGGAAACGACCAGGCCTCTAAATGGAACATGGCTTCAGCGGCGATGGATCCGCTGAAAGGCGATAGCGAAGAAAAAACCGGATGGAGCGAAGACAAAGGCGCCGGGCCGATGCGCGCGGCTCCTACGCAGGTACTTTCCACGGACGCGCAGCTGCTTGGCGTGACACACGAATACACGAACACCACGCCACTCGCCATTCCGGACGCTCAATGCCCGACGGCGGTCACATCCACTATAACCGTGCCCGACAGTTTCCTCGTGGCGGACCTCAATGTGGGGCTCTGGATAAGCCACACTTACAGGGGCGACCTTGAAGCCACTCTCACCTCACCTGCGGGAACCACGGTCCAATTGATACAGGATCCCGATGCAGGAGCGGACAACATCAACGTCCTTCTCGACGACGGTTCTGCCAACGCTCCTGATTCCACGAATCATAATGTCCCTCCACCCTATTATTATGTTACCTGGCACCCAACGGGAAATCTTTCCGATTTCAACTTTCAGCAGGCCGCCGGAACCTGGACCCTTTCAGTATGTGACGACGCCGGCGGAGACACCGGCTCTTTGAACCAGTGGACGCTTTATTTCACTACGGGCCTTGTCATAACCCCCTCCCAGGAAGCATCAGCATGCGAGGGAAATACGATCGACTACATCTTCTCAGTGATAAACACGACCGGAACTGCACAGGCTTTCGGCCTCTCCTATTCGTCTGTGTGGCCTTACACGGGACCGGCCGCCACCGGCACGATAGCCGACGGGGCTTCGGAGAACATCACTGTCAGCGTGACCGTCCCGGGCAGTTCAAACCCCATGGACCAGGACGTGCTCACTGTCACGGCTTCAGGCGGCGGGGACACCTCTCAGGCGACTGCGACGACGACCGCGGACCTCGCTTCCGGCTGGACGGATGTTGCCAGCGTGACCGCAGGGCGGGGCGTCAGGGACCATTCCGTGGTCTATTACAACGGAAAGCTCTATAAAATAGGCGGTTACAACGGCGCCGCAACCGCCTTCCTGGACATTTACGACATCGCGACCGACACATGGTCGGCAGGAGCCGACATGCCGGGCGCCAGGTACTGGATCGACGCGGTCGCGATCGACGGAAAGATATATGTCGCGGGAGGTTACACGACCTCCGCACAATCGACGCTATATATATACGACATAGCGACGAACGCCTGGGTGACCGGAGCTTCCCTGCCCGCGGCGCGTTATGCATATTCCGGCGCCGCCTACAACGGTATTTACTATGTCATCGGCGGATACACGACCACTTACACCAACACCATCGTCGCCTATAACCCTGCGACTAACACGTGGGACTCCACTCTTCCCGCCATGACCTACAACCGCCGTTACCCCTTCTCGGGAGTCATCGGCGGAAGGATATATGTGACCGGAGGCTTGACAGGCTCATCCACCTACACGAACACGACCGAGGTGTTCAACCCCGCCACCAGCACATGGTCGACCGCGGCGTCTCTTCCCGCGACCGGCTGGGTCCGTTCGGCCGATGCGGTTATCAATGACCGGTACCTGCTGATCGCCGGAGGTTACAGCTCCGATGCTACTGCGTCGATTTACGCCTTCGTCTATGACGCCGTCCTGGACCAGTGGGCTTATCTTCCTGACATGTCACATACCCTTTACGCGGCGGAAGCAGACGGCGACGGAACGACGATGTGGATAGCTTCCGGCCGCCTCTATGAAGGAGGAACCTTCAGCTACGGCCTTTACACAACCCGCCTTGAATTCTGCCCCAGCATCGCCCCGGAGAATACCGCCTACTACGCCTCCACCTGGGGAGACAACGCCATTCACTTCCTTGACGAGAACATGAACGACCTCGGCAGCTTCCCCACCTGCACAAACCCCAACGGCCTCGCCAACGACGGAACCTACATATACTCGGGATGCTATACCAGCAGGCAAGTAATAGGTTACGACCTTAACGGGGTCCAGCAGTTCTCCTGGACAGATTCGACATATCTGGACGGTCTGCAGGGCTTGGAGATGGTGGGCGCCGAGCTTGCGGTTTACGATAACAACACGATTCATTTCCTTGATCCCCTGACCGGCGCGTTTATCCGTGATATTCCCGCCGCAAGCTCTGTTGAAGGCTTGGCTTACGACGGGCAATATCTCTGGGAGCTCAACGACAGTACAATCATAGCTCTGAACCCTGCCACAGGCGTCCAGATGGCCACCATTCCGAACGCAGCCTCAGGATGCCTTTATCAAGGTACAGGCTTGACGACCGGCGCTTCGGGCGAGCTTATCATAGGCTGCACGACCGGCGCGTGGTACCGGGTTTCCACAGCTGACGGATCCGTGCTCGCCTCCGGAAACAACGGCCTTCAGATCTACGGCCTGGGATCGGCGCCCGGCACAGGCGGCTGCCCAACCATAACGATCGCCCCCGCCACTCTTCCCGCCGCGACGGTCGGCGTAGCCTACAGCCAGACCCTTACGGCTTCTGGCGGTACGGCGCCATACACCTTCGAGGTCACCTCGGGAGTCCTCCCTGCGGGCTTGACCCTCAACCCGACAACAGGAGTGATATCAGGAACACCCACCTCGGGAGGATCATATACCTTTACCATTACTGCCACTGATTCTGCGGCCTGCACCGGGACGATAACATACACTATGGACTTCTCTTACGGATGGAACATGTCGGTGGTCGACGACGCGGGCCGCGCGAGCGCCTGCCTGAACACAGACACAGGGTATTACGCCTGGACCGCCCTCACCGGATTCGGCGCGGGAACGTACGTGGGCCGCTCAAATGTCACCTTCGCATACAACTGTTACTATTTCCAGAGCCCCACTCCCAGCGGAATGAACATGAAGATCAACATGACCACGAACAAGGCTTCGGGGGCATTCATGACCCCTCCTCTCCGCGAGAGGTCCATCTGCATCGATGCAGACATAACAGACAACCCTGCCTGCCCTTAGACTCTCACAGTCATAGTCCTCACAAGGGCTGACGAACGAGCGGCGGAGGCCAACAACCTCCGCC
>JAKQCT010000078.1 GCA_029559035.1 Acidobacteriota bacterium
ACACCATTAATTCTCTGGAAAGTTTGTTCTCTCATTTGAAGGGATTGGTTCGAGTGCATAGAGGCCTGAAAGCTGATTTAAAGGACAAAATGATCCGGTTTTTCTTTCAAAATAGCAACAGAAAAAAGTAATTATGCCTGAAATTTAAAAATTGCCCGGAGGGCAGATAAAAGGAGGGGACCTGTAAGCCGGATCCTGTTCCCGTTAGGGCGGCAGTCATTCATCTGGAACCGCCGTCACCGGCGGTCTCAAGCAACCTACCCGAAGGCTTCGGCAGGGCGGCCTACAGCGCCTTCCTATTTGGTCTTGCTCCGCGCGGGGTTTACCTAGCCACCTCCGTTACCGGAGAGTGCGGTGAGCTCTTACCTCGCCGTTTCACCCTTGCCATCCTCCGTTGAGAGGATTCGGCGGTCTGTTCTCTGTTGCACTTTCCGTAGGATCGCTCCTCCCTGCTGTTAGCAGGCGCGCTGCCCAGTGGAGTCCGGACTTTCCTCCGCTCGCGCGGCGACTGCCCGGTCCCCTCCACGGGTAATATGGTGGAATCGGGACGAAAAGTCAAATCGAAGAAGGGTCGTTTTCGAATTTCCCGGCTTTTCGGGTAGAATGTTGAAGAAAGCAATAGGGCCGCGAGGCGTTGACGGAGGGATCGTGATGATGGACAAACGCGTGGTTCGGGGTATGTTGTCGTTTCTGACCGTGGCCGTTCTTCTTCTGACGGCGGGCTGCGGGACGGGGAAGCAGGCGTGGGACCCGCAGGCCGGAGTGGTCCTGAGGGTGACGCCCGATCCGGGGATCGCCTCCTCGGTCCGCGAGGTCGAAAAGATAGATCCTCCGGTTAGGATGAAAGCCGGAGGGCTGTCGGGTGTTATGGGCGGGATGCATCTGAAAGCTTTCAGGGGAGGGACCTACGATCTGAGGATCCCCGTCCCGCAGCTCACGGACGGACAGATCCCGATCTTTTATTCGCTTTCGTCCGAGCCGGTGAACGCCATCGTCGAGTGCAGGCTCCAGCAGGCTGTGAGCGGCAGCTCCGCCGTCAACGTCCACATCAAAGCCGCGAAAGGAGAGGAAGTCCTCGTCAAGTGGGCTGGTGCCGTGCTGATCTCCGAAAGTTTCGAGGACGGGGCGATTGAACAGGGAGATCCATACGTGCAGGCTTCGTCGTGCGTCCAGAGCGGAGATCCGAAGATAAAGGGGATCGCCGAAAAGCTATGGCAAAGTTCCGGAGGCGAAGAAGGATACGCGGCGGGAATACAGAAGTTCATCATGGGGATGAAGCAGGCGAAACAGCCGTCGAGCCTCGATGCCCTCGGCATTCTCTCCAGCGGCTGCAACACAATCTGCACTTCGAACGCCAACCTCGCCTGCGCGCTGATGCGGGCGAAGAGCATTCCCTGCAGGAGCGTGGCGGTCATACCGACGATACCGAGGCGATTCGAGATGCACCGCGTCGCGGAATACCGCGACGGGAACAGATGGGTGAGTTTCGACCCTAGCTGCGTCAACATGGACATTCCACTGAAGCCGTGGCAGAACATAGTGATGGCAAGGACGTCGATCGGCGAGGAGGAGGCCTCGATGAAACCCCGCCCGGGAGCGATGGCCGGATGTCCAGTGGGTCAGGAAGCCGAGTTCGCGAGGCTTGGGCTGAACCTCTTCGGCAACGATTTCTTCTGGACCGTCGCGGCGCCTCTCGCGGAATTCGAAGTTACGGAGGAGACCGCCTCCATGTCGGCGGATTTGTGGAGGAGGTTCCTTCATACGGGCGAGTTGAGCCCCGCGCAGGTTAAAGCCGCAGGCGCCCGGGACGCGGCTTCTTTCACCGTTGCCGTCGGCGCGAAGTGATTGCGGAAGGAGGTTTTCAGGCGATGAACAAGATAGAACAGGCCACGGGAGCCGAGTTGAGGTTCGTGGAGCCGAAGGCTTTCAAGGAATCCTTCGAGCTCAGGAGCGGACCCGGCCTGATGGGGAAACTGATCTTCGGGTCGTCGATGGGGACCCTGGCTACCGCGGAAACAGCTTCAGGAATCTGGACCTTCAAGCGGGTGGGGTTTCTCGATCCGCGCGTGACCATAAGGGTAGCAGGCAAGGAAGAAGACATCGCCGTTTTCGCGCCGAGGTTCTGGGGAGGAGGGAACCTGGAGTTGAGGGACGGAAGAGGCTTCAAGTGGAGGTCCATCAATTTCTGGTCGACCCGCTGGGGCTTTACGGACCGCCGGGAAATGCCGGTCGTGGATTTCATTCCCGGGAATGCTGAACCGGGGCTCTCCGGCATCTTCAAGCATGAGGCCGAGGTCAAGGTGGACGGCTCGGCGTGGAGCCTGCCTGAGCTTCCGCTGCTGATCATGGCGGGCTGGTACCTGATGGTCCTTCAGTACCGGGATTCCGCGGCGGTGGCCGCCACGACCTGAAAAGGGGGTTTCCCGGAGAAATTTCTCGACGGCGGGCGCCCGCGCCCGGAAGTTGTTGTAAAATATCCTGTCTGGAGTTTGGATGGGAACCTTGAGAACGGACGGACTGCTGGCGAACGGCCAGTTCATAGAGATCCAGTACGAAAGGTGGAAGAAGGACCCCGCCTCGGTGGGACCCGAGTGGGACATTTTCTTCCAGGGTTTTTCCATGGCTTCCTGCCCCCGCTCCTGCGTCGCCGCGGAGAGTGCCAGGAAGCAGTCGCAGGTGGCAAGCCTCATCTACGCTTACAGGAGCCTCGGGCATCTGGGGGCGGACATAAACCCGCTGGAACCGAAGCCCCGACTTCCGGAACCGCTCAAGATAGAATCCTTCGGCCTCTATGAGGATGACCTCGGAAGGGTGTTCGACACGGGCCATCTCGGCGGGCCGGAAAGAGCCGCCCTCGAAGAGATCATCGCCTCGCTGACGGAGACTTACCTCGGCACTTGCGGGGCGGAGTACATCCACATCCAGGACAGGGACCAGAGGCGCTGGCTCCAGAAGGAGATGGAACCGGGGCGAAATAAACCTGAACTCTCCCGCGGGGAGAAGCTCGAGGTCCTGAAGCAGCTCACCGACGCCGAACTTTTCGAGGCGTTCCTGCAGGGCAGGTACCCGGGCCAGAAGCGCTTCTCGCTGGAAGGGCTGGAGTCGCTCATCGTTTCGGTCCACGCGATCATCGAGGAGGCGCCGGAACTGGGCGTCGAGGAGATCGTCCTCGGCATGGCGCACAGGGGAAGGCTCAACATCCTCGCGAACATCCTCGACAAGCCCTACGAGGAGATATTCTCCGAGTTCGAGGACATCGCTTACGAGAACCTGGCCGGGGGCGACGGCGACGTTAAATACCACAAGGGCTTCTCGTCGGACCATGTTAACCGTTCGGGAAAGAGCGTCCACCTGAGCCTGACGCCTAACCCCAGCCATCTTGAAGCGGTCGATCCGGTCGCTCTCGGAAGGACGAGGGCGAAACAGAGGCTCAGGAACGACACGGATGAAAGGATCAAAGTGGTTCCCGTCCTGATCCACGGCGACGCGGCGTTCGCGGGACAGGGGGTTGTCGCGGAGACGCTGAACCTCGGCCATCTGGAAGGATACCGCGTCGGGGGGACGATACACGTCATCGCGAACAACCAGATAGGATTCACCACCGCGCCTGAAGAGGGAAGGTCCACCAGGTACGCCACAGAAGTGGCGAAGATGACCGAAGCCCCCATATTTCACGTGAACGCCGAAGACCCTGAAATGGTTTTCCGTATCTCGCTTCTCGCCCTGAAGTTCAGGCAGAAGTTCCGCAAGGACGCCGTCATAGACATAATTGGATACAGGAAATACGGCCACAGCGAGGGCGACGAACCCTCCTTCACTCAGCCCCTAACCTACAGGAAGATCAGGTCCAGGCCGTCGGTCCGCGTCATCTACGCGGAAAAACTGCTGAGGGAAGAAATACTAACTGAGGAAGAAGCCTCCGGGCTCAAGGATAAATTCACCGAGAGGCTCAGGTTATCCTCTGAAAAGGTCGCGCCCGGAGCGATAGCGCCGACCGCTTCTCCCTTCAGGGGAAGGTGGGAAGGCTTCGGAAACCCCTACGGTTTTGAAAAAACTGAGACGGCAGTTCCTTCCGACCTTCTTCATGAGGTTTTCTCCGCTCTCACGAGGATACCACGGGGATTCTCGATCCACTCCAAGCTTGGAAAGAGGATGGATGAGATCGGCAAAGCTTCGCGCGGGGAGGCGCCCGTCGACTGGGCGCTGGCGGAGCTTCTCGCCTTCGGGACGCTCCTCGCGGAGGGCCACGGCATCAGGCTATCCGGCGAGGACAGCAGGCGCGGGACTTTCTCCCAGAGGCACGCCGTCCTCAGGGACCACGAGACCGGCGAAGAATACATCCCTCTCAACAACATCAGGAATGAACAGGGACGCTTCTGCGTCTACAATTCGATGCTCTCGGAGTTCGCCGTGCTCGGCTTCGACTACGGCTACAGCATCGTCGACCCTCACATGATGGTCCTCTGGGAGGCGCAGTTCGGCGACTTCGTCAACGGCGGCCAGGTGGTCATCGACCAGTTCCTGTCAAGCTCCCTCTCCAAATGGGGGGTTTCCTCAGGCATCGTCCTCCTGCTGCCCCACGGGAACGAAGGTCAGGGGCCGGAACATTCGAACGGTTACCTCGAGAGGTTCCTCGCGGGATGCGCGGGCGGGAATATGGAAGTGGTGAACCTGACGAATGCTTCCCAGTATTTCCACCTGCTAAGAAGGCAGATGAAGAGGCCGTTCAGGAGACCTCTCGTGGTGATGACTCCGAAGAGCCTCCTAAGGAGCGGGTTCGTAGCCTCGCCGCTTCGCGAATTCACAGAAGGTTCGTTCGAGAATTTCATCGTTTCGAGAACAGACCCGAAGGATGTGAAACGGCTCATATTCTGCTCCGGCAAGATCTTTTTCGACCTGCTCGCGGTCTTTGAGGAAACGAACAGGCGGGATGTGGACATCGTCAGGATAGAGCAGCTGTATCCCTTCGACGGCGAGCAGTTCCTGCAGATACTCAGGAGATACGGTGGCGCGAGGGAATTCGTCTGGGCGCAGGAGGAGACGAGGAACAGGGGCGCGTGGACATTCATGAGAGAGAAGCTTGAAGAACTGGCCGGAATCAGGCTGATCTATTGCGGCAGGAAAGCCTCCCCGGGTCCCGCCGGCGGGAGCATGAAACAGCACCTCAGGGAGCAGCGTAATATAGTGTCGGAAGCATTTTCCGTCAAGGAGTGAAGGATGCTTGTCGAAGTTAAAGTCCCGGGCGTTGGAGAATCTATCGAGAGCGGGATACTTGTCGAATGGCTGAAAGGAGAGGGCGAGCTCATCAGGAGCGACACGCCCCTTTTCACGCTGGAGACCGACAAGGTGACCCTGACCGTCAACTCGACCCACACCGGATGGCTGATGAGAAAAGCGAAGGCCGGCGACGAGGTGAGGATCGGGCAGGTGATCGCGGTCATTGACACCTCCGCCGAAAAAGGCCCGCCGATGGTCGTCCCCACGGCCCCCGCGCAGGAGCCGGGCGCCCCGATCTCGGCGCCGGCGGGAATGCCCCAGCTGATCGAGAAGCTTGGGGCCGGAGCAACGTCCCCCGCGGTACGCAGGCTGCTGGAGGAGAACATGCTGGACGCCTCCGACATCCCGGGCAGCGGCAGGGACGGAAGGATAACTCGCGGGGATGTCCTCGAACATCTTAAACGGAGGAAGGAAGAGGAAGAGGAGGAGACCGTCCGCACCATCAGCGTCGATTCGATACAGCGCCAGGCAAGGAAACCGATCTCCCCGATAAGGGCGAGGATAGCCGAGAGGCTGATTCAAAGCATCAGTTCCACGGCGCAATTGACCACCTTCGTGGAGGCCGACCTGACCAATCTTGTCGCGGCGAGGGAGAAGGGCAAGAGGGCGTTCGAAGAAACTTACGGCGTTCCGCTCACCTTCATGCCGTTCTTCGTGAAGGCCGTCGTCGAGGGCCTCAGGGCCGTGAGGTCGCTGGCGACATTCATGGCGGAAGACGAGCTTGTAGAGAACAACTACTTCGACATAGGGATAGCCGTTTCCGCGGAGCACGGCCTCGTGGTTCCCGTCCTGAGGGACGCCGACAGGAAGGACCTTCCGCAGATACAGTTAGACATAGCGTCGCTGGCGGAGAAAGTAAGGGAGAAGAAGATATCCCTCGACGAACTGCAGGGAGGCGTATTCACCATCACGAACGCGGGAAGTTACGGGGGGTTGTTCGGCACCCCGCTTTTGAACCCACCGCAGAGCGGCGTTCTGGGGATATACGTCATCGAGGAAAGGCCCAAAGTCGTGAAGGGCGTCATCGAGATAAGAAACCTGTGTTACCTGGCGCTGACCTACGACCACCGGGTGGTCGACGGGAAAGATGCGGGGATGTTCCTGAAAACAGTGTCGGCCTTCATCGAAAAACAGGCCGCCCATCTTCTGGAGGTATGAAATGGAAAAGTTCGATCTCACCGTTCTCGGCGGAGGGCCGGGAGGTTACGTCGCGGCGATCAGGGCCGCCCAGCTCGGAAAGAAAGTGGCGCTCGTCGAAAAGAAACTGCCGCTCGGAGGCACCTGCCTCAACGTCGGATGCATCCCATCGAAGGTGCTTCTGGAATCGAGCGACCTTTATCACAAGGCCGAAAAAGAGTTTTCAAAACACGGCATCACGGTGACGGGAGCCTCGATGTCGATAGAGCAGCTCATGGCAAGGAAGAACAAGGTGGTCAAGGAACTGACGGACGGCATCATGATCCTGGTGAAAAAAGGCAACATCCATTTGATGAGCGGCTTCGGCAGGATCAAGGCGAAGGGTCTCGTGGAAGTGACGGGCGACGGAGGCATCGAAACGGTCGAGAGCCAGAATATACTCATCGCGGTCGGCAGCGAGCCTGTCGAGCTGCCGTTCCTTCCCTTCGACGGAGAGAAGATAGTGAATTCGACCGATGCCCTCTCCTTCGACAAAGTTCCCGGAAGCATGATCGTGATAGGAGCGGGGGCGATTGGCCTCGAGCTGGGCAGCGTCTGGAAGAGGCTCGGGAGCAAGGTCACCTTCGTGGAGATCCTTCCGAGGGTCGCGCCCTTTGCCGACAGCCAGGCGTCCAAGATGCTGGAGAGGGCTCTTATCGCCCAGGGGCTCGAGTTCAAGCTGGAGACGAAAGTGGTAAGCGGGGAAAAGACCGATAGCGGCGTAGTCCTGACGGTCCAGGACAAGAGCGCCGGCGAATCGAAGCTGGAGGCGGAGAAGGTCCTCGTCGCCGTCGGCAGGAGGCCCGCGACGAGGAAGCAGGGCTTAGAAGAAGTCGGCATACAGCTCGACGAGAAGGGGAGGATCAAAGTCGACGAAAACTTCGAGACGACGGTTCCCTCTGTATACGCGATCGGCGACTGCGTCGAGGGAGCCATGCTCGCGCACAAGGCGTCGGAAGAGGGCGTCGCATGCGTCGAAAAAATGGCCGGGCTCAGCTCGCATGTGAACTACAACGCCATCCCCAATGTCGTCTATACGGAGCCGGAACTCGCGCAGGTCGGGATCACCGACGAGGAGGCGAAAGCAAAGGGCGTCGCGGTCAAGACCGGGAAATCCTACTTCAAGGGCAACGGCAGGGCGAAGAGCCTGATGGCGGAGGACGGTTTCGTCAAGGTGGTGGCGGACGCCGAGACCGACAAGCTCCTGGGGCTTCACATCGTGGGGCCCAGGGCTTCCGAGATGATCCACGAAGGAGCGCTCTGCATCGAGTTCGAGGGGACCGCCGAGGACATGGGCATAATGTGCCACGCCCACCCGACCCTTTCCGAATCGCTGAAGGAAGCTGCGCTCGCAGTCCATAAGAAGGCGATTCACGGGTAAATGGTTCGGAAGGTTCAGGCTGATTCCGGATGAGAAAATGTTTTCGCCGATGAATCTTTTTGTAGGGATAGTCACTGGAGGCTTCGGTGCCGGGTATTTCATTTACGGTAAAAGACAGGAGAAATTTATCTTCATGATCGACGGGGTCGCTCTATGCGTATATCCGTATCTTTTCTCGAATCTGTTCTGGTTGATAACTGTCGGCTTGATCCTTGTGGCGGTTCCTTTTTTATGGAGAGGGGCGGATTAAAAAGAATGGTCCTTTCTCTTCAGGCTCGAGCCATCAGCCATCAGCCATCAGCCTTCAGCCTGTATCGTCCTTGACAAATCTCGTATTAGGCTATATATTCTTTCTTCGCATGATGCGGGGTGGAGCAGTCCGGTAGCTCACTGGGCTCATAACCCAGAGGTCGTAGGTTCAAATCCTACCCCCGCCACCAAATCCGGGCCCGGTTGACTCCGGGCCTTTTATTTTTCCAGTCTTACTTCCATCTTTTGAAAAGGTATTTCGATTCCCAGTCCTTTGAGGACCGACACGACCTCGCTTCTCATCCGGTTCTCGGTCAGCATCCGTCCCCGGGACGGCCTGACTTTTGCCAGAATCCTGTAGCGAAGGGCTGATTGCCCGAAAAGGGTGATGCCCTGGACCTCGGGATTTTCGAGAAGGTCTTTGGAAAATTCCTCGTCTCGGGCCAGGTTTTCCGCCGCGCGGGCGAGGGCGGAGAACGCCGTTTCCGGCTCCAGCCCGTAGGGAAGGTCGACGTCGACGATCGCCCTGATGAAATCCCTGGACAGGTTGGTTAAGGCTCTGATCTCTCCGTTGGGGATGATGTGGATCTGGCCGCCGAAGGCCCTGATCTTGGTGGTCCTCAGCGATATGCATTCGACCGTTCCTTCAAAGGAATCTATCTTTATGAATTCCCCGACGCGGTACTGGTCCTCGCTGACGATGAAAAATCCCGAGATCATGTCCTTTACGAGATACTGCGCTCCGAAGCCCACCGCGACGCCGGCGATGCCCAGGCCCGTCAAGAGAGGACCGATGGCGACCCCCATTTCTCCCAGCACCATCAGGAAAGCGGTTATGTAGATCACCACGTATCCTGTCCTCTTGAGGATTACCGAGATGGTGTCGACCCTGCCCCTGAGGTCCTCGTTCTTTTCCCCTTCGCGCTCTAGGACTGCTACCGCGCCCTTGACTACCATCCTTCTCCAGAGATGCGCGAGAAAGTAGGCTACCACTATGTATGACGCCGCTATCAGGGTCCTTCGGAGAAAGTGGGGGAATATCTCGTCCATCCTGACTATGAAGTCCGAGAAGACGTTCAGGATCATTCGAACTCCTCCTCTCCCGAACTTCCGGCTATCTCGCAATCCCTGCAGAGGGGTATGCTGCCCAGCTTTCCTTCCCAGAAAAGCCGTCTGATGCCTTTCGCTTTCGGCGAGTTCCAAACCTCTTCGATGGACGTCTTTCCGACATTGCCGAGGACCACTTTCCTTTCGTAGTCGGTGCAGCAGAGAACCATGTCGCCGTTCCAGAGGATGTAGGCCTGCTTGTAGAGCCTGGTGCAGTTGACGAACTTTATAAGCGCCGAGTCCTTCGGGGCGAGCTTGCGGGCTTCCTCTATATTGCCGCCGCGGTTCTCGAGAGGCGTCCACTTGGACTTGATCCCCTTCGACTTCCAAAATTCCGTGGCCTTGTACGGGTCAATCTTGTTGGTGGCGACCATAGTCACGTAGATCTTGAAGAGTTCCTCTCCTCCGGCCTTCTTCCATTTTTCGATGAGGTTCAGAACGTTCGCCATCGTCTCTTCGAATACCAGGTTGCCCCGCATCGTCTCCTCGTACGGGCCCTTCTCGATCCCCTGGAAGGAGATGTAGAGAGCCCTCAGGCTCCGTGAGGCCAGCAGGCTGTCAATGGTCCTGTCGTCGAGGCGGGAGCCGTTCGTCGTTATCACGATCTTCGCCCCGGGGATCTCTTCCTTGATATATGACAGCTTTTCGACGAGCTTCGGATCGAGGAAAGGTTCGTTGTTCATGTAGGGGGAGATCCTGCGGACCCTGTGAGTCTTGAGCTCGGCGACGATCTTCCTGAAGAGCGCCTCGTCCATGAAGCCCTGTGGCTGGCTCTTGTAGGTCTCCGCGTAGGGGCAGAAGATGCAACGGGCGTTGCAGGCCGAATGGGTCTCGAACTGGACCGTCTTCGGGAAAGGGGGGACGGGCCGGCTGGTGAGGCCGTACCAAAGCCTTATAAGAAGAGGGTCCTTCCCTGATGGCGCGTAGAACCGCTGTTTAAGCGACACTATCTTGAAAGCTCCCTTTCGCCTTCCCGCATTTCGTCGAGGATCATATCGCAGGTAGCGGCCGGATCTTCGGACTTGGTTATCGTCCTTCCGACTACGAGGAAATCGGCGCCGGCCATGACGGCCTCTTTCGGCGTGGCGATCCTCTTCTGGTCGTTCATGTCGCCGCCCGCGGGCCTGATCCCTGGAGTCAGGATGCAGAAGTCCCTCGGGAAGTATTCCCTGACGACCTTGATCTCCTGAGCGGACGAGACGATGCCGCTCAGCCCGGCCTCCTTGCCGAGGGTGGCGAGCCGTATGACGGTGTCGCGCGGAGTGCCTCTCATCCCTATCGAACCGAGGTCTTCGGGCCCCATCGAAGTCAGGACGGTGACCCCGAGGACGAACGGGACGTCGCGCCCCATCTTCTCGGCCTCTTCCCTAGCGCCCTTGACCGCCGCTTCGCACATCGCCCTTCCGCCCATGCAGTGGACATTGAGGAGATCCGCGCCGCTCCTCGTCACGACCCTGGCGGCCCACTCCACAGTGTTGGGAATGTCGTGGAGCTTCATGTCCGCGAAAACATTGAACCCTTTCTGCTTGAGTTCCGATACGAGGCTGAGGCCGAACGAGGATGTCGCCTCAAGCCCGACCTTCACCCAGGAAGCGTGCCCGCTGATCTTCGCGACCAGGTCGTCGAGTACCTTTCTTTCGTTAACGTCCAGAGCTACTACGAGTTGAGCCATTCTACCCCCCTAACTGCAGGAACGCGGTTTGTCGTTGCCGTTATGTAACTTTCCAATGATTTCATTCATAGACGAGAAGCCGTGCCGCTCGAGGTACTTTTCGAGACCCTCGATGATCTCTACCGGCGCGAGCGGGTTCCGGAACAGCGCCGTACCGACCTGGAAGGCCGTGGCCCCTAAAAGCATGAACTCGATACCGTCCTCCGCCTTTTCTACGCCTCCGCAGCCGATCACCGGTGCTTTTACAGTCTGGCAAGCGTCGTTGACCATCCTCACGGCTATCGGGTGGATCGCCGGGCCGGAAAGCCCTCCCACCCTGTTGTGGATGCGGAACTCGATCTTCTCCACGTCCACCGCCATCGCGGGGATCGTGTTAATTACAGTGAGAGCGTCCGCTCCGCCCTCGACCGCGGCCTTCGCCGTCTCCCTGATGTCCGAGCTGGGGCTGAGTTTCACCCAGAGCGGTTTCTTTATAGCTTTCCTGCAGGCGCTGACCACTTTGTAAACGAGAGGCGGGTTCACGCCGAACTGAATCCCGCCCTCGGATATGTTGGGGCAGGATATGTTCATTTCGAGCGCGTCCACGCATTCTTCCTGGTCGAGCATGACGCCCGCTTCCGTGTATTCCTCGATCCTGTGGCCGTAGAAGTTGGCGATGAACACCGTGTCGATCTTCCTCAGCCTCGGAGCCTTGTCCCTGATGAAAGCGTCTATTCCGATGTTCTGGAGTCCGATCGCGTTGATGAGGCCCGCCGGCGTCTCCCATATGCGGGGCGGATGGGTGCCGCCGCTCCCTTTCACCGACAAACCCTTCAGCGAAACCCCCCCGGCGAGGGAGATGTCGAAGAAGTCTTCGAACTCGAGGCCGTAGCCGGCGCAGCCCGAGGCGAGTATCACCGGGTTCTTGAACTTCAGGCCGCCGATCTCAACAGAAAGGTCTAATCCCATACGATCTTCCCCGCTTCGAAAATGGGGCCTTCGACGCAGACCCTGTCGTAACGGGTTTCCCCGTCGTCGTGCTTTATCCCGCAGGCGCAGCCGAGGCAGATTCCGAAGCCGCACGCCATCCTCTCTTCAAGGCTGAAGTAGGCCCTTGTTTTTCCATCGACAAGCTTCGATACCGCTACGAGCATTCCCTTCGGGCCGCAGGCGAAGACGAAGTCGGCCTTACCGATCCGCTCCTTCGCAATGTCCGTGATAAGGCCCTTCGTTCCCGACGAGCCGTCCTCTGTGGAGATCAGCGGCTCGACGCTCAGTGCCCTCAGTTCTTCGAGGAGGAGGATGTCATTCCTTGACCTGGCGCCCTGGCAGAATACGGGAAGGATCTCCCTTTCCACAAGCTTCTCCGAAAGGTAGTAGAGGGGAGGGACTCCCACACCTCCGCCTATCATCAGGACATTGTCGCCTTTCTTCACTTCCTCGAAGGGGAAGTGGTTGCCGAGCGGGCCCACTGCGGTCATCGAATCGCCGGCGTTGACCTCGGTCAGCTTCCTTGAGCCCTCCCCGACGATCTTCACGAGGAACGAGACGGTGTGCCTGTCCTCGGTCATTATCGATATGGGCCTGGCGAGGAGCGGAGTGTATCCCCAGTCTCCCTTCAGCATGTAGAACTGGCCGGGCATCGAAGGCTCGAACTCGCCCTCAAGCCTGAAAAGGCCGTAGTCGCCGAACTGCCTGCTCTCCCTGACCCTCAAAAGCGTCTTCTTCATGAGCGCTCCAAAATGGGCATTATACAAAAAAACGGGATTTCATTCCTCTATCGGCTTCGTCTCGTCCTTCCAGCGCCACTCCCAGGCTTCCTTTTCGCCCTTGAGGCGGCTGTCGAACCATTCCAGCATCATCTCCTCGCTGGCCTGCCTGACGGACGGCTTCGAGTTGATCCCGTGGTCCTCGTCGAAGAAGCGCACGAACTCGCAGTCCCTTCCCAGCACCCTCATCGCCGTGAAGATCTGGTCCGATTCGACAGGGGGGACGTTGGTGTCGCCGGTCCCGTGAATCAGAAGCAGAGGCGTCTTTATCTTGTCGGCGAAGAAGAGGGGGGAACGGTCCACGAAAATGTCCTTCCTGTTCCACGGGTAGCTGTTCGCGATCGCGGTGTCGCCGTAGTTGAATCCCCACCAGCCCGCGCCCCAATAGGAGGCTATGTTGGAAATGCCGAAGTAATCGACGGCCGCGGCGAAGAGGTCGCACTTGCCGACGAGGTAAAGGGTCATGAATCCGCCGTATGAGCCGCCGAAGCAGCCGATCTTCTTCTCGTCCACCGAGGGCCTGAGCTTGATGAGGGCTTTGACTCCTTCGATGATGTCCTCTCCCGCCTCCTTGCCCCAGTCGTTGACGTGGGCGTCGGCGAATTCCTGGCCGTAACCAACCGAGCCGCGCGGCGTGACGATGTAGACGATGTAGCCCTGTCCGGCGAGCCAGAACATCTCCCACCTCATAGCCCTGGCGTACGGTTCGACCCCGCCGTAGTAGGCGACGATCGCGGGATATTTCTTCGCCTTGTCGTAGCCGGGCGGGTAGAGAAGCCATCCCTGAATGGGCGCGCCGTCCCTCGCGACGATATCGAAAGGCTCCAGGAGGCCGAGTTTTACGCGGGAGAGGGTCTCTTCTCCGGGAGTGTAGATCGTCTTCGTTTCGCCCGTCTTGAGGTCGCCCACCTTGGTTTTCCAGAAGGAGCCGAGTGCCGAGGTGAAATAGAGAGCCTTGCCCGCTTCGAACGACAGAGAGAGAGATCCCAACACTCCGTCGTCGAACGGAACGACAGAGATCTCCTTGGTCGAGGGGGCCATCCTGAAGAGACGGACCCTGTCCTTGTCGGTCGCCATAAAGTAGATGTTGCCGTCCTTGTGGTTCCACCAGAGGTTCCTTCGTCCGGGCAGGACGGTTATCGCCTGAGAGGATAGCGACGGCCTGAAATCGTCGGTGACGCACTCTTCCTTGCCGGTCGTGACGTCCACCAGGAAAAGGCTCAGGTTATAGGCGAGGTGTTCGACGGGTTTCAATCCGCCGGGAGGCATGTCCCCGCGCCCGGTCATGACGGCGATGGTCTTCCTGTCGGGCGAGAATGCGATCTCGCTGATGTCCGGCCCCCTCTGCCACGAAACGATCTTTCTCGAAGCCGATGTGGCGAGGTCGTAGACCCAGATCTCGGTGACGAGGTAGGGCCTCTCCTTCACGAAAACTCCGCGGAGCAAGGCCACCTCCGCTCCGTCGGCGCTCATGGAATAGTCGAAGAGGTTGCTCTCCCCGGCGGTGAGCTGGGAAAGCGACTTCGACTTGATGTCGAGCGAGAAGAGGTGCGGCCTCTCTTTCCAGTCGCCCCACCTCTGGTACATCTCAGTGAGGCGGTCGTAGGCAGGTTTCTTCTCTTCTTCTTTTCTCGGAGCGGTCGCGATGAAGTAGATCTTCGAGGCGTCGCTTCCGAATTTAAGCGACTTGGGATTCGTGAGGCCCTTCGAGACAAGCTCGTTCTTCATCGAATTGAGGTCCATCACCCAGAGGTCCTTCTTGCCCTTGTCTTCGGAGTTCGAGAGGTAGGCGAGGACGTTGCCCGTTTTGTCGAAAGTGGGAAATGTTATCCCCCGGACGGGGCCGCTCTCGAAGATCAGATGGTCGTTCCATACATCGACCAGCCTGAGCGTCGTGACTCTCTTATCCTGCTTCTTGTCCACGCTCTGGACGACGAGCGCGGCGACTATGCCGTCGGGGGACATTTCTGTGTCGACAACGAAGGGGGCGCTGAAGGCGTCGTCCCAGGTGAGCGGGTGGGTGCTTGAGAGCGTCACGGATGGCAGGGGCAGCTTCTCGGCCTGCTTCATCGTGAAGGTCAGGCCGGCCTTCTTGTCCTTCGGGACGATCGCGCAGAAGGCGAGCCTGTGCAAGCCCCTCGTGAGGACGACTTCCATGGTCGTCTCCTGGTTCTCTTTCGGTTCGACGCAGTCGATCTTTTTCTCGCCGTCGAGGTAGAGGGATATGGGGACGGAGTGCTTCACGGAAACGGTCGCCCTTGTCCACCTGTCGGCTGCAAGGTAGGCCGCGCCGGTGACGACGGCGTTTGTCTTGGGAGGATCGATGTTGAGGATGCCCTTGGCGTCGGGGGCGACTTTCTTGTAAGAGCCGCCTTCGGAGGGCCAGAGGTCGGCAGGATCTACCAGTTCGCCGCCGAGGATGCGTTTCTTCCAGTCGGTTTCGACCTCCTTGCCGAAGGCGGGGGTCGGGACGGCGACGGGAGCGCCGATCAGCCACTGGCCGATGTTCGATGACGAACTTTTCTCCTTTGACGGTTCGGCGGAGAATGCCATGACTGAGAGAAGGCAGAGAGCGAGCAACATAAGGGCTGTCTTTTTCATCTGGAATATTCCTCCCGGGAAAGGGGTCTCATTCAAAAGGTATTATAACATCAAGGGCGCAGGGCGATGCTTCGCATCTTGCCAAGGCTTCGTTAGAGTCTCTCTGTGAGCAAGCTCCCTCCGAGCCTCCAGCTCGCCTTGGTCGCCTTGCGGCTTTCCCTGCGCCTTATCATGCATCGATCCACCCCCCACACCCAACCATACGCCGACGGCGACGGATCATCTACGTTGTCAAACATCGACGTCCGCATCCTCAGAGTACATCACAGTACACTTCCGGTGCGGCCGTCTCGTTTTCCTAGTATCTGGCCCATCGGCGTCTATGCGTCAGCGGCTTTGCCGCTGGGCGAAAGATTCAGGCAATCTGCAAATTGATAAGGCAAGGAGCTATAATGACAGCGAGGAGGCGGTATGGTTGAAAACACGAAAGAAAAGGGTTTGAAAAGTCCACGATTCTATATCAATTTGCTTTTTACTTTCTCGAAGGTCGTTGTCATTATCGCGGCGTTGCTTTTCCCCCTCTGGTCAATCAGCGCGATATGGAAGTTCTCACAATATGGAGTAAAGGCTTTTTCAATCCCCCTATCCGACAACCTTGAATTGCGTTCACGGCTTCCATGTTTAGAGTTGTTGGTGTTTTGGGTCATTTTTCCCATTCTTGCTGTTGCAGGAATCTATTGCCTGATTCAAGCAAACATAAAGAGAATGTAAAAGAGATAATTTACATTCAGAAATTAATTGAAAAATATTCCGCTCATCCTGTTCATCCCTGTTAAATTGTCTTTGTCTTTATCTTCAGCCTTCTTTGTCTTTTCTCCATTCTTTCTGTATCCTTTTGTTTGGAGCTTTGATGAAGGAAAAGAAAAAATATTACGCGTACGAGGTGGGAGGCGATGAGGGGATAACCGAGTCGTGGGATGTGTGCAAGGAGAAGGTGCACCAGAACCGGGGCGCGAAGTACAAGGGGTTCAAAACAAGGAAGGAAGCCGAGGAGTGGCTGAAGGCCGGCGCGCACTACGAGAAGAAGGCGGCGAAGAAGGAAGCGCTCAGGGAAGAGCTTGACGAAGACTGGATCTACTTCGATTCGGGAACGGGCAGGGGAGAGGGCGTCGAGATATCCGTTACCCTGAAGGACGGAACCCCGCTTCTTTTCAAAGTTGTTCCGGAAGGCAGGCTGACGGAGCGGGGAACGGTTATCCTCGACAAGGGAAAGACTAACAACTTCGGCGAGCTCGCGGCGCTCTACTCGGCCATAGTGGCGGCGAGGAAGCTGAAGAAGAAGGTTGTCTGCGGCGACAGCCGGCTGGTGATAGATTTCTGGAGCAGGGGGCATGTCTCGAAAAAGAAGAAAGAGGACAGGGAGCTTCTGAAGCTGGTCCACGAGATCGTCCCCTTGAGGATCCAGTTCGAGAAGGAGGGCGGCGAGATCCGCCACATCAAGGGCTCCGTCAACCCCGCCGACCTGGGGTTCCATAGAGACTGATACCCGCTACGCCGGAATTGAAAATTGAAAAAAATAAATTGAAAAAGTAAAATTGATGGAATAATATTTCCACCATCTTTCAATTTTCAATTTTCAATAATAATTCTTCAATAGGCCGAAGGCGCTTATTTGTTCTCCCTGAGCCTCACCCCGTACCTGCAGATGCCGAGCGGCGCTCCCGTCTCGTCCTTCACCTGGAGTGTCTTTATGTCGTTCGCTCTCGAGACGGCTATCGCGAGGGCCTCCTTCGAGTCGAACGGGAGCTTGTCCCACTTCTCCCTGCTGACGACAGCAACTCCGTCCTCATTCTCGTCCTTGGAAAATTCGATGAGCGTCCCGGAGGTTTTCCACTCGCCGACCCTCTGGTTCCAGACCGCTGTTTCGGGCGAGTTCTTCTTTTCCTCACTGGCTCTTCCGGCAAAGCTTCCCACGAGGAGATATCCGATGAAAACCACTATTACAATCACTCCGCATCCCGCGACAAGATAAGCGAGGATGGCGGGAAGCTTGAGGCTTTTCACGCCCGTTTTGGTTTTTGTTTTTCTCCTGGCCATCTATTCGCCGATGATCTTCACTAGGACCCGTTTGGGGCGCCGGCCGTCGAACTCGCCGTAGTAGATCTGCTCCCACGGGCCGAAATCCAGCTCGCCGCGCGTGATCGCGACGACAACCTCCCTGCCCATGACCGTCCTCTTGATGTGGGCGTCTCCGTTCACTTCACCGGTGAGGTTGTGTTCGTACCTGGTCGTCGGTTCGTGGGGGGCGAGGGCTTCGAGCCATTTCGCGAAATCCTGAAGGAGCCCCTCTTCCGCGTCGTTTATGAAGACGGAGGCGGTGATGTGCATCGCGTTGACCAGGCAGAACCCTTCCCGGACCCCGCTCTTTCTCACCGCCTCCTCGACATCGTCGGTTATGTTGATGAAGTCCACCCGCTTGCCGGTATTGAACTCCAGATATTCCGTGCGGCTCTTCATCGTCACGAACCTCTATTCTTCGACCTTCGCTTTTGTCGCGTCCCAATAAAGGAAGGCGGCCAGGGCGATGAACACGAACAGGCCGAGCCAGTTCGGAAGGCCCGCGTTCTCTCCCCACAGGGTGGGAAGCTCCTCGATCCCTTTCATTCCGGCGATTGCTCTCGTGACGCCGTCACCCACGCCCGCGAGGGCTCCGCCTGCTATGAAGCCCGAAGCTATCAGGATAGCCTTGTCGTTCCTGGCCTTGGAAAGAGCGCCGTCCTTCGTCGACTTCTGGATCAGATATCCTACGATCGCGCCGAGGAAGATCGGGCTGTTGAGCTCGATCGGCAGGTACATCCCGAGGGCGAACGCGAGGGCGGATATCCCCAGCATGGAAACTATCACCGCGATTATCGCACCAAGCCCGTAAAGTATCCACGGAACATCCTTGCCTCCCATGAAGGCGTTGGCGACGGCCGCCATCGCGCTGGCCTGCGGGGCCGGCATCTGCGGAGTCCCGTAACCGTAGACCTTGGCGAAGAGCATGATGACCGAGGTGACCGTCATGCTGGCGAGGGCGGAGCCGAGTATGTTGCTCCACTGGATCGCCTTCGGCGTGGAACCCAGCCAGTGGCCGACCTTGAACTGGGTGACGAGGGATCCCGACATGGAGAGAGCGGTGCAGACGATCCCTCCGATCAGCAGTATGGCCAGCTTGCCCGAATCGCCCTTGAGGCCGAACGAGGAAAGCGCGACCGCCGCGATTATCAGCGTGGTAAGCGTCATCCCGGAAATGGGCGTGACTGATATCATCGCGACCGCCCAGGCGGAAACTGCGGAGAAGAGGAAGACGATCACGAAGGTGAGTATGAGCGAAAGTATCGAGATCATGAACGCGTTGGGTTCGTTCTTGACCACGACGAAAAGGAAGTAAAGGAAGATCGCCACCGCGAGGGCGAGGCCCATCGCGACGACCGTCGTCATCGGGATGTCCCTGTCGAGGCGGGTCGAGGAGCCGGATTCCCCTTCGTGTTTCTTGAATACCTGGGAGACGACCTGCTGAAGAGCCTGCTTGATGACGGGGAGCATCTTGATTATCGAGATGACTCCGGCGGCGAAGATGCCTCCGACGCCGATGTTCCTGACGCCCTGGAAGATTATGTCTCCGGTGTTCGGGTCCGTCACGCCCCTGAAGATCGCGTCGAAGGAACTGCCGGCGCAGATCGGGTTGAGGTATCCGAACAGGGGGATGAGGACGAAATAGGAGAGCATCGACCCCGCCATGATTATCGTGGCGTACTTGAGCCCGATGATGATGCCGAGCCCGAGTACCGCCGCGGAGGTGTTCATCGCGAAGACCGCCTTGTACTTCTGGGTGAAGCCGCTCCAAGCGCCTATCAGAGATGTCGTAAAAGTGTCGCTCCAGAACTTGAAGGCGAGGGCGAGGTAGTCGAGGAGTATGCCGATGCCCAGCGAATATACCAGGACCTTCGCCTGCTTGCCGCCCTTCTCGCCCGCGACGAGGATCTCAGTAGTGGCCGTGCCCTCCGGGAAGGGGAGCTTCCCGTGCATCTCGTGCGTGAAATATTTTCTGAAGGGGATGAGGAAGAGGACTCCGAGGACCGCGCCGAGGAACGGAACGATGAAGATCTGAAGGAAAGTTCCGAGGGTTCCCTGTTCCTTGTCGAGCCCCAGCATGAAGATCGCCGGCATGACGAAGACCGATCCTCCGACGACGATGCCCGAGGTCGCCCCTATCGCCAGGATGTTGACGTTCTCGATGAGTATGCTCTTTCTCTTGACGAGGGTCCCGAACCCTACCGCCAGGATGCCTATGGGTATTGCGGTTTCGATCCCCTGGCCGAGCTTCAGCGCGATGAACGAAGCCGCCGCGGAGAAGATGATGATCATCAGGAGCCCGAAAGTGATCGACCTCGCGGTAACTTCGGGAACCCCCGTTTCATCGGGGATTATCGGAACGTACTTCTCTCCTTCCCTGAGTTCGCGGTAAGCGTTCTCCGGAAGA
Source organism: Acidobacteriota bacterium (assembly GCA_029559035.1). Lineage (GTDB taxonomy): Bacteria > Acidobacteriota > UBA4820 > UBA4820 > UBA4820 > JAKQCT01. Next base: position 19,677 of record JAKQCT010000078.1, read on the forward strand.
TCAAGCTGAGATCTCTTTTTCTGTTCTTCGCTCATCGTCATCCTGCCTTTCCTGAAACCCACACCAAATCAAGGGTAAAGGATACCATTTTTAAAATTCAACTCCAAATCCAACTTCAAATTCCAAATTATTGTGCCGCTTAATTTTTCAACACCACCCCTTGACAAGCCATTTTTTTTGTCTTACAATTCAGTTGTCCAACATCTTGTGCTGAGCAACTGGGCAACCGAACTTTGGACAAAGGAGGATACGATGCCAGTGACCAAGAAAGCAGCAAAGAAACCCGCAGTGAAGAAAGCCGTAGCAAAGAAGCCGGTAGCAAAGAAAGCTTGCGCGAAGAAGACTGTCGCCGCCAAGAAGACGACAGCGAAGAAGCCGGTAGCCAAAAAAGCAGCGGTGAAAAAGGCGAAGTAAATCTACCATTGCAGTATTGCTACTCAGGCCGCACTTCCGTGCGGCTTTTTTTTCGCCCGTCCGAACGGCGGGCTCCGTTTCAAAGCCTTGACAAAAAAAGATTTATATTGTCTAATACCCCTTTTGAATATTGAAAGCTGGAGGTTGAAGTGGCAAATCACAAGTCGGCAGAAAAGCGCGCGAGGCAGAGCGAAAAGAGGAACGCCCGCAACCGCCTCGCGAAAGGTCAGATGAAGGGCGTAACGAAGAAGTTCCGTTCCCTTCTCGAAGAGAACAAGGTCGAAGAAGCCAGGAAGATCCTTCCCGAAGTATATTCGGTAATAGACAGGACCGAGAAAAAAGGCGTCATCCACGCGAAGACGGCCGCAAGGTGCAAGTCCCGTCTGGCAAAAAAGATCAAAGGTTAAAACCTAGCTTTTATCGAGAAGTTCAAGTATCCGCCCTGTCAGGACTCCTGAAGATACGAGTTCCAGGCAGGGCGGTTTTCCGTTCGCGGAGGGATCGCAGTCCCTGAAAAAACTCTGCCTGCAGGGGGAACATTTCAAGCCGGAATAAACTATCCGCAGCCTGTTCTCGGGAAGCAGGGGAGCCGTCTTCTCGGGACTTCCCGGGCCGAACACCGCGACGACCGGAGTGCCTACGGCGGAGGCTACGTGCATCGGGCCCGAATCGTTCCCCACGAAAAGCCTCGCGAGGGACAGGAAGGATGGAAGATCTCCCAGTGGGATCTTTCCCGAGGCGTCCACGCATCCGGGGAAAACCTTTCTGAAAGAATCGACGTAGGGCCTGTCCTCTCCGGTCCCGACGAGGACGATTTTCATGCCCGACCTTCCGCCGACATCCGCGGCGGCTTCGGCGAACCTCTCGGCGTGGTACGCCCGCGGGAACTTGCTCGCCCCTATGTGGAAGACCAGGAATCCCCTCTCCTCGATCCCCAAGCCTGAAACTATTCCTTTCGCACGTCGGAGGCCGGCTTCTGTGACCGGGAGGAACGGGCGGGGATCAGTAGAAGATATCCCGAGGGGCTTGATAAGTTCGAGGAACTGAAGCGCGTGGTGGCTGTTCCAGAGCTCTTCCGTCATATCTACCGGATGAGTGAAAAACGGCTTTCGGGAGTTGACCGAATAGCCTATCCTCGCGGGTATCCCGGAAAGCCTCGCTATGAGCCCGTCCCGGAAGCCTTTGGCGAATACGATCGAAGCATCGTATTTAACGCCCCTCATCTTCGCCAGAAGGTAAAAGTTCGCCCGAAGGCCTTTTCCTTCTATCGTGATCACTTCGTTTATCCCCGGATAATCGTTGAGCAGAGGAACGAGATGCCTTCTGACCGCGACGGCGATCCTGATGTCGGGCCTTTCTTTTTTTATCGCTTCCACGCACGCCGTCGCCATGACGACGTCCCCCGCCCAGTTGGGAAGGCGAAGGAGGACGGAGCCGCCGCGGGGGATCTGAGCCTCTTTCAATTCCTGCTCGCGAGGATGAGGAAGATCAGGAGGGCCAGCCCGACGGCCGCCAGGGCGAAGAATATCTTCCAGAAGCTGTAAGGTTTCTTTCCGTAGATCGCCCCCGTTTGCCCGTTGACCAGGAACGGGAAGTTCCTGCCGTTGTACCTGAAAGTGCCCGACCATATCGGGCTCAGGACATGCTTGAAGGTCTGGGCGCTGAGAGCGCAGTCCACTTTGAGGTCCTGGTAGGTGTCGCCGGGGACGTCCTTCCCGCAGAGATCGTTCTCGGTCATCAGTATCTGGGACTTCGCGATGGCGTAAACCTCCTTGAGCGGCATCTCGCTGTTGAACACTCCGAACCCGGAAAGGTATCCTGGATCGTACTGCCTGAGACCCTTTTTCACGTCGAACGGGAAGATGTTGTAAAGGGAGATGAGCCTTTCGGTGGTTATCGCCGGAACGAGGACGTCGTCGAAGAAGTCCGAGCGCGAACCGGAAGCGGGCTCCCAGCGTATCTTCCGCACCTTCCTCGTCTCGTAGGATGTCTTTCCGGCCCGCGTGACGGGAACGCTCTCGTTGACGTAGTAATAGTGGCCAGCCTGGGCGGTCCACGTGCAGTCCGCCCTCGCGTCAACGGTGAAGAAGGGAAGGTAGACGCCCTGGATCTTCTCGAGCCTGTAAAGTTTTTTCAGAGCTCCTGGGTGGAACCATCCTTCCTTGATCCACGCCTGGAATTTATTCAACGCTTCCTGCCTGCCGACGGAAAAGGGGATAACGCCGGCGGGCTTTATCATGTCGTCCCTTTCGGCGGTCTCCCCGATGAACCGGCTTCCGCAGAAGGGGCAGGTGACATCCCTTCTCTTTTCGGCGGAGGATACCCTGGCTCCGCAGTTCTTGCATTGGACTTCGAAGAGGGTCACGCCGTACCCCTTCACGAGACGATCCCCGGAGAGGAACTCCATCAGATCCCGCTCCTGTTCTTCGGGAACGAAGGAGGGTCCGGAGGGGATGTCGTATAGAGAATCGCAGTAGGAGCACTTCAACCTCGCGGTCTCGGGGTCGAACTCCAGCTCGCCTCCACAGCTTCTGCAAGGAAAAAATTTTTTCTCGTCCAAGCCGAACTCCCGCTCGGGGTTTTGAAAACCCCATTAAAGACTATATAATATTGCCGTCAAGTTCAAGGAGGCGACGCGGGGTGATGGAATATTTCGCTTCACTGGATCATGTCCTTCAGGCTTTCATAGCGACCCTTTTCACTTGGGGCCTCACTGCTTTGGGGGCCGGCCTCGTTTTTCTCACTTCCGGGGTCAACCGGAAATTCCTCGACATGATGCTGGGCTTCGCGGCGGGTGTCATGATCGCGGCCAGCTACTTCTCCCTCCTCAAACCGGCCATAGAGATGACCGAGGCCGAGGGCGGCATACCGTGGCTGCCCGCAGTCGTTGGCTTCACCGCCGGCGGTTTAGTGCTTTTCCTCATCGACAAGGTGCTGCCGCATCTGCATATCGGGTTCCCGCAGGAAGAAACGGAGGGGATCAGGACCAACTGGCAGAGGAGCGTCCTGCTGATGCTGGCCATAACCATACACAACATACCCGAAGGCCTCGCGGTCGGTGTCGCTTTCGGAGCCCTCGCCGCGGACATTCCCTCCGCAACATTCGCGGGGGCAGTTTCGCTCGCCGTCGGGATAGGATTGCAGAACTTTCCCGAGGGGGCCGCGGTGTCCTTTCCTCTCGTGAGGGAGGGGATGAGCAGGACCAGAAGCTTTTTTTGGGGGCAGTTAAGCGGTATAGTGGAACCTGTGGCGGCCGTATGCGGTGCGCTTCTGGTCGTGGTGGCGAAGCCTGTTCTTCCCTACGCGCTTTCGTTCGCGGCGGGAGCCATGATATTCGTCGTGGTGGAGGAGCTGATCCCGGAATCGCAGCTCGAGAAGAACACCGACCTGGCGACTCTCGCGACGATGTTCGGGTTCGCTTTCATGATGATGCTGGACCTCGCGTTCGCTTAGGAGGGGAAGTTGGAAAAGTTCGACGAACTTGTAAGGAAGCTCAGGGAAGGGACGAGCAAGGAGAAGATGGAGGCGGCGGCCGAACTTGGCCAGCTCAAGGACAGAAGGGCCGTTCCGTTCCTGAGGAAGGCGATCAAAGATGCAGATGTGGTCGTGAGGGACAACGCAGCGTTCGCACTGGGACAGATAGGGGCGACGGAGGCTGTTTTCGATCTCGTGTCCCTGCTCGACGATGAAAGCAAGATAGTCCGCAAGTCCTCGGCGAAAGCCTTGGGAATGCTGAAGGTGAAGGAGGCCGTCCAGCCCCTCATCGTCAAGGTGGACGAGGAATCCTACCTCGTGAGGAAAAGCGTGATCAGGAGCCTTGTCCAGATAGGAGGGGACAGGGTGAAAATAGTCCTTTCGGAACACCTCAAGAAGGAGGAGAACGTGTTCCTCAGGGAGATGATAACCGGTTTCCTGGGAAAAAAGAGCTGAAGAAGTTCTTGGAGGGGAAGAACTGCATTATGTTTCAAGGCACTTGATTTTTTAAAACAAAGGTATTATATTAAAAGCATCGAGGGGCCCCCTCCTCTCTCCGAAGCGGTTTGCGAAAGCGAACCGCTTCTTTTTTTTCCGGGAAAAAAGAAAAAGCCGCCGGGCTGACCCGGCGGCTTTTCATGCCTGCATGTCAAGAACCGTTCAGAAAACGAAATCCATGGCGCTCTTCTCGTCTTCCATCGACTCTGCCCTCGCCTTGACAAAGGGGAGGATCCTCGAGCCGAAGAAGATTGCCGACTGCACCTTGTTGTTGTAATAGCGGGCGTTCTCGTCTTCTTCGAGGAGGGTGCTCATTTCCTTGCCGCTTCCCTTGACGATCGCGTCCAGTTTCCTTCCGGCGACCTCGGCCTGGCTCAACAGGAAGTAACCGCCCAGCGATTCTCCCATCATCTGCATGACCGGCCAAGCGTTCATGCCGACGAAGAGAAGGTCCTTGTCCTGCGCCATCATCTTCCCGCAGGCCTTCGAAGTGAGATCCAACGCTTCGAGGAGGTTCTTGGCGGCCCTTCCGAGAACGGGGTCGCCGGCGAGGGTTTCGGCCTTCTCCTTCATCGTCCCGAGAAGCCTCCTTACGGGCTCGCCTTTCTGCATCTTGAACTTGCTGGTCACCAGGTCCTGCGCCTGGATGTAGTTGGTGCCCTCGTACACGGGGGCGATCCTGGCGTCCCTCATGTACTGCTCGGCCGGCATCTCCATGGTGAACCCGTATCCTCCGTAGCACTGGAGCGCGAGACTGGTGATCTCGAAACCTCTGTCCGTGCACCACGCCTTGCATATGGGAGTGAACAGTTCGACCATGCCCTGGAAGAAATTCTTTTCGTCGCCCTGCGAAACGGCCGCCATGTCGATGCACCAGGCAGTGTAGAACTGAAGCGCCCTCATGGCTTCGAGCGTGGATTTCTGTTCCGCAAGGGTCCTCTTTATCTCCGGGTGGTTCACCAGGAAGATCTGCGGGTGGTGCGGGTCCCTGTTGTCGTAAGGGCGTCCCTGTTTCCTCTCCTTCGTGTAGAGGAGGGCGTTCTCGTGCGATGTCGACGCGATCGCCAGTCCCTGCAGGCCGACCTCGTACCTGGCCGCGTTCATCATCTGGAACATGTATAGAAGGCCCATCCTCTCCCTGCCGAGTATCCAGCCTTTCGTGGGGCCCTTTTCCCCGAAGAGAAGAGTGCACGTGGGAGAGCCGTGAATTCCCATCTTGTGCTCGATTCCCGCGGTCGTCATGTTGTTGTCCGCGCCGACGGAGCCGTCGGGGTTGACCAGCATTTTCGGAACGACGAAGAGCGAGAGCCCCTTGGCCCCCACGGGAGCTTCGGGAGTTCTCGCCAGAACGGCGTGGATTATGTTCGGGGTGATATCATGGTCCCCCCAGCTGATGAATATTTTCTGCCCCTCGATGTGATAGCTGCCGTCGGGCTGCTTTACGGCTTTAGTCTGAATATCCCCGAGATCGGAGCCGGCCTGCGGTTCGGTCAGGCACATCGTCCCGGCCCAGACTCCGGTGTACATCTTCTCGCAGTATGTCTTCTTGAGCTCGTCGTTGCCGAAGGATTCGATGAGGTGCGCCGACCCCCTGGTAAGCACGAGGGAAAGGGAGAGCCCGCAGTTCGCGCCGATGATGAACTCGTTGAGGGCCGTGCTGATGCACTCGGGAAGCCCCATGCCGCCGTATTCGGGAGACGAGGATGAGCCTATATAGCCGGCGGAAGCCACTTCGTGGAAGACCTTGTGAAAGGAATCCGGGACCGTCACCTTCCCGTCCGCGTACTTCGCTCCGACGCGGTCGCCTTCCTCGTTGGTCGGCCCAATAGTGTTCTTCGCGAGCTTCAGCGCCTCGTCAACAATCATCTCGAGGTCTTCCCGGCCGAAGTCCGAGAACCGTTCGTTCTTCAGGAGGCGGTCGAGTTCCAGCCACTCGAAAATATTGAACTTGACGTCACGGCTCTGTGCAATGTAAGGCATTATGATTCCTCCTTAAAATCGATTTTGTTAATGGCAAAGATTACCACAAACAAACTCAAAAAGACAATGATTCCAGGGATGATGGCTCCCGATCTTTATGGTACAATAGCAACGGCTATGTCAGGTCCGTCGCGACCATCCCGGCCGGCGAGGAGTATTGCCAGTGACCGGGAGAGTTCCACGAACAAAAAGAACGGCCTTGCTGATCCTCGACTGGCAGAAGCTTTTCGTGGACCCTTCCTCTAAGGCGTTCGTAAGGGGGAGCCCGGAAGCCGCCCCGCGGATCGGATACGCGGCCCGTTTCTTTCTCGATAAAGGCCTCCCGGTAATTGCGTCGGTGCATCACGGGGAGAACGACGCAAGGGACCCTTTCTTCAGGTTCTCCGGAAGGACCATCGGCAGAAGCGACCATCTATGCCAACTGGGTGAACCTGTCGCCGGCATCGCCGGGCTGGCGGTGTATCCAAAAAGCAGCTACTCGCTTTTCGAGAACCGGGAATTCATGTCGGATATCGGGAAAAAAGATATCAGCGGGTTCTGTCTGTGCGGATTGCTAGCCGACAAATGCGTCCTTGCCAACGCCTTCGCAGCTTTCGACAAGGGGTTCGAGGTGTTCGTGCCGGAAGACTGCGTCGCGGCGAGAGATGAAAGCCTCCTGTCCTCGGCGCTGTCGATCATGGGGAAGAGCTGCGCGGAGCTCGTCCTTTCCACGGAATTGGAGAGATGCCTGTGACCGCGGAGCTTTTCATCATCGGTGCCGGGCCCGCCGGAATATCGGCCGCGATAGAGGCTGCCCGTCTCGGCATCAGCACGGCGGTCATCGAAAAGAACAGGGTCGGGGGCACGGTCTGGTGCGCGCGCCGGATCGACAATTTTCCTCCTTTGTCTTCGATATCGGGAAAAGCTCTCGGAACGATGTTTCAAAAAAGGTTCGATAGGGCAGGGATAGAACCGATCCCAGGAGAAGTCAAGGAAATAGCCGCCGGCATCGAATGCGGATTCGACCTTATGACGGGCGCCGGTCAAAAACTTGAAGCGCGAGCGGTCCTTCTCGCGATCGGGCAGGTTAACAGGCTTCCCGAAGAACTTGTCCCTTTCGGCGGTCACATCGGATCTCCCGGGGGGATGTATCCTTCCGGCGGGAATGAGGTAGTTGTTTACGGCGGGGGCGACGCGGCGTTCGACCAGGCGCTGCTGTTCAGCGACAAAAAATGCGGAGTGAGGATCTTCTGCAGGAGTGTCCCGAAGGCGAAAGCTGCTCTCCTTCGGGAAGCAAGGCTCAGGGGAATACCCGTCAACGAGGGGTTCGTCCTGGAAAGCGCGGCGAAGAGCGGGGCCGCTACAGAAGCGTCTTTCAGGGGCCCCGATGGGAACAGAACAGTTGTCAGCTGCTCGTGCCTGCTGGCGGCTCTTGGAAAAACGGCCCCGGACTTAAAGATCTGCGGGCGGTTTCTGCCTGACCTTCTGAAAGAGGGTGTGCGGGAGAGCGGAGAGCTTGCTGTCAGGGGGGTCTTTGCCGCGGGTGATGTCAGAAGGGGAAGGGCGAGGAACGTTGCGGCTGCGGTCTCCGACGGCATCATGTCGGCGAACGGGGCCCTGGCTTATCTGAAAGGAGTAAGGAATGGGTTCATGGGAGATCGTTGAGAAAAGGGGAAGCGAGGATATAGCCGTCGTCTACCTGCTAAGGTCAAGAATGGACGACGGGGTCTTCATCGAGTGCGTCGAATCGCTCGACCCTCCGGTCCCTCCGGAGGAAAAATGGGTGATAACGCTGTCCAGCCAGAAGGGTTGCCCCGCCGGGTGCTCCTTCTGCGACGCTTCGTTCTATTACCGGGGAAATCTGTCTGAAGCAGAGCTTCTGGACCAGCTCCGCGTGATCGTCGACAGGCATGGCGGAGACGGGCGTCTCGATTCTGAAAAGATCAAGCTTCATCTCGCCAGGATGGGGGAGCCTTCCTTCAACGACAACGTCCCCGGCTTCCTGGAGGAGGTCAAGAGCCGCTATCCCGGAGTGCGGTTCGTTCCCGCCATCGCGACGATCGGGCCCGCCGGAAGAGAAGAGTGGTTCGAAAGGCTGAAAAGGCTGAAGGACGAATATTTCGGAGAAGGTTTCTTCCAGCTCCAGTTCTCCCTGAACACGACGGACGAAAGATACAGGAACAAGATGATGCCCGCGAAGAAGATGACTTTCCGCGAGATAAGCCTGCTAGGGGACCGGTGGGTTGTGAACCGAGACAGGAAGGTCACTCTTAATTTCGCTCTGCACGCGGACGCTCCGTTCGATGCCGGGAGGATCGCGGGGTCCTTCAGCCCTTCATCTTTCCTGGTCAAGCTGACCCCGATGAACCCCACGCGGGCGGCCTCGGCCTCCGGGATGGAAAGCGACATCGGGTTCGACGGATCGGTCTCCGAAAGGGTGCTCGGAGAGATCGGGCGCCTCGAGAGGGCGGGATTCGAGGTGATCGTCTCGATCGGCAGCATGGAAGAGATCCTGACAGGATCCAATTGCGGACAGCTTGCTTTCGCCCGTGGCGGGCATGAGACGCGGGACGGCGGAAGAAGAGTTATAATCGGCGATGGAGGTGCCAGTGGTGAGAAAAGCTCTGACGATAGCAGGATCTGACGCTTCGGGAGGCGCCGGGATAGAAGCCGATATCAAGACGTTCCAAGCGTTCGGAGTTTACGGCGCGGCTGTCATCACCGCGGTGGTGGCGGAAAACACTACCGGCGTCCAGGGAATATTCCCCATACCGCCGGAATTCGTCAGCCTCCAGATCCGGAGCGTCCTTGACGACATAGGAGCCGACGCGGTCAAGCTCGGGATGCTTTTCGATGAGGGGATCATCGGAGCGGTGGCTGGAGAGCTGAGAAAATACAGGCCTTCCAACATCGTGGTCGATCCGGTCATGATGGCCAAGAACGGGGACCCTCTTCTCAAACCGGAGGCGAGGGACGCGCTCGTGGAACAGATATTCCCCCTGGCGGACGTTGTCACTCCGAACCTGAACGAGGCCGAGGCGCTGTCGGGAGGCCGGATAGAAACGGACACGGACCTCGAGGAGGCCCTGAGGACGATCAGGTCGAAAGGGCCCGGATCTGTCATCATAAAGGGAGGACACTACGGAGAGGACGCGGTCGATTATTTCTACGACGGGGAGGCTGTCGTTCCGATCCCAGGAAAGAGGATCAGGACGACAAGCACGCACGGGACCGGATGCACATTCTCATCCGCGCTGGCGGCGCTGATGGCGAGAGGGCTTTCGGCCAAGGATGCGGCGGCAGGGGCTAAAAAGTTCATTGAGAAAGCCATAGAGACGGCGCCTGCGCTGGGCAAGGGATTCGGGCCATTAAACCACGACACGGACACCGGTTCACTGTTCTGAAAAGCGACCATGCAGGCTTCCGTTCTCAATTGTCCGGCCGTTGAACCGGGTGTTTCACCTTGCCAGGGATATTTTACCGGAGCGGTCGTTGAACCTGCCGATCTCCCTGCAGAACTGGCCTGCTGATCTCATGGCCGATTCAAGGCCGGGGATCTTGTCCCGCGGAACCGCGAGAAGCAGCCCTCCGGACGTCTGCGCGTCAGCCGCCATGAGGAGTTCCGGCTCCGACAGATCCCCGCGCATGTCGAGACCGGGGAGCACGAAAGAAAGGTTGGCTTTGGTGCCTCCGGGGACGACCCCCTTTTCGGCGAGTTCCCTTGTTCCCGGGAAGAACGGAATGGCATCGAAACTGATCTCCGCCCCCGTTCCTGAAGCGGAACACATCTCCATCAGGTGGCCGAGAAGTCCGTAACCGGTGATGTCAGTCGCTCCCTTCAGGCCCGAAGACACGGCAACGGACGAAGCCGCGCGGTTCAGAGATGACATGGACGCCACAACTTCTTCCGCGAGGGACGGGGCGATAATATCGTTCTTTATCGCGGTCGCCGCGATGCCCGTACCGATCGGTTTTGTAAGAAAGATCCCGTCGCCCGGCCGCGATCCGTCCTTCGTCAGGAGGGCGTCCCTGTCCGCGAACCCTATCACGCACAGTCCGGACTTGGGTTCGTTGTCGTCTATCGTATGCCCGCCGGCTATCAGGCACCCCGCTTCGGTGGCGGCCGCGGCCGCTCCCTTGAGTATCTCGCCAAGCTCCAGGAGCCGGTATTTCCTCACAGGGAAGGCGGTCACGTTAAGGGCGAGCGAGGGCGTTCCTCCCATGGCGTAAACATCGGACAAAGCGTTGACCGCGGCGATCCTCCCGAAGAGAAAGGGATCGTCCACCACCGGAGTAAAAAAATCCGTCGTGAAGATAAGCGCCCTCCTTTCATCGAGGAGATATACGGCAGCGTCTTCCGGTGAAGCGGTGGGGCTAATCAGCCTTGGGTCGGAGAATGTCGGCAAGCCGCGGAGAACCTCCGCGAGGTCCTTAGGACCGATCTTGCAGGCTCAGCCGGCTCCGTGGCTGAGTGATGTAAGCCTTGGGATAGCTGGCTTTTCGCTCATGCGGTCACCTCCTTTCTCCGTCGCCGGTCATCTTCAGAAGGTCTTCGACGAGGGGTAGGAGGAGGACCTTCCCGTCAGAGCCCAGCCGAGTTCCTTCCGGCAAGGCCTTCAGCGCGGCGAGTTCTTCCTTCGCCTCGTCGAGCCTGCCGAGGTGGAAGAGGGCTACCGCCCTCAGGTATTTTCGAGTGGGGACGAGACACGCGCTTTGCTCGGCCAACTGCAGGCCGTCGAGGATGTCGAGTGCTACCAGCGGTCTTCCGAGACCTATCTCCACCGAAGCCAGGCTCAGCTTCGCGGCGGCCAGGGGAAACTCTTCCTCCGACGAGATGACCTCCTGGTTGAACCGGAGCCACTGCTTCCTGCTTCCCGCCCCGTCGCCGTCGCAAAAGAAAACAGGCTGCGCGTCGAGGATCTCTGCGGACCTGACTTCGGGGCCCCTCGAATAAACGACGGCAAGCTTCTTTCCGGAACCGGTAAACCATTTGGCGGCTTCCACTGGGGTCTTTTGTGCTTCTCCTTCGATCGAGGTTATCCTGTCTCCCGGAGCGATCCCGTTCCAGCAACCTCCCGCCCTGAGGACGACGACTCCTTCACCCCCGTCGGAGAAAAAAAGAGGCCCGGAGAGAGCGACGTCTTTCGCGGGGTCGAATTTTTTCACGAGAAAAGACGGTTCTCTCGCGTCGAGAAGGAGCGCCGTTGTTTCGTCGAAACCGGAAATGCCGGGGACGTAAAGGCGCAGCGAGGCCACCACGTTCTCCCCTTCCGACGAAAGCTTGGAGACGAGCAGCCCCTCGCAGCGGTATTTTGAACAGAGCTGCTTCACGGCGGATTCCTGCTCAGCGGCGGATACACCCCTGGTGAAAAAAGTGTCGGAGAGAAAAGGGTTCTCTTCTTTCGAAAGGACCAGATTGAAAGACTCTATGTTCGAAAGAGCCGAACTCATGGATTCCTGGAACAGAGATCCCGCTTCCCGGGAGACCTCCTGGTCCATAGACGAACCGAGCCACAACAGTGTCGGGCGTAGCTTCGCGTTGAGGCGGTATGACCGCACTCCCCGCAGTTCGAGTTTCTGGCTGTATTCTCCCTGGCCTTCCTTGAAGACCCGCACCGTGTGGCTTCCCGAGCAGAAGTCCCTGATCTCGACCGGAGTGCTGCCGTACTTGGTTCCGTCTATTTCGACCACAGCACTGCGGGGATGGGAATCTACCATGAGCGTCAGTGTTTCCATTTGAAGCTCCAGCGGCTTGATGTACCCCGGTTTGTTCTCGACCGCATCCAGAGAGACTGGAATGGTGAACTTGCGCGTGGCGTGGCACGGCGCGGAGATTTCTATCCTGTGGTCGCCCGGAGGAAGGTAGAGAGCCTCTATCGCGAAGAACTCGCCAGGGTCGTTCCCGGTACCCGATATGTACTGAGACCATTCTGGCTTTTCAGAAGCAGCGACGTCGGCGCTTCCAGCGAGGCGCCCGTCGACGAAAAGCTTGGCGCCCTGGGGGCGGATGAAGAAGAAAACCTTCCTCGCGTTGGGTTTAAGGGAAATCGATTCCTCAACCGACTTGCCTGCGGCGACGAGGATCTCCCTTGTGAAGGAGTTGTGGCCCATGGCGGAAGCTTTCAGGATGTGAAGGCCTTCCAGAAGCCTTATTGTCCTGCTGCCCGCGAAAGCTTTTCCGTCTATGGTGATCTCGGCGTCATGCGGGGTGACTGTAAGTACGAGGCTTCCCGCCATCGAGTCGCGCACAGTGTTGAAGAACCGGAGGATCTTGCTGGACGACGTGATCTCGGGGCTGACGTCGGGGTCGAGCTTTACCAGCCGGCTGAAATCCTCTCTGGCGTTCTGCTCCCTTCCGAGGTGGAAGTACGACACCGCCCTGATCTCCAGCGCCTTTTTATACACCGCTTCGTCGCTCTCCTGGAGGCTTCCGTTCTTTTCCCAATCGTCGAGAGTAGATATGAGAGTGCTGAGAGTCTGAACGCTCTTTTCGAACTTGTAACTGCGGAACTGGTCGCCTGCCTTATCCAACTGCTCTGAGAGAGTGCCGACCTCCTCCATTATGACCTGGGCCGGTGCTGGCAGGGCTGTCAAGAGGAGCAGCGCGAGGATCTTTTTCATAGCGACACCTTCATCACGGAGCTTTTCTTCCTGTCCAGGACCGTCAGCGAACCTCCGCCGTCCCACGAGAACAGGTCGGCCTGAAAAGCCTTGTCGCTGCTGGAACCGAGGAATCGCTTGGAGAAATTGAAAAAGGATAGTTCTTTCGAGCCTTTTTCAAGGATGATGATGTTGCCGGCGAAATCGGGCCGGAAGTCCGACACGCGGCCTACAGGGGCGCCGGAGGCTGCGGGATCCAGGACGAACAGGGGGTCGAACCCCGAACTGTATATGGAGATGTCGTCCCCGGAATCGGAGAGTATGAAAACCCTCCCAAGCTCGTCGGTCCTTATCTTCGACGGTTTCCTGATGAGAATCTGTCTTTCCTCGATGATCTTGCCCCCGTCGTCCAGAAGGAACACTTTCCCGGCGGAATCCAGGATGTAAAGGCCCCCGCCCGGGGCCCGTGCAAAACTCGCCGCGTCGTTGATCCTCAGAGGCAGCTGGGTCGTCCCCGAAACAGATACGATGGAACTGGATGTGAGGACCAGCGGCTCCCCCTTCCCGTCAAGGATCTCCTTTCCTCCGGCGATCGTCCGGAAAGCCTGGGGGGAACCGTCAAGGGGATAGGTGTAAAAGGCTTCCGGGGTGAGAACGAACACGGAGCCGCCAGCGGCGGCCATGGACACTGCCTTTCTTGCAACTTCCTTTGGGACACGGAAAACCTGCGTTTCCGGGAGGAAACGGGCAGGTTCTCTGGCGGGCCCTTCCCTCTTCAGAAGAAGTTCCGACCGCATCCTGTCCCTTCCGGAGGCGTTCTTCTGTCCCAGCACGAAAGCCGAGGCGTCCAGCGGCTTTCCCAGGCCGATCAGCGTCAGGAAGAGAAGCTCCCTCCATTCCTCATCGCCGGCCATGCCGGATTCGGAGAGGAGAAGGTGTTTGTACGCTGCTCCTGGGTCGCCGCCGAAAAGTGATCTCCGGGCAGTGGCCAGAAGCCGGGCGTCGTCCGGCTTTTCTCCGGGAGACGGAGGAAATGTTAGCTGGGCGGCCAGTCCGAGAGAAGCCATAAGAACGAGCAGAAAGCTAAATGTCCGAAACTTTTTTCCTGGCGAAATCGACAACTTTTTTCTGTTCTCCTTCACGAACCTTCCAGTCAAAACGGACTCTCCTTCCTTTCGAGCTTGTGACCACGACTTCGTGTTTTCCCACGGCCAGTTTTTTTTCTCCGGTCAGGGGAAGGTCGCCGAACGGCCTCCCGTCGATTGTCACGGTGCCGTCCTCCTCGGGCCTTCCGACGAGGAATACGCTCCCCGTCCTGAAAGGTTCCGCCGAAAGTTCGGTGGTTTCTCCGGGCGTTATGTTCACCGAAACCTCTCTCTTCCCGAGGACATGTTCGTTAACTATACTTATCGTATGCCGTCCTTCCGGAAGAGTCGCAAGATCGCCCGGCCTTCCTATGAGCTTTCCCTCCTCGAAGAACTTGAGTGAGGAGTCGGGGGAATGCAGCTTGATCTTCCCTTCCAGGGCTTTCTGGGACATGGGGGCCTGGAGGCTTTCGACGGAGTAAGGATCGATCTCCCTGGAAAGATCCGAGAACCCTTCCATCTTCAGCATTACGACGAATGCCGAACAGTCGGCCCTCGGAAGAAGGGCGGGGGTCAGGAATCCCGTCTCCTCTCCGTCCACGAAGACCATGGCGCCCCGGGGCTCGGAATCGATCCTGAACTGGAAAGGACCCGGCGCGAGCTTGAGGACGACCGGCTCGGGAGTTCGGGAAGATATTTCGGTCTCCCCGCTCAGGCACCCCTTCCTCGCCACCAATTTGTGTTTTCTCCTGTCGTTCTCGGAAAGTATGGGGATCTGGACCCGTTTCCCGTCGAGGAACAGGGCGGCCCCCGGCGGTTCGGTCCTGACTTCCAGGGGCTTCGGAAGGACCTCCTCGCCGCGAGGTTTGCCGAGGGCGAACGGGGCGTTGTCGGCAGACAGGAAATACTGTATCCCGAAAAGAAGCATCAGCGTGAATATCCCTCCCGAGGCGCCGGCTATGGCGACAACCTTCCAGTCCACGGAATATTTTTCCCGCTTCTCGACGGGTTTCGGCGGAGGTGGGAGCAGGTCCTGCGGCCGCTTCAGGCGCACCGCCGTCCTGAAAGCTTCCTGGTCCATTACGGCTCTCTGAAACTCCGCGGCGGTCTGGAACCTATCCTCGGGTTTTTTCGCGAGAGCCTTCATGATTATCGCGAAAAGGCGTGGCGGGATCGACGGCGTGGGTTCCACGGGAAAGGGAGGGTCTTCGAAGAGGATCTTCTTGAGTATGGTCGATATCGTATCTCCTTCAAAGGGCCTTATCCCCGCTGCAAGCTCATATAACACGACTCCCAGGGAGAACAGGTCCGACCTCCCGTCCGCCGGCTTTCCGTCCACCTGTTCGGGGGACATGTAGTGAGGGGTCCCCACCAGGAAGCCGTCCCGGGAAAGCGGCGCGTCGAGGCTTCTGGCAAGACCGAAGTCGGTGATCTTCGCCGTTCCGTCTTCCAGGATCATTATGTTGGAGGGCTTGATGTCGCGGTGCACTACGCCCTGCTTGTGGGCGTAATCGAGGGCTGACAGAGCCTGGGAAATTATGTCCAGCAGCTTCTCGGTGGGGAGCTTGCTGCCGGGAGAACAGAACTTGTCCAGGGTGGTGCCCTCGAGGTATTCCATCGCGATGTACGTCGAACCTTCGTCCTCGAAAACGTCGAACACCGTAACGATGTTGGGATGAAGAAGCTTCCCCGCGGCTTTTGCTTCCGAGATTATCCTCGATATGTGCGACTGGTGTTCTTCCGGGCTCAACCCCGCGTCGTCGCAGATGGTCTTGAGCGCGACATGCCTGTCTATCCTGGGATCCCTGGCGAGGTATACCCTTCCCATGGCGCCCTTTCCGATCAGCCTGATTATTCTGTACCTGCCGGCGGTCTCCGGGATGGCCATCACGGTCCTTCCGCGATGCGGTTCTTGCCCGCCTGCTTGGCACGGTAAAGCGCGAGGTCGGCGATGTTCAGGAGTTCCTTGTGGTTCCTCGAGTGCTTGGGGAATGTCGCGATGCCGATCGATACGGTGATCTTCACCGGCTGCGTGATGCTTTCGTCGTACACCGGCTTCTTCTCGACAAGGGACCTTATTCTTTCCGCCACCATCCTGGCCTGATGCGAGTCGAGCCCGTTCAGGAGGACCGCGAATTCCTCACCCCCGTACCTTGCCGCCACGTCGTCCTTCCTGGTCACCTCCAGCAGGGTTTGCCCGATGGACCTCAGAACCGCGTCTCCCGCGAGGTGGCCGAAAGTGTCGTTCGTCTCCTTGAAATTGTCCAGGTCCATCATGAGGATCGAGAATGTCTGGTTGGAAACGGAAGCCTGCCTGAGCACCCTGGAGAGCGATTCCTGGAAATGCCTGTGGTTGTACAGATTGGTGAGACCGTCCATCACGGCGTCGTGCCTGGCGACCGCGTGGATCGCAGCGCTTTCGAAGGCGTGGACCGCCTGGTTGGCGAGGATCTCGAGAGCGTTCAGCGTTTCCAGAGAAGGTATCTTTCCGTCCCGCGGCTCATCAACGGAGATGACGCCGAGTAGGTTGTTGTTGCTTGTCAGGAGCGGGACGAAGAGGGCGTCATCGGGAGCCCAGTCGTCGGGAGACGCGCCGGAAGGATCATCCATTTTCGGCATGATGGTCGTTGTCGTAGGAGTGACGTTCCTCACCAGATAGCAGTTTCCGATCCGAAACTCCTCCCTGAAGTGCCGGAGGATGTTCTGTTCGGGAGGCTTCTTTTCCGAGATCTCATTCCACCTGTCGTCCAGGCCCGCCTGGGCGATCCTTTCGAAGCATTTCTCGTCCTGCTTGTAAAGGCTGATGAGCACCGTTCTGAACCCGAGGCTCTGGGAGATACCGTCGGCGACCTCTTCCAGGATCTCCTGGGAGCTCAGGTGAATCTTGAGCAGGTTCGATATCTTGAGTATCTCCGAAAGGTAATGCGTCTGTTTCAGAAGGGTCTGGTTGGTGGTCATGAGCTGGCCCTTCAATATCTTGTCCTGGATGTGCCGCGCGACCTGGGAAAGCGCCGACTGGCAGAACTGCACTTCCGCGGAATCGAAAGGCTGGTCGGACACCCTCTCGAGCACGAGAATCCCGAACGAGATCTCATCGGTCGACAGGGGCATTATGATCTGGGATTTCGAGCGGGCGTCGAGCATTGGAGCGAGAGTTTCGCCGGACCTGCATACGGGCTCCTTGAGAGGAGGGTTGGCCTGAAGGATCTCCTCGAGCGTTCCTATGACGCCGTGAGGGTCCGGAGGGAATTCCCCGGTGGAAAAGATTATCGGCTCCCTTTCCATCTCCAAAGACGCAAGATACAGGATATCCCTGTCCCATTTGACGAAATCCTTGAGACCGGTCAGGAAGTTCTTGAGAAAGTTCCGGTCCTCGAGCGATCCGGCCTCGACGGTCATTATCTGCTGCAGGAACTCCTGCTTCTGCGTGGATCTTATGAGGGAACTGTTCTTCTCGACAAGCTTGAAGTTGACCCTCAGGCTCCAGATCGTCGATATGAGAGGAAAGAAGCTCAGTATCAGGAACGGAATGTGGTTTTCGGATATCGCGAGGAGAAAGATCGCAAGGAACGGCGAGGAAATGAACAGGAATAGAAGGTACTTGAACAGGTAGCTCATCCACTGCCTGATGGAAAAATCGGTTCCGGTGACGATCCTGTCCAAAAGAAGGATGAGGAATCCGAGGAGGGCGAAAACGAAAAGCGATATAAGCAGGACCAGGCAGCTCTTGGTCAGGGAGGATCCGGCGGTAAAGGCTCCTGTGGCCTGGAAGAGAAGGGTCGTGACAGCAGTGTTTACGGAAATCGCCAGGAAAGAGAGCCAGTGCTTCGCCTCCAATCCCCTGAACCCGAACCTGAAAGCTCTTTCAAGGAGGTATCCGAAGCCGTTCAGCAGGCCCGCGAGAAAGGGGTTCCCGATGAAGAGGACGGCCGGGAAGGCGACTATGTGATCGCTGCTGACATGTCCGAGGCCGGGAAGGGAAACGTCGAAATAGGTCGCCAGGAAGTAGGCGAAAACAAGCAGGGGGATCAGGTACGCCTTTTCGCAGTTTAGGCCGAGCAAGAAGAAAAGCGATGCCAAGGCAGCCGCCAGGAGGATCATGATGACAATGCGGCCGGGCGGTATTTTCCTCAAGGCAGCGCCTCCTTTCAGGGTAAAAAGTGATTTTATCATATTTCGGCTGAACAGTTGACGAAAATAAGGGGGAGGAACGGCCACGGACAGCCAAGGCCGGATAAAGGGCCTGCGGATCCACGGCTCCGCGTTTCTATCTGAGTGGCAGGATGTTCAACTCCAGTGGAAAGGACTTTATCCCAAGGGCTTCCACGGCTGGATTGGATGCGGATGCTATCTCTATGAGGTTCGCGGAGTTGAGGAGCGCGAAAAGAGGGAGCTTCTGCGCGTATCCGCCGCCGACCAGCGGAACCTCGCGTCCCAGGATCGAAACCGCGAACCTGTTGACCTTCAGTCTCGCCGCGAAATCCTGGATCGTCCCCAGCTTGATGTTGGTAAGGATGTTGCCGAAGTTGTCCGCTCCTATCGCCGCGCCTTTTATGGTTTCCCCCTCGATCTCCTCGGCGGGGATGGGTATCTTGGTGTAATCCTCGATGGGATCTCCGAACTTGTAGGGTTCGATTCCCGAAGCGAGCCACGCGGCAACGGGGGCGAAAACGTCCCTGCCGTGAAAGGTCTGGCTCACAGGCTGGCGGAAGTAATGGCTTGAGGTTATATGGTAGACCTGCCTCACATTCTCGGCAGAATAGATGAACGAGAAGATTCCATTGTCGGGGCCTATGAAATAATAGTCTTCCGTCACAACGAGTATCGGCCTTCTGGGACCTCCCACGCTGGGATCCACGAGCGCCATGAAGACCGTGTAGACGGGAAAGTCCCTGTAACCTCTCATGAGCGTGAACCCGGCGGTCATTATGTCGTGGGGCGGCAGTCCGTGGCACATGTCTATTATCGGGGCTTCCGGATTCTGGCTCAGGAGGGCCGATTTCAAAGAACCGACCCACGGGTCCCTGTAACCGAAGTCGCTGAGCAGCACGATCATCTTGCTAGCCATTCTTACCTCCCCTTATTTTTCGAGCCTTCAAGTAAAGAATGAAGGAGTAAACCGTTATTATAATCCCGATCGAGGAATACGCCGAATGAAAGTAAAAAGAGCTGTCCCTCGCGGCGTCGAGCAAGAGGGATATCATGGATTTCCTTCCTCAGTCCCTTCGGCTTTCCGTGCCGAGAAGACCCTCCAGAGCAAAAGGGATGCGGCCATGAGCGCCACAGCGAACGACGAGAGCAGCAGGGTGTGTTTCATCGGGGGTTCCAGCCCGATCCGCGCGGGGTGGACCGCCGATCCCCACCATGCGATCGCGCGGTTCACCAGCGGCACGTTCAGAAAAGCCACTATGGACACGACCGCCGAGATCTTCGGCGTCCTCGGATCCCCGGTTCCCAGAGCCCTGATCAGGAGGTATGAGAGGTATGTCATGAAGAGGATCAGGAAAGAGGTCAGCCTGGGCTCCCAAACCCACCACTTGCCCCAGGCGGAACGCCCCCAGGTTGCGCCTGAAACCAGGACGCAGGCGATCATGACCATGCCGGTCTCAACTCCGGAAAAAGCCCACTCGTCGTATTCCTTCTGTCCCGTCGAAAGGAAGGCGATGCTCATAACGAAAGAAAGAAGAAGGAGCCCGTAAGCGGCGATCGCGCACGGAACGTGATAGTAGAATATCTTCTGGGCTTCACCCATGCTTGCTTCAACCGGGGCGTAGAAAAAAACCGCCGCGAGCGCCGCCGCGTTAAGGAGCGCTGCGGATAAAGTGGCGGCAACCGCGCACTTCCTTATCTTTTCAGCCAAACCTATTCCTCCGCGGCATATTCGAACAACAGCATGCATGCGACAAAAAAAAGAATATCAAAGAGAACAAGAAGCCGCAACCAGGGGCTTCCCAGAAGAGGCCCTGAAGCCATGGCAGTGCCGGTCAGCGCAGCCGCGGCCATGAAAAGAGGGACGAGCAGAGGATAAAGGACCAACGGGTAAAGAAGAGCGGAGCCCTTTTCCTTCGATAGGAGCGCAGAGATCATCGTGGCCAGCGAAGAATAACCCGCGTTAACGAGCGTGAAAACGAAGGCGAGAGGCAGGAGCGCGTTCCATACTGGCATGTTGAGCAGCGCTCCGGAAAGAAACAGCAGGAAAAAGCCCAGCGAGGTCATGAAAGCAAGGTTGGCAAGGTATTTTCCCAGGAAGATGGCACCGGAGTCCGAAACCGCCAGGAGAAGAGCTTGGAACGTTCCGTTCTCCTCCTCCTTCCTGAAGCTGTTCCCGGTGAAAAGGCTTCCGGCAAAAAGGATTATCAGCCAGAGAAGCCCGGACCCTTCCCTCGAGAGGTCCGCGCCGGTGAGGTCGAGAGAAAAATGGAAGAGAACGATGGAAATGAACGAGAAAAAGAAAGACGCGAGAAAGCTCTCCTTACGGCGCGCCTCCTCGCGGATTTCCTTCCCGAAGACAATCAAGGCGGACCGGAGAAGCCTCACGGCGGGGAGCCTTCTGTTTTTTCATGATAGAGATCCATGATCTTGCCGGAGGGCGGGGCTTCACCGAAATAGCGGGTCCTGCCCCTGTCCAGGATGAGGAGATCGTCTGCAATCTCGCGCGCTTCCCGGACCTCGTGGGTTACAAGGAGAACTGCCTTGTTGAACCGCCTGAGAGAGAGCAGGAAAGAGCGGAGCGCTTCCGAACTTTCCTCGTCAAGGCCTGTGAAAGGTTCATCGAGTATCAGTAGTTCGGGGTCGGAAAGGAACAGCCTGGCGAGGGAAAGCCTCTGCTGCATTCCCCTGGACAATTCCCCGGCCAGTTTTGAACGGTGGGAAGCAAGGCCGAACTGCTCCATGAGCCCGACGATCTTTTGCTCCCGCGCCGGTATGTCGTAAAGAGCCGCGAAAAACTCGAGGTTCTCCTCCGCGGACAGATGGTTGTATAAAAAAAGCTGATGGGAAAGGTATCCGAGGCGAGTCCGAAACTCTCCCCTTTTTTTGGCGCAAACCGGTTCCCCCTCCCAAAGGATAATGCCCGATGATGGCCTTGTAAGAAGAGCGAGTATCCTCAAGAGAGTTGATTTGCCCGCGCCGTTGGGTCCCAGAACGAGCGTGTTCCGCCCTTTTTCCGCGAAAAAGCTCACTTTCTCAAGTGCTGACGCACGTCCGTAGGACCTGCTGACTTCCCTGACTTCAAGAAAAGGAACTGCGCCCATGAATCCATTTTACAGAAGTCGGCGGCAAAATGCACCAACGGCATGTTGATCCAGGACGCGGGTTATATCCTTGACCTTTTCGGTCTCATCTGCTAATATACCCATTTTTGAGCGGGAATAGCTCAGCTGGTAGAGCACAACCTTGCCAAGGTTGGGGTCGCGGGTTCGAATCCCGTTTCCCGCTCCATTTTTTATCCCACCAAAACGAGGATGAGAAACCGCGACCGAAGGGGGTTAACGGGGGAAGAAGCTTCCCCCGTGGTAAGTGCATCTTCGAAGTCGGGAAGGGATCTTGCAAGGGAAACCGGAAGGTTGCCCTTGCAGGAGCGGCGAGCCGCGACGGAGGGGGTTCGAATCCCGTTTCCCGCTCCATTTTTTATCCCACCAAAACGAGGATGAGAAACCGCGACCGAAGGGGGTTAACGTGGGAAGAAGCTTCCCCCGTGGTAAGTGCATCTTCGAAGTCGGGAAGGGATCTTGCAAGGGAAACCGGAAGGTTGCCCTTGCAGGAGTGGCGAGCCGCGACGGAGGGGGTTCGAATCCCGTTTCCCGCTCCATTTTTTATCCCACCAAAACGAGGATGAGAAACCGCGACCCGCATGAATTAATCCGAAGACGCTCTTCGCCAGGTGTGCACATTCTTTGACTTGACAAATAGTCCATCAGAGCATATTTTAATTATCGAGAGAGAGGTGTGAAATGTTCAGGAAAAAGGTAGTCCTGGTTATTGATGATAACCCAGACCTACTGGACATTGTGGATGCCATCCTGTCGAACTCCGGCTACATTGTCGCCAAAGCCCAGTCCGGAGAGAATGGAATCCAGGTCGCCAAGGGCCTTCATCCGGACCTCATACTTCTCGACATCAACATGCCGAGAATGGACGGCTGGGAAGTGCTCTCGCTGCTGAAGGGGCAGGACGAGACTAGAACTGTCCCCGTCGCGATCTTTTCCGTCAGGACCGACCTGAGGGATAAGATGATGGGGTTTCAGAAAGGCGCGATCGATTATATTTCAAAACCCTTCCAGTACAACAGGCTTACAGAGAAAATAGAAAAGATACTTGAAAGAACCTCCGCTTGATATTTTTCTGGAGGACCGGATGACCCTGAAAGAAGAGCGCCTCGCCGAGGCGCAGTTTTTATGTTCGCGGGTCTTCGGCGAGATTTTTTTATCCCATGATCCTGGAAGTTGCCGGACTCACGAAATCGGAAACTGCGGCTGATGGGGAAGCAAAAGTTCTGGCGGCTGTTTTTGTTTATAAAGATCTGCGCCTCGGCGGCGATATTCTATGTCCTGGTCTATTTTCTGTTGGATCTCGGGCTCGCGGCCGCACTTTCTTTGATGGAAAGGCAGTACGAGGGTGACCTGGCAGGTTTTAATGCGGCATCCGGCGGAAGCGCAAGGCGTTCGGACATTAGTTCGACCATGGCGCTGGAGCACGCCGTCAGGAGATCAGGATTCACTCTCAGGAGCATGGAACCTGTTGAAAAGGGAGGGGGGCTGGACAGCTTTTCGAGCCTGACCCACCAGTTCCTGGAATCGATCCTTGAGACTCCGGACGACAGGGTCGAGCCGCCCGAGGAGAGGCTGATGGAGTATATGCGGCTCATGGAGGACAACGCCCTTGCCATAAGGGGAGCATTGCTTGCGGGCACCGATCCGGTGTGGACAGGGGACGACACGGGCGAGATCGACCAGCTCAAAGTAAGCAGGATAGGGGAATGGCTGGCGGCGGAATCGTTGAGGGCCGCCGGAGAGGGAAGGATCCAGGATTCGGCACTTTTCGCCGAGGCGCTGAACAGGCTGAGCCTCAGCCTCCTCGGAGAAAGGACGCAGAACTGCTGGCTGACGGCGGTTTCCCTGGGACAAACCTACGCAGGCGTGGCCAGGAAGATAGGCGGAAAACATCCGGGGATCATGCCTCCCGAAATATCGCCGTACGAGGAATCCCTCCGGGGGACCATATTGACGCGCATGGAACGGCTTATCCGGGGAACCAGAAAGATGGAGAAGATCCATCATTACAGGATCCATCGCAGGGAATTGATCGTCTGGAGGACTTACGGAAGACTGTGGTACAGGTATTCCCTCATGAGGGAGATAAAGGCCAGGCACAGGGACTATCTTGATTCGCTGGATTTCCTCTCGTGCGAGAAGATATCACCGGTCAGGACGGGGAATATGAGAAAGAGCGTCTGGATGACCAACGGCGGGGAATTCCGGATAGAGGATATGAGATACAGGCTTCAAAAACTTGCGTTCTCCTTTGAATTCACCAGATGGGTAATGTCGGGAAAAAGTTTCCCTGAAGAAGGCCTGCTCGGATGCCCCCGGGTGCGGGCGCGCGCGAAGGAGAAAGACGGCAGAAGGACTATCAGTTTCGACACGCCTTTCGGGACCAAAAAGAGGGACGGGGTGATAGACCTGCCGACAAGCTTCACCTATCCTGAGAAATTGCCTGACGAATGACCTGAAAACACGTTCCCTCAGGAATCTGGATCAAAGAGCTTCGTTCGAGATTGAGACCTCGGCTCCCACATGGAACAGTTCGCTCACGGTGACGGGCTCGTTCGAGTTTGGGACCGGGATCTTCTTCTCAAGAAGGCTGTTGTCGATCGCCACCAACACGTTGCCGTTCTCTTGTATCGTGAGGACCCTTCCTATCCCGGGGCGGAACTGCGCAGTCCCGACCGAATAGATCAGCCTCACCGACATTCCCGGTTTCACCTTGCTGGAAGGATCTTTCGTGATGGATGATGACTCCATCCTGACGGTGGCTGTGGTGATCTGGTCCTTTTTTTCAATGGAAGTTATCCTGCCCTGCATGGCGGGGTCACCCCCTATTCCGGCGAACAGAGGGACAAAGAGAAAAATGCAGACGAGGCAAAAAGCGGAGTTTTTCATTTTATCCTCCCGCGGCCATTATAAGCCTTTTTCGCAAAGCCATCTTTCGCATTCAAGGGCTGCCATGCATCCCGAGCCCGCCGCCGTGACGGCCTGCCTGAAATGCCTGTCCTGGACGTCGCCCGCCGCGAAGAGCCCGTCCACGCTCGTTCTCGTGGAACCGGGCGCGGTCACGACGTAACCTTCGTCATCCATTTCCACCAGGCCTTTCAGGAACCCAGTATTCGGCTGATGCCCTATAGCGTAGAAAAGCCCCCTTGCTTCGAGCCTGGTCCTTTCTCCGGTAGCGACGTTCCTGACGATGACGCCCTGAAGCGAACTGTCGCCCTCCGCGTCTTCGAGGACGCTGTTCCAGACGACCCTTATCTTGGGACTTTGAAGCACTCTCTCCTGCATGGCTTTCGACGCCCTGAAGGCGTCTCTTCTGTGCACGAGGAAAACCTCCGAGGCGAAATGGGTGAGATACATCGCCTCTTCCATGGCCGTGTCGCCTCCCCCCACGACCACCAGCTTCTGGTTCCTGAAGACGGGCAGGCCTCCGTCGCAGACCGCGCAAGCGGATATCCCCCTGTTCCAGAGCTTCGGTTCTGACGGGAGGCCGAGTTTTTTGGCCGTTGCGCCCGTGGCGATAACGACGCTGTGAGCTTCAACGCTGGTAGCGCTTCCCCGGATCACGAAGGGGCGGACTGAAAGGTCTATCCCGGTGATGTCCTCCGAGATCAGCCTCGTGCCGAACTTCTCCGCCTGTTTCCTCATCCGCGACATCAGCTCGGGCCCGTCAATCCCCTCCGGGAAACCGGGGAAATTCTCGATCTCCGTAGTGGTCATGAGCTGTCCCCCGGCGACTCCCCCGTCTATGAATCCTTCGAAACATACAGGTGCCAGGGAGGCCCGCGACAGGTAGATCGCCGAAGTCAGCCCGGCGGGGCCCGATCCGATAATGACGGTTTTTTCTGTCAAGGCGCTCTCCTTCCTATGCGAACAGGGGGTCGTACTTGCACGAGAGGTATTCGAGGAACGGCTCCGCGGATGGCGGGCTGCCGGTTATCATCCTGATGAGGTCCCTCGGAGGGAACAGTTTTCCGTGACGGTGGACCTTTTCCCTCATGTAGTTCTTCACTTCCGTCAGCCTGCCGGCCGAGATCAGCTCGTCCAGGCCGCCAAGCTCCTTTTGCATGGCTCTTGCGATCTGCGCCGAATAAAGGTTGCCCAGCGAATATGTCGGGAAGTAGCCTATCAGACCGACAGACCAGTGGACGTCCTGCATAACTCCAAGATTGTGGGAAGGAGGCTCGATCCCGAAAAGGTCCGAGAACTTCGCGTTCCATATCTCGGGCAGGTCCGCCGTCCTGATCTCTCCGCGGATGAGACCCTTTTCGATCTCGTAACGAAGTATGATGTGGAGGTTGTAAGTCACCTCGTCGGCTTCGACCCTTATGAATGAAGCTCTCACCGAATTGACCGCCCGGTAGAAGTCCTCCGCCGTAGTCCCCGCGAATGCTCCTCCCGTCTCGGAAAGGATCATTGGGTGGTATTTCCCCCAGAACGCCCTCGACCTTCCGATCAGGTTCTCCCAAAAACGGGATTGTGATTCGTGGATCCCGAGCGAGCACGCCTGTCCGGCAGGGTCCCTGAAATGCTCCGGATCGAGGCCCTGCTCGTAAAGCGCGTGGCCGCCTTCGTGAAGGACCCCGAAGAGCGAAGTCGGAAGAAAGTCTTCCCTGTATCTGGTGGTCAGTCTCACGTCGTTCATCGTTCCCGAAGTGAAAGGATGCGCGGAGACGTCAAGCCTCCCCGCTTCCATGTCCAAACCCATCTCGGCCAGGAAGAACCGCCCGATCTTTTCCTGGATGTCGCGGGGGACGGTCCCCCCGAGCACCTTGTCCGCGTCCGAGCCGGTGCGGGAGTATTTTTTCACCATTTCCCTGATTCTTTGCTTGAGGCTCTCGAACAGGGGGTCGAGTTCCCTGACGGTCATTCCCAGCTCGTAATCGTCGAGAAGAAAATCGTACGGCTCCTCGGGATTCCCAAGGGCCGCGATCTCCCTGGTTATCGATATCACCCTATCCAGGCTTGGGAGAAATGCCTGGAAATCCGAGGCCGGCTTCGCTTTTTCCCAGGCTGACTGCGCCATCGCGCAGGCCCTGCTCTTTTCGGCGATGAGCGCCGACGGTATTTTTCTCTGGCGGTCGAAGAACCTTTTCGCTTCGCGGAGGTTGGCCCTGTCCCAATCGTCATCCGCCCCGGATTCGAACTCACGGATCACTTCTTCCATTGAAGGCGAGGTCATTTTTTCGTGGGCGATCTTGGCGAGGACGGACAGGGAGCCGGCCCTCTGGTCGTTGCCCTTGACGGGCATCATCACCTGCTGGTCCCATTCGAGGACCTGCTGGGCTTCCATGAGGTTGTGGATCTCCCGGTACGCTTTATAGAAATTTTCCTTCCTGTTGTTCACTTTCCCCTCCTTTGTCAAGCACTATAATTTAGCACATCCGGCGGCGGGAACCAATACCGTTGGGAGGGGCAGGTGGTGCGCCCGGCGAGAGTCGAACTCACGACCTTCGGCTCCGGAGGCCGACGCTCTATCCAGCTGAGCTACGGGCGCAAGAGAGGGTGGGGTGAGTAACGGGGATCGAACCCGCGACGGCCGGATCCACAGTCCGGAGCTCTACCAGCTGAGCTATACTCACCAAATTGGGGCATCGCCCCGCAACCATAATAAATTACCTTTATTTTTCAAAATGGTCAAGCGGCACCGCACGGGCGATCGCTCGGCTTTTGGCAGGGCGAAGCGACAGGGCGGCGTTCCGGAAAGGAGTGCGGACCATCGGATCCTCAAGCGAAAAGCGTTCCGGGAAGGAAAAATTCGTCGATCGACGAGCCGAGCCTTGCCTGGCGGGACAAACCGTTCCTTCGTCTTCACACGTTGCTCGTTTCTGGCCTCCCGAACCTTGATGCCGTGTGCGCGGAAGATTCCTTCGAGAAACTGCACGGCACTTTCCGAGGATATGGCCCCGAGCTTCCCGGAATCCTATGGGACGAGAGAAGGTCCTCAAGCGAGGCGAAGCAGTCTGCTCCGTAGAATCCAAAAGGACTGCAACCCGGACCGGAAATTACCACGGCGGAGCTTCATTGTCTGAGAGGAGGTAAAACATTGCAGCCTGAGTGGCGGACGTTTCTCTCCAGCGGGGCTTCAGAAATCTGGGCCGCTAGAAGTTGATGACAATCGCCGGACCACGACAAAATATGACCAGAAATTGACAATAATTGGCGGCGAATCTGCCGGGCCTCTTGATCGCTTCCTTGATTATCCAGATGCAGGTGAAGACCAGGAAGAGCGTTTTGAAGAGCGTGACTAGTTTTCGATCTTTTAGTGCCCGTTGGGGTGTTCCGGTTCGAGTGGCTTGGCAGCCTCCTTTACCGCGAACAGGGTTTGAATCGTTGCCGGAAGGTCCAGCGCCGGATGTCCCGGTTCCGAAATGATACCCGAGGCTGCATGTTTAGAAACCTACCACGGCTTTTCCCCCTATCAAGATGATTGCGGCCGCGAGGGAGACCGGCGCCGCTCTCTTTTTCTTGTTGCAGGGGGATCCCGTGGATATCAGCAGTGTTACTAAAAGTTACGGACATTCGAAGGTTAACGGGAACGGCTGACGCTTCGCATCGGGATAACTCCTGATAAACATTGCGAAAGGGAACAGGCACGGATTTTGCAATGTTTCCAACGAGAGGATAGTATGGCGGACAAATGCCCGGTATGCGGCGAAAACTCGAGAGAGGCCCCCGGCGCTATAGATTTTTCGCAGGGCGAGAAGAAACTCCGTTTCTGCAGCCTCACCTGCCTGAGGATCTTCCAGCAGTTCCCGGAGGTTTATCTGTCCGAGAACATTGACGAAGTAGACATCCTGGAAGACAGCCGGGCATGACCGATAGTATCATCCCTTCCCGGCGCGTTCCATGTTCTTCAGGCAGGATGTCATCTTTTTTAGGGCCATTTCCGCTTGTGACCTGAACGGGTCGAACCTGGCCCATCCCCAGATCCTTTCGCTCCCCACGCATTCGAGGTAGAACTGGATGTCAGAGCGTTGCTCCGGAGCGTAAAAGTCCGATAGGTCTTTGAGGCGGGTGAAGGCGGGGTCATTGCCTAGCGAGCTGACGATGTCTTTCACGGTCTTTTCGCAGTCGCCGCTTATTTCCATCATGAAAGACACCGACGAGCCGTGGAAAACGGGGACCTGAACTACGGTCCTCGAAAGGGGGCCGTCGAATCCGCTGAGCATGCGGGCGGCCTCTTCCGTGCCTCCTCCATCCACTGGTTTTCTCGCGAGGATGTTGAATGCCAGCTGTTCCTTGAAGACGGACGATTCAGGTTTCTTGAAATTGAGGATGGAAGAGGTCTGGTTGAAAAGCTCCTTGATCCCGGCTTCCCCAAAGGCCGAAGCGGAAAGGAATATACACCATGAAAAGCTTTTCAGGCGCTCCCTGCCCGCAGCCCTGAGAAGCGACGAGATCAGGTGGGTCTCGGCCGGAGGCACGAATTCACCGCAGGCGTCCCGGGAGTCCTTTTCGCCGGAAAGGTCGATCAGTATCGTGCCGTGACCGGCCCTCTGCGCTTCGGCAAATCCCCTGGCGCGAGGGGACCCGCCGATCAGGAAGATGACGTTGAAATCCTTTAGGTATTCTTCGGAAAGCGGAAGGTAGAGCCTGCACTCGTCGCTATCGTCAAGATTGATGGAAAAATCTTCGGGACTCTCGTCGAAGGAGACGATGGAGCATTCGTCCGCTCCCTCCTTCCTGAGAAGGTTGAAAAGTTCGTTCTCGAGAAGAGGGTCCTTCCCGACAAGCGCGCAGCGAAAAGAACTGTCAAGGAGCGGCATCCCGGCCTTACTCTGTCGCGGCATCCGGCGCCTGGGAGGGATGTCTCAACTTTTCAAGCAGGTAGGATATCGGTCCCGAAGCCATGAAGACAAGGGCGATTATCAGGAAAATGAGCTGATATCTCAGTATGACGAGGATCACGAAGACCGCCAGGAAGAACAGGAAAGGAGCGGGCATCCTTTTCCGCATGTCCAGTTCTTTGAACGACCGGTATTTTATCTTGCTCACCATCAGGAAAGCGACGAGCACCACGTATGCCAGGGTGATGGTCTTCAGGGATATCAGGAGCACGTGAGAATTGGCGCGGATCTTCTCGAGGAACGCCGCGTCGAGGTAGTAGAGAGGGAAAAGCGCCGCCGCCGCGGCAGCCGGGATCGGGAGGCCCACGAAGTACCTCTTGTCCATGACCTGTCCCTGAATGTTGAACCTGGCGAGCCTTATCGCTCCTCCGAGGGGAAGGAGGAATGCGAAGAGCCAGCCGAACTTCCCGAGCTCGGAAAATCCCCAGAAATAGAGGATGAGAGCGGGGGCGATGCCGAAGGACAGGAAATCGGCGAGCGAGTCGAGCTCTTTCCCGAAATCGCTTGTCGTGCCGGTCATCCTGGCTATGCGCCCGTCGACCATGTCGAGTATCCCCGCGAGCAGGCACATGTCCACCGCGGCCTCGAAATTGCCCTTTATCGCGAACATGATCCCGTAGTAGCCGAGGAACATGTTGCCGAGAGTGAAG
Organism: Acidobacteriota bacterium; assembly: GCA_029559035.1. Classification (GTDB taxonomy): domain Bacteria; phylum Acidobacteriota; class UBA4820; order UBA4820; family UBA4820; genus JAKQCT01. The sequence goes on from JAKQCT010000078.1 coordinate 49,475, forward strand.
AGCGAAGGAAGGATGCTGACACCCCTTCTGAGCTGTATCTGTTTCCGTTTGAGGCTGAAACGGTGGCTCATCGGATTTTTCCTTTCGCCATCGGGCTTATGCCCCCCCTGACACGGTCTCCAGGTTTCACGAGAAGTTCGCAGGTGCTTTTGGGCAGCACCACGTCGACCCTCGACCCGAACGCTATTAGGCCTATCTCCTGACCCCGCCTGAGGTTCTCTCCCGCCTGCTTGAGCGGATGGATCCTCCGCGCGATCAGCCCCGCTATCTGCGTGCACTCTATGTCGCCGAACCTGGTTTCAATGACCCACCGGAGCCGTTCGTTCTCCAGCGAAGCCTTTTCGTGGTATGCCGCGAGGTATGTACCCTGGGAATATTCTTTACTGAGGATCACGCCTTCCGCCGGAGACCTGTTGATGTGTACGTTCATGACCGACATGAAGACGGATAGGAAGATCTTCTCTCCGTCATCGGTTACCTTTATTATCTTTCCGTCCGCCGGAGAGACCAGTATTTCAGGCCCGCCTTCGAAGACCCTCCTGGGATCTCGGAAGAAGAAAAGCGAAAAGAGGAAGAACAGGAAAGGAGGCGCGGCGGCGTAATACAGGCCGGCGGCCGCGAAAAAAGCTGCCAGGAGGCCTCCCGACAGCGCGTATGGGATCGCTTCTCTTCTTACCTTCATTCATCCTCCAGACAACTAATATTAAACCGCATCGGACTTTTTGTCGAGAATCGGAACGGCTCCGGTTTCAACCCTTCGCCGTTCTCCCGCCAAGGACGATCGAGCCGGTCACCTTCGTTCCCTCGGCCACGGCCGTTCCCGGCAGGATGACGGAATTTTCGATGAAAGCCCCTTTTCCGATGATGCATCCTTGCCCTATGGCAGCGAAACCTTTCAGCTTCACCGCCTCTCCGAGAACTGCCGAATCTTCTATCAGGGAGGAGCACGATAACGAAGCCTCGAACCTGCTTCCCGGCGGCGGGCGCATTATCCCGTTCCTCATCTTGTCCAGGCAGTCGCGGGTCGCCTCGAGAAAGCTTTTCGCTGATCCGAGGTCGTGCCAGGCCCCCTCCAAAACCGTTCCTCCGACTTTTCCCGCCATGATGGAAGGCTTCAGAATCAGGGGCACGAGATCCTCTTTTTTCCTTTCTGTCACCCGATCGATGAAAAGTCTTCTGGCAGCGTACACTCCGCAAAAGAAGTGTTCTCCCTCTCCTATCGAGGAGACCATTCCTTCCGGATCCAGGGAGACCGGAGTATAGCTGTCGCCCGGTCTCCTTTTCTTGAGGAGAAGGACCGCTTCCTCACTTCCTCTCAGCAGCCGCTCTTCGAGCATCCCCAGCTGCGGCTCCAGGAACATGTCTCCGTTCAGGACGAAAAAGGGGCCGTGGAGCCTTTCCTTCAGGTCGAAGAAGAGGCCCGCCGTCCCCAGGATCTCCGGCTCGTGAGAAAAGGCCAGTTCCATCTTGCCACGAAATGACGATGCCGCCTCGACAATCTGTTCGGGAAGATGATGCGTGTTGATGAAGACCCGTTTCACGCCGTAATCCGCGAGGCTGTCGAGAAGACGGCAGATAAGCGGGCGGTTGAGGAAATGCAGGGCCGGCTTGGGAACGTCGAGCGTTATCGGCCTCAGCCTCTCGCCGTATCCCGCGGCGAGCAGGACGGCGTCGGTGATCCGCGGAGAATTTTTTTCAGCGGCCATTATCGGTCTTGAAAAGTATGTCTCCGAAAGGTACTCCCTTCTCTCTGCAAATCTCTGAGTATATCGCGGCGTAGGACCTCTTGCTGAAGGTGTCTGGGTCGAGGCCCAGCTTCTCGGTAACGGCGAGGATCGATTCCTCATCGCCCTCGACCTCGAGGAAGAAGCCGAAGGGCAGTTCGTCCATGCAGACGAGCGCGCCGAGAAACGAGAACTCCTCGCGGTATTTCTGGTACTTGAAGAACCCCCTGAGGCCGAGGCTGTGAAGGATGCTTTTGACGGCCTGGATGTCCAGGCAGAGCGTCTCGGATTCAGGCCTTGTCTTGAACTTCTCGTGCGGGACGACTTTCCCTTTGAAAGTGAGCAGTGCGCCCTCCGGGAGCTCTCTTATCCTCAAAAGGCATCCCGCGGCCGACAGCGACCTGTCGGCGTAATCGTAAAGGGTGTTCGACTCGAAATGCCTTTCCTTGACAGGCGCGGCTCCCTCGGCGACGATCCGTTCCCTCATCGCCTTCGGGTCCCTGACCGGTACCTTTACTTCCACTTCCATCTGAGCGTGCTTGTCCATCTTTCCCTCAATTCCGCCAGCGCATCCTCGAGTTTTCCGGCCATGTCCACCGGCACTTCGCAGACGGCGCGGCAGTTCTCCTCGCGCGTTTCATCCAGGGGCGCGCCGCCCGTTTTCGACAAAATGTGCCTGAAATGCCCTTCGAGGGCGAACGGCATCGAAACCTCGATGGTCTTCATGGGCACGAATTCCTTCAGCTTCGCGTTCCCGATGGCCATCGACGCCGATTCGCCGAAAGCCTTTGCAAGCCCCCCCGTTCCGAGCTTCGTCCCGCCGAAATACCTCACGACGACGAGCAGCGAATTGGTCAGCCTGGCGTGCCTGAGGGCGTTGAGGATCGGATCGCCCGCGCTGTGCGGGGGCTCGCCGTCGTCGCTCGCTTTCTCCGTGATCTCCGCGCCAGTCCCGAGCCTCAGGGCGTAGGGCTGGTGCGACGAGTCGTGAAACTTCTTCTGAAGCTCCCTGCGCCTTGAACCGGCTTCCTCCGCCGAGGGGCAGGGATAAAGGAAGGAGAGGAAGCGCGAGGCCTTCTCCCTGAGATTCCCCTCGCCGATTTCGACAGGAACGAAATAGGTTTCTTTCCGCTCAGAAAGAGGAGACGGCTTCATCAAGAGAGCCAAAGAACTTAAGGAAATCGGTGAGCCCTAGAAGGTCGAAGACCTTGTAGATCTTGGGCGCCGTCCGAGCCAGGACGATGTCTCCGCCCCTGTTCCTCAAACCCTGGATCTTCGAAAGGATCACTTCGAGGCCTGAAGAGCCGAGGTAGTTCAGTTTTTCGAAATCGACGACGATCTTGGTGTGTTCCTCGGAGATCAGCCCGCCCAGCGCCTCCGAGAAAAGGATGGCGTTGTGGGCGTCGAGAAGGCCGTCGAGAGTTATGATCCCGATGTCGCCCTTTTTCCTGATATCCACTTTTAGGCTCGTCATCTTCCTGTCCTTTCAGTCACCTTCAGCGGTTCTCCCTGATGTCCAGGGCCTGTACCCCCGTTATCGCCGCCACGTCCGCTATGTCGGACGGGGTGCACCCGCGGCTGAGGTCGTTCGCCGCCCTGGCGATACCCTGGAGAAGAGGGCCGAGGGCGGTAGCCTTGCCTACCCTCTCCGTTAGTTTATACGCGATGTTCCCCGAATTCAAATCGGGGAATATGAGAACGTTCGCCCTCCCCGCGATCTTCGAGCCCGGAGCCTTCGACGCGCCGATCTTCGGAACGAGCGCGGCGTCGGCCTGGAGCTCCCCGTCCACGAGGATGTCGGGCCTTCTCGTCCTGACGATGTCGAGAGCCTTCAGGATCTTCTCCAGCGACGGGTCCTTTGCCGAACCTTTCGTAGAGAAGGAAAGCAGCGCGACCCTGGGTTCGTTGCCCGTAAGAGACCTGTATGACCTCTGGGCCGATATCGCTATCTCTGCAAGCTGTTCGGCGTTCGGGTTAGGGACCACTCCGCAGTCGGAGTAGAGCATCACTCCCTCGTCTCCGAACTCCCCGTCGGGAAGCACCATCAGGAAGAACGACGAGACCGTTTTTATCCCTCGCTCCGGGCCGAAGGAGCGCAGGTACGCCCTCACGCTTTCAGATGTCGTATGCGTGGCGCCCGAAACGATCCCGTCGGCCATACCGAGGCCGACCATCATGCAGCCGGCGTAGAGCGGCTTCCTGACCGTTTCCCAAGCCTCCGTTTCGGTCATCCCCCTGCTCCTCGTCCTTTCGAGGAAAAGAGCCGATGCGTCGCGGAGGAACTTTTCGCTTTCGGGGTCGAAGACCTCGATACCCGCGATGGAGAATCCCGACCGTATCGCGGCGTCTTCTATTTTCTTGGCGCTGCCGACAAGAACGGGAATCGCGGTCCGGGAGGAAGCGATGGCGGCCGCGGCCTCGATCGTCCTCGGGTCCTCGGCCTCGGGGAGCGCTATGCGCGCGGGGTTCCTTCTCGCTTTTTCTCTGATGGCGTCCAAAATATTCATGATTAATTTTCCAAGATGAAAAGCTTATCAGGAAAGGAGAAAATAAAAAAGGGGGACGTTGGTCCCCCTTTCAAAGACTGGGTCGAAAGCAGTTATTTCTTTCCGCTCTTAACCGTGTCGGCCAGGCTCTTGCCCGGTTTGAACTTCGCGACCTTCTTCGCCGCGATCTTGATCGGCTTGCCGGTCTTGGGGTTGCGGCCTGTGCGGGCCTTCTTCTCGACAACCGAGAAGGTTCCGAATCCGACGAGCGTGATCTTGTCGCCCTTCTTGAGAGCCTTCTGGATGACACCGGTGAAGGCGTCAACCGCGTTGCCGGCGCTCGCTTTGCTCAAACCTGCCTGATTTGCTACCTGTGCGATCAATTCGGTCTTGTTCATCGACTTACTCCTCCTTTCAAAGATTCCTCGTATAATATATACTCCAATTTCCCGTTTGTCAAGGGTTTCGGGCAGGCATGCCGCCCGTAACGCCTGTGGGAGAAGGACTTTAGCGATGATTTATATAACTATTTCATTCAAAAGGACTTACGGGCAGGCGTCTCTCGTGATGCCCGTGTTCAGGGAACTTCAGGAGGCTTGGCACCCTGAAATCGTCGTGGGATGGGTGTTACGGGCGATCGGAAAAAACGCCTTAAAAGCCGAAAGGGCGGTCTTTTTGGGAAAATGCGCGATCCCAATGGCGGCGGGCTTTTCGAGCATGTTCCCCGAAACGCCCAAGTTGGTCTATTCCACGCTTCCCGAACGCGACACCAAGAAAATCAGGAACGCCAGGATCCTTTACGGCACGCATCCCGCGCAGTCGCGCGCCAACATGAAGAACTCTTCGGCGGCGAAGGAGTGGCTCAAGGGAACTAGCGGGAACCTTGTGGCATTCGTTTCAGGAGGAACCAGCGCTCTTCTCTCTTCGCCTCCGCCCGGCTGGACTTTGAAAGAAGTTGCGGAAGTGGAGGGGGCGCTTCTCGCCTCGGGGGTTCCGATCGGGAAGATCAACGCCGTGAGGATGTCTCTCTCCACTCTGAAAGCGGGAGGGATGGCGGAACTCGTGAAGCCGTTCTTCGTCAGGTCGTTCCTCTGGTGCGACGTTCCGAAGGAAGAGTCCAGGGTCACCGGGAGCGCGCCCTTCTGGAGCAATCCATTCCGCTCGAAAGACGCGCCCGCAAAAATACTGAAGGAATACGGCATCGTTCCTCCGAAGCCTGTTCCCGAGAGAAACAGTTTCAGAGAAGTTCCCGGTTCGGGGGTCTTCAGGCTCGCCGACGGAGAAACGATGACCGAGGATTTTGTAAGGCGGCTTGGCGAAAAAGGGATCTCGGCAAGAAAGGTGGACATCCCGGAAGGAACGGTAGCCGAGAAAGCGGCGAAGCTGATATCCTCTGCGGCGGGGAAGGCCGACAGGCCAAGTGTCCTCGTCGGAGGCGGCGAGTACCCCGTCGCGGTCAGGGGGAAGGGCAGGGGAGGAAGATGTTCACATCTTGCAGCCCTCGTGGCGAAGGAGCTTCGCGATAAAAAGAGATGGTCCTTCGCTGCAGTTGCGACCGACGGCGAGGACGGCGGGGGTGGCGCGGGAGCGTTCGTTTGCGACGAGAGTCTTCCTTCGACAGGGGAGATTGATGACGCCATCAAAAGGAGCGACACCGCGGCGCTCTTCGAGCGACACGGCGGACTCGTTCCGAGAGCTTCGACCGGGAACAACCTCAGGGACCTCTGGTTCCTCGTCCTGGAGGAGGAGAGTTGACGGAAAAGAGCGGCCTCTACATCCATGTCCCGTTCTGCTTCAGCCAGTGCAGCTATTGCGATTTCTACAAGAAGAAGGCGGAGCGGGTCGAGGACGGCTATGTCGGGCTCGTTTTAAAAGAGGCTTCATTATACAAAGAAGAGGAAAAGATCCCTCTCGACACCCTTTACTTCGGCGGAGGAACGCCTTCGCTCCTCGAACCCCCTCAGCTCGGCAGGTTGTCCGAGGGTCTCGGCGAGGTGTTCGAAATCGGAGAAGGATCAGAGATCACCATCGAGGCCAACCCCGAAACCCTGACAAAAGAGAAGCTCGAGGGCTACCGCGCTCTCGGTATCAATCGCCTCTCGCTCGGCGTGCAGAGCCTCAGGGACGAAGTACTTGCGGCGCTTTCGAGAAATGTCGGATCCGAAGGGGTCCTCGGAAAACTCGAGATCATTTCCGGGATCGGGTTCGACAGCCTCTCCTGCGACCTGATCCTGGGCGCTCCCGGTTCTTCTTCACGCGATGTGCAAGAAGACCTCGGAACACTTCTTCGGTTTCCCTTCGACCATGTTTCTCTCTACATGCTGGACCTGCACAGGGGGACCAGGCTCTACGAGCAGGTCAAAGGCGGCCTCTCCCTTCCTGGGGAGGAAGAGGTGATGGAAAGCTACCGCGGGGCCGCGGAATTCCTGAAGCAGGCGGGATTCATACATTACGAGATATCCAACTTCGCGAAAAAGGGAAAGGAGTCGCGCCACAACCTCAAGTACTGGAAAAGGGAGTGGACGGTCGCCCTCGGCCCTTCGGCGCACGGCTACTTCAGGGGAACGAGGACGAAGAACCCGGCTTCTCTCGATGAGTGGTCGGAGAAGCTCGAAAGGGGAGAATTCCCCTACGAGGAGTCGTTCGAGGAGACGCCGGAAGAGAAGCTGGAGAACGAGATCATCTTCGGCCTCAGGCTCGGCGAAGGCGTCGATCGGGGTTCGCTTGACCGATACCTCGGGGCGGCCGGCAGGGAAACCGAAAAGGCCCTCGCACCGCTTCTGGCCCAAGGCTACGCGCGGGAGGATGGGGGAAGGCTGAAACTGACCTTCGATGGATTCTGCCTCTCCAATGAGGTAATATCCTTTATTCTTTCCGACAGTTTCGGTCGCAAGCGCGGGGAAGAGGGACGATGATAAAGATAGAGGAATACGGTTTTCTCAGGAATGTCGAGAAGCCCTCCAGGTACACCGGCGGCGAGCTTTACGAAACGGTCAAGGACGACTGCGGGACGCTGGTCCGCGCCGCGATCGCCTTCCCGGAAGTCTATGACATCGGGATGAGCAACGTCGGCCTGCAGATCCTCTACAACATCCTCAACAACCAGCCCGACATCTGGGCAGAGAGGGTCTTCATGCCGCTTCCCGACATGGAGGAGGAGCTCAGGAAAAGGGAGATCCCCCTCTACGGCCTCGAATCGGGAAGGGCGCTGAACGGTTTCGACGTCGTCGGCTTCTCTCTCCAATACGAGCTGACCTACACCAATGTCCTCGCGATGCTTTCCCTGGGGAAGATCCCCCTTCGCTCGGAGCGGAGAAACGACGGCGACCCGGTCGTCATAGCTGGCGGACCCTCGGCGATCAACCCGGAGCCGATGAGCGCCTTCATCGACGCGTTCTTCATCGGCGACGGCGAGGAGGGTTTCGTCGAGATTTGCAGGTCGCTCAAGGCTTCGAAAGGAAAGCCGAGAAGCGAAAGGCTGGTTGCTCTTTCGAAGATAGAAGGAATCTATGTCCCATCGCTTTACGAAAAAGAGATCGACCCGAAAAGCGGCAGGGTCTTCGTCGGGAAACCGAGAGTCCCCGAGCATCCCTTCCCCGTCAAGAGAAGGATCATCGCCGACCTCGGGAAGTTCGCCTTTCCGCTGAAGCCTGTCATCCCCAACCACGAGATAGTCCACGACCGCTTCAGCTACGAGATCGCGCGCGGCTGCAACGTCGGATGCAGGTTCTGCGAGGCGGGGTTCTACTACAGGCCGGTCAGGAACAGGGGCAGATCCACGGTCATGAACGACCTCGTCGAAGTGGAAAGGACCACGGGCTACGACGGCGCGAGCCTTTTAAGCCTCAGCACCGGCGATTACCCGGAGGTGGATTCGCTCCTCATGGAAATAAAAGAGACCTTCGGGACGGAGGACTACACCCTGACTCTTCCCAGCCTCAGGGTAACTTCTCTGAAGCCCGAGATACTGGATTCATTCAGCAGGAAAAAGAAGATGGCTTTCACCATCGCACCCGAGGCGGGTAGCCAGCGGCTCAGGAACGTCATCAACAAGAAGATATCGGAGGACGAGATCCGCGAGGCTGCGGAGACGCTCTTCTCCTACGGCTGGTCTTCCCTCAAGCTCTACTTCATGCTCGGCCTTCCGACCGAGACGGAAGAAGATGTCCGGGCGATAGCGGCGGTGGCGAAGATGATCGCCTCCATCGGCAAGCAGAAGGGAGTGAAGAAGCTCAGCGTCAGCGTCTCCACCTCGTCCTTCATCCCCAAGCCGTTCACGCCATTCCAGTGGGAGCATGTCCCTGCGAAGGAAGATCTCAGGCGGAAGCAGGACTGGCTCAAGAACAACCTCAAATCGCCCGTCTCGTACAAGTGGCACAAGATAGACGCTTCGATGCTCGAAGCTGTCTTTTCGAGGGGGGATTCGAGGCTCTGCGATGTCCTCGAGAAGGCGTTCGAACTGGGGTGCAGGCTCGACGGCTGGACGGAGCATTTCAAGTTCGAAGAGTGGCGGCAGGCGTTCAGCGCCTGCGGGCTCGACTTTGACTCGCTCGTCCACGCGAAGTTCGAGGAGGACTCCCCGCTCCCCTGGGACGTCATCGACCTCGGAGTGAAAAAGGAGTTTTTCAAGAGGGAGAGAAAGAACGCCTTCGACGAGAAGCTCACCGACACATGCTCCGGCTCGCACTGCTTCTCCTGCGGGGATTTTCGCGGCCTGTGCCGGAATCTTGAAGAAGCAGTGCCGGAAGAAAAAACCGAACGGCGAACAGCGCTCAGGGCGCTTCCCGGCGAAGCGAAGTGGTACAGGGCGAAATTCAGGAAAAGCTCGCCGCTACACCTTGTCGGCCATCTCGATTTCGTCAAGAACGTTTCGAAAGGCTTCAGGCGGGCGGGGATAAAGCTCGAATACACCGAAGGGTTCCACCCCTTCCCCAAGATGGAGATCGTCTCGCCTCTGCCGCTAGGAGTCGAAGGCGAAGAAGAGCTGATGGACTTCAAAGCGTTCCCCTTTGAGACGTCCGCCCCCGCTTCCGCTCTCAACGATGTTCTTCCCGAAGGCGTCAGGTTCCTGAGCGTTATCGAGAGGATGCCCGACGAGAGGCATCTCTGCGACTTCACTGTCCACCACTACGAGCTGGACATGAGAGCCTTCACTGATGACGAGCTCAAGGACATAACCGGGAGAACCGAAGAATTCATCGCCTCCGATTCGCTCGTGGTCACGGCAATAAAAAAGGGCGAAAAGAAAGAGACCGATATCAGGAAGAAGTTGCTCGGTGCGAAGATCAACGGATGCGTCATCGAACTCGAGCTTCTCAACGGAGGCCTCAACAAGGTCCTCGAAGTGATCGTCCCGCAAGAAGAAAGCCACAAGATAAGGGCGAAGAGGAAATTTCTTTCAATACCCTGAGGTATAAAATCGGGGCAAGCCCATCTTCCAGCGGTCTTGCCCCATAGCCTTTCTGTCCGTGTGTCGGTGATTGGAGGGACAGGCGAGCCAATATCAAAGATGCTGCAGAATGGAAAGAATTTCCGTGACCTCCGTCACATTATCGCGAATCGCTGGCAATCCTGTCCGTGCGGGTGAAGCCGTCGGTTTTCAAGTTTCATAAGGTGCGCTGATTCTTAAAATCGATCCCCGACGAACGACACTTTCCACAGCGAAACTCCTTCGACCGGGACTTCCTGCCTTTCCCAGCTTTCGCCGCCGTCTTTCGTGACCACTATCACTCCTGCCGGTTGGGACGGGTCGGTCGAGGCAGTGTTCCCGCCGACGGCTATCGCGTTCTTCCTGTTTACGCAGGTTATGCCCTCGTATTTGTAGGTTGGTGCGGGGTTGAACCGCTTCGCTTCGGGCGTGCCGTCAACGATCCTGACAAAAAATATCAGGCCTCCCGATTCTCCGCCCAGGTTTTGGACCGCCCAGAAGCTGTTCTCCGTTGGCGAGCAGATGTCGTCAATGTCGTTCGGCCCGGAAATGTCTCCCAGGTTTTCCCAGCTCTCGCCTCCGTCGGTTGTCATGAAGAGCGTCCCACGCCACCAGGGGAAGCAGAACGCCACCTTCTTGGAAAAGGCTCCGACCATGTGGACGCCGTTGTTGTCGTAATCGTAATCGACGAACTCCCTCCGCCAGCTGGCGCCGTTGTCGAACATGTGGATCATGCCTTGCTTTCCGCCCTCGTCGTCGGCTATGTACATCTCCGTTCTCTTTTTTCCCCTGACGGCTATCCTGTTGACCTGGTTGATGGTGATGTCAGGATGGGGCACGAGCACCCAGTTCAGGCCTCCGTCAACGGTCCTCAGCACTTCTCCCCTGAGCCCGACCGCCCACGCCTTCTTCCTGCTCAGCCCCCTTATCTGCTTTACGGGACCGACGCCTTCGGGAACTTGCTGGTCGGTCCAGCTCTTCCCTCCGTCCGAGGTGTGGATGATCCTTCCAGCGTTATCGGAGCCCAGTGCTATCCAGGCGGTCTTTTCGTCAACCGCGCTGACGTCCATCCCGTCGAACCCCAACAGGCCGGCATCCTCTCCCTGCACCGTCCAATGTTTTCCTCCGTCCTTCGTGTGAAGGATGACGCACGAAAACGATGAGTCGCGGCCGATTATCCAGCCGGTCTTCAATTCGGCAGGTTCGCCGCAGGCAGGCAGGAGAGGAAAAGAGCCGATGAGGATGACGAACAAAACGAGAGGAATACGGTTTTTCATTTCTACGCCTCACTTTCTGATGGTAAGGGAGGAGGAATGGTTCCCGATAAAGATCCGTTCGCTGTAAACTTCCACTCCGCCCGCGATGAGCGAAGCATCAATGATCCCTCTTTCCGGAGTGAAGCGCTCGTCGTAGGAATTTCCTTCGATGGAGGCCTTCCATTTTCCCTTTCCGAAATCCACTTCCGCAGCCACTCCGTCCGAAGCGTAATCGAGAATGCCCCCGTTCTCCAGTTTCCTGGTGAACTCCTCCAGGCTGAGCAGGGGCAGGTCGATCCGCTTTCCGTTGAGCACAATCGAGAGGTCCCCGGAAAGCCCGCCATGGGGGAAGTCGCCTTTTGCGACGATGTCGCCAGTCCCGGCGGCGGAGTCGTTATAGCCTTTGAGAACTTGTATCGCGTCGTGGGTATAAAGCCATTCGTGAAGCATGTTGTTGCAGAAGAATCCCTTGCCGCCCCTTGCATCGGCGGAAAACAGGGAGATCCCGAAAAAAAACGCTGAAAAGAAGGAAACTTTACTTCGTTTAAAGTTCATTGCGCCTCCCTGAAAAAACACATGAAAATTCTATAAAACATGCGCTTTGTCTTGCAAGTCCGCGGCAATTGCTGAAGAAGCCTTCCGATTCTTTCCCTTTCACTTTTTTCCTGGGGTTCCATGGATTTAAACACGATTGATTGTAACTGCGGGAGAATTCCATTAGAATTTCATTTACGAGGGTTTCGAAATGAAAAAATGGCAGATCCTGCTCGTCCTTCTGGTCCTGATCTCCTGCCAGGCGAAGAAACCGCCGGAGACGATCTTCGCGCCCGTCAAGCTGACGCCCGTTACGGGTAAAAAAGTGGGCCTCGCCCTGGGCGGGGGAAGCTCCCGCGGCTTCTCGCAGATCGGGGTGATCAAGGTGCTGGAGGAGGAAGGGATCCCTATTTACTGCGTGGCGGGATCGTCCTCCGGGGCGCTCATCGGCGCGCTTTACTGCGACGCGGGCGGGCTCGACGATATCGAGAGGATCACTTCAGAAGTGAAGGTGAGCGAGCTCATCGACTACAACATATTTAGGCTGATAAGGGGCAGGTGGCTCATCAAGGGGGAAAGGCTGGAGCGGTTCCTAAGGAGGAACCTCAGGCATAAGAACATCGAGGACCTTCCCATACCTTTGGGCGTCGTCGCCACCGAGATGAGTAGCGGTGACAGGGCTGTCTTTCGCAGCGGGAGCATAGAGGCCGCGGTTAGAGCGTCTTGCGCGATACCCGGCCTTTTCCAGCCGGTCAGGATAGGGGAAAAGGTGTACATAGACGGAGGGATGTCGGATCCCGTACCGGTCGCTCTCGCGCGGGAGATGGGCGCCGATGCAGTGATAGCGGTAGTCATCCCGGACGACCTCCCCGAAGAGCTTCCGAAGTCGGCACTCAAATCGATCAAGTACAGCCTCACCGTGCTCTTTTCCAAGATGACCGAGCACATGGTGAAAGAAGCGGATGTCATCATCAGGCCCGAATGCGGAATAACGAGGTTCGACGATATTTCCAGAAGGCGGGAGATGATCCTGGCGGGCGAGAAGGCCGCGCGGGAGGCGATGCCGAAGATAAGGGAGATCCTGGAGAAACAACCGTAAAAAAGAGCTATATTGACTTGTTGTCCGTTCGCCAATAGAATCTCCTTTTAAACTGCGGCAATTCTTGAGGAGGGAGTCATGGGCAAGGGTTTTTTTTCAAAACTGTTCCCGGTTGTCTTAACGGTGGTGCTCGTTTTTTCTCTGGCGGCTGCGTCTTACGAACGGCTGCCCGTGGAAGGGAATTGGGTCGTGGAAGGAGCGAGGGCAATGCAGGTGCCTTCGTCCCCGCTGACCTATCACGCGTTGAAAGGCGACCCCGTTGTTATTCGTTTTATCGTGGAACCTGGCGACATGGAACTGTTCAACGGGGCTCGGCGCGATCTGTCCGTTCCGGATGCCCTTCAGCCGAAAGCCATCGAGAGCGTCTCCCCGGGGGAGATTTACTCATACAAGCTGGAGCCTTCGGAACTAGGAGATCACGATATCGAGATAAAAATAGAATCCGCAGAACGGGGATTCAAGTTGTCCTACGCCGTGCGAATAACAGTTCACGGCGATCTGGCTTCCGTTCAAGACTGCATGATGCCCCCGCCTCCGCCTATTCCGCTTGTGCCTTCCCCGGCCGGCATCGATGCCAACCCCGGGAACTCCCTTTCGAGAAAGGAGTTCGCGCCTGCCGAGTATGCGCATGTTCACGGTCTTGCCCTCACTTACGCATACCCTGACAACCGAAGGTACATGCTCCGCGGCTTGAGGATGGAACTGAGGGATGGAGAAACGGTCCTGGGCACTCTCAACACTTCCGACCAGTTGGGGGAAGGAAGGTGGGAAACTGAATTCAGCGATTATGTCGATGAGAGCGACGATTCTTACCATCACGCCACGACTTCGGGCCAGTTCGATTTCGGCGAAGTTTACGTGGGAGCCTCTGGCAAGACACTGATCCTGAGGGAGATATTCCAGTTTTACTCCGGTTCGGACGGCACTTCGCTGAACGGGACCCAACGGTTCAAATCGGAGGATTCGACATTCAACCAGGTGACTCTCGACTGGGCGGTTACCTTCGCGTCGGGACAGGAGAACCAGGTATGGCTGAGAACCCCTGCGTTCGTTCTCTCGGCGACGAACGGCTCTCTGGCCGACGAGGCGATGCACGTCCAGCTTGATGCGGCGAGGATGTACCACTTCTTCGCCGAGGGTATCCCGTGGGAAAGCCCCACGGTCACGAGCTTCATCATAGACCTCGCTGACACGAGCTCACCGCATTGCGGCGGGGTGACCGTCAACCTTACCGGGTGGAACAACGACTATCTTTCGTACGCGTATACCGACTCCATTCGGCACGAATACACACATTCGCTTCACTGGAAGATGCGCGGAGGAAGTTTTCCCCCCTTCACCTCAGGAGGTAGCACTAACCACGGCGGATGCAGCAATCCCCATTCGGCCGATAGCCTGGGGGAAGGATACGCGCGTTATATTCCAACGGCAGTCTTCCGTACAGGCAACAGCTATGACTGGACGGCAACCAGCACGACAAGTATGGATATTTGTGGTGACTATTGCGAAAGCGTTCCCGATGACAGGCACGAGTGGGCCGTCGGCAGGGCGTTGTGGAGATCCGCCCAGAACTCGGGCGCTCCCGATAGCTTTTTCGCCTGTTCCGGCTCGGCCCTGGATTCGGGTGATGCCGACTATGTCGAGGATTATTTTAACGACATCGTTTCCAACTGCCCGAATGACCGGTCCACCTGGGATGGGTTCTGGTGCAGTGCCGTCAACTATGACACGACGGCGCCTTCGAACCCAAGCCCCATCTTCTCGTCGGCTTCACCCGAAGGATGGGTGAACGAGGCTTCATGGTCATGGCTTGAACCGTTCGACGATCTCTCGGGAATCCTGGGATATTCCGTTCTGATCACTCCCGGGACGGTCGGCGTCCTGCCCGACGATACGAGGGATATTGACGCGGTCAACAATTATTCCCCCGCGGCGACTCCCGCCGACGGCCCATACTACTTCAGCATTCGCACCCAGGATAGAGCTCTGAACTGGAACAGCGGATTCACCGGCCAGTTCATAAACATAGACACGGTCAACCCCGGGCTTGCGACCAACCTCATCGAAACGGCCCCGCCGGAGCTGAACTCATGGTCGAACTGGCCGTACCTTTCCCCTCAGTGGACTCCTGCCACGGACGATCGTTCGGGCCTGGACGGCTATTCCTGGGCGATTGTTGCCGCCACGACAGAACTTCCCGACTCGATCAAGGACATCGAAGAAAACGCAACAGTGGTCAATACGACTCTCTCATCTGGCTCCGCAACACAGTATTTCGCCCTGAGATCGAAGGACAACGCCGGCAACTGGTCTAATACGGCCGCCTACCTCGGTCCCTACTTGATAGATGTCGATCCCCCCGGAATGGCTGAGGATTTCTCCTCCACAAGCCACACGCCCGGAACTTGGTCCAACGACACGACCGTCGATTTCGCGTGGCTTCAGGCGCCGGATTCCCACTCGGGCATTCAGGGATACAGCATCTGCGCGGACACTCTGGCGTGCACGCCGGCGGAAGCGATGACGATGGGGAATGTCTCTTCGACGACTATAAACCTGGCTCACGGCGATGTGGGGTATTTTGTAAGCCTGAGGGCCATCGACAACGCCGGGAACTGGGGCAATTCCTGGCCGACTACCGGGCCGATACTCATAGACACCGTAAACCCGACCACGCCCGGAGATGTTTCGAGCGCGACACATCCGACCGGAAACTGCGTTACGGGCAATTCCACGATGATCGCCAACTGGACTTCCTCCTATGACGGAAACTCGGGGATAACTGCCTATGCCTACACGATTTCGACCGGGGACTGGCAGAGGCCGCCCGAGGAAGACCATCTGCCCGCAGGTACGACTTTCGTTGAGGTGTCCGTGCCAAACTCGACGCAGCAGCAGTTCTTCAACATCATGGCGAGAGACGCAGCGGGGAACTGGAGTGACTTTATAGGTTACGGACCTTTCATGAACGACAGGACTCCCCTTCCTGTCGGCAACCTTATCCTCTCGCTGCCGGAAGAACCCGCCGGGAGCCTTCAGATCGACTGGAACGGCACGGGCGAAATCGGATATTCGGTTGAATGGGTAACGGGATTCGATGATGTTACGCCCGAAGATTGGGCCGACAACCCGAATTATGGCATTGCAGACACCACCGTCCAGGCGTACACTCACAACTCGCCTCCAGTTGCCCAGTGCGTCTTTTACAGGGTAAGGGGGAAAAATGCGTGCGGAGTGCTGGGAGAGTAGAAAGACACTTCGGTTAAATCTCTCATGGTGATATTCCCCGCTGCTTCCGGTGGGGAGGTTCACTGAAGATGACCTTGATGGCGGAAACAGATGCCCTCCATTTCGATGCGGCGGCTATCCGGGATTTTAAGATCGTGCCGTGCCATTTGTGCTGAAACGAGATTCTGAAGACCTTGCAAACAAAAGTAAAGCAAGGGATTTATGCAAACAATTCAGGGAAAGCCGAGCAGACCGTTTCAAGAGCGGTTGTTCAGGCGGTTGCCGTCATTTTCTCGTTGGCCGTTTTGACGGCCGGGTGGGCGGGATCTGAATTCCCGCGGCACTTGAAGGGGTTCTTTCGCCGTCGAGAGCCGGGGGCAAGAGGATCCTTTCACCCTTTTGATAATTCTTAATTCAAGACCTGACCCCACCGGAAAGAAACCTTTCGTTTCATATGGGGGAAAAATGAAACAAAAAGACTGGTTTCGTCATGGCATTGGAATTGCCATGGATAATCGATGTTGTTATTGAGAAGGGGATAGAAAATGGCAAGAAAGAAAATATTTGAAGGCTTTGTTGAAAGACTCGAGATTCTGGACCAGGATGGAAAGGTCGACGAGAAGGAGATGCCGCCCCTGAAGGACGCGGAACTTGTGGCCCTGATGGAATCTATGCTGAAAATGAGGCTCTCGGACCAGAAGGCTCTAAACCTCCAGAGACAGGGGAGGCTCAATACATACGGCTCCGTGAGGGGGCAGGAAGCCTGCCAGGCCGGGCTCGCGGCGGCTCTCGACAGGTCGGACTGGCTGGTACCTTCATTCAGGGAGCACGCGATCATGGTGGCGATGGGCGTCCCGCTGCGCTCCGTTTACGCTTTATGGAAGGGTGACGAAAGGGGCAACATCCACCCTGAGGGGGTAAACTGCCTTCCTCCCGCGATCCCTGTCGGAAGCCAGCTTCTTCACGCCAACGGCCTCGGGATGGCATTCAAGATGAAGAACATGAAGGAGATCGCCGTGGGTTTCGCGGGCGACGGCGCTTCCTCGCAGGGAGATTTCCACGAGGCGCTCAACTTCGCGGGAGTATTCGGATCGAGGACCCTCTTCTTCATTCAGAACAACGGATGGGCGATATCGGTCCCGTTCCACAAGCAGACGAAAGCGGACTCGGTCGCCCAGAAAGGACTGGCCTACGGAGTGCCTTCGATGCAGGTTGACGGGAACGACGTGCTCGCGGTGTACAAGGCTTCAAAGGAAGCTGTTGACCATGTCCGCTCCGGCAAGGGGCCTTTCCTACTGGAATGCCTGACTTACCGGATGGAGAACCACACGACCGCGGATGACCACACCAAATACAGGGACAAGGAAGAGGTCGAGCTCTGGGCGAAAAGGGACCCCGTCGACAGGATGAGAAAATACCTTGTTTCGAGGGGACTCTGGAGCGAAGAGAAGGAAAAGGAGTTCGCGGGGTCTGTTGCCGAATGGATCGAATCGGAAGTGGAAGCGCTCGAATCGATGGAGCCCGCGAGCGTGACGGATGTGGTGGATTTCGTCTACTCGGACCTTCCCTGGCACCTCAAGGAAGAACGGGAAATGCTCCTGAAAGAGGGGAACTGAAATGGTTGCGAGAACTGAAAAGCTGACTATCGCCCAGGCGATTACCGCGGGACTGAAACAGGCGATGGAAAAGGACAAGGATATCGTAATAATGGGAGAGGACGTGGGCAGGGACGGCGGCGTCTTCAGGGTCACCGAAGGGCTCATGGACCGGTTCGGCGAAGAGAGGGTCATCGACACTCCGCTCGCGGAGAGCGGGATCGTCGGAAGCGCAATCGGCATGGCGATCGGCGGGTTCAGGCCCGTCGTCGAGATACAGTTCATGGACTTCATGTATCCCGCGCTGAACCAGATCCTGGCCCATCTCGTGAGGTACAGGAACCGTTCCAGAGGCAGGTACACGCTTCCGGTGGTGGTAAGGATGCCTTTCGGCGGAGGGATACACCCACCCGAACATCACAGCGAAAGTCTCGAAGCGCCTCTTCTCCACACAGCGGGGCTGAAGGTCGTCGCTCCGTCGAACCCTTACGACGCGAAGGGATTGATCCTTGCCGCGCTGGAAAGCGAGGATCCTGTGATTTTCATGGAACCGAAGAGGATATACAGGGCCTTCAAGGAGGATGTCCCGCAGGAGCGTTACTCTGTCCCGATCGGGAAGGCGAGAGTCGCGAGAGAAGGCAAGGATGTGTCCATAATCACCTTCGGGGCGGCGGTCAGGACATCGCTGGAGGCCGCCGAAGATCTTGAAAAGAAGGGGACAGGTGCGGAGGTGATCGATCTAAGGAGCCTCAACCCACTCGATGTCGATGCGGTGCTTTCTTCCGTCCGCAAGACGGGCAGGGCGGTCGTCGTCCACGAAGCGCCGAAACTGCTCGGGATAGGCGCGGAGATTGCCGCGATCATTCAGGAGAAGGCTCTCCTCGACCTTCTGGCTCCGGTGGGAAGGGTGGCGGGGCTCGACGTGCCGTTCCCGCTCCCGCTTCTCGAGAACCATTACCTTCCAAACAGATCGAGGATCGTCGAAGCCGCCCTCTCGGCGGTCAACTACTAGGAGGCGAAAGTGGCGTTTGAATTCAGGTTCCCGGATGTGGGAGAAGGCATACACGAAGGCAGGATAGTTGAATGGCTCGTGAAGGAAGGTGATTACGTCGAGACCGACCAGCCGTTCATCAAGGTGGAGACCGACAAGGCGATGGTGGACCTCCCGGTTCCGAAGAAGGGGCATGTTCTCAGGCTGATGTTTCCGAAGGGCGCGGTCATCAAGGTGGGCGACGTCATGGCTGTCTTCGGAGAAAAAGGAGAGAAGTCCGTCGTTCCCGGGCCAGCTTCAAAAGAGGCGCCCCGAGAAAAGACCGAAACGAAGGCGCCCCAAGTCCCCGTGCCTCCTGCTGTCTCGAGAGTGCAGGCGACGCCTCACACCAGGGCGCTTGCGAGGAAGCTGGGGATAGACATCTCCCGGGTCACGCCGACGGGAAAGGGGGGAAGGGTGACCGACGAAGACCTCAAAAGGGCTTCCGAACGGCCGGCGGCTTCCCCGACGATATTCCCGGGAATTCCCGAAGGCGACTCAACGGCGAGAGAGGAACGGGTCGAGCTCAGCCACCTCCGGAAGGTCATTGCCTCGGCGATGATCGAAAGCAGGAGGACCTCGGCGCACGTCACCCATATAGATGAAGCGGATGTCACGGGCCTCGCCGCTCTGTACGAAGAGATGAAGGAGGAACTGCGCAGGGAGGAGAGGAAGATCACCTATCTTCCATTTTTCATCAAGGCTCTCGTGCTCGCGCTCAAGGAGTTCCCGAAGTTCAACGCTTCCGTGGACGAGGAAAAGGGGCAGTTCGTCTTCAAGAATTATTACAACATCGGCTTCGCCGCCGACACGGGGGAGGGGCTGATAGTCCCGGTGATAAAGGACGCCGACAGGAAGAGCATTCTCGGGATTTCCGACGAGGCGCGCCTTCTCGCGGACAAGGCGAAGAAAAGAGAGCTGTCTCTCGACGAGATCAGGGGGGCGACCTGCACCGTGACGAACATCGGGCCGCTGGGCGGCGTTTTCGCGACTCCGATAATCCACCAGCCTGAACTGGCGATCGTGGGATTCCATACGATAAAAGAGAGGCCGTGGGTCGTGAACGGCGAGATAAAGATAAGGAAGATAATGTACCTTTCGGTGTCGTTCGACCACAGGTACATAGACGGCGCGGATGCCGCGAGGTTCATGAGCTTCCTCGTGCGTCTTCTGGAAAAGCCGTCACTGATCATGGCGAAAGGATGAGGCGCTTGGAAAAGGTGTCTGGGAGGGTGAGATGGTCGTAGGAGCGCTTTCACAGGGAACGGAAGTAGCGGTCATCGGTTCGGGTCCGGGCGGTTACCTGACTGCTATAAGGCTGGCACAGCTCGGCAAGGACGTGACCCTGATCGAAGCTTCGGAATCGCTGGGAGGGATCTGCCTCAACGAAGGATGCATCCCGTCGAAGGCGCTGATACACGCCTCCGATTTTTATTACAGCGCGCCGAAGGCGACGAAATTCGGGATCACAGTCGGCGCCCCGCAGCTTGATTTTCCCAGGCTGATCGGGTGGAAGGAGAGCGTCGTCAAAAGGCTCACGGGAGGCGTCAGGTACCTCTCCGAAAAGAACGGCGTCACCATCATAAGAGGTTACGCGTCTTTCGCTTCAGAAAGGTCCCTGAACGTTTCTACCGAACACGGCAGCCAGACCATCGAGTTCGAGAAGTGCATCATAGCGACCGGATCTTCGCCATTCTTTCCTAAGGGCTTCGAGCCGGACGGCCGGATCGTCCTGGGGCCGAGGGAGATCCTTTCCCTGGAGGCTGTGCCCGAAAGGCTGGTCGTCATCGGAGGAGGCTACATCGGCCTCGAGATGGCCGCGCTTTTCGCGAAGTTCGGATCGAAGGTGTCGGTGATAGAGAAGAACGACGCCGTCCTGAGGAACCACGATTCAGAAATAAGAGAGGCTCTTCTGAAAAGGTTCGCGACGCTGAAGATCAATCTTCTCCTCTCCTCGACAGCGGAGAGAGTGGAAAAAGAAGGAAAAACCGGCGTCGAGGTCAGGGGTGCCGACGGAAAAACTACATTCCTCGAGGGAGACAAGGTCCTCGTAGCACTGGGAAGGTTCCCCAACTCCGGGAAGATATCGATCGAAAAGACGGGAGTGGAGCTGGATTCGCGGGGATTTATCAAGGTCAACGAGAGGATGCAGACAGGCGTTCCGAGCATATACGCCATCGGCGATGTGATAGGAGGTCCGCTCCTGGCGCACAAGGCGTACCGTGAAGCGAAGGTGGCTGCGGAGGCTATCGCGGGAATTCCCTCCGCGTTCGACAACGTGGTGATCCCGGCGGTTATCTACACCGATCCCGAGATCGCGTGGGCCGGACTTTCCGAAACGGAGGCGGCCGCGGCGGGCCATGAGGTTGTCACGGGCATGTTCCCATTCCACGCTTCGGGCAGGGCGCTTACATTGGACGCTCCCGAGGGATTCGTGAAGACGATAGCCGAGAAGGATTCCAAGAGGATACTCGGCGTGGAGATCGTCGGGATGGACGCCTCGGAACTGATCTCCGAAGCGGCTCTTGCCATAGAGATGGGAGCGTTTCTCGATGATCTGTCCAAAACCATCCATCCCCACCCGAGCATGAGCGAAGCTCTTCTGGAATCGGCGGAAGCCGCGCTCGGTGAAGCTGTCCACATCCTGAAGAAAGAGGACTCCGCGGGTCGGGACTGACCTTTTCCGAACGCTCTATCGACGGTTATTTTCTTTCCGCCTTTCTTGACAATGCTGACGACGAGGAATAGAATCGTCCCATGACAGGAGAGGCGAAAATCGATGGGTGATATAACTCTTACCTTGATGTCCCCGAAGATAAAGATGGGCGCTGAGATGGTCGCGAGGGAATCCTTCGACCAGGCATTCGAGTATTTCGAAACGATGATGAATAACGAGCCAAACAACGCCATCGCGAAATCTTTTGTCGGGTACCTGACGGCGGTGCACCAAAAGCGCCCTCACGACGGCCTCGAGATCTGCAAGGAAGCGGTTAAGATGAACGAGGAGGAACCCCTGCTTTACCTCAACCTTGCGAAGGTTTATGTCCTCATCGACGACAGGTTCCACGCCGTGAAGACTGTCCAGAAGGGGCTGCGATTCAAGAGTTCGCCTTACAGGAACGACCTGGTGAACTATTACCGCTTCCTGGGGGTCAGGAAAAAGCCCCCGCTCGGGTTCCTCGGGCGCAGCAACCCGCTGAACGTGATCCTCGGCAAACTGACCAGGAAATAGCGGGCGTTTCACAAGCCGGAAAACTAACAATCTGATCGCTTTCTGGGCAACGGTCGATGGAGCTATTTCTTCTCGATGACCCTCACGCCGTAAGATCCGGTGAAATAATCCCCCGGATCGACCATAAGGACGATCCAGTATTCTTTACCTTCCCTTGAAAGCTTGTAGACCGGCCATTTCTGACCCGGGCTGGTCGCCACGAGGGCACCGCCCTGTTTCTTCATCATGTTCTCGAAATCCGCCTTGAGAGAAGATTCCGTCGGCTTCTTGTTCTTCAGGTCGGTCCTGAGGGCATACAGGATCGCGACGGATTTCCCCTCCACATGGATCGCCCCTGTTGAAAGCAGATCGAAATCCGCCACGGCATCGTCGCTGCTGCATCCCATGATGTAATATCCGGCAAGCCTCGGAGCGATCGGGCTGTCCTTGCAGCCGGGGGCGTCCTTCTCGGCCGCGGGAACGTTGAGCAGAAAAAGGCAGAACAGCATGGCTGACGAGGCAATTAATATTTTTTTCATATCGCGACTCCTTCCTGCATCATTATCCTCGAAAACCGGTGTGATCACAAAGTGGATTTTGCCGCCTTCCGATGCCATCAGGAAAAGCCGGAATGAGGGACAGGGACGGGTTCAAGAATCCGCCCCTGCTTCTGATTTCAGGAGTTCACTAAAAAAAGGGGGGCCAGACGGCCCCTCTTCATTTTTCCCTGGTCCATATTTATTGGTTGTCGCGTCACGCCATCAAACTGCAGATCGCGGCGACGTTGACCATGTCATCTACGGAGCATCCGCGACTCAAATCGCAGTAGGGCTTCTGAAGCCCCTGGACGAACGGCCCGACGGCCATCGCTCCCGCGAGCCTTTCTGTCAGCTTGTAGCCGATGTTGCCCGCGTCGAGGTCGGGGAAAACAAGGACATTTGCTTTTCCGGCGACCGGGCTTCCCTTGCACTTCCTCTCGCCGATCGAGGCGACGAGCGCGGCATCGGCCTGCATCTCGCCGTCGACGGCAAGCTGGGGGGCTTTCTCTTTCACTATCTTGGTCGCGCTTATTACCTTGTCGGCATGAGGATGGCTCGCGGAACCCTTGGTCGAGAATGAAAGCATCGCGACTTTCGGTTCGAGGCCGGTCACCGCCTGGAAGTTCTTCGCGGAGGTGATGGCGATGTCGGCGAGCTGGATGTCGGTCGGGTCGGGAACCACCGCGCAGTCGGCGTAGCAGAGCATCCTCTCGCCGAGAACCATGATGAAATAGCTCGACACGGTCTGGATGCCGGGGGCGATGCCGACGGTGTGGATCGCGGCCCTGATGATGTCGCCGGTCGCCGAGACGTTGCCGCCGACGACCACCTGAACCTTGTCGGACGCCAGAAGAAGCCCGGCGAAATAGAGTGAATTGACAGCCGTCTCCTTCGCCTGTTCCATCGTCATGCCCTTCGCCTTCCTCTTCTCGAAGAGCAGGCTCGACAGTTCATCCTTCAGCGGCGAGGTCGCGGGCTCGACGATTTCGATGCCGTCGATGCCGATGTTGTTCTCGGCCGCCACCTTCTTGATCGCCTCGGCCTTGCCCACGAGGACCGGCACGCCGATCTTCTCGGCGATGATCGTCCTGGCGCAGTTGAGCGTCCTCGCGTCCTCGGCGTCCGGGAACGCGATCCTCAGGCATTTTTTCGCGGCCTTCAGCCGCATCGACTTCACGAAATCGTTGTCGCTCATTTTTCCCTCCACCTCTCGATAATATCCTTCAACCTTCCCTGTCCTCCGGGGGATTACAATTCTTTCGTGGCTCCCTTGACTATCCTGACGGTGTCGCGTGCCAGAAGCAGCTCCTCGTTGGTCGGGATGACCCAGACCGCGATCCTGCTTCCTTCCTTCGATATCTTCATGCACTTGCCTTTGAAGCACTGGTCGTTAAGCTTTTCGTCGAACTCTATCCCGAGCGCTTCCATGTTCTCGCAGATCATCTTCCTTATTATGGTGTCGTTCTCGCCGATGCCGGCCGTGAAGATTATCGCGTCGGCTCCGTTCATCTCGGCGAGGGACGAGCCGATGTACCTCTTGGCGCGGTAGGCGAACATCTTGAGGGCCAGCAGGGCGCGGTGGTTACCCTCGTCGGCCGCCTTCTCGATGTCGCGCATGTCGTTGCTTACGCCCGAAACTCCAAGCATTCCGCTCTTCTTCTGGAGGATGCTCATTATCTCGGGGAAAGTCCCGATCTCCTTTTTGAGAAGGTATTCGACGATGCCCGTGTCGATGTCGCCGCAGCGCGTCCCCATGATCAGCCCTTCGATAGGCGTCATCCCCATGCTGTTGAAGACCGACTCGCCGTTCTTCACGGACGTTATCGAACAGCCGTTGCCGAGGTGGAGGATGACGACGTTTACCTTCTCCTTGGGAAGCTTGTTGATCTTGCGGTAGCGGTAAGCCACGTAGCGGTGCGAAGTGCCGTGGAAACCGTACGCCCTGATCCTGTATTTCTGGTAGAAGTCATAGGGGATGGCGTACATGTAGGCTTCCTCGGGCATGGTCGAATGGAAAGCCGTGTCGAAGACGCCCACCTGCGGGATCTTGTCGCCGAAGATCTCGGTGATGGCGTGGATGCCCTTGAGGTTCGCCGGGTTGTGAAGGGGCGCCAGGTCGGAGCACTCCTCGAGCTGCTTGATCACCTCGTCGCCGATGAGGACCGACTTCGCGAACTTCTCCGCTCCGTGGACCACCCTGTGTCCGATGGCGTGGATGTCGTCGAAGCTGTTGATCCCCTCGATCTTCGTCCCTTTGGTCTCCATCCATTTCTTGATCTTCAGGATCGCCTCCCGGTGGTCGGCTATCGGCTCGACGCCCTTGACCGGCGGCTGGCCCACCGATTCGAAAGTGAAGATGGCCTCCTTGCTGCCCACCTTCTCGATGAGGCCCTTCGCGACCATGTGGTCGGCGTCGGTCTCGAAGAGGTCGAGGTCTGTGTTGATGATCTGGAACTTCACGGAGGAGCTGCCGCAGTTAAGGACGAACACGTTCATTTTTGATACCCCCTTCAACTAGGAAAAAGATCGCTTGGCGGAGACAGGCGCGCCCTCATGTCGGGATTCAACCGGGGAGCGGTGGAAGCGGCATGCTTCCTTGACCTCCCTCCGCGCGAACAGGAAGGATATCTTAAACTATCGGGGAAAAAATTTCAAGGTTGAAAACGGCGCCCCGGGCCCGAAACGGCCCCTTCCAACCTCATGAAAACAAAGAATATCGGTTACGCCGGCTTGTGCTCGGTGTTGTGTTTTATCACATTCAGGTTGTCGTTTATCCTGAAGAGGATTATGAGAACTTCGCAGTAGATCCTGACCATTATCGGGCCTATGAAGATCCAGACGAGACCCACGATGACAGGAACCGCGGAGGCGAAACCTCCGCCCTTTATGAGAGTAAAGCCGCCGCCAAGGATCGAAACGATCCCGCCGATAATGCATCCGAGAACGCCCAGCCAGAAAAGTATCTGGATAACGATAGGGGTGATCATCTTCCTGAAAGCCAGAAAATCCATCATCTCAGCCTCCTGTCATCTATCTGAAAAACTTGACCGATCCTTCGGTGTCGGAAGCCGCGCCGTGTTCACTCCTTCGGAGCGGCCTTGGCCTTCTTCCTGTGCGGGACGATGAGGATCTTGTCGATCCTCCTTCCGTCCATGTCGATGACTTCGAATCTGGCGTCCTTGTATAAAAAAGAATCGCCTTCCTTCGGTATCTTGCCGAGAATGTGCAGGACGAAGCCCGCCAGCGTCTTGAAATAGCTCTTCTTATCGTCGGGGATGTCTAGGCCGATCTTCTCGCCGATCGTCTCAATCGGGACGGTGCCGCTCACCACCCAGCTCCCGTCGCTCCTTCTCCTGAAGGGCGTCTCATGGGTGGAGGTCACCTTCACTTCGCCCAGTATCGCCCTGACGAAATCCCTCAGCGTGATGATCCCCTTCACTCCGCCGTACTCGTCGACGACGATGCCCATGTGCATCTTCTTCCGCTGGAAAAGCCGGAGGGCGTTGAGGGCCGTCTCTCCCTCGGGTATGAAGAGGGGCTCCTTCAGCCAGTGACGGATGCTCACGTCGCCCTCGCGGAGAAAGAACTTGAGCGCCTCCTGCGTGTGGATGATCCCGACGATGTTGTCCAAAGACCCATCGAAGACAGGGTAGGAGACGTGCCTCGCTATCGTGAAGAACTTCCTGAGATTGGCGGCCGGGGTGGCTACGGAGATTCCTTCGATCTTGAGCCTCGGGGTCATGAGCGACGTCACGGGCTGGTCGCCCATGCGGAACACCTGGCTCACCAGCCTGTGCTCGAACTTTTCGATGAGCCCCGCCTCCATCCCGGTTTCAAGCGCGTGGTGTATCTCGTCCTCGGTTATGTCGGGACGCTTCGATTTCCCGAACGGCAGGAAGCGGAGGAAGAAATCGGTCGAGCGGTTGAGGAGCCACACGAGAGGCGTCGAGACCTTGGACATCAGTTCCATCCAGAGGGAGACGAAGACCGCTATCTTTTCCGGGTTGATGAGAGCCGCCCTCTTGGGGATCAGCTCGCCGAAAACCAGCGACAGGTAGGAGATGAACAGCACGAGCGAGGTGAATGAGACGGGGAGCGCGTATTGATTGTTCAGTCCCCAACTCGCCAGCAAGCCGGCAAGGGGCTTCGCGAACTCGGCGGCTCCTATCGCTCCGGCGAGGGTGCTGAAGACGGTCACCCCGACCTGCACCGTGGCCAGAAGTTTTCCAGGGCTGTCGATGAGACGCACCGCCCTCGCAGCGCCTTTGTTCCCGTCCTCCGCCAGCTTCTGGAGCCGCCCCTTCTTCGCCTTGATCAGCGCCATCTCCGCCATCGAGAAGAATCCGTTCAAGAGAACGCACAGACCGAGAAAAATCGATTTGTAGCCGAGATGTATCTCCAGGCCGTTCTCCATGACACCTATTTTACTATATTTCGGGACGGGCTGCCTTCTGGGCCTCGCCGTCGGTCCGCGCCGGGCGGCGGGACGGCAGGGAGACGAGGAAAAAAATGGCCAGCAGAGATACCACTGCGGGAGTGTCGTACCTTTCCCCGAGGATCATCCAGAAAAGAAGGCTGAGGAACGGCAGGGCGAGAGTCATCAGGTGGATCCTGAGGATCTCCTTCGCCTTCACAGGCATTACGATCTTGACCCACGGATCGGGTCCAAGGAGCGCTCCCGCGCCGGAGACGCACGCGAGGAGGATCACCGGCCAGAACTTCCTAACGAGATATGCGGCGGGTGTGAAAAAATCTGAATTGATGAACCCGTTCCTTCCGAAAAGCTCGAAAGGCTTCATTTCGGCGAAGACGGAGAGGAACAACCCGTAGAAAGAGAAGACCTTGAGATAGATGAAAGCCGCTGCCGCGGCGGCGGCCGACCCCGCCGCGAAAACGATCAGCGAGGCGTTCAGGGGGCTCGACAGAAAAGCGAATCCCGCCATGTTCGCCAGCTTCCTCCCCTCCCTCTCCACGCGGATTACCAGGTGGATGTAACCCCAGGCGACGCACAGCAGGGAAAAGACGAGGCCGGCGATCCAGACGCTCCAGCAGAATTCCCTGACGCTCCACTCCTGCCGCACGGCGAGGAACGCCGAGACGATAAAGCAGACAAGGTTCAGCGCGAGATTTCTATCGATCGGTTTCAGCAGGGCTCTCTCCGATCATCTTGTCCACCTTTTCCCAGTCCACGACCGATAGGACCACCGGCAGGTTCCTGAGCGCCATCCGCTGCACCGCCGAAAGGCCGATGAAAGCCCCGGCGATAGGCAGAAGGAATATCTTCAAAAGGTCATGGATGCCTTCAAAGAACATGGTCGTCAGCAGCAGGAGAAAAAACCCCGCGGAAAAGAAGATCCACCTGTTCCTCCTGGTCTTCCTGAAACCCTTTTCCCGGTCCCTGCCGAGTTCCCGCAAAGCCTTCAGACGCTTGAGGTCTTCATTTCCGATCGGCGTCGTCTCCATCATTAAACCTCCCGAGTGAAAATTGTATCACCAGCATGGAGGGTTCGTCATTGTACTCCAGCTTTGCAAGGAGAGAGCTTAAGTGGGCGGTCTTTGCGAGTCCGCCTTCGAGGGAGAGCCAAACGCGGCAATCTACCTTATCCCTTGCTTTATTCCCGGCTTTGCCCCTGTCGCTCCAAATGACAGGGGGGAGGGAGTATAATATTCTTGAGGTGAAAAATGGGCGCGCTATACTTTGGTGACAATCTGCATGTTCTCAGGGAAGAGATAAAGGACGAGACCATTGACCTTATCTATCTCGACCCGCCGTTCAACAGCAAGAGGGATTACAACGTATTTTTAAAGACGCCGAAAGGCCACGAATCCGACGCGCAGATAACCGCCTTCGAGGATTCCTGGCACTGGGGAGAGCAGGCGGAAAGGGAGTTCAGCGAACTTCTTAGACAGCAAAACACCGACGTTGCCGAAATGATCCAGTCCCTCAGAAGGTTCCTCAAGGAAAGCGACATGATGGCCTACCTCGTCATGATGGCCAACCGCCTCCTTGAGCTTCACCGCGTCCTCAAGCCCACCGGAAGCCTCTACCTCCACTGCGACCCGACCGCGAGCCATTATTTGAAAATTGTTATGGATGCGATATTCGGGGCAGAAAACTATGCGAACGAAATCATATGGAAAAGAGCTGACACTGTAAAAGGTAATTTTGGACAAGGAACAAAATTATTTGATAAAAACACCGATACAATATTTTTCTATCGCAAATCTGAAAACAACACGTTCAACCCGCAATTCAAAGCATACTCCAAAGAGTATATTGACGCTTTTTACAAATTTATAGAACCTGGAACCGGCCGAAAATACCAATTAATTAGCATGACAGGTCCAGGGGGCGCCGCTAAAGGAAATCCTTATTACGAAGTTATGGGTGTTTCAAGATATTGGCGATATTCGAAGAAAAAAATGGAAGAGCTTATAGACAAAGGATTAGTTATACAAACGAATCCTGGAGCTGTGCCAAGACGTAAGCAATACTTGGATGAAGGTAAAGGGGTTTCCATTCAAACTCTTTGGGATGATATCTCTGCTTTGCAGGCAAGTGATGCCGAACGTCTCGGCTACCCGACTCAAAAACCTCTAGCTCTGCTTGAGCGGATCATTGAAGCCAGTTCGAACAAGGGGGACATCGTCCTTGACCCGTTCTGCGGGTGCGGGACGGCGGTGCACGCGGCGCAGAAGCTGGGGCGCGATTGGATCGGCATAGACATCACCCATCTTTCGATAAGCCTCATTGAAAAGAGAATGAAAGACGCTTTTCCGGGCCTTGAGTTCCCGGTTCACGGAACGCCGAAAGACTTGGAGGGGGCGCAGAACCTCGCCGAGCGCGACAAGTACCAGTTCCAGTGGTGGGCCTGTTCGCTTGTCGGCGCACAGCCCTATCAAGGCAAGAAGAAGGGCGCTGACGGCGGCACGGACGGCATTATCTTTTTCCAGGACGACGAACAGGGGGCGAAGAAGATCATCGTCTCCGTCAAAGGCGGCGAACATGTCAACGTCAGCCAAATAAGAGACTTAAAAGGAACAATAGAACGGGAGAAAGCGGCAATCGGAATATTCGTCACCCTCAACGAGCCGACTGAACCGATGGTAAAAGAAGCCGTAACCGCAGGTTTCTACGAATCGCCAAAAGGACAAGTGCCAAAAATCCAAATCCTCTCCATAGAAAAACTTCTCAATTCCCAGGAGCGCCCCGAATACTACGATATCTCATCAGGAAGCCATAACTTCAAAAAGGCCAAGAAAGAAGGTAAGAAAGCGAAACAAGAAGTGCTCAAGGGGTTTTAGGGTGCACAGGAAATGGGGGTTATATCTCCTGAATTAGATTCTGCCTGTCTCCAACATTGCAAGTTACTTTATTAAAGTTGAAATAGGGTTCGTTGGCATTAAAAAGGGCTTTAATACTGCCCACGGATAAAAATATTCACTGCCTGGTTCAAAAGGCTTCAAATACTCAGGAAATCCAATTCCAGCAGCATAATAGTAAAAGTTAATCCCATCCTTGGATATTGAAAAAGCTTTTGAAATCTGTACTTCTCCACAACCCAAATTCATTTGCTTTTGCCATTGAACTTCATAGCTTCCACCTGCTAATTCATCTTTTTTGTACCAATCGTCTTTGAGCTCTTTACACTCGGCATACTTATTACTTGTCACTTCATTTTTTGCCTGAACAAGTCGCTTCCTGTAATCATTGCATACTAACTTTTGTATTTCGTACATTTTTGATGGCATAAATATTTGGTCGAGAGTAATATTGTATCCAGTTGTAAGGTCAAAATTAAACTTATCGTCTGGGCAAGTGCTACTATTTGCACCCTTCCAACAAATTTCGATATTGATGGACAGCACGGTCGGAGTATTGAGGGTTACTGTGTAAAATATATCTGAAATACCTTGTGGGTTCTTATTTTCCTGTTCAAGTTTGGCTTTTAGATTGCTTAAAGTATATTCACCTCCCAATACCGAATTGACTATATAGGCATTAACTCCATCTGATTTCGTTTTATTAGGCAATTCGATGATCGGAAAACCAATGGTATCACCGATCTTTATTACGGTGATTGTTGCTGTAGCATCTGCGAGTATTTTTTCTGACGGGCTTGATAATTCTTGCGCATCAATGTTGCTTTTTGTTGTCCTTTCCAGCTCTGCCAATTCCTGCTTTTTCTGAAGAGCTAATGTGCCTGAATCGAATAGAGTTTTAGCAGCAGTCAAATAGCATGACGGGTCCATGACTTGTTTTGGAGGTCCTCCTGCACATGATTTCCACTGCGCACGATCCTGATATGTTCCTTTTAACACATTGTCATTTAGTTCAACCCATCCAAGTTTCCATTTGTTGTCTTCGACAAGGCAAATGACTTCCGTGCGTCCATTTTTAGTCACTGAATCTTGGAACTCGCAAGCAGCCCAATGTTGAACAAAAAGGCAATTATCAAAAATAACAGCGACATGTCCAGTACTATGAGCCTTGCTTGGCAAAAGTACTGTTCCTGGTTGAAGCATAGTCTTCACAATCTCTTTTCCAGAAGGTTTGTCCACGGCATCTTTATAAAGTGTGGTTTCTTTAAGAACAACCATGAGGTCGCAGGAAAAGATCTGAAAGGAAAGGAGCGTTGCTGCCAAAACAATAAAAACCCGCCCAACGATCAGCTTTGTGATGCTTGCGGCCATAAGGACCTCCCTCTCACTGTCTTAGCCAATAAATTAATTCCCTACATTTTCATTATATTAGTGCTCTGCGAACCTGTCAATGAAAAAGCATAACCTGCTTGACTTATAAAAAATAAGAACGAATTTGCCCCCCTTCCCTTCTTTTTCTGTCTCTGCTAGAATCCTTTCTTCCGACTTAGAACCGTCAACTTTTGGGTTATAGAGGCAATTATTCCGCTTCAGAGGATTGCTTTGATGATCCGTATCTTCGCTTGCAATATTTTTCCGCCCGACGGAGGCGTCTCAGCGGTTGCTTTCGCCTTCTTTTTCTTTGCTTTGGCCGTGCCCGCCTTTGTTTGGGGCGTATTTGTCTCTGCTTTATGCTTCCCCGTCTCTGCTTTGGGGCTCCAGGCCTCTGCTTGCTTTAAAGCAGTCTTCGGGAAGGGTCAAGCAATGTCATAAATGTTTCAAGCAATTAACGGGAGGGTTAAAGCAGGCTTCGGGAGACTTCAAGCAGTCATCCGGCAGATTCAAGCAACCTCAGGAAGGGCTTAAGCAAACATCGGGAGGCTTCAAGCGGCTTCCGGATGTTCATTCGATAAGGCAGGGAGGGATGAAAAATTCACGGGTAAGCCCGTTTTTCCTTTTGAAAGGAGGAAACGATGACCAAGACAAGACCCATGACCGGTATCACTGAAAGGATGACATCAGCAAATGTCGCGATCTCCAACGCGCTTTCCGACGCGCAGATCGGGGCTCTGCTCGGGGAGTACGGCTACCAGACGGCCAAACTTTCCGAGGGGAAGACGCTCCTGGAAACGGCGGACCTCTCCGTCAAGAAGCAGGTTGCGGCGCACGGGGACCAGAAGGACTCCACGGCGCGGTTCCTCTCCGCCGAGAAGACGGCGAGGACGGCTTACCAGAACCTCGCACAGGTGGCGAGGGCGGCTTTCGCGAGGGACAAGGCGAAGCTGGCGGTCCTCGGCCTCAACGCGGCCATGCCGAAGGCGCTGCCTTTGTTCCTCACCATGGCGACGGCGCTTTTCGACAACGCCAGTCACACGGCGGAGATCGCCGAAGTCTTGAAAAGTTACGGCTACAGCGCCGAGAAGCTGTCGAAGGAGCGCGGCAAGATAGTGGAGCTTTCTGCGGCCAACCAGGCGCAGGAATCGGCGAAGGGCGCCGCCCAGCAGGCCACATTCGAGCAGAACAGGGCGATGGAAGCGCTCGACTACTGGACGGGTGGTTTTATCAAAGTGGCAAAAGTGGCGCTGAGAGAACAGCCCCAGCTCCTTGAAAAGCTCGGAATCCTCAAGCGCGGCGGCAAGACCGCCGCACAGAGACAAGCCCCCAGCAAGGCCGCCGCGACAAGAGCGGCCAAGAAGACGCCGAAGGCGTGAGACGCTTCGCTTCCCGAAGAGGAGGGCGATCCTCTCTCCTCTTAGGCGCTCTGCTCGCGGACTCGCGACGCTGAACTCCTCCCCGGCAGAGAATGTGCCCTGCCGCGACGTGAAGTCGTCTCTGGGCACGACATTTTACGCCCTTCGGGCTGATTGGCTTGCGACAGAGCTGAAGGCTGAAGATACCCCCGCCCCGAAGCGAAAGCCCAAGGGCGGGGGTTCTTTTTTTGCTTGACAAGAGGATTAAATATGGTCACAATTAAGTCTAATCAAATAAGGGGGTGAACAATATGAAGAAATCAAGCATACTAATTGCATTTCTTCTTTCCGTTATCCTTTTTCCTGCATCAATTCACTGTCAAACCGGCGGCGAGGCGGTGAGTCAGTCTTCCGGGATGAATACGGGAGGTAAAGTAATAAGGGGAAACCAAAAGGCAAACACGCCCGAAATTCTTTCTCTTCAATATTATCAAAGCGGGACGAGTCAATCCGCATCTGGTTCATCTGCGCCGTGTTTTTCTTTACCGCAACCTGAAATGTTCGATCCCACGACGCTGTATGTGGCAAAAAGCGAAGACGGCACGACCCTTTATTTGAGTTGGAACGGAGACGATCCGCTGTTCAACGTTTTCAAATGCTACGAGCCGTCGTTTCAGAACGGAGTGATCACCCTTGAAAAGGACAGCAGCGCGACATCGTATGAACTTGCAGCCAATTCGGCAAAGACTCTCGAATGCTTTGAAACCGCCGGAGCCTCTGTCGTAAGCCTCCCCGTCCAGGGGATGGGTTATGAACCGGAACCGTCGCCGGATGTGCCCTCCGCAGACGGGGAATCCTTTTAGTGGAGTGACGAATCGGACAACTCCCCGATAACATTGACAGGCAATTACCTCGATCTGATACCGAAAGGGAATGCTGCTTTCATGTTCGATGTTCCGGCAAGGGCATTTGAAGTGACCGCCGGTTCATCTTATGCGACTGCCGCCAAATTCCTTATTCCGGATGACGCGAGAGGCTTTTATCCTGTCGTCGAGGCGAACGGGAGAAGCTCCGACCCGGACGGAAGTTATCCCTTTATCAACCTGTATCCGCGTGGGATTACCGCGTTTGCGGACATCAACGGGGTATCCTTTGCTCCGCAAACAGGGAAGATATGGGTGGCGGACAGCAGCTCCGTACAGGAAGTTGATGTGTTCCTTCACGATCCCCAGCTCGGCGTCGCTTATACCGGTATCGTAAGCCCGTATATTTCAAGAGTGACGACCGGCGGCAAGATTCTTTATGTGGAGGGATACAGCGGCGTAACTACAGTGTGGCAGATTGATGTCTCCACAGGGATAAGTACCAGCTATGCCGGCACGAAGGATGCGGGTTTTACTCGGTCTATATTGCCCCGTGGGATTGCTGTCGATCCCGACGGTTCAGCTTGTTACATAGCGGACGGAAACAACAGTAAGGTGGTGAAGATACCAGCGGGCGCCGGGTCCGGTACGACGATAAAGGACAACAGGGGCAACAGGACGATCGCTTTCACCGATCCCTGCGGCATGGATGTAAGCGTGGGGCATCAGGTGTATGTTTCGTCAACAAACGGATGGATCTACCAGATCTATAGCCAGACGGGGAGCGCTACGGACTCCAACCCCGGAAGCAGCGTCTATGCCCTTGAGATCGACAGGGATTACTCTACTTCCTCCTATGTTTATTACAACTGGAGCAACAATCTTGGGATGTGCGAGGCTTTCAACCTGAACGAAGTCGGCTCGACCGGTCAGGCGAGCTACCACGGATCAGCCATATTCGGCACGAATGACGGCTACCTCTCCGTCGAGCCTGATTGGTGTTTCTACGTGTCGAGACATTTTCCGCAGAGAGTGATACTGAACAATTCGGGGCAGAGCACAGGATACCCATCATCGTACCAGTCTGCGGACAGGATAATCGAACTGCTTGCCTGGGGCTGGCCAAACCGTCCCCTTAAGCTGAGGGTCATCGATCCGCCTGACCTGAGCCCGTACGCTCCGGACAACGGGTGCCTGCAAACCGGGTGCGGCCCGTATCTTCCTTATGAGGCGAACGACAACATCGGCTCGACTGATTATGGGATATGCCAGTACGGCAATTGCAGCGATGTGGCAAATGTAACAAAGACGCTGACCTGCAACAGCAGCGGGTATGTGATCTTCTACCTGAAAGTTCCCGCTCGGTATTCTGGTGACAATTTCCAGGTCGAAGTGCAGAAGACCAACTTCTCGGGAGGGGCTTTGCCCCAGACCCGCGTTGCGAACTTGTCGGCTGTATATACATCCTGGAAAAGAGTCTTCGTCGAGAGGGACAAGATGTTCAGAAAGGGGGGGATGCTTGCCGCTGACTTCGATCATTCTAGCTGTTCGCCCTGCAACGAGATAGAGCTTTTCGACTGGACAAATATCGCGGACAATGACTCGATAGTTATCTTTGATTCTCAAAACACGGCGGAATCGGGAGGAGAGATCAGGACGGTGACAGATGTTTCTTCTCCTTCTGATGGAAAGGTTACCGTAACTTTAAGCTCAAATCTAGCGAAGGATTACATAGCCAGTATTCACCCGGAAACGGGAGCTTTGGATTTTACGTATGGAAATTCGGCAGGGGTTGGAGTGCTTTCAGGATGCGATTCCGCCTCGAACCAGATCAACGCTACAAACTCCTGCTATTACGAAGCCGACATGCGGGATATCGAAAAGACCTACAATGACACTTACGTTGAATTCTACGCCCCGAGGGACGGAATGGGAGCGGTGCCGTATGTTGGGAAACAAGTGCAATTTTATGGCTCATCGACAGCTGATATGAATGCTAGGATGTATTTTAGGCTTATTTGGTGCAAGCATCAAAACTCTTCTTTAGATACTGGCAACTATCTTTACCTCCTTGGATGTCGAGGGGGAGATGTGGACTGTGCAGATATTAAGGCGGCTGTAGGTACTACAGAGTCAAACAACAAGTTATCTTATATTTTCAGGGAAACTCTAGGACAATATGGTACTTGTCTTTCTTATACTTTCGATCAAATTAATCTGCACACACAAACATGCACAAAGCATGAGTATGGACATCAATTGCGTACTAATTGGGGGATACACTTGGTGTGTTCCCCAGAATACTCCGAAGACGCTGGGATGCATGACGTAAGACCGTGGTGGGCTTATGAGACGGAAGGATGCCCAAATCCAAATCCTTGCTTGATGGATCCCAAAGGGGGAATTTATTCAGCGCCAAATGAAATTAATCGCTTTTGTAAGATGGATTTGCTTTTAGGGGATTCAAGTATCAGAACTTTAGAAGATCCTATCCCTTATTGATAAGGAGTGAAAGATGAACGCAAAGCTTGAAAGCGTTATTTTTGTTTTGTTCGTCCTTTGTGGGCTCAGTATTCATAGCCAGGAATTTTCCGTGAAGGTATCTCCTCAATCCATCAAATGCCCTCCAGGTGTTCCCAACAACGCAGAAATAGTAATAACAAATGTCAGTGGCAAGGACATTTGGATAGCAGGTAGATCCCTAAAGGATGGCATTTCTATTGGGTTGCCTTCTTTAACAAACGAAAAAGGAGAGGATTTTAGCTGCATTCCCCCCAGCAGTCAGTCAATTGTAATGGCGAGACCTGATACGCCAATTGGCCATAAGGTTTTGTTCGGAAAAGGAGAAAGCTGGAAAATATCCTCAGGATCATTTGGTGAAGGATATTGTCCTCTGGAGAAGGACTTAACAGAAGTAAAAAAAGTAAAATATATGCTGACAATTAGGGTTATTGAAGGCCCTATTGTAAGGGATATCCGATATGCACAGGCAGTTGGTGAAATTGAGGTCGAATTCCAAAAACCTGAAGGAGAGGACCTTGCTTATATCAAGGCTGTGAAGGATTGGCTGAGCAAAGCAGATCCAAAAGAAATAAATGGATATACGGCGCAGGTTAAACCATTGACATGGGGAGAGCTTCTGTCTTCTTTTAGAATCCCGGTGAACCATATTCTCCTCCAAAAATTTCCCACATCGACTTATGCGGCCTATGCCATGTTCGGCAACCCCGGTTCTCCCCGTGTCGCAATGACACCGGAGGATTTTCTTGAAAAAGTACATAAGCCGAAATTCTTGAACGGGGCGTTTAAAACCGACGATAACCGGAACATTTTAAAAAACGAGAAGGGGGAAAACATCTGGCTGACCGCAGAGGACATTCAAAGAGGAATCATCGAAAAAGGAGATCTTATTCTCAAGCATCATCCTGACTTTGTATATCGGGACGAGCTTCGGTTCAGGATGGCGCAGGCGTATATT
>JAKQCT010000011.1 GCA_029559035.1 Acidobacteriota bacterium
AGCGTGACAGGTCCACCGGCGCTTTTCGACCACCTCCGACAGCAGATGGAGGAAAAGCTCCCTGTCTTCATCGCAAAGGAAGATCTTCTTCCTCTCGTTCCCTCTGGAGGTGATGTGATACAAAGCCCCGGGATATTCCAACCTCAGCGGTCTAGCCATGATTGCATTATACCACTTTTCAACTCAATGCATAATGCATGGCCTGACCCCATTTTCTCCCACTTTTCAACTCAATGCATAATGCATGGCCTGACCCCTTTTTTTAATTTAATAAAATCAGTGAAAATTCAAGAGAGAAAAAGCTTGTCATCGTTTGCGCAAGAATAGGGTCAGCCACCTTTATTATGGTCCATCGGTGTCGAAACGTCAGCGGCTTCGCCCGCTGTTCCTGGATTTCATTCTTCCCGCGAACAAAGGCTATAATAAAAAAGGAGGAAAAAGGCGGATGAGAAATGAGTGTGGTGTTTCAGGAATTCAGCAAGAGCCTTTTGCGAAAATGTCCAAAATTGTGAAAGAACATTTAGCACCTACATTGAAAGAGTATGGCTATCGGAAGAGAAACTTAACTTGGAACATGAAAAAAAATCAATTTATTCATGTTATCAATATTCAATCCAGTCGCTGGAATAATAAGAATGAAGTCAACTTTACGATAAATTTAGGCGTGTTCAGTCCAGTAGTAGATAGTATTTGTTCGCGTGATAGCAAATCGTTCATTTTGGAATCTGATTGCATTATAAGAAAAAGGATCGAAAACCTTGATGGTGAAGGAGAATTGTGGTTTTTAATTACAAATGAAACAAACCTTAATGAGTTAGGGGAAACAATCAAACAGTATCTAGTAAACCATGCCATACCTTTTCTGGAAAGATTCGCTACTCTAAATGACATTCATCTGTGGTTATCACAGAAAAGACGAAGAAATTCTTTTCTTCCATCCGAAAATATTAATTATGCGGTTGTGAAGAAAATTCTTGGTATGCAAGAGGAGGGAAATTCTATCCTAAGAGAGTATGATAGCGAGAATAATCCATGGAAGAAGAATGTTGTGGAAATAATGAAAAAATTTGGTTAAAAATAGGCCCAGCCACCTTTATTAATTATGGAATCTCTTTCCCTATGGACCTTCAGCCTTCAGCCTTCAGCGCTTCAGCTCTGGCGTTAGCCATCAGCGCTGACTACCCCATCTTTTCAAAGATATTCAGGTTCTCGCCCAGCTCCTTCGCCGACGGGGTTATGATCGTCTTGGCGTGGATCTTGATGCGGCGCTTTTCCTCGTAGGCTTTCCTGACGTCGGCTTCGGAGACGAAATCGTAGGGGCCGTTGAATTCTTCCTTGAACGGAGCGGAGACCTTCTCGGCGCCGGAGCGCCCTCTTCCCGGCGCGGCGGGGGGCGTCAAAGGTTCGGTGACAAGCGGCTTCATGCTGATCGGCTCTTTCGAGCTTAGCGAGCGCGTTTCTATCGCCACCCTTTTCCTGTCGATCAGGTGGAGCGGGGTGATGTTGTCGCTCGTTATGTTGTTGCCGAGGGCTCCGCAGCCGAGCGTCAGCGCGGGTGGAAGGTTGGTCGTGTAGCCTATCGCTCCGAGGGTCGAGGGGGTGTTGACCAGTATCCTGAATGCGGGTTTCTTCAGGGCGAATTCTCTTACGACGTTCATGTCCTGGGTGTGAAGGGACATCGTGTGGCCGAGGCCGCCGTATTTGAGGATGTCGATGCATCTTCTGCATCCAGCTTCCCAGCCGTCCTCTTCGAAGTAGGTGAGGATGGGGGAGAGCTTTTCGAGGGTGAGAGGGTGGTCCTTTCCCACGCCGTTCTCCGGGACTATCAGCGCTTTCGTCGCCCGCGGGACTTCAAAGCCCGCCATAGAGGCGATGACGAACGGTGATTTCGCGACGATCTTCGGGTTGAGGTTGCCGTTCTTGTCCACAACAAGCTCTTCGAGCAAAGCCTTTTCGGCCGCGCTGACGAAATGACACCCCTCGGCCTTGAACAGCTCTCTGGCTTTTTCCGCCACGGGGAGGTCGACTATCACGGTCTGCTCGCTGGCACAGATGGTCCCCCAGTCGAAGCTCTTCCCGAGGACAACATCCTTGACCGCTTTCCTGATGTCCGCGGTCCTCTCGATGAAGGCCGGGACGTTGCCCGGGCCGACCCCGTAAGCAGGCTTGCCGCTGGAGTAAGCAGCCCTCACGAGGCCGAGGCCTCCAGTGGCGAGGATGACGTTAGTGAGCCTGTGCTTCATCAGTGCCTGAGTGTCCTCTATCTTGGGGTCCGGAATTATCCCGATGATCCCTCTTGGGGCGCCAGCGTCCACGGCTGCGTCGTGAAGGGAGTCCGCCACCGCCTTGATGCAGAGCTTCGCGAATGGATGGGGGGAGAGGACGATCCCGTTCCTCGCCTTGAGCGAGATCATGATCTTGTAGATGGCCGTGGATGTGGGGTTGGTCGAGGGGATGACCGCGGCGACTATCCCCATCGGCACCGCAACTTCGTAGATGCCCGAGGCGGGGTTCGACGAGATGAAGCCGGTCGTCCTCATGGTCCTTATGTACTTGTAGACGTCCTCGGCGGCGAAACGGTTCTTGACGGTCTTGTCCTCGGTCTTGCCGTAGCCGGTCTCCTCGTGGGCCATCCGCGCCCATTTCTCGAGGTTCGGCATGGAGGCGTTGTGTATCGCGTCTATTATCCTGTCGACCTTTTCTTCTGAGAATTCGGCGAAAAGTGCCTGCGCCCTGTGGACTTCTTCAAGGATCCTGTCGATGTGACCGCTCATTTTTTACCCCCGGCACCAGGTTTCCTGGGCAGAATCTTTTCGATATCGGGATACGGCATCGGTATGACATGCCAGGCGACCAGTTCCGAGATCCGCCTCGCGGCGGCCCTGCCGGCCTCGACCGCGGCGCTTACGGCTCCGACATCCCCCCTCACCACCACCGAAACGAGGGTTCCGTCGACATTCCTGTAGCCCACGAGCTCGACCCCGGCCGTCTTGACCATCGCGTCGGCGGCTTCTATCGCCCCGACCAGTCCCTTGGTCTCGATCATGCCCAGCGCTTCGCCGTAAACCATCGTTTCGAACTCCTGTTAAAAAATGATTTTACCAGATATCGGCCTTAAATGCTCTAATGAGTTCGGGGCACAATTTGGCGCCTTCCGGCATCCTTGCCTTGTGGTCTTGATCCCTATCATTAAAACAGGGCAACAGTTTCAGGGGGCAATCACTCCGTTTCTTCAGTACAGGGTTACATCTTGGGCGTAATTACCTGAAAATAAAGGATATAATGCCTCTTGACAAAGCGCCGTTTCGAACCTATATTATTTTAGCTTGGAAGATCGGAGGCTTAATGGCGAAAAAAAGCACTTTTTTGATAACGCCACTCCCCGTGAAACCTAAAAATTTCAGCGAGAAGTTCTTTATCAAGAAGATGAAGGAAACAGAAAGGCTTGCTGGCTCCTCCTTCAAAGATTCCAAACCTCCGGAGGCCAGGAAGTCGCCCTCCAGGGAACAGTAACCGGTTTCCGATAGGGTCTGAGGCGGCGGGAAACCGCCGCCTTATTTTTTTGAAGGGATCGGGATCCCC
Organism: Acidobacteriota bacterium; assembly: GCA_029559035.1. Classification (GTDB taxonomy): domain Bacteria; phylum Acidobacteriota; class UBA4820; order UBA4820; family UBA4820; genus JAKQCT01. Next base: position 3,583 of record JAKQCT010000011.1, read on the forward strand.
AGTTTTTTCAGGACTTCCTGTATGTCTTCCCAGACTTCGGCTTTCGCCGCGGGATTCCTCAGCAGATAACTCGGGTGGAAAGTGGGCATTACCGGGATGTCGTTGTAGGAGGTCCATCGGCCCCTAAGCTGGCCGATCGGCTCCGCTCTCTGAAGCAGGTAAAGCACCGCGATCTTCCCGAGGCAGATGATGACTTCGGGGTTCACCGCCGCGATCTGCGCCTTCAGGAACGGGAGGCATTCGATCGCCTCTGCCGGCTTCGGGTTCCTGTTCTCCGGAGGCCTGCATTTGACTATGTTGGCGATATAGACGTCCTCCCTCCTGAGCCCCATCCCGCCTGTTATTATCTTCGTGAGGAGCTGTCCGGCCCTTCCCACGAAAGGCTCGCCCTGGTTGTCCTCTTCTTCGCCGGGCCCCTCTCCTACGAAAAGTATCCTTGCTCCCGGGTCTCCGACGCCGAAGACGATGTTCTTCCTTGTCTCGCACAGTTCGCATCTCTTGCAGTTGCCGATGCGCTTCCTCAGCTTCTCGAGGGTTTCCGCGGGGTCGCGCTCTTTCTCTTCCGGCTCCGCGGACTCTCTCCTGAAACCGTATCCGGCCCCGAACTGTTTCAGCAGATCTCCTCTTGCCTTGAGCTGCTTATCGATGGGGTTCTTCATTTTCCGCGCTTTTTAAGAACGGCGTCCAGGAGCCTCGCCGCGAGCTCCGATTTGGAGGCTTTTCCGAGCTTCTCGGCCTTTCCTCCCGCCCAGATCAGGGTGATCTCGTTCTGTTCGGAGGCGAAGCCGGAATCTTCTCCGGACACGTCGTTCAGGGCGATCAGATCGACGCCCTTGTCGCCGAGCTTGCGCTTCGCGTTCTGCATGTGGTTCCCGATCTCGGCGGCGAACCCGCAGAACACCTGGCCTTTTTTCTTCTTCGCGGCGACATCTTTAAGTATGTCGGCCGTCGGGACGAGTTTGAGGCTGAAGGCGCCCTCTTTCCTCGACCTCTTCCCGGCGGATATCTTTTCCGGAGCGAAATCGGAGGGAGCCGCGGCCATGAAGAGATAGTCGCATTTCGGGGCGTGCGCCTTCACGGCGCGGGACAGCTCGTCCGTGGTCTCGACCATCACGAGCCTTACCCTGGCTGGGGGCTCGATCTCCGTCGGGCCGCTGATGAGAGTAACTTCCGCTCCTCTCCTCTGCGCGGCTTCGGCTATGCGGTAACCCATCCTGCCGGTCGAAGGGTTCGAGATGAACCTCACCTGGTCGAGGTATTCGCGGGTCGGCCCCGCAGTCACGACGACGCTCTTTCCCGTCAGGTCCATCGGCCTGATTAGAGTGAGAGCCTTTTCGACGATCGCTTCGGGGTCGGCGAGCGCGCCCACATCCTCTTCCCCGCAGGCCAGCGATCCCCTCTTCGGGCCGATGAAAGCGACCCCGCGGTTCTCGAGTATGGCGACGTTCTCCCTGACCGCGGCGGCGCGCCACATCCTTCCGTTCATCGCGGGGGCTATAAGGCAGGGTGCCGTGCTGGCGAGGTAGTGGGTCGTTAGGAAATCGTCGGCCACGCCCGAGGTGAACTTGCCAATGACGTTTGCCGTGGCGGGAGCCACCACGAAAAGCTCCTCCCACTTCGCGATCTCGATGTGTTCTATCGAGCGGGCGCTCCTCTCGGAGAAAAGTTCCACCGCGACGGGATTGCCGGAGAGGGCTTCGAATACGACGGGCGAAACGAGCCTGGCCGCGTTACCGGTCATGATCACCCTGACTTCGCAGCCGCGCTCCCTGAACCTCCTGACGATCTCGCAAGCTTTGTAAACCGCAATGCTGGAGGAGACTCCCAGCGTGACATTGGCCATCCGTCACTCCTTCACTGTCTTTATCTTCAGCTCGTCGAGCTGGCGCTCGTCCACCGAGGACGGGGACGAAGTCATCAGGCAGAGCCCCGAGGTCGTTTTCGGGAAAGGTATGACATCCCTTATCGAATCGCACCCTAGAAGCAGCATGACCAGCCTGTCCAGCCCGAAGGCTATGCCGCCGTGCGGCGGCGTCCCGTACCTGAAAGCCTGGAGAAGGAAACCGAACCTCTCGTGCGCCTGTTCTTCCGAAAACCCGAGAGCCTTGAAGACCTTCTTCTGGATGTCTTCCCGGTGGATCCTGATCGAGCCTCCGCCGATCTCGCAGCCGTCCATCACCATGTCGTAGGCGAGCGCCTCGATCTTCGACGCGTCGCCGTCGAGTAGCGGGATGTCCTCGTCGCGGACCATCGTGAACGGGTGGTGGCAGGCGACATACCTTGTCTCCTCGGGAGACCATTCGAAAGCGGGGAAACGGTGCACCCAGATGAGCGCGTGCTTTGAGCTGTCGATCATCCCCAGCTCCCTGCCGTAATGGAGCCTCAGGGCCGAGAGAGAGGCGCACGCCACGGTGTACGGGGCGGCGACGATCAGCGCCGTAGAACCTTCCTTCGCTCCGAGGGCGTCGAGTATCTTCAGCGCCGTCTCTTCGCCTATGTGTTTGACGGCGGAGCCCACGGGCTTGCCGTCGGTCCTGGATATCGCGAGGACCCCTTTAGCGCCGTAAGGTTTCGCTATCTCTTCAAGGTTGGAAAGGTCCTTCCGTGAAACTGCCGTGCCGGGAGGAAGGGCGAAGCCTCTCACGGCTCCTCCGCTCTCGAGAGCCGATTTGAAGACGCCGAAGCCGGATCCTTTCGCGAGTTCGGTAACGGTGACAAGTTCCAGGCCGAACCTCACGTCCGGCTTGTCGCAGCCGTACCTCTCCATCGCGTCGCTGTAAGTTATTTTCGGGACGGCCTCCTGCGGTTTTAAAGAGAGTTCCTCGAAAAGGCTCGCGACGAGCCTTTCGGCGAGCCCCATCACCGCGGCCTCGGTCGGGAAGGACATCTCGATGTCTATCTGCGTGAACTCGGGCTGACGGTCGGCCCTGAGGTCCTCGTCGCGGAAGCACCTGACGACCTGGAAGTACTTGTCGAACCCGGCGACCATCGAGAGCTGTTTGAAAAGCTGGGGCGACTGCGGAAGCGCGTAGAAGTTGCCCGGGCGGAGTCTGCTGGGGACGAGGAAATCCCTCGCGCCCTCGGGTGTCGATTTCGTCAGGCAGGGAGTTTCGATCTCGATGAAGCCTTCCTCGGTCAGCTTCTGCCTCGCCTTCTGCGTGAGCTTGTGGCGCATCTGGATCCTCTGGCTCTGGAGCGGCCTCCTCAGGTCGAGATACCGGTACTGCAGCCTCAGCTCCTCGCTGACGATCGCCTGGTCCTCGATCGGGAAGGGCGGTGTCTCGGCTTCGGAGAATATCTCCATCCGCGAGACCTCGACTTCTATTTCTCCCGTCGGCATGTGCGGATTCTTGTCCTTCTCGCCCCTGAAGGCGACCGTTCCCTCGACGCCGATGACGAATTCCGATCTTAGAGTTTTCGCCTGCAGGAAGCCCTTCGGGTCCCTGTCGTCCGAAAAGACGAGCTGGGTGATGCCGCTCCTGTCGCGAAGGTCCACGAATATCAGGCTCCCCAGGTCGCGCTGTCTCCTGACCCAGCCGAGCATGATAACCTTTTTCCCGACGTCGCTCCCCCGGAGGTCGCCGCAGTAATGAGTCCTTTCAGTGCAGTTCATTTCAAAGCTCCGTTCCGTTCAACTGTTCGACATGAAGAAAGATGCCGCCTCTTCGACGCCGAAGGCGAACTGCTCTCCGCTTTCGAGGTTCTTCACCGTCAGCCTTTCCGCCTTTATCTCGTCCTCGCCGACTATGACCGCGAACTTGACGTTCAGCCTGTCGGCCCTTTTCATCGAGTTCTTGACCGATCTCTCTTCTCCGTCGATTATCACGGGGACGCCTTTTTCCCTCAGCTTCGAGGCGATCCTCAAGGCCGGCTTGTAAAGTTCCCCGCCCATCCACGCGATGTAGACCTCCGGTTCTCTCTTCTCTTCTCCCGCGGGGGTGATCAATGCAAGCCTTTCCAGTCCGAGCGCCCATCCGAAAGATGGCAGGGCCGGCCCGCCGAGCTGGCCGAGGAGGCCGTCGTACCTGCCTCCGCCGAGAAGGGCATCCTGCGCGCCGAGAAGAGGGCTTATCATCTCGAAGACGGTCTTCTTGTAGTAGTCGAGGCCCCTGACGAGTCTCGGCCAGGGGACGAAAGGCACTTCGAACTCCGAAAGGAGGTTTTTCACCTCCTCGAAATGAGCCGCACATTCATCGCAAAGGCATTCGGAGATCTTCGGCGCTTCCGTCAAGACCGGCTGGCAGGAGGGCACTTTGCAGTCGAGGACCCTCAGAGGGTTCGTTTCGAGCCGTCTCCGGCAGTCCTGGCAGAGTTCGCCGCTCCTTCCGGCAAGAGCTTCCCTCAGCTTTTCAGTGTACGCCGGGCGGCACCTGGGGCATCCGACGGAATTGATCCTTACCTCCACCTGGGCGATCCCGAGCCTGCGCATCAGCTCCCTGCCGATGGTTATGCATTCGAAGTCGCATCCGGGGCTGGCGTCGCCCAGCGCTTCGATGCCGATCTGGTGGAACTGGCGGTACCTTCCCTTTTGCGGCCTTTCGTACCTGAACTGGGGGCCGATGTAGTAGAGCCGGGAATGCCTCGCCGAATCGTGGAGCCGGTTCTCGACGACCGACCTCATCACGCCGGCCGTGTATTCCGGCCTTAGGGTGAGCGATCGCCCCTTCTTGTCCTGGAAGGTGTACATCTCCTTGCTGACGATGTCGGTCTCGTCGCCGACGCTTCTCACGAAAAGCTCGGTGTGTTCCATGACGGGGGTCCTTATCTCGCTGTATCCGTAAAGCGCGAAAAGCTCCCTCGCCGCGGCCTCGATCCTGTGCCAGGCCTTTATTTCCGGAAAATAGAGGTCCTGCGTTCCCTTGACTCCGTTTATCATCGATAAGCTCCCAAAACAAGAAGAATATCACAAGAGGCGGGCTCATATGAACTTGGGTTTGCGTGAAAGCCGCCCTTCAAATACAATTTAATGAGCCCGGGTTCCGGGCGGAAAGGCGATGACCATGGGCTGCGGTTTGCTGTTCGACCAGACCCTGTGCCTCGGATGCGGCGCGTGCGAGCTCGCCTGCCAGAAAGAACACGGCCAGCCACCTCACAAGGCGGTGAAGCTTGACGCGGATAGTTTCACTTTCGTCGGCAGGGTGGAGGGCGGCTATTTCCAGCGCCACCTCTGCATGCACTGCGGAGACCCCGCCTGCGCCTCCGTCTGCCCCGTGTCGGCGCTCCGGATAACGAAAGAAGGGGCTGTCGTTTATGACGCCTCCATCTGCCTCGGCTGCAGGTACTGCGTCATGGCGTGTCCTTTTCTCATTCCAAAGTACGAGTGGAACTCGCCCTTCCCGCGAGTGCGGAAGTGCGACCTGTGCTACGAGGGCAGGGTATCAAAGGGCGAAGAGCCCGCCTGCGCCTCCGTTTGTCCGAACGGCGCAACCGTTTTCGGAGAGCGGGCGGAACTCCTGCGGATAGCGAAAGGCAGGATCCAGAGGGAGCCGGAGAAGTACATCGACGAGGTTTACGGGGAATATCAGGCCGGAGGGACATCGGTGATGATGATCCTCGGGAAGACGACAGCCGCATCAGGACTGCGGGAAGGGGTGCTCCTCGATGCTCTCCCTCCTCTGACGGGGAGGATGCTGAGGAAGATCCCCGTCGCGGTGCCTGTCGTTGGATTGATGCTGGCGGGGTTCTATTTCCTCACCAAGAGAAAGAACGACATCGCGAAGGAAGAAGAGGAGGAGAAGAATGGCTAGAGGAAGAAAGCCTTTCCTGCTCGTCCTCGCCGCGATTCCGGCGCTCCCGGCTTACATTCTTTTCATGAGGTTCGTCCACGGCCTTGGCGCGGTGACCAACCTCACAGACGACATGCCGTGGGGATTATGGAAAGCGTTCAACGTCTTCTCCGGCGTCGCTCTGGCGTCGGGAGGGTTCACTATAACCGCGGCCGTCGTGATATTTCATCTCGAGAAGTTCAGGCCCGTAGTCCGCCCCGCGGTCCTTACGGCCTTCATCGGCTACATGATGGTGATCCTCTCTCTGGTTGTCGATGTCGGCAGGCCGTGGAACCTCTGGCGCCCCCTCTTTTACTGGAACGAACGGTCGGTCCTCTGGGAGGTCGGGCTGTGCGTCATCTTCTATACGACGGTCCTTTTCCTCGAATTCCTTCCGCTTGTTTGGGAAAAGCTGGGGTTCCGGGGAGGCATCAGGTTCTGGGGTTGGCTGACCCCTGTCTTCGTGATCGCGGGCGTGACGCTTTCGTTCCTGCACCAGTCGTCGCTGGGCTCCGTTTACCTGATCGTCCCCGGAAAGCTGCATCCGCTCTGGTATTCTCCCGCTCTTCCGTTGTTCTTCTTCCTTTCCTCCGTCGCCCTGGGGCTCGCCGTCACATCCTGCGGCGCTCACTATTCCTCGAGGGCTTTCGGAAAGAGCTTCGAGCCTCTCATAACCGAGAGTCTTGGCAGGGCGACCGCCGTCGTCATGATCATCTATCTCGCTGCAAGGACTCTCGATCTCGGGATGAGGGGGAACCTCGACAAAGCCTTCCGGATGGACACCGCGTCTCTTTTCTTCCAGGCGGAAACTGCCTTGCTGGGGCTTCTTCCCGCAGCGCTTCTCCTTTTCCCCGCTTTCAGGCGGGATCCGGGTCGGGTCGCGGGGGCGCAGGCGACGGTGGTCCTCGGGATAGTTCTTAACAGGATGAACGTGACGCTAACCGCCTTTCAATTGGGAACCGGGGCTCGTTACATCCCCCATGTTTTCGAGGTCGCCGTATCGCTTATCATCCTTTGCGCGGGGTCTGCCCTTTTTTACCTGGCCGTGAAACACCTGCCCGTTTTCGGGGCCGGGGAGAGCATATCAAGCCCCCCTGCACATAAAGCCCCTGAAAAGGTTAGAATGGGAACATGAGAGACCGGCTAAACGAATCCGTCGCGATCAAACTGACCGTTATCATAACCGCGGGACTTCTCACGCTCGGCACCGTCGCGATATGGTACAGCTACCGCGTCCAGGAAAAGCAGTTTACCGGGCTTCTCGAGGCCGGAGGGGAAAAGCTCTCCGCGATGGCAGCGGAAGCGGTCGAACGGGGAATGCTGGATGGAGACAGGAAGTCCATCCGGGAAAAAGTGAAGTTGCTCGGCGCGCAGCGCGACGTGATACACATCCGGATAACCGGTCCGGATGGAGCGGCGGCTTTCTCGTCCGTTGAAGGGGACACGGGCGCGTCAGCGGGATCGTCCCCGGCGCCGGGCAGGGAAATATTGAGGATAGAAGCGTCGGGAAAGCTCCCCGCGTACAGGGTGCTGGACATGACGACTCCCATTTCAAGCAGTCCAGGATGCCTCAATTCTTCGTGCCACTTTCACAAGGCCGGCGGGCAGGCGCTTGGATTCGTCCGGGTTAGGCTCAGTCTCGATGCCTACGATCATATGCGCAGGCAGAGGTCCCTGAGGCTCATCATCGTGGGGCTGACCGGGATAATCCTGATAGCGCTCCTCGTTTTTTTCGCGGCCCACAAGCTTGTCCACGAGCCCGTGAGGGAGATCATCAGGGGAGTGAAAGAGGTTTCGATCGGCAACTACTCTTCGCGCGTCATGGAGATGAGCCGGGACGAACTCGGGACGCTGGCAAAGAATTTCAACAAGATGACGCAGGAGCTTCACAAGGCGAGGGCGGAGCTGATGGATTACGCCAACACCCTCGAATTCAGGGCGAGCCGGAAGGCCGAGGAACTCGAAAAAGCGCAGATGAGGATGCTCCAGGCGGAAAAAATGGTTTCCCTCGGGAAGCTTGCCGCCGTAGCCGCCGATGAATTGGAAGCGCCCGTCAGGGAAGTCGCTGAAAACGCGAAACGCCTGGCTGAGGAGATGAACCGCGGGGAAACGGGAGGCGGGGAGCTTGAAGAAAAGAGACGGAACCTGGAGTCGATAATATCCGGCGCGAAATCATGCATGAAAGCTCTCGAAGAACTTATCGCGTTCTCGAAAGAGGAGAGAGAGAGTCTCGAAAGATGCAGCCTTGCGGGGATCGCCGAAGAAGCGGCGGCGCTTCTCCGCCAGAGAGCGGGAGAAACAGTCCTCAGGGTAACAGTAGAAAAAAGCGCAGGCCCGATGTTTGTGAAAGCCGACAGGTCCCGCCTTCTCCAGGCCGTAGTGGCCCTCCTTGTGAACGCCTCGGAGGCCGCGAAAGGGCAGGACGGGGGGAATGTGGCGATCAGCTTCTCACGAGTTCCCGGTTTCGTGAGAATGGTGGTCGAAGACGACGGGCCGGGGATGGAACATGAAGTCGCGCAGAAGGTTTTCGAGCCGTTCTTTTCCACGAAGGAGACCCTTTCCTCGTTCGGGCTGGGGCTTTCGGTCGTGAGCGGCATAATCACCAAGCACAACGGTAAGATAGGCCTCGAGACGGCGCCGGGCAAGGGGGCGAAATTCACGATAGATCTTCCCGCCGCCGACGGGGAGGGCGCGAAGTGAGAAAGATGGCCTTGCCCGCGATCATAGTGGCTTTTTGTCTGATTCTCTTGGCGCAGGCTCGGGGACCCTCAGCCCCCGCGAGCCCGATAAAAATAGACAAGCTGTCCTACTGGTTCGACGGCGTCTCTTTCAGCCATCCGAAACATTCCGCAGCGGCATGCGGGAAATGCCACCACATGGGTTTCGAAGGAGGTTCCGGTTGCTCGTCATGCCACCCGAAGGAGAAGACATCGCCGTCCGAGGTCTCCCTCAAGGACGCCTATCACGGCGTTTGCCTTCCGTGTCACACCGCGAAAGGCAAGGATGTAAAAGAAGGCTGCGAGAACTGCCACAAGGCCCGAAAACTGGCTGTGCCGAAAAAATAAGTGATCGCGATTTCACCGAAGAAAGCTATGAAAGAACAAATGCTGTTATCTTTTCTTATAGGGCGGGTTTCGAACCCGTCCCTACGGTACCCAACATTCCCTATCGACATCGACCCTTCAGCCGTCAGCCTTCAGACTTCAGCTCTAGCGACAGCCGTACGGCTGCGCATTAATTGAAAATTGAAAATTGATGGAATCAATATCCTTATCGAACTTCAGGCTTCAGCATTAAGCCTTCTGCGCCGGCGTCAGCCAAGTAAACGTGTTTCATTTGTTTAACACAAGCTTGATTTTTCGACGACAAAGCCATATATTGAAATCTTAACGGGGGTTCAAAATGAAAAGAGGCATGGTCTTTCTGTCCGCTCTTTTATTGGGAGCGATCGGCATTAATGTTTCTTCGCGCGAACCGCTAACTTTTCATGAGCGTGTGAAGGCGCAGGAGGCGATAGAGCGGGTCTATTACAACCACCGCATCTGGCCGAAAGAGAATCCTCAACCCAAACCTCCCTTTGAAAAGATGGTCCCGAAGGAAGTGATCGAAGCGAAAGTGACCGATTATCTTAAGAAGTGCTCTGCCCTCGACCAATTCTGGCAGAGGCCAATAATCGCGAGCCAGCTCCAAGCCGAAATGGACCGCATGGCAAAAGGAACAAAAGCCCCGCAGATCTTAAACGAATTGTTCGCCGCGCTGAATAACGACCCGTATTTGATAGCAGAGTGCCTTGCCCGTCCCGTCCTCGCCGACAGGCTGATCCATAACTGGTATGCGAATGATACCCGATTCCATCAAGAAGCGAGGGAGAAAGCCGAAGAAGCCTTGAAATTGCTGACACCGGAAAACTTCGCGTTCCTGGATATCGGAGAATACTCAACTGTCACTTATAAATTGGAGAAGGAAAGCGAAGAAACTTTTGCGGAGAATCCCGAAGAGCAAAGTAATGTTATCCGACTTCCGCAGGATGAATGGGAAGAAACGCTGTCAAAGTATCCCCAGCAGGGAGGAATTTCCTCAGTAATTGAATCTGACCTGGCATTCACCATAACGCACGCTGTCCGGCTGTGTACTGATGAAATGGTTGTCGAGATAAGAAGCTTTCCAAAGAAGAGCTTCAGCAAATGGTGGGGAGAAGAGGTTGTCGCTCTTGAACAGAGTAATAGTTTGCCGGAAACAGGATCATACTCCTTTATGCTCCCTCATCCCGAAGCTGCGTGCGAATCAGAGTGGAGACATTCGAGCCTGAACGCAATTCTTGAAAAAAGATACTGTCACACCGCCATTTGGACCGGCACTGAGATGATCATCTGGGGGGGGGTGGTGATGGAACAAGTAAATGACGGCGCAAGATACAATCCCTCTATCGATACATGGACGGCTGTTTCAAGAGGGACAAATTGCCCCTCGCCGAGAAGTTTTCAAACAGCTATTTGGACCGGAACCGAGATGATAATTTGGGGTGGATACTATTATCTTGGAGGATACACCTATTTGAACACGGGAGGAAAGTATAATCCTTCAACTGATAGCTGGACGATCACTTCTGCGGGAACAAATTGCCCGTCATCCAGAGCCGGTCACGTAGCTGTCTGGTCAGGTTCCGAAATGATAATCTGGGGGGGCGAAGGTGGCAGCACGAGCTTCAATACGGGTGGACGCTATAACCCATCGACGGATAATTGGATTCCGACATCTACTACAATCAATTGTCCTGGAGCAGCTAGAGGCTATTCGGCCATATGGACAGGAACTGAGATGATTATTTGGGGGGGGTATAGAGCAAGCTATACGAATGAAGGCAACCGTTACAACCCAACGACAGATAGTTGGACCCTTACTTCCACGGGTACTAATTGTCCCTCAGAACGTACTGAACACACAGCAGTATGGACCGGAACTGAAATGATAATCTGGGGTGGTAAATATGCCGGCAGCTACTTAAACACAGGTGGATGCTATAACCCCACAACAGATACATGGACCGCCACTTCAACGGCAACTGATTGTCCCACCGCCCGCAATATTCACACTGCGGTATGGACAAACAATGAAATGATCATTTGGGGTGGCTACGCTGGAGTTAGGGGGTTAAATTCAGGGAGTCGATACAATCCCGTTACAAACACGTGGATACCAACCTCCACTGATACTAATTGTCCCTATGGTCGAATAAATCATACTGTTCTTTGGACAGGGAGCGAGATGATTGTATGGGGTGGTCGTGGATCCTATTCCCTTGATGGATATGATAGTGGGGGAAAGTATGATCCGCTGACCGACAGCTGGGTTCCCACCGCAGTGCCTGCAGGATCCGAACCGACCTACCGTGGAGGAACTGCTATTTGGACAGGATTAGAAATGATCATTTGGGGAGCGACGGGTGGTCGATATAATCCCTCAACAGACAGCTGGACGGCGACATCCACAGGGACGAATTGCCCTTCCGCGCGTTATGGCCACACTGCAATCTGGACGGGAACGGAAATGATAGTATGGGGCGGATATGATACATACTATCTTAAGACAGGTGGAAGATACAATCCTGTTTCTGATAGCTGGACAAGCACATCTACTGGAGTAAATTGTCCGACGGTTCGAGATTATCATAGCGCTGTCTGGACCGGTACGAAAATGATTATTTGGGGTGGAATAAGCGGAAATTACACGAACACGGGGGGGCAGTATGATTCCCAAGCAGATAGCTGGACGGCAACCTCGACAGATACTATTTGCCCTTCAGCAAGGCGTTCACATTCCGTTATTTGGACAGGTTCCGAAATGATAGTTTGGGGTGGATACTTTTATCTTGGAGGATACAAATATTTGAACACGGGAGGAAAGTATAATCCTTCTACAGATATCTGGACCGCCACTTCCACAGGAACGGACTGCCCATCAGCTCGAAGCTGCAAATCAGTCTGGATAAACGGTGAAATGATCATCTGGGGAGGGTATTCAGGAAGTAACTACCTAAACACTGGAGGCCGTTACAATCCCGTAACCGACAATTGGATCCCGACGTCCACCGGAGCATACTGCCCTACTGGACGCGACAATCACACAGCAATCTGGACAGGCTCTGAGATGATTGTTTGGGCAGGCAATAACTATGATGTTTGTCTCAATACTGGAGGAAGGTACTTACATTCGACCGACACCTGGATCACAACATCAACGGGCACGAACTGCCCGGCGGGACGCCAGGGCCATGTCGCCGTCTGGACAGGGACAGAGATGATAATCTGGGGAGGAGGTCTTTCCGGCGGAGGAATATACTCGCCTCCGCCTGCTATAACCGGGACCGCTGCTGGTTGTTACGGCGCAAGCGCTGTTACTCTTTCAACAGGAAGCAATCCGGGATACCAATGGTTAAAAGATGGATCCCCTATCGACGGCGCGACCGGTCAGAACTGCATTGTCACAGAGGACGGCGATTATTCCGTCAGGATCACAAGACGGGACGGATGCACGGTCGATTCGAGCCCATACACTGTATCTTTCCTGTCTGCGCCGATGCCGACGGTGACGGGCAATTTCACGGGGTGCGTTGGCGTGGGGGCCGCGCTTTCAACTCAATTATATTCCTCTTACCAATGGATTAAGGACGGCCTTGATATTTCCGGCGCGACGAACCAGGACTACACTGCGACGGAAGCCGGTTCATACTCGGTGCGCGTGGCGGGAAGCAACGGTTGCAGCAGAACATCTCCCGCACAGATAGTGACCATCCTGCCCGGCCCCACGCCGGTGATCACAGGCCCCGACAGCGGGTGCGGAAGCGTCAATTTGAGCACGGACCCTTATTCGACATATCAATGGAAACTTAACGGGATAGACATTTCTAACGCCACATCACAGAGCTATGACGCCAACGTGTCGGGAGACTATTCGGTTGAAGTAATTACCTCCGAGGGATGCCAGGGTACATCATCTGAAAAAACGGTTTCCATCACTTTCTGCTCCACTTCCGAAGTCAGCCCGAAAGCAGCCGTCTATCCTTCCAGGTTCTCAAAAGACTCCGGCTCATCGACGGGCTATTATCTCTACTTCCAGAAGATCGACGGAGTGACAGGCTACAATATTTATGAGGGAACTATGGGCAGCTGGTACAGCCATTCCGGCCAGCCCGGCAATGTCTGCGCGGCGACCGTCACGGACCTCGGGACCGGCGAGATGAGGGCCGAGATAGCCCCGAGCGCGGGGGATCACTATTATCTAGTGACGGCGTACGCCGGAAGCTACGAAGGGCCGAGCGGGTATAATTCGGGCAACGTCGAGATCGACCCGCTTCTCAGTTCGTGCAGTCCGTAATAAGGGGGTTAAGATGAAGCGCATTCTGATCGTTGTTCTTGTCCTGTCGGTTTCATTTACGGTAATGGCCCGATCTCCCCTAACCTTCGAGGAGAGGGTTAAGGCTCAGGAGGCTATAGAGCGGGTCTATTACAGCCACCGCATCTGGCCGAAGGAGAATCCCCAGCCCAAACCTTCCTTCGAGAAGATGGTTCCCAAAGAGTCCATCGAAGCGAAGGTGACCGATTACCTGAAAAAATGCGCCGCTCTCGACCAGTTCTGGCAGAGGCCGATCATCGCATCCCAGCTCCAGGCCGAGATGGATCGCATGGCAAAAGGAACAAAAGACCCGCAGATCTTAAACGAATTGTTCGCCGCGCTGAATAACGACCCGTATTTGATAGCAGAGTGCCTGGCCCGCCCCGTGCTGGCCGACAGGCTTATCCATAACTGGTACGCGAACGACGAGAGGTTCCACGCCGACGGCAGGGCGAAAGCCGAAGAGGCTGCGAAGGTGCTGACACCAGAGAACTTCTGTTCGTATCCTGAAGGCCAATACAACAAAATGTCCTATAGGCTGGAAATCGAGGAACGGGAAGAACTTGGAGAAGCGACTCCCCATGGCAATTCCATCAAGCTCGATGAAAAAGAGTTCGCGAAGATGCAGGCGGACATACCCGAAGAGGGGAAGATTTCTGAAATCCAGGAGAAAAACGATTTTTTCGTTATAACCCATACGATCTCAAAGAATGAAGTAGAGATCGAGGTTGAAAGCCTCTCTTTCCAGAAAACTAGCTTTGACGAGTGGTGGAAAGAAACTAACACCGCGTTTGAACAGTCTGATTCAGCAGATCAGACTGCAGAAGACATTTATTCGTTACCACCAACAACTGAAGCTGCATGCACAGAAGGGTGGGTGCGTTCAGGCCTGAATTCGTTTTTAGATAATCGTACCTTACACTCGGCTGTATGGACCGGCAGCGAAATGATCGTTTGGGGTGGAGAAGTAACTAATGGGGCTCAAAGAAATGACGGCGCGAGATATAACCCGTCTACAGACACATGGACCATGACATCCACCGGGACAAACTGTCCAACGGCAAGAGCCGGGCATTCGGCCGTATGGACAGGAAATGAAATGATTATTTGGGGCGGTTACACCTCGAACGGCCCCACTACTTATTACAGAACTGGAGGAAGGTACAACCCCAATACGGATTCTTGGACGGCTACTAGGTCTGACGGTACGTCCGCGGCTATTCGAGCTTTTCACACAGCCGTTTGGACAGGAACAGAGATGATAGTATGGGGAGGATACTATTGGGTATCAGGTTCTGGAGGAGGACAAATAAACACGGGAGGACGTTACACGCCAAGCGGTAACACATGGGTTCTCACATCTACGGGAACGAACTGCCCAACTATACGTCAAGGCCACTCTGCTGTCTGGAGCGGCTCTGAAATGATCATTTGGGGCGGACATAATGTTAATGGTTTTTTAAATACAGGAAGCCGGTACACGCCTTCTTCAAATTCATGGCAGGCTGTTTCCACAGGAACAAATTGCCCAACCAAACGCGAAAATCACACTTCTATTTGGACAGGGTCAATGATGATCGTATGGGGCGGAAGCAGCACCTATTACGATCAAGCGCCATTAAGTACTGGAGCACAATATGACCCCTTGACAGATACTTGGAGCACTGTGTCCTCAGAAACGAATTGCCCATCTGCCCGCTCCAGCCACACGGCAGTCTGGACCGGAAGCATGATGATTATTTGGGGGGGGCGGACTTATGTTAACGCCTCACCTTTCCCTTTTTACAGTTATTTCAACACCGGGGGGCTTTATGACCCACTAACGGATTCGTGGACAGCAACTTCTTCCGACATTAATTGCCCTTCCGCAAGATCGGGACATCGCGCTGTCTGGACTGATTCTGAAATGATAATATGGGGAGGTAACGATAAGAATACGGGGGCGCGTTATAATCCTGGAACCGACACCTGGGTGCCAACATCTATGGGATATGATTCATCAATTGGGGCAGCCGAAAAAGCCGTTTGGACAGGCAACGAAATGATCGTCTGGGGGGGAGATTCCGGTATCGGAGGAGGAAGATACAATCTAGTGACAGACTCATGGAGTACTACATCCACGGGAGCAAATGTCCCTTCGCCGCGGAGAAGTTTTTCGACAGTTTGGACGGGAACAGAGATGATCGTGTGGGGTGGAATCACAGGAAGCTCAACTTGGACAAATACAGGCGGGAGGTATAATGCTATTAAAGATTCGTGGAAATCTACTTCAACTGGCATAAATGTTCCTTCCGCGCGATATGAACATTGCAGTGTTTGGACTGGGACAGAGATGATAGTATGGGCGGGAGCCGGTAATGTCGGGAATACCGGTGGACGATACAACCCTATTGATGATACTTGGACAGCCACTTCAACGGGCGAGAATTGCCCGTCCGCTCGAAGATCCTGGCCTAGTGCTGTATGGACAGGTTCTGAAATGATTGTATGGGGGGGATCACCAGCCACAAACACCGGCGGAAGATACAATCCTTCAAGCGACAGCTGGATTGCCACTTCCACAGAAGCCAACTGTCCATCCATAAGGTTTGGGCATACGGCCGTTTGGACAGGAACGGAAATGATAATTTGGGCCGGATCTACTAACAGCCCGACTACCGCATATTTTAACGATGGAGGACGATATAACCCATCAACAGATTCATGGACACCAACTTCATCAACCTCGCTTGGCGTACGTGCTTATCATACAGCAGTCTGGACAGGTACTGAAATGGTCGTATGGGGTGGAACCTATTATGAAAGTCCCAACTCCTATCGTCTCAACACAGGTGGCAAATACAATCCAACTACAGAGACATGGGTTCCCACATCTACCGGCACAGATTGCCCGACGCCGCGATATGGGCACACGGCAGTATGGGCAGGCGATGAAATGATAATATGGGGTGTGACGGGAAGTGGTGGAATATACTACATCCCATCTTCTCCAATAATTTCGGCCAACAATATTGCAATTGATGCATCATCCTGTAAAGATACAGGAATTTCTATAGAATGGAGCAATCCATCATGGGGTGATGGAGGAAGCGGAACGAGGACATTCGACGTACTCAGGGACGGCGGCACGATTGCTACGGGCTTGTCATCGTCAACTCTTTCTTATGTAGATACGACAGGCGACAATGGCGTCTCTTATCTGTACCAGGTCCGAGCCAATAATGGTTGCGGCTCATCAACGACAACCGCGGGAACTTCTGCGGCCGATGTCATTGATGTTTATCCCACTCCCTCAATCTCAGGCAACACTGCGGGCTGTTCCATTTCCGGCGTAACAATCAGCACCGGCTCATTCTCGACATATCAATGGAATTACGAAGGAGAGGCAATTGTCGGAGCGACAAGCCAGAGCTATCAGGCTTTCGACAGCGGGAATTACTCGGTAACAGTAAGCAACGAAGGGGACTGCTCAGGCACGTCGAGTACACATAATGTCACCGTCTATTCAACTCCTCCTGTGGTCTCCGGTGATTCTTCCGCCTGCACGGGCTCCATCATCACTCTTTCAACAGGGGCTTATCCTTCCTACCAGTGGTACAAGGATGGGGTCCTTATAGACGGCGCGACCAGGCAGACACTTGACGTATCTCTGCCGGGCACATACTCGGTGTTCGTGGATGTTCCGGAAGGAGTCTGTTCCGGGACATCAGGAGGCCATGTTGTTCAGTTCGCAGATCCGCCGGCGAATCCTCCTGTCATATCCGGAGGTTCGTCCAACACCTGCCCCGCCACTTTCCTGACATTGCAGACGACGGAAGCTTTCGGCAGTTATCAGTGGTATCACAACGGCAACCTTATCCCAGGAGCGACCGGGCAAACTTTCTCAGCGACATTGTCTGGAAACTATTCGATTTCGGCCGGAGCAGTTTCTGGATGTCAGCTGTCTTCAGCGACACATTCTGTTTCTATAAGTTTCTGTCCACCCTCAGAAGTGAGCCCGAAAATGGCCGTCTATCCTGCCGCGATGAAAAAGGATACGGGTTCATCTACGGGCTATTATCTCTACTTCCAGAAGATCGACGGAGTGACAGGCTACAATATTTATGAGGGAACTCTGGGCAGTTGGTACAGTCATTCCGGGCAGCCGGGCAATGTCTGCGCGGCGACCGTCACGGACCTCGGGACCGGCGAGACGAGGGCGGAGATAAGCCCGAGCGAAGGGAATCATTATTACCTTGTGACGGCGTATTCCGGCTCGGTTGAAGGGCCGAGCGGATTCAATTCGGTAAATGCCGAGATTGACCCGCTACTCAGTTCGTGCAGTCCGTAGCTATTCCGGGAACGCTTTCTTAAATGAAGCCGGGCGCCCTCCAAAGGCGCCCGGCTTGTTTTTAACGAATGACAACCCCTAATCATGCCTTCATTTTTTTCCTTATCTTGTAAATTCCCCCGACCACAAGCGCGAAGAGAAGGAAGAGGGCGGCGAGGGGCCACAGGTAAACCAGGGCGATGCAGAAGTTGACGAAGAAGTTCCAGCCTCCGGAGAAGGCATTTTGTAGCTTCTCGCCGTAGTGGCTCCTGGCCGTTACGGGCTGGCGGTAGGTTATGGTCAGGGTGCTGAAGGCGACGCTCTTGGAAAGGTAGCGGAGCCTGCCTTCGGACCGCTCGATCTCTTCCCTGACGCTTGCGATCTGGGCTTCGACGGCGAGGATGTCGCTGATGCTCGCGGTTTTGGCGAGGAGCTGCCTGAAGGTCGCCTCCAGCTCCTTCTTGTTCCTGATCCTCACCTCGAGGTCCATGTATTCCTCGGTGACGTCCAATGCGTCGATCTTCTTCGAATCGAACTCCCCCGCGTGCTGTTCCAGGAGTGAGAGGAACCTGTCGAAGTTCTCGGCGGGGATCCTGACCGTGCAGACGGCTTCTATGGAAGAGGCGCCGGCTGTCTGCGTCTCCGTGCCGTAGTACGAGCCGGTCTCCCGGACTATCTGGTCGATCCTGGTCTTGGTCTCGGAAAGGCTTTTAGTCTTAAAGGATATCGAGCCTTCCCTGATCAGCTTCCGGTCTATCGCGGCGGCAGACGGGGATGGTCTGTCGGCTCTTGACGACGATTCGTCCGCCTCCGCCGGAGAGGATTTCCTCGCCATCTCGGGAGCGGCGGCCCCGGAGACCATCTGCTTTGAAGGTTTGGAACAGGACATCGCCGCAAGCATCGCGGCTGCAAGAAGGATAAAGAGCCTGATCTTCATCTTTTCTCTCCTCTTTGAAAGACCATTGTAGGAGCAAGGGGGGAATTGTTCAAGGATTTTTTGCTATAATAGCGGCAGGAGGAAATTTGGAATGAAGAGAAAAACGCTTCTTGTCGTTCTGCTTTTCTCGGCCGTCATGCTCCTTTCGAAGGAGATCGAAGGCGTCTTCTTCCCCGACACGCTTGAATCCGACGGAAAAAAACTGGTGCTGAACGGCGTCGGGCTCAGGCTGAAGAAGGTTTTGATGCTTGAGGTGAAGGTCTACGCCGGAGGGCTTTACCTCGAGCAGAAGAACCAGAGCCCGAAGGAGATCCTCGGCGACGACAAGGCCAAGGCCGTCGTGATGCACTTTCTCTACAAGAAAGTCGAGAGCGAGAAGCTGAGGGAAGCTTTCGTGGAAGGCTTCGAGGCGAACTGCCCCGCGGAAGCGAAGAAGCTTAAGCCCCAGATAGACAAGTTCCTCGCTTTCTGGCCAGAAATGCTGAAGGACGACCAGGCCAGGCTGATATATGTGCCCGAGGTCGGGACGAGGGTGATCATCAAGGGAAGGGAAGCGGGGTTGATTGAAGGGCCGCAGTTCGCTAAACTGCTCTTTTCAATATGGCTGGGCCCGAAGCCCCCGAACCAGGAACTGAAGACGGGGATGCTCCTGGGGTCGTAATCCAAACTTGTTCCTCTGTCATGGGATAGGATCGGAAAATGGGTGAAGACGTTAAAAAGATCGGTAGGTACGAGATCCTCGACAAGCTCGGGCAGGGCGCGATGGGCATCGTCTACAAGGCGATGGACCCCAACATCGGAAGGATAGTCGCTTTGAAGACCATCTCGCAATCGGCGACCCTTCCCGAAGCGCAGAAAAAGGAGTACGCCGCCCGTTTCTTCAGGGAAGCCAAAGCGGCGGGTTCCCTCCAGCATCCCAACATCGTGACCATCTACGACATGGACGAGGACCAGGGTATCCCCTATATCGCGATGGAATACGTCGAGGGCAAGAGCCTTTCGAAGATGATCGAGGAGCAGGGAAGGATCCCCTGGAACGACGCTGTCGCGATAATCAAAGCCACGGCCGAAGGGCTGATGTACGCCCACGAGAAGGGGATCGTCCACAGGGACATCAAGCCCGACAATATCCTGATAGACAGGAACGGAAGGCCGGTCGTCACCGACTTCGGCATCGCGCACCTGCAGGAGAGCAGCCTCACGAGGACAGGCGAGGTCCTCGGGACCCCCTTCTTCATGAGCCCGGAGCAGATCCTCGAAGGGAAGCTGGACGCGAGGAGCGACCTTTTCTCCCTCGGCGTCGTTTTCTACCTTATGCTGACGGGACACAGGCCCTTCAGGGGGGAAACGATATCCAGCATCTGCTACCACATAGTACACACTCCTCCGGAACAGCTTCCCACGGACGATTCGATTCCTTCGCACCTCATGCCGATCCTGAACAAGATGCTGGAAAAGGACCCGGACAGGAGGTACGCGGGAGAAAAACCGCTCATCGCCGACCTTGAAAAAGCCCTCGGCGGACACACCGTGATGCAGGCGGAAGTCGAGACCATCAACAGGCCCGTACAGCCGGAAACGCCCAGGCCCCAGCCGGAGAAACAGGCGGCTCAGCCGCCGGCGGCGCCTAAGGCTAAACCCGCGTCCAAAACTCCCGCGCCTCCGCCCGCCCCATCTGTTCCCGCCGCGCCGAAGAAAAAATCCTCCGCGATGCCCCTCGTCATCATCGGTGGCATCGCGTTCGTTGTATTCCTCGCGGCGGTCCTGGGCGGGGGATACTACATGTACAGCAAGGGGTTTTTCGGGGGAAAGGGCGGGGAGAATATAGAAGAACCGCCTGCAGTGAGCGAACCGGACACGGGAGGAGACCTGCCCGAAACGCCGCAAGTGGAGCAGAGGATTCCCCCTGACGATTACCAGGAGCCGAAGCAGGACACTCCCAGGAGCGGCACGCAGCCATCGGGTGAAACGACCCAGCCTCCGCCGGTGAAAAGGCCGGTGAAGCAGCAGGAAGAGCGTCCCGCCGTCCAGCCGAAAGAGCCGGATACGCCTCCTCCGCCGACCGCGGAAGAGACCAAACCCGTCCAAACCAAGCCGGCCAAGATCGGCCTGGTCTTTGAAACGAGGATCTCGGAGATCTCCCTCACTTTTTACCTGGATGGTGAAGAGAAACTGCGAGAGGTTTACACGGCGGAGAGCGGGACGCGGTTCACTCAGGAATTCAGAGTGCCGCCCGGACAGCATTCGATCAGGGTGGTGGTCCAGGCTACCAAGTTCCCTCCGTTCATCAGGGAGGGTTCGTTCAACATCGACCTGTCGGAAGGCGGGCATCAGGTGATCAAGATAGAGCCGTCCAGGAAGCCCGCGCCCAGGCTGACAATCAAGAAGATCGACGTCATAACGGGGGCGAGCACGACGATAATGGAAAAATAGACGGCTGACACTGAGCAGATAAAAAAGGCAGGCTTCCGGGCCTGCCTTTTTGTTTCCATAGCAAGCGGCCCGGGGCGTCAGGAAATGCTTACCATCCGCTCGATGGGCACTATCGCCTTCTTCCGGATATCTTCGGGGACCTTCACTTCGTAAACGCCGTTCTCGAGGCTGTTCAACACCTTTTCGGGAGTGATCAGCTTCATGTACCTGCACTCCATCTCGCGGGAAACCGGGTAAAATTCGGATGCGGGCGAAGCCTTCTTGAGCCTGTGGAATATACCGGTCTCCGTCGCGACGACATATTCCTTTCCCATTTCCTTTTCCACCTCGCGGACCATCCCTTCGGTCGAGAAGATCGTCTTCTCGTCTTCGCCTTTTTCGGCCGCTTCTATCATGCAGGAGGTGACGCATCCGCATTCGGGGTGTATCAGGAATCTCGCTCCGGGGTGCGCGGACCTCGCGTTCTCGATGTCGGAAGGGCTGACCGCGGCGTGGACGTGGCACTCGCCAGCCCAGAGGCGGATGTTCTTCCTCCCCGTCTTCCTCGCGACGAACGCCCCCAGGAACATGTCGGGGCCGAAAAGGACGGGTTTTTCGGGGGGGATAGAGTCAACCACTTTGACAGCGTTCGAGGACGTCACGCAGTAATCGCTGAGGGATTTCACGGCTGCGCTGGTGTTGACATAGGTGACCACGACCGCGTCGGGGTATCTTTCCTTCCACGCCTTGAGCTGGTCGAACTGCAAACTGTCGCTGAGGGAGCATCCCGCCTCCGGGTCGGGGAGGAGGACCTTCTTGTCGGGGCAGAGGATCGAGGCCGTCTCCGCCATGAAATGGACACCGCAGAAAACGATCAGGCTCTGCTTGACATCCCCGGCCTTCTGCGAAAGGCCCAGCGAATCTCCCACGAAATCCGCCATGTCCTGGATCTCCGGAAGCTGGTAATTGTGGGCGAGGATGCAGGCATCTTTCTGTTTTTTGAGGGCAAGTATCTTTTCTGTAAGCTCTCTCTTGTCAGTCATTCCGTCACCCGCGAAATATTCTGTCCCTTTCCGGAAAAACAATCAAGAAGGCTCTTCGTTCCCCTTGTCCTCCATGAACGGGAGCAGCGGTATGAGAATCATCGCCGGTACCGTGGCGATGAAAGTGGCGAGAAAAAAAACGGGGAACCCCAGCGTGGAAGCGAGCTTTCCCGAAAAGAGCCCGACCATCGACGCCGAAAGGTTCATGATACCCGTCGCCGTGGCCATGTTCGCCGCCTTGAACTCGGAGAGCGTCGAGCGCATGATCAGGACCATGAAGAAGCTGGTCCCGAGGCCCGCGCCGAAAGCTTCGAAAACCACGAAGCCGGAGACGACGAAGAACTTCACGGGGTCCATGTCGGCCGTGCCGTCGTAAATGCTGGCGAGCCAGGCGTAGAGAAGGTTGGGGATGTTCTGCATCAGGACAAGGAACCACGCCATCCTCTTGAGGCCGAACTTCGAGATGAGCGCCCCGCCCGTTATTCCTCCGATTATGGAAGCGGCGACGCCGAAGGTCCCGTAGATTATCCCGTAATCACCCCTCTCCAGGCCGATCGACTTCAGCATCGGGTAAAGCATGTTGAGGATCATAGATTCGCCAAGCCGGTAAAGCACCAGGAATACGAGGAAAGGAACGATCTTGGGCCTGTCGAGGTAGGCCAGGAAGGCGCGGCGGTAAAAAGTGTCCTTTCCCGAAAGTTTCCTCTTTATCGCGGGGAAAAAGAACGGGAACAGGATGAGCGCGACGATGATGGCAATGCCCGAAAGGGGCACGATCGGGTATTCGGGAAGTTTTTTGAGGACCTCCGGGTTCCTTTGAAAGAAAAGGCCTGTCAGTGCCGCGGCGGCGAGCAGGACGATGAATGTCCTCGAAAAGAACGCGGAGAAAAAGTTCCTGAACGGCTCTTTTTCCGTTTCGAGCGAGGGCAGGAGCTTCGCGTGGGCGAAAAATATTACCGCGAAGAGGGCCGTCGCGGCGAAGAACCCCCCGCTCCAGCCGAGCTTGGAGGAAAGATATATGACGCCCCCGCCCCCTGTTATGAGGGCCAGCCTGTAGCTCATCGCCTGGTACCCGACGAACCTCGACTGCTCCCCTCTTTCGAGCGCTTCGAGGTAGTAGCCGTCCGATGCGATGTCGTTCGTGGCGGAAAGGAACGCCAGCAGCAGGAGGGCGATCCCGACGGGGACCAGCGGGTTCGAGCTTAGGCAGAGAAGGGAGACGGCAACGAGGAGAGCGGTTATGGCCAGCTGGGTCGAGACCAGCCATTTCCTTTTCGTCCCGTACCTGTCGGCGAATGGGGACCAGAGGAACTTGAAGACCCAGGGGAGGCCGTAGAGCGAAGTGAAGCCGACCCATTCCAGGCTGGCTCCCAGGTCCTTGAAGAAAACTGTCGAGATCTGCCTCACCAGGCTGTACGGGAACCCCTCGGCGAAATAGATGGAAAAGACCCAGAACGGCGGGTGTTTCCTTCCGCCCTCTCCTCCGCGGTCAGCCATCGACTATGTCCGTGGCTTCGGCCATGAGGGTCAGGTAGCTCTGGTATTCTTCGGGGTCGAGTCCGCCGTCCTCGAGGGCCGAGATGACGGAGCAGGCCGGCTCCCGCCTGTGCGTGCAGGTCGAATACTTGCAGGTCGCGGAAAGCGACTCTATCTCGGGGAAGGCGCTCTGGATCTGGCTTTGCGTCACGTCGAATAGCGCGAACTCCCTCAGGCCGGCGGTGTCTATCAGGAATCCTCCTCCCCCGAGCCTCACGGCCGTGGAACTCGTGGTGACGTGTTTTCCCTTGAGGGTCCCTTCGTACACCTCTCCGACGGGAAGCTCCGCTTCGGGAGAAAGTATGTTGGCGATGGAGCTTTTCCCGACGCCCGAATGACCGACCAGGAGGACCCACTTGTCCCTGAACCGCTCCGACAGCTCCTCGAACCCAGTATCGTTCAAAACGCTGGTGAAAAAGACCTTTATCCCCATCTTCAGGTAGGGAGCCGATATCTCTTCCGCCTCCTCGTCCTCGAGCAGGTCGGCCTTGTTGACGACTATCGAAAGGTTGATCCGCTGGGCGTTGCATGCCACGAGGAAACGGTCGATGATCCCTCTCTTGAGGACCGGGTTGGGAGCGGCGACGACTGCCGCCTCGTCTATGTTAGCCGCGATCACGTGCTCCTTGCCGGTGAAAGTGATCCTCCGAGAGAGCTTGTTCTTCCTGGGGCGAAGCTCGGTTATGAGGTGCTCGCCTTTCGCCGATGTCCTTATGTTGACTATGTCGCCTACCGACAGGCGGTTCTTCATGTTTTTCGAGGAAAGCTCGAAACGCCCTGCGGGGAATGCCGGAAAGGTCTCCTTCCCGTCCCACACCCAGTGCTTTTTCCCGCAAAGCCTGACGATCCTGAACTCCGCCATCTCGCCTCCGCTAAGATTCTGACAGACATCCCTGAAAAAAGCCACTTGGTCCGTCGCCCCGGTACGGAACAAACTGCTTCGCTCCCTCGTATCAGGAAATGCGGACACGGAATGGAGGCTGAAATGGCAGAACTCAGATTCACCACGGAAAATAGAACGGGTGTCGTTATAGCGGCTTTCGAAGGCTCGATCCACATGGGAGGAGGAGATGTCGTCCTCAAGGAGTCGGTCAGGAAACTTATCGACGAGGGCATGAAGAAGGTCGTCCTCGACCTGTCAAGAGTGACGGCGATCGATTCCGTGGGGATCGGTCAGCTTGTCGGGCTCGCGGCTTCGGCGCGCAGGCAGGGCGGAGAGATAAGGCTCGCCGCGCTTACGAAGAAGATCCGCGACCTGATGGAGATAGTCAGGCTCAACACCGTCTTCTCGTGCCACGACTCCGTGGATGATGCGGTGAGAGCTTTCCGGGGTTGACCGGATCTCCCCCGGAAGTGAGGCAAAAGCGGTGGTACAATCCCTTGTCTATGAACGAAAGGAAGAAGATACATCGTTTTTTTCTCAATGACCCCCTCCTGGGAGAGGCCGCAAGGATTCACGGACTGCCCGACCTCGATATATACGGACAGGGCGGCCCCCTGATGACTCTCGTTGAAGCCGTGATAAGCCAGCAGCTCGCGGACAGCGCGGCCAGGGCGATCTTCGGAAGGCTCGAAGCTTATGTCGGTTCGATGCTCAAGGATCCGGCCTCTTTATCGGGGGTCCCGAAGGAGAAGCTCAGGGAACTGGGCATTTCGGGAAACAAAGCCGACACCATAATAACCATCGCCCGGATGACGAAGAGCGGCCTTCTCGATCTTGATGGCCTTGCAGGAGCTGACGACGGGGCCGTCAGGGAGGAATTGATAAAGATCCGGGGCATAGGCGAATGGACCGTCCAGATGTACCTGATATTCGGGTTGAAGAGGGAGGACGTGTGGCCCGCGACCGACCTGGGGATAAGAAAAAAGCTTTCCGCCTTGTTGAAAAAAAGGAAATTGATGGATCCTGATAAGGTGGAGGCTTTCGGCCGGAGGTGGGAACCTTACAGGTCTTACGCCGCCATTCATCTCTGGAGAAGCTAGAACCTGTAACTGTCCGCGAACAGGGTCCTCAGTTCGGAAGGCTGCCGCTTAAAAGAGATAAGGATCTCGGGTTGAGGAAAACGAAACCCCTGCCCTCCTCCCCCGCCACATAGTCTATGGTCACTCCATCCAGGTAGGCGTGCGACGCCGGGTCCACGTAGATGAAAAGGCCTTCGGATTCGAAGACGAGATCCGCCGGGCTGGGCCCCTCGCAGAAAGCCAGGGTGTATTCGAAGCCGTTCAGCCCTCCTCCCACTATGGCCGCCCTTAGGCCGTAGCCCAGAAGTTTCTCCCTGTAAATCATCCTCTTCGCAGCTTCTCCCGCGTTCTTGGTAAGGACAACCATCAACCGCTCCTTGTCGCCGGCCCTTCTTCCGGGTCCCGCCATCTCAGTAACAAGCGGGGTTTGATTTTATTTCAGGCGGATAGCCTCAGGAAGCCCGTTGACGGAAGGGCGCAGGTTTTTCCCGTAAGCTTCCGTGCGGTTTGCCCTGAGGCCGATAAAATGTTATAGTTCTTTCTCGATTGGCGTTTCCTCTGCCCGGGTTTTGGGGAAAATAGATGCCTTATATCTGTTCTGCGAACGTCCTGGTTGAGCCGAAGCAGGTTTGCGCCTCGGCCTCTTCCGTCTTCAGGACGGCCGTTCCGGCGGTGTGCGCGTGGATCTGACCTTCGTTTCGGTCGTCCTTCTGGTCGTCCTGGCGCTTTTCTTCGATTTCCTGAACGGTTTCCACGACGCCGCCAATTCGATCGCAACGATCGTTGCGACGAGGGTCCTTTCGCCGAAGTTCGCAGTCATCTGGGCCGCTTTCTTCAACTTCATCGCGTTCCTTTTCTTCGGCCTGCATGTCGCGAAGACCCTGGGCAAGGGGATAGTGGACCTGGACCAGGTGGACAGCGCGATAATCTTCGGTGCTCTCGTGGGCGCCTGTTCCTGGAACATCATCACCTGGTATTTCGGGATCCCCTCGAGTTCCTCCCACGCTCTCGTGGGGGGGCTGGTGGGAGCGGCCATCGTGAAGGCGGGTCCCGGCGCGCTCGTCATGGACGGCATAATAAAAACGGTCGCTTTCATAGTCATCTCGCCCCTTGTCGGGATGCTGCTTGGAGTTATCTTAGGCGTGGTCGTTTACAACCTTTTCTCCCGCTCGACCCCCACTAAGGTTGACCATCTCTTCAGGAAGGGGCAGCTCATCTCGGCGGCGGCTTACAGCCTCGGGCACGGAGGCAACGACGCGCAGAAGACCATGGGCATCATAGCCGGGCTTCTCTTCAGCGCAGGGTACCTGGGGAAGGAGTTCCACGTGCCTTTGTGGATAGTCCTTTCCTGCAACGGCGCGATAGCTCTCGGAACCATGTGCGGAGGATGGCGCATAGTCAAGACGATGGGCAACAAGCTGGCGCACCTTAGGCCCGTGGACGGCTTCTGCGCCGAGACAGGGGCGGCGGTCGTTCTTTTCGGGTCGTCGGCCCTGGGAGTGCCCATAAGCACGACGCACACGATAACCGGGGCTATAATGGGAGTCGGCTCCCTGAAGGGGATGCGCGGAGTGAAGTGGGGGGTCGCCGGGAGGATAGTCTGGGCGTGGATAATCACCATCCCCGCGGCGGCCGCGATTTCGGCATGCTGTTACGCGCTGACGGCGTTTATAATGGGCTGAAAAGGCCAGTTTAAAGATATGTGTTAAAGTTCTTTAAGAGAACTTGGAGAGGCGGATCAAATGGACAAAAAATTGCCGTCGCTGAAAATTGGCGATCTTGAATCGAAACTCCCGATCATCCAGGGAGGAATGGGCGTGGGGATCTCCATGGCAGGCCTCGCCTCCGCGGTAGCCAACGAGGGCGGGATCGGCGTGATCGCGTCCGCGGGGATAGCCATGCACGACCCGGATTACGAGAAGAACGTGAGAGCCGCCAACAAGAGGGCGCTGGCCAACGAGGTCCGGAAGGCGAAAAGCCTGACGAAGGGGCCGATAGGGGTCAACATCCTCGTGGCCCTTTCCGATTACGACGCGCTCTCGGTGGTTTGCCTGGAAGAAGGCGCCGACGTCCTCTTCCTGGGCGCGGGGCTTCCGCTGAAGATATTCGGCGACCTGCCGAAGAACGAGGTGAAGGACGTCAAGATAAAGGTCGTCCCCATCATCTCCTCCGCGAGAGCCCTGAACGTGATCTTCCAGTCGTGGCTGAAGAATTACGACCGGGTTCCCGACGCGGTCGTAGTGGAAGGACCGCTGGCGGGAGGGCACCTGGGGTTCAAGAGAGAACAGATTGAAGATCCTGGCTTCGCGCTCGAAAAGCTTGTTCCGGAGGTCGTCGCCGCCATGCAGGATTTTGAGAAGCGGTTGGGAGTCTCGATACTCGTGATCGCGGCGGGAGGGATATACACCGGAGGAGACATCCTCAAGTTCCTGAAACTGGGGGCAGGGGGTGTCCAGATGGCTACCAGGTTCATAGCGACTGACGAATGCGACGCTTACCCCGAGTTCAAGGAAGCGCTCCTGAAGTGCGGAAAGGACGACATCTGCATCATCGACAGCCCCGTCGGGCTTCCTGGAAGAGCCATAAGGAACCATTTCCTCGACGAGGTATACGGAGGCAGGAAGATCCCGTTCAAGTGCCCCTGGAAATGCCTCAGGACATGCGATTACACGAACGTCCCCTACTGTATAGCCCTCGCGCTCGTGAACGCGAAGAAGGGGCTCATGGGAGAAGGGTTCGCCTTCACGGGAGCCAACGGCTGGCGGGTTGACAAGATCGTCCCGGTCAAGGAGCTCATCGGGGAGCTCGTGGCGGAATACGAGGCGGCGGCCGGGCTCTCTTCCTGATAATCATCTGCCGAAAAAAGGGCGATGTTTTGGAACCGCCCGCCGCCTCCCGGGAGGCGGCGGGCGGTTTTTGACTGAATCACTTTCATGTGCTAGAGTTAATGCTCGAATGTGGGGCTTTAGAATGCGCCGTGAAAGCTGCCTCGGAAAAAAGGAAAGAAGAAGGTAGAAATGTTCCAGGGATCCCTCAAAGAACTCCATCTGCCTGATGTGATACAGCTCGTTTCGGTTTCCGGAAAGACGGGCGCGTTCCACCTTCAGAAGGACGGAGACGAGGGAGTGATCTTCCTGGAAACGGGAAGGATCGTCCACGCGGTCCTGGGAGGCTCCTTCGGCGAGGAGGCTGTCTACACGATGGCCACTTGGAACGAGGGCTCTTTCCGCTTCGTTCCCGAAGAAGCCCCGCCTCAGCATTCGATCACGAAGAACAACACCAATCTCCTGATGGAAGCTGCCCGCAGGCTGGACGAGTGGAAGGTCCTTTCGAAGAAGATACCTTCCCTGGACATGGTCCCCAGGTTCGAG
Organism: Acidobacteriota bacterium; assembly: GCA_029559035.1. Classification (GTDB taxonomy): domain Bacteria; phylum Acidobacteriota; class UBA4820; order UBA4820; family UBA4820; genus JAKQCT01. The sequence continues at coordinate 32,310 of JAKQCT010000011.1, forward strand.
GTCCCGCAGGGAAAACAGGGCAAGATAAACCTCAACACGCAGGAATGGCTGATCCTCAGCAAGGTCTCCGGGGCGGCATCGATAGCTGAGATCGCCAGTTCATCGGGCCTCTCCGCCTTCGACGTTGCAAAGATGCTTTACGGGCTCGTGACGATGGGGCTGGTCCACCTGGATCCTCCCAAGCACAGGGGTACGACCCCTTCGGTCCCGATCCCTCAGAAACCGCAGGCCCAGGAACAGCAGCAGGAGTCGGACGCGGTGGTTGCCGGTTTGAGGGCCCTTCTCGGGCGCCTCGCGGGGGCGGCGTCGGAATCTCTGGGCGAATCATCGGCGCTCGGTATAAAGAAGATATACGACCAGGCGCTCGCTGAGCTCAAGAACGGCAAGGGGGCTGAATCGGTCCAGCTCATGTGCCAGGAGCTCCTCAAGCAGGCGAGCATCCTCAGGGGCGAGGAAGTCCAGAGGGCCCTCGCGGACCGGTTCAGGACGCTGCTTTCTTCATGGAACTCCGAACAGGGATGACAATTGACCCCCGATGAAAAGACTTTACCTTGTCCGTCACGGCGAAACCGAGTGGAACGCTGACAACAGGGTCCAGGGCTCGATAGACATCCCCCTCTCCCCCAAAGGCAGGCAGCAGGCAGGCTGGCTCGTGAAATGCATGGCGCGCATGCACAGGCCCGACATGACCTTTTCATCCGACCTTTGCCGCGCGAAAGAAACTGCCGAGATACTGACATCAGGCCTGGGCGCCGGAAGCCCGGTGCAGGACCCTCTTCTCAGGGAGATCAACTGCGGCCGGTGGGAGAGCCTCTTCATCCCCGATCTCGAAAAGGATTTTCCGCGGGAGTACGAGGCGTGGCGCCTCGACGCCGGCTTCAAATGCCCCGGCGGGGAATCGGTGGAAGACGTGAAGAAAAGGATAGAAGCCTTCTTCGCGGGGAAGGCCTCCGAGCTTTCCTCCGCGGAGACCGTGATGATCGTGGCGCACGGCCTCTTCAACAGGACGATGCTCGCGCACATAATGAACCTGGGGCTGCAGCAATGCAGGTACTTCGAGCAGGACAACGCGGCCCTCAACGTTTTCGTCTGGGGAAGGCTGATGCCGCGGGTCGTCGCCTGGAACTACACGCCGTTTTGCTGAGGGGAAGATGCGGAGACTGATCGGGAGCTGGCGGGAAGCACTTTCCGCCAAAATAGGAAAAGAGTTCGGAACGGAGATAGGGCCGGGGGACATTTCCATTGATTTTCCGCCGAAGCCGGAGCTCGGCGACGCGACAACGAACGTCGCTTTTACCGTTGCCAGGAAGTGCGGCATGAATCCCGCGGAGGCGGCTTCCAGGATAAGGGATCTGAGGCTCGAGGCGGTCGAACGGATCGAGGCCAGGGGGCCTTACCTCAATTTCTTCCTGGACAGGGCCGAGGCGGTCGGATACCTTCTCGACGGGGTGGCGCCTGCGCCCGAAATGTCAGCGAAAGTGATCGTCGAGCACACCAACATAAACCCGAACAAGGCCGCGCACATAGGCCACCTGAGGAACGCCGTGCTCGGGGACACACTCGTGAAGGCCCTAAGGTTCCTGGGCCATGAAGTGGAGGTCCAGAACTACATCGACGATACCGGCGTCCAGGTCGCGGACGTCGTCGTCTGTTTCAGGGAGATCCTCGGCTACGGCTTCGAAGAGGTCAGGAGGGAGGCCGAAAAGGAGAAGCCCTTCGACATCTTCTGCTGGGAGCTTTACGCGAAGTCCCCGAAGTATTACGAAGCCGACCCTGATAACCTCAATAAAAGGTACGAGACGCTTCACCTGATCGAGGAGGGGGACAGCGAGACCGCCAGGATAGGCGAGTTCGTTGCTTCAAGCATGGTCAACTGCCATCTCAGGACCATGGACAGGCTCGGCATAAGGTACGACCTCCTGCCCCATGAGAGCGACATCCTGAAGAACGGCTTCTGGAACAGATGCTTCTCCATGCTGAAAGAGAGCGGGTCGATAGAATACATTCCGCCCGATTCCGAAGACAAGATGAGGGGCTGCTGGGTCATGAGGCTCTCCGGAAACAAGGAGTTCGAAGGGCTCTCCGACGCCGACAAGGTTATCGTGAGGTCGAACGGAACGGTAACCTATCTCGGGAAAGACCTCGCTTACCAGCTCTGGAAGCTCGGGGCGCTGGGGAAGGATTTCGGCTATGTCGAGAGCGAAGGAGCGCCCTACATGATATGGAGGACCGCTCCCGCTGAAATGGGTCCCGCGGAAAGAAAGTTCGGCGGCGGCCAAAAAGTATTCAACGTGATAGACGTCAGGCAGAGCTACCTGCAGAAGATCGTGCGGGAAGGCCTGAAAATGCTCGGTCGCGAAAAGGAGGCCGAGTCCTCGGTCCACTTTTCCTACGAGATGGTGGCTCTTTCGACGAGGTTCATCAGGGAGGAGATCGAAAAAGGGAGACTGCCCGCCGCAGACGAGAAGGACCTTGCGAAGCCCTTCATAGAAATGTCGGGCAGGAAAGGTCTGGCATACATAGCGGACCACCTGATCGACGCGCTTGTCGAAAGGGCTAAGGCGGAAATTGAAAAGAGGGAGCCGGAGACCCCTGCCGGGGAGGTCTCCGACAGGGCCGCGGTTCTCGCGCGGGCTGCTCTCAAGTATTACATACTGAAATTCAGCAGGAACCAGGTGGTCGCGTTCGACCTTAACGAGGCTCTTTCATTCGAGGGCGAGACCGGCCCTTACATACAGTACGCTTCAGTCAGGGCGGGCAACATCCTGAGAAAAGCCGAAGAGAAGGGAGAGATCGTGCCGTCCGTTGTCGACAAGGAAGCGGTCGCGCGCCTGATCCCGCTCCTGGACAACGACGGGTGGGGGATTCTTAGCCTCTTCCTGAGGATGCCGTTCGTGGTGTCGAGGGCGGTGGAACTCAGGGAGCTCAACCTGATCGCCAGGAACATGTACGAAATAGCCCAGGCTTTCCACAACTACTACCACAAGGCCCCGGTGCTCCAGGAGGAGGACGAGGGCAAGAGGAAGGCAAGGCTTCTCTTCATCTCCATCTTCGCCCGCCTTTTCGAGGATCATCTCGGGGACCTGCTGGGCATCGAGACTCCCCGGAGGATGTGATGGCCGACTACATCGCCACATCCACCCTGAACGGCGAGGCCATACTCCAGAAAGAGCTTGCGGAACTAGGAATAACCGAGAGCAAGCCCGCGAGAGGCAAGGTGATCTTCCGCGCCTCCGAGGAGGAGGCTTGCAGGGCCGCCTATTTCTGCAGGACCGCCAGGAAGGTCCTCATGCCGGTGAGGTCCTTCAGGTTCTCATCGAAGGAGGATTTCTACGAGGGGGCGTCCTCCGTGGAATGGGAAGAGATGATGGACATTTCCAGGACGTTCGCGGTGCGAGTGAAGGGCGAGGACGCGGTCCTGAGGAATTCCGCCTACTCGGCGCTCCTTCTCAAGGACGCCATAGTCGACAGGTTGAGGGATAAAAAGGGAAGAAGGCCGGACGTCGACAAGGAAAAGCCCAACACCATGGTCCAGGCGTTCCTGGAAAAGGGGCGGGTGTCGATAAGCCTCGACCTTGGAGGATCGCTTCATAAGAGGGGTTACAGGGCGGAGTCCTCCCCTGGCTCGCTCAACGAAGCCCTTGCCGCATCCATCCTGAAGTTCTGCGGGTACTGCGGGGAGGAGCCGTTCCTCGACCCGATGTGCGGGAGCGGAACCATCGGCATAGAAGCGGCCCTGATCGCCGGGGACATTGCCCCGGGGCTCCTGTGGAGGTACGAAAAGGGGTTCTTCTCCCTTCCCTTCATCCCGGCGGACGTGAAGCGGACCATACCGAAGATGGCAAAGGAGAGAGTAAGAAGGCCGGCGTTCTCCATCGCGGTCTCCGACATCGACGGCAGGGCCGTCAGGACCTCGATGAACAACGCCAAGAGGGCGGGAGTCGCCGCGTTCATGAAGTTCCGCGAAGAAGACTTCTTCTCCTTGAGACCGGAGGACGGCGGCGGCCTGATGGTATCGAACTTGCCCTACGGAGACCACGTGGAGTCCGGCACCGACCTGGAAAGTTTTTACCGAAGCGTCGGAGACAAGCTGAAGCGCGACTTCATGGGCTTCAGGGCCGGCCTTCTGATGGGGAGCGCCGAACTCCAGAAATCGGTCGGGCTATATGCATTTAGGAAGGTTTCGCTATACAATGGAAGCAAGGAGGTCAGATTATGTCTTTACGAACTTTACGAAGGTTCACGGAAGGCGGGAAAAGGGGAGTCGCGCCAGCGGTTTTCCTGATGGCCTTCCTCGCTTTCGCGGTTACGCCGGCTATCGCTTCGGCCTACGGAGAGTTCAGGGCCGAAGGAAAGAGGGGATGGGTCAAGTTCACCGGACGCGGAGGATCGGTTACCGTCGAAGGCAAGGGAAAACTTTGGGTCACGGTGACCAGGGACTCCAAAGCTTATGTTGACGGCACTTACAAGACCCACACCAGGGACGGGATGACAGATTACTACGAAGGGTTCCAGGGAAAGGCGACTCTGAGCGGCCTGAACTTCAAGGTGGCGCTCCGCGGCGAGAACATCAGGATCGAAGCCCTCGCCAGGGGGAAGGCGTCTATGAACGGGGCGGGTACATTCTCGACGAAGAAAAACCCCTCCGGCAAGTGGGGCGAGGACTACAAGTGGGTCCACTGCAGCTTCTGAGAGCAAGATGAGCGAGAAGAGCATGATGGGTGAGCTCCTCATCGAAGAGGGGCTCTTGACGAAGGAACAGCTGGGGAACGCGCTGAGGGAGCAGAAACAGAAGGGCGGAAGGCTCGGCTACCACCTCATCAGGCTCGGCTACCTCAACGTTAACAGGCTGAGCCAGTTCCTGAAGGAATCGATGGGGCTGATCCCCTACAACATCTCCGAGTCGGGAGACGGATCCGAGGCGGCAGCCCTTTTCCCGGCGACGCTGGCCCGGTTCTACAACGTGGTTCCCCTGGAAAGGAAGGGCAACACTCTCACGGTCGCCCTCGCCGACCTCGACAACCCGAGGCTGATCCCCGCGCTGGAGGAGTACACCGGGCTCAAGATTGACCCGCTGATCTGCCCCCGCGACGCGGTCGTGACGGCGCTCGAGAAATTCTACGGCTTCCAGAACGACCCGGGCGTCCAGTACATGCCGACGGGGGACAACCTTTTCATACTGACCAGCAAGGAGAAAAAGATCCACTCCCTGCACTGGTCGAAGCTCAATCCGGACTCTTCCGCCGTCGAGTGGCTCAGGACCGCGCTCATCGAGGCGATAAGGATAGGCTGCAGAAGGCTCGTCATAAGGCCTACCGAGGATTCCCTGAGGATAGCCTTCCAGAACGGAGATGAGCTTGAGGACCGCTTCCTTCTCTACCAGCGGAAGGAAGAGGAGATGGGGACCCTGATAGAGGAACTCGCCCGGCTGAAGGACAAGAAAAAGAGGGCTGAGCAGGAAGGAAGGATAAGGATACAGATAGAGAACAGATACCTCTCCCTGCACGTCCACAAGCTCCAGACGCTTCAGGGGCGAAGGTACCGCCTCACGCTTTACGACGAGAAGATATTCGAGAGGGAGTGGGGGAAACTGAAGGAATGCCTTTCCGGAGCGGAGTCCTCATCCTTCGAATCCGCGCTGAGGGAGCCGAGGGGGATAGTCATCATCTCGGGCCCCATGGGGCCGGCGATTTCCGGCGTCTACTACTCGGTCCTGGAACTTGTAAAGGCGGGTACGCGCGCGCCTTTTTCGATAGAGATGCATGCCCTCGTCAACCTTTCGCGGGTCGTCCAGGTCGAGCTTTCACGGGTCGAGGAGACCACGATGGCGGAACAGATAACCCTCGCGCTCAAGGATGAGGCGGATTTCATCGGAGCGTTCCCGATAAAAGACCGCGCCACGGCGGAGATATTCTTCCTTGCCGCGGCGAAAGCCTCCCTCCTCGGGGTGATCCACCAGGGAAGCGCGGCGGCGACCCTGAAATGGCTTCTCAGGAACGGCTTCAAGTCCCCGATACGCGCGGGCCTGCTCAAAGGCATCGTTTCGGTGGTTCCCGTATCGAAGCTTTGCCCACACTGCCAGATTCCGGTCGACGCGCCGGGCCTGAAGTTCCCCATCTACACGAGACAGGGGTGCGCGAAATGCCTTTCCATGGACACGCTTCCCTACGAGACTTTCCTTGAATGGCACCCGATCACCAAAGAGATCGCTCCCTCCGAGGAAGGCGAAGTGGAAAAAGCCCTCGACAGGGCGAAGACGCTCTTGAACGATCCTCCCACGATGAAGGAGAAGATACTCGACAGGGCGCGAAAGGCCGAGATAGACGGCAGCGAGGTCAGGAGGCTGTTCGGTGTCTGACGCGCGGCCCCGGACGTTCTTTCTCGTTCTATGCCTTTTCGCGGCGGCTTACCTCTTTTCCCAGGAACCTGTATCCGGCGTCGACATGGAGAGGATGAGGTGGGAAAAGGATTTCGAGCTCCTCCTGGAGATCGCGGGCGTTCCGACGCGCGGCCAGGTGGAGCTTGAACAGAACATCTCGTCCCTTGAAAAGGAGAGGGAATCCCTGCTGAGAAAGAGGGACAGACTGTCCGCGCGGCTCGACAGGCTGAACTCCTCCTACACATCCGACCAGCTGTACGACGAGATGCTGGAAGAAGAGACCATGGACCTGTCATCCACTAAAAAAAGCATCTCCTCTAAACTGGAAACCGTCGAGGAGAGGCTGGGCGAGATCGAGGACAAGCTGAGGAAGCTCTACCCGGAAAGAACCGGATGAAGGAAAAAATGAAGATACTGGTCGTGGAGGACCGGTCAAGCCTTCTCCGGACATTCACCGAGAACATAGAGAACGCGGGTTACAAAGTTTTGTCCGCCTCTGACGGGTTCGAGGGAAGAAAAGCGGTCGAAACCGGGGGCTACGATCTGGCGCTTTTCGATTTCAAGATGGCGGGGCCCAACGGTCTCGAACTTCTCAAATTGTCGAAAGAGACCTACCCCACTGTCCCCATCGTCCTGATCACCGCCTACGGAAGCGTGGAGTCAGCCGTGGAGGCGATGAAGAGCGGGGCGTACGACTACATAACCAAGCCCGTGGAGATGGAGCACCTCATGCACATCATAGCCAACGCCCTTGAGACGTCCAGGATGTCCAGGATGGAACAGGTCCTCAGGGCCGAGCTTGAACGGCATTCTCCTTTTTTCGGAATAGTGGGGAAAAGCGGGGCTATATCGAGGGCGCTCGAGGAGGCCCGCAAGGTCGCGCCCCTGGATTCAACGGTCCTGCTTATCGGAGAGACCGGCACGGGCAAGGAGCTCTTCGCCAAGGCGATCCACACGCTGAGCCCGAGGAAGGACAATCCTTTCGTGGCCGTGAACTGCGCGGCCATTCCGAGCACGCTTCTCGAGAACGAGCTGTTCGGGCACGAGAAGGGCGCCTATACCGGAGCCTATGACAGCCGCATCGGAAGGTTCGAGCTGGCTCACAGGGGGACGCTTTTCCTCGACGAGGTGGGGGAAATGCACCCAGACCTGCAGTCGAAGCTCCTGAGGGTCATCGAGGAAAAAAAGTTCACGAGGGTCGGCAGCCCCGCGACGGTCAGTGTTGACGTGAGGCTCATCTGCGCGACGAACAGGAAGCCCGAGGACCTCGCAGGTTCGGGTTCTTTCAGGAAAGACCTTTACTACAGGATCTCCAGCTTCCCGATAGTCCTTCCGCCTCTCAGGGACAGGAGGGACGACATACCCCTTCTCGCCGAGCACGCGCTTTCGAGGTGGAGGCGCGAGCTCCATAACAAGGAACTGGCTTTCGACGCGGAAACGCTGGAGTGGCTTCAGGGCCAGCCGTGGCCGGGGAACGTCAGGGAACTTTTCAACCGGATCGAAAGGGCTGCCATTCTTTCCTCCGGAAGCCTCGTCGAGCTCGAAGAACTCAAGGGAAGACGGAAAGAGGGCGAGGGTATGCCCGATTTCCTTTCCGAACAGGATCCCGAAAAATGGATAATCACGGAAGCACGATGGAGGGCGTCGGAAGTATTGAAAAGGACGGGGGGGGACAAGAAGAAGGCCGCGGCCCTTCTGGGCATGACGGCGCAGAAGCTGGATGACATACTCAGGTGAACTTTTCCGGCCGATTTCCGTAATTACACCTTTGGAAAATTATTGAGTAAGAGAAAGGAGAATTCAAAATGGACAACGAATACGCGAGGGAAAAGAAACCGAGAAGGCTGGGGTTGATAATATTCATAGTCGCCGTCGTGGTGTTCCTGCTCGGCGGGATACTTCTCATCGCCGGCATAGCGTCTCTCACCAAGGGACAGGCGCCCAAGGTGAAGCCGGATTCGACGCTGGTCCTCAACCTGGAGAGGCCCATCCAGGAAATGCCGGCCGACCCGTTCGCAATGCAGTTCTTCGGGACCAAGGTCTACCAGTTCTCCGAGCTGCATGACGCGATAAAGAGGGCGAAGGAGGACGACCGGATCAAGAGCATGCTGATAGTCACGGGGATGAGCGGGATCGGCATCGCAAACGCGCAGGAGCTGAGGGCCGACATCGAGGAGTTCAAGAAGAGCAAGAAGCCAGTCTACGCCTATTTCGACGCGACGGGCAACAGCGGCTACTACATGGCGTCCTGCGCCGACAAGATCTACGCCCCGCCGTCCACGATAATGGTCATGTCCGGGCTTTACGCCGAGATCCCCTTCTTCAAGGACACTCTCGAGAAGATCAAGGTCCAGCCGCAGATGTACCACATCGGGGATTACAAGTCCTACTCCGATACCTTCATGAGGAACAGCATGTCCGACGCCCAGAAAGAGGCCATGGACGCCATCCTCGACAGCCTTTTCAACAACTTCGTCAACGACATCTGCAAGGGAGGAAGGTTCACTCCCGACCAGCTGAAAGCGGTCATCGACACGGGTCTCCAGCACGGGCAGTACCTGAAGGACAACAAGCTGGTGGACGACCTCGTCTATCCCGACCAGGTGGACGAGATGCTCAAGAAGGTCAACGGCAACAAGGAAAAGGTCTCAAAGATCGACGTCTGCGATTACATCAAGGACAAGAGGGTCGTCCTGGACAAGATGGCCAAGAAGAGCGTCGCCGTCGTGATCGCGAGCGGCGGCATAGTGGACGACGGCGGTTCAAGGGAGAGCAACACGATCACCCCCGGCAGGCTCAACAAGCTCCTCGACCAGGTCGAGAAGGACAAGAGCGTCTCGGCCGTGGTCCTCAGGGTTGACAGCCCGGGCGGATCGGGTCTGGCCTCCGACATAATCTGGAACAAGATAAACCAGGTCAGGAAATCCAAGCCCGTGGTCGTTTCTATGGCCAGCGTGGCGGGTTCCGGAGGGTATTACATCGCCATGGGTTCCGACGGGATCGTCGCCCAGCCCACGACCATCACCGGATCGATCGGCGTGGTGACGGGCAAGTTCGTGACAAAGGGCATATACGACTGGGCGGGCGTCGGTATGGGAATGATGAAAAGAGGCAGGAACGCGGACCTCTGGTCGGCATACCAGTCCTTCACGCCCGAACAGGAGCAGATCGTCGTGGGACACATGGAACAGTTCTACAAGGATTTCGTGACGAAGGTCGCCGAAGGCAGGCACATGAGCTACGACGAGGTCCACAAGATCGCCCAGGGCAGGATATGGAGCGGCGAGGACGCCCTGAAGATCGGCCTCGTGGACAGGCTCGGCGGGCTGGACGAGGCGATCGCCCTCGCGAAGGAAAAAGCCAAGATCGCGGCCGGGGAAAAGGTCACCATCAAGTATTACCCCAGGCAGAAGACGGTCTTCGAAACGATCATGGAGATGAGCGGCGAGGAGATAGCGATGACGATGCTGAGAACGGTCTCCCCCGAACTTTTCGCGAAGATGGAGAAGGAGGCCCGGTTCGTCGAAATGCTCAGCAGGGAGCCTTACTCTCTTTACATGCCGGTGAATGTGGTGGTCGAATAGCAAGTCCCCTTACGCAGTTTTTCCCTTTCAGGGCGCGGTCATCCCGCGCCCTTTTTTCTTGGTCGCCCCTTTGAAATACCGGGTTGACAACGGGAATAAAAAATGGAAGAATGGCGTCTTTAAAAGTGGACCGCTGGGGTCCATGTTTAAGGGGATATGATGCAGGTTTCCAGAAGTCTCGAATACGCCGTCAGGAGCCTTGTCTGCCTGGCCTCTTCGAGGAGGCCGATGGACCTCGGAGCGATCGCGGAGAAGGAGCGTATCCCCCGGGCATATCTCGCAAAGATAATGAGGACCCTGGTGCGGGGAGGGCTGGTATCTTCCACTCAGGGGAGAACAGGCGGATACAGGCTCAGGAAGCCCGCTGGGAGGATAAGGCTCCTGGAGATCTACATGCTGACCGAAGGGCCGTCCAAGCTTCTGCCGTGCATAGGCGACGGCGGATCCTGCTCCGCGAGCGCGTCGTGCTCACAGAAGCCGGTATGGATAAAGGTCGAACAGGCCGTCAACGAGGCTTTCAGGAACGTCACGCTGAAGGAGATGCTTCCGAAAAAAACGAACGGAGGAAAAGGTGCCGGAAAACGCTTTGAAGATCCGCTCTCTCAAGAGCGCGGTTGAAGGGAAGGAAATACTTGCGGGAGTGGACCTGGACCTCCCGGCCGGGCAGATCCACGTGATCATGGGACCCAACGGCAGCGGCAAGAGCACTCTCGCGAACACCCTCATGGGCCATCCGAGGTACGAGGTCCTGGGAGGAGAGGCGAAGCTTTTCGGAGAGGACGTCCTTTCCATGAAAGTCTACGAAAGGGCGCGGAAAGGGCTGTTCCTCGCTTTCCAGTACCCTGTCGAGATAGAAGGCGTCTCCTTCGCCCATTTTCTCTGGAACGCTTCCCAGTCCCACAGGGGGGAGGTCGGAAGATCCGACCCGAAGGAGGTCGTGGCGTTCAGGAAGAAGCTGAACGAATCCCTGGAATCTCTCTCCCTGTCGAAGGACTTCTCGAACAGGTCGCTCAACGTGGGGGCTTCGGGAGGAGAGAAGAAAAGGCTCGAGATCGCCCAGATAATGGCGCTGAAACCTAGAGTGATCCTTCTGGACGAGATAGATTCCGGCCTTGACATCGACTCGTCGAAGCTCGTCGCGAAGGCGATCCAGGGCATGAGAAAGGACGGAGTCAGCGCGATCATCATCACGCACTATCCCAGGATCCTCGAATACCTGGAACCGGAAAGGGTCCACATAATGGCCCAGGGAAAGATCATCTGTTCCAGGGGGATCGAGCTCGCCCACGAACTGGAGAAGCGGGGCTACGACTGGGTCCTGAAGGAGTACAGCCTCAACTAGGCGGAAGGCGACCATGACTGAGAACAGGACTCCCGAAATAGAATTCGATTTCAAGAAATACGACTTCAGGGATCCCGAGAGCTTCGTCTTCAAGAGCGCCAAGGGCCTGAGCGCCGGGACGGTGACGGAGATATCCAGGCAGAAGGGCGAGCCGGAATGGATGCTCGCGATCCGGCTCAAGGCGCTCGATGTGTTCCTGAAGAAGCCCACCCCGGTCTGGGGAGGGGACCTGTCGCCCCTCGATTACGACGCTTACACCTATTACCTTAAGCCGTCGAAGGAGAAGAGCGAGTCCTGGGACGACATCCCGGAGAATATCAAGAAGACCTTCGACAGGCTCGGCGTTCCCGAGGCCGAAAGGAAGTTCCTTGCCGGGCTGGGGGCGCAGTACGAGTCGGAGATGGTCTATCATTCGATAAGGGAGGACCTCGCGAAGAAGGGCGTCATCTTCCTTGATACCGAATCGGGGCTAAGGGAGCACCCGGACCTTTTCAGGAAGTATTTCGCGAAACTGGTCCCGATTGAGGACAACAAGTTCGCCGCCCTCAACACCGCCTGCTGGTCGGGCGGGAGCTTCATCTACGTCCCGAAGGGGGTGGAGATCGACATCCCCCTGCAGGCATATTTCAGGATCAACTCCGCGAACATGGGGCAGTTCGAAAGGACGATCATAGTCGCCGACGAAGGGGCGAAACTCCACTACATCGAAGGCTGCACCGCCCCGGCCTACACGACCAACTCCCTCCACACGGGAGTCATCGAGATATTCGTCCACAAGGGGGCCAGCGTCAGGTACACGACGATACAGAACTGGGCTCACAACATCTACAACCTGGTGACGCAGAGGTCGATGGTCGAAGAAGGCGGAAGCATGGAGTGGGTGGACGGCAACCTCGGCTCGAGGCTGACCATGAAATACCCATCGATATACCTGATGGGGGACGGCGCGAAAGGAAAGATCCTTTCGATAACTTTCGCCGCGGAGGGACAGCACCAGGACGCAGGCGGAAAGATCATACACAAGGGGAAGAACACCACTTCAACGATAATCAGCAAGTCGATCAGCAGGAAGAACGGCAGATGCTCCTACCGCGGGCTCGTGAAGGTCGCGAAGGGCGCCACCGGCGTAAAATCCAGCGTGAAGTGCGACGCCCTGATGCTGGACGAACAGAGCCGCTCGGACACCTATCCGACGATGCAGGTCGACGAGGAGGACGCGGTAGTTGCCCACGAAGCGACGGTCGGGAAAATATCCGACGACGTCATCCATTACCTTATGTCGAGGGGTCTGAAGGATTCCGACGCCCAGGCGATGGTTGTGATGGGGTTCATACAGGCGTTCTCCAGGGAACTTCCCATGGAATACGCGGTCGAACTCAACAGGCTTGTCCAGTTGGAGATGGAAGGGAGCGTGGGATGAGCGCTCTTGACATCAGGGATTCGGGTTTCTTTTCCGGAAGGCTCGACAGGATCATCAACATTGAGAACTGCCCGGCGCTCGGCGGTATCCGGAGGAACGGTTTCGGGGTATTCTCCTCCATGCCCTTCGTGGACGGCGGCGAGGTGCGTTTCGACGCCAGCCTGAAGGATTTTCCCGTATCGGGTTTCAGCGCGGACGGACGGCCTTTCGTCGAGGGTTACATCCCGGCGGAAAAGATATTCGGGGTAGGATCGCTCAGGGATTTTTCGAAGAGCCTGAATGGCGAGCTGATCACTCCCCGGACGGGATTCGGAGGATACTGCCTCTCCTTTTTCGAGAGCGGATTGTTCGTCGAGTGCGCCGACTCCGCGGAAAAGGGCTTCATGAAGCTCTCTTCCGGCCCCGGCCTGTCGCTCGAACCGGTTTACCTGAAAGTGCCTCCCGGCGCCTCCTCGACCCTTTTCCTGGGGCTCGAAGCGGGCGGGGGGGCTCTCGCCCTTAACCTCATCAGGGCTGAGGTGGGCGAAGGCTCCAGCCTGAGGCTCTTCGTTAATCCGGCAGGGCCTGGGAGCAGGTTCATCGACTTCTCCGCTTTCCTGGACAAGGGTTCGCGCGTCGAGGTGTTCCTGATGAGGGTGGAAGGGAAGGAACTCGTTTACCGCTCGTGCGTCGAGATGAAAAAAGAGAACGCGGGTTTCTTCGAAAACTCCCTTTTCTCCCTCAGGGGCGACGAAAAGTGCGACGCGTGCAGCACGGTGATCGAGGAAGCCGGAGGAGGCGAGGCGCGGGTCGAAGTGAGGGCCATAAACAGGGACAGATCGAGGGCCAGGCTCACAGGGCTTCTGAAAGTGGAAAAAAGCGCCGTGAAAAGCAGGTCCCGCTATTCGGGCCACTGCCTCAAGCTGTCGCGGGAGTCCCGCGCCCGCGTCGAACCGAACCTCGAGATCGAAGCCCTCGACATAGAAGCTTCCCACGCCGCGAGCGTAGCCCCGATCGACGAGGAGAAGCTCTTCTACCTGGAAGCGAGGGGCATGTCGCGGGGCGAGGCCGAGAAGGAGATAGCGCTGGGATTCCTGTCCTCGCTTCTGAAGGATGCCCCGGAAACCGCCCCGCTGGTCGAAAAACATGTCTGACAGGGAGATCCCATGAACGATAATTTCAAGAACAAGCTGGATGACGTCGACCCGCTCATGATGGACATCCTGCTCCAGCATTACCGGCACCCGCACAACTTCGGCGAGCTGTCGCCCTGCGACATCGACCACGAGGAGGGGAACCCTTCGTGCGGAGACCAGATCAGGATGTTCATCAGGACGAAGGGGGGCAGGATAACCGATATAGCTTTCAGCGGGAAAGGGTGCATAATATCGCAGGCTTCGGCATCCATACTGACCGACCTGGTGAAAGGAAAAACCGTCGACGAGGTCAAATCCATGACGAAAGATGACATGATCGACAACCTGGGCATTCCCATAGGTCCGATGAGGCTGAAATGCGCCCTGCTGGCTCTCAAGGTTATCAAGCGGGGCCTCTACGGCAACGCCGAATGGAACGAGGAAGACGATGAGTAAATGGGTGAAGGTCGTCAAGGTCGCGGATATAGGAGGCGAGGGCCTGGGAATTGCCTTCTCCGGTGAACAGGTGCTCCTGGTAAGGAAGGGAGAAGAGGTGTTCGCCCTCTCGGGCGTCTGCAGCCACCAGGAGATGGAATTGTGCGGCGGAGAGATAGAGGACGAGGCGTGGATCTGCCCCCACCACGGGGCGAGGTTCGGCCTGAGGGACGGAAAAGCGCTCTCCATGCCCGCGGTGGAGGACATCAGGACCTGGGCGGTCAAATGCGAGGACGGATGGGTCCTCCTGGAGGAAGAATGATGGACGGGCGAGGGGCTTTCACCGCCGAAGAGCTCGAAAGGATACGCGCCGACTTCCCCATCCTGAAGAGAGAGGTCAACGGGGAGAAGCTTGTCTACCTGGACAACGCGGCCAGCACTCAGAAACCCTCTTCCGTCATAGATTCGATGGCGGATTTTTTCAGGACCTCGAACGCGAACATTCACCGTGCGATCCACACCCTCGGGTACGAATCCACGGTAGCCTACGAGAACGCCCACAAGGCCGTCGCGAAATTCATCGGGGCGAAAAGCTGGAGAGAGGTGATCTTCGTCAGGAACGCGACGGAAGCCCTCAACCTCGTAGCATATTCCTGGGCTTCGAAGTTCCTCTCCCCGGGCGACGAGGTCGTGGTCACCATGATGGAGCACCACAGCAACATCGTCCCCTGGCTCATGGCGAAGGAGCGGCTGGGCATCGACCTGAAGTTCATCCGGGTCAAGGACAGCGGCGTCCTCGACATGGAGCACGCGGAAGAGTCGATAACCGACAGGACCAGGCTCGTGGGGGCGATCCACGCGAGCAACGTACTCGGGGCGGTGAACGACCTTCACAAGCTCCGAGACCTGGCCCGGGCGAGAGGCGCGAAATTCCTCGTGGACGGCGCTCAGTCCATCCCCCACATGCCGGTCGATGTCGGAAGCCTCGGCTGCGACTTCTTCGCGGCGTCGGGACACAAGATGCTGGGGCCGACGGGAATAGGGATCCTCTACGCGAAAAGAGAGATCCTCGAGGAAACTCCTCCGTTCCTGACGGGAGGCGACATGATCTCGATGGTGACCGTCAGGGGCGCAACATGGAACGACCTGCCGTTCAAGTTCGAGGCTGGCACGCCCGCAGTCTGCGAAGCTGTGGGCCTCGGCGAGGCCGTAAAGTACCTTTCGGCCCTGGGAATGGAAAGGATATATTCCTACGAGAAAGAGCTGGGGGCCTATTTCCTTGAGGAATTAAAAAAACTGCCGTTCGTAGATATTTACGGGCACAAGGAGGGCGAATGCCTCGCGGTCTTCTCCTTCAACGTCAAGGGAGTCCATCCTCACGACGCGGCCTCGATGCTCGACAAGTTCGGCATAGCCGTCCGTTCCGGAAACCACTGCGCCCAGCCACTGATGGAGAGCCTGGGAATGGACAACACCCTGAGGGCTTCCTTCTATTTCTACAACACCCGGGAGGACGCGGACAGGCTCATACACGCACTGAAAGAGGTTGACTCTCTCTTTAATAAAACTGCTTCCGGAGGAAAAAAATAATGAAAAAAGCAGCTTTCATTTTAATGGTGTCGTTCTGTCTGGCCGCCTTCCCAACGCAGGCCGAAAAAAAGGTCCGTTTCTTCGTGCCGGACGGCGGATGGGCCATAGAAATACCGTTCGAAGGCTTCACGATAACCGATGCGAGGAGTTCCGCCACGGGCGACTTCAAGGCAACGGCATTCCACGAGAAGGACAGCGTTTACCTGGAGATATATTTTGAAAGAGGGGCCCCGGGTCAGGACCACCGAAAGGTCCGGAGCTTCTACGAGTCGAATCAGGAGCTCTCGAAATTTGAAAAGGCTGACGTCTCCAGGTGGGAAACCGATTCGGCCGCTTTCCTTGTCTACTGTGCAAAAAACGTTCTGGTCGGTCCGGAAGGGGACGAATTGAACGGGAACATGTACTTCTGCAAGGGATCGGCCTGGGTCGACGTGAGATTAAGAAAGCCATATCCGAAAAAGGGCGACAGGAAACGTGCCGAGGACTTTCTGAAATCGTTGAAGATCGAGGATCAATTCGTACCTACCCCGGAAGACAATGTGTTCATGGGGAACCTTTACTGTTATTCGGGGTTCGAAGATGGCTGTTTCCGTTGTCTTCAACAGGCCTATCAGGCAGAGAAACAGAATCGGAAGCTCCCGCGAGAGGTGAAGATCTCTATGATCGAGAATTACTCCAATATTCTGAGGATCAGGGGTGAAAGGGACATGGCGGCAGCGGTCCTGGATTACGGGCTTGCCTGCGACCCGGAATACCCCATGTACTATTGGAACAAAGCCAGGGTTTTCGCCGAGGAGGGCGACGAGGAGAAGACCGTAGAAATGATTGCCCTGGCGGTAAAGTTCAGAAAAAACATTCTTCCCGGGAACTTGCTGCCGGACCCCAGGCAGGATGATTCATTCAAAGTGCTCGGCATGAAGGAATCTTTCAGGGAAAAGCTGACGACTATATTCTTTCCGGAAAAGAGGCCGCCAGAAGAGCGGGGGAAGGATGCAAACGCCCCCAAAGAGGTAAAATGACCGGGTTCGATCCGTCCCCGGACGCCCCTATCAACACTTTATCCGGATTTTTCAGGGATCATTTCGGCGGGAGAGTGAGAAAGGTCTCTCTCGATGCGGGATTTTCCTGTCCCAACAGGGAAGGTGCCGACAGAAGGGGCGGCTGCCATTGGTGCGACCCTTCCGGCTCGGGCCCGGCAAAAAGCGAGAGCGGCTGGGAGGAGGTTCTGCGGGCCGGGGCGGCGAAACTGAGTGGAAAAGGCTTCAAGGGAGCCATAGCTTATTTCCAGGCTTTCACCAATACTCTGGGTGGAACTTCCCGCCTTGAGGAGGTCTACGAGAAAGCTCTCTCGGTCGAAGGCGTTCTCGGACTTGCCGTCGGCACGAGGCCGGACTGTCTTTCGATGGAAACGATGGAAATCCTCGAGAGACTGAACCGGAAGACCTTTTTATGGGTCGAAATAGGGATGCAGACCATGCACGATCCCACTCTGGCGCTCTGCAACAGGGGACACGGCCATGCGGCGACAGTCTCCGCTTTCGGAGAGCTGCACCGCAGGGGAATGAGAACGGTCCTGCACCTTATCGCCGGGCTTCCCGGGGAGACGGGGGATATGATCCGGGAAAGCTTCGAAGAGGCGGCGAGGCTGGATCCCTGGGGAATAAAACTGCACCCTCTTCACGTGGTGAGGGGCTCCGAGTTCGAGAAGTGGCATACGCAAGGCAAGCTCAGGGTGCTCGGGTTGTCCGAATACGCGGAGCTCGCCGTCAGGCTTATCGAGGTAGCGGCCCCCCGGACCGTGTTCCACAGGATCACCGGTGAGCGGCCGGAGGGAATGCTTGTGGCTCCCGCGTGGTGCCTTGAAAAAGACAGGGTGAGGAACGAGATATACCGGCTCCTTCATGAAACAGGAGGATTCCAGGGCAGGCTGAACAGGAAAAACTGAAAGGGGTTTTTCTCATGGCTGCCGCCCCCTCCCGCGGAATTTGACGGTTGCCTGCAGGCGTGGTAATTTTAAGGGTGTGGAGGCAACTTGCCTGAGATCATTCCGGATGAGCTGATAGCTTTTTTCAAGGGAGATTACAAGAAGGCTGGAGACATCTACAGGCGCAAGGGAAAGCTCGACAAGGCCCTGAAGATGTATCTTCTCTGCGAGGATTACATAGCCGCCTCGGAAGTCGAGGCGGCTCTCGGCAACCCGGACAAGGCCGTCGAGCACCTTCTCCGGGCGGGAGAGGTCGAGGCCGCCGCGCGCCTTCTCATGAACAGAAAGAACTACAAGAAAGCCGCTCAGGTCCTGGCTGACGCCAACATGGTCAAAGAAGCCGCCCAGATAGCCGAAGAGGGAGGAGCGTTTCCGCTCGCGGCCCATTATTACGAGCAGAACGGCAGGTACCTCGAAGCCGGGTTCGCGGCTTACAGGGGGGGGATGAAGGAGAAAGCCGTAATCCTCCTCGTCAAGGCGATGCGGGATTTTCCTCTTGAAGAAAACATCCCCAAGCACGAGGTCATTGGCTGGCGCGACAAGAAAAAGGAAATGGCCAGAATATTCGAGGAGAGCAGCGTCTACGACAAGGCCGGCGCCCTTTACGAAAGCCTCGGGCTCGTGGAGGCTGCGGCGAGGTGCAGGGAGCTTGCCGGGGAGACGGAGCAGGCGGCTTCGCTATACAAGAAGCTGGGTTTCCTCGAAAAAGCGACAGAGCTCCTGGGAAAAGAGGAGAACAGGAACCTCGCCGTTGAAGCCGGGAAACTGGAGGCGGACGGCAAGATCGGAGAAGCTCTCGAGCTGTACCTCAAGGTAGGCTCCAAGAAAGATGCCGCGCGCTGCAAGGAACGCCTGGGGAGCTACGCCGAGGCCGCACAGCTTTTCAAGGAAAGCCGGGAACTGGACAAGGCCGCGCACCTTTTCTACAAGGCGGGGGAATACCAGGAGGCAGGAACGGCACTCGCGCAGATAGGAGAGTACCAGATGGCCATGCAGGCCTTCAGGGAAGGCGGGTTCTTCTATGAGGCGTCGGCCATGGCTTTCGAAGCCAAGAAGTGGGAGGAATCGGTCAGCCTGATCCTGGCGCGGAGGGAAATGATCGACGGGATCATCAGCAAGTTCGAGACCCTATCCGAGGAAACGAAGAAAGATCCGCGCGTCAAGGTCGCCCTCGCGAGGCTCAGGCTGGAGACCGGAAGCATTGACGGAGTGACGGAGCTCCTCAAGAACGTGGGCCCGGACCCTCTGTTCCAGCAGGATCCGTGGCCGGAGTACCTTCAGGGAAGGGTGTTCGAAGTCCTGGGCAAGATGAAGGACGCGGTAGCGTGCTACAACAAGGTCCTAAGGAAGAACTACGCCTTCCAGGACGCTCAGAAACGCCTCACCGCCCTGGCCGAGAGGTCGCCCAGGTCGGTCTCGCGATACGAAACGGAGAAGGCCCTTTGCGAGGGAGTGAGCGGAAGCTGGATCTCGGGATTTGACAAGGTGCTGAACATACCTCTGCTTCTCTTCAGGGCGAGGAAGGAGCTATTCTCCGAGAGCGAACTGAAGGATTCCACCAACGCGCTAAAGACCATACTCAGCCTTTCGCATCCTCATGTGCTGACTTTGAGGGACATCATATATGTCGAAAAGGAGCTACTGCTCGTTTACGAGCCTTTCGAGGGCACGCCTCTGCAGAATCTCATGAACGCGGGTTTTTCCCCGTCGCTGTTCAGCTCCGTCGACCTCCTGAGGCAGATCGTCGAGGCCCTTTACGAGGCGCACAGGAAGGGGATACTCCACGGACAGCTCACACACGAGTCGATACTTCTCGAGAGCGAAAGGCGCGCTAAGGTATCCGGGTTCGGGATGCCGGTCCCGTCTGAAGCCAACCTAGCCGAAAGGAAGCGGCTGATGCCCTTCCTGTCACCTGAAGCGCGCAGGGGAGCGTCGCTCTCCCCCTCGTCCGACCTATACTCGGCCGGGGCGCTGTTCGCTTTGTTCCTCTTTGGGGAAGAACCTCCCATAGAAGGGTTCGAAGGACTTTCCCCCAGGTCCGTTGAAAAGCTGAAGACTTTTCCGGCCCAGGTGGAGAGGCTCCTCAAGGGGCTGTTCTCGTTCTCGACGGTGAACCGTTTCCGCGACGCCAGCGAAGTCTTGCAGGAGATAAAGCCGCTCGAGTTCCTTCCCGGGGCTATCCTTGCGGAACGGTACGAGCTTCTGGACCAGCTCGGGAAGGGCGGCATGGGAGAGGTTTACCGTGTCAGGGACCTCGAGCTGGAGGAGACCGTCGCCCTGAAGATGCTGAGAGTGAAAAGCGGGATGTCGGAGATCGCACGCGCGAGGTTCCTCAGGGAGATAAAGGTTGCGAGGAAAATATCCCATCCGAACGTGATACGGGTCTTCGACCTCGGCAGCTACAAGGACATCACTTTCCTCACGATGGAATACATCGAGGGACCGACGCTAGCCGACTGGGTGAAGGACGGGGACGCCCGGAGGGCCCAGGTTTCCGAAAAAGTGTCGATACTTCAGCAGGTCGCCAAGGGACTGGAGGCGGCGCATCTGCTGGGAGTGATCCACAGGGACCTGAAGCCGCAGAACGTGCTTCTCACGAGGGCCATGTCTCCGAAAATAGTGGATTTCGGCATAGCGTTCACCGAGGAAGGCGCCGACCTCACCCTGGAAGGGCGCTTTGTCGGAAGCCCCAAGTACGTTTCGCCGGAGCAGATCCAGGGAAAGCCGCTCGACGCTAAAAGCGACATCTACTCGTTCGGACTTCTGGCCTACTTCGTCCTGACCGGCCGCGAAGTCTTCACAGGCAGGTCTTCCGAGGAGATCATAAAGGCGCACCTGGAGAACGAACCTCCCGGGTTCGAGCCCGGAGCGGAGGTCCCTGAGAAGCTCCAGAAGCTCGTACACATATGCCTTTCAAAAACACCCGAGAAGAGGCCGCCGTCGATGAGGGCCGTCGCAAGGGTACTGGAGGAGATCGCATGAAGAAAACCTTCGTCCTGGACACCAATGTCCTGCTGCATGACCCGGAAGCCCTATTCAGGTTCGAAGAGAACGAAGTAGTGATACCGATATGGGTCGTCGAAGAGATAGACCATTTCAAGAGGGACGTCACCGAGATCGGCAGGAACGCCAGGAGGGCTTCGAGGGAACTGGACAACCTCAGGCTCAAGGGCCCGATCGCCGAAGGCGTCGCGCTTGAGACGGGAGGAAAGCTCTCCATCTCGATGGAGCGGGTGGAGAACAACCTTCCGCCGACCCTGATGGACAACAAGGGCGACAACCTGATCCTGGGCGTGGCGATAGCGCTCAAGAACAAGAAGAAGAACGTCGTCCTCGTATCCAAGGACACCAACCTCAGGATCAAGGCCAACGCGCTGGGCGTCGAGGCGCAGGACTACGAAAGGGGCAAGATCCATTTCGACGAACTGTATGCCGGGTGGACATCTATAAAAGTAGACAGCGCGTCCCTCGACAGGCTTTACAAGGAAAGGCGCATCCCCGTGCCGCAGGCCGCCCCGCCGGACTCGTTCCACGTCAACGAGATGCTCCACCTGGAGGCGGACGACGGCACCTCGAAAAGCGCGCTCGCCAGGTTCGACAAGGACGACGGGATAGTGCTGATGGACGACCAGAAGCCCATCTGGGGGATCACCCCCAGGAACAAGGAACAGCGCTTCGCGATGGACCTTCTCCTGAACGACAGGATCTCGCTCATCACGCTGGTCGGAAAAGCCGGCACCGGGAAAACATTGCTTGCGATCGCCGCCGGGCTTTTCAAGGTCGCTGACACCCAGGTCTACAAGAAGATGCTCGTCACCAGGCCGATCTTTCCTCTGGGAAAGGACATCGGGTTCCTGCCCGGAGAACTCGAGGAGAAGCTCAAGCCGTGGATGCAGCCGATATTCGACAACCTGGAGCTCCTTCTGCATCTTACGGAGGGAGGAAAGGGCAAGTCCCCTTACAGGGAACTGGTCGAGCACGGCATCCTCCAGATAGAAGCCCTGACGTACATCAGGGGAAGGTCCATCCCGTGCCAGTACATGGTGGTGGACGAGGCTCAGAACCTGACGCCCCACGAAGTGAAAACCATACTCACGAGGGCCGGCGAGAAGACCAAGGTGGTCCTGACCGGGGATCCCTACCAGATCGACAACCCTTACGTGGACGCTTCATCGAACGGCCTCACTTACGTCGCCGAGAAGTTCAAGGATCATCCGCTTGCCGGGCACATAACGCTGACAAAGGGCGAAAGGTCCGGACTGGCGGAAGCCGCAGCGAACATGTTATGAGGCGTTCCCTCGCGATCCTGCTGCTGGTGGCAGCTTTCACCGTTCAGGCCAAAGGCCCGAAGGTCGGAAAGATCTCCTGCGGTTTCGACAACCTGCACCTGTTCGTGACGTTTTCGCTCTCCGACGGGTTCCTTTCACAGGATGTCCTTGACGCGATCAATTCGACGAAGCCTACAACCTTCACCTACGAGGTCGAGGTCGCGAAGAAAAGGACCGGCTGGTTCGACAAGACAATCGGCAGGAGGGTGGTGGAGAAGACCGTCACCTACGACAACCTGACGAGGCAGTACGACCTGGTCACGGCTGTCGACGGCGAGGAGAAGGAGAAGATAAGCCTCATCTCCGTCGAGGAGGTCGAAGAGTCGCTGAAGGGAATGACCGCCCTCGACATGGGTTCGGTCGTGGACCTCAGCCCGGGAGAAAGGGCTTATTACATAAGGGTCAGGGTAACCCTCCTGAAGAACTTTGTTTTGTGGATAATCCCATCGGACGAAGACACGGGATGGACGGAAAAAGAACTGAAAACGCCATAAAGGACAGAGGTAAACGGTGGATAAGGCTCGCCCTGCCTGCCCTGCTTCTTGTGGCGGGGATCGGCTTCATCTATCACGTCATCAGGTCCAAGGAAGGCCATCCGTTCAAGAACCCGCTCATAGTGCTCGCGGTCATAGACATCTTTCTGCTTGTGACCCTGTTCTACCTTCTTTTCAGGCAGCTCATAAAGGGATACCTCCAGTGGAGAAGGGTTAAGGAGGGCGCACGGATAAGGACCCGCCTGCTGACGGCGTTCGTCCTTCTCGGACTGATCCCCTCGACGCTGCTTTTGATAAGCGCGGTGCTGATGATCGAGTCCGCCGTGGACAAGTGGTTCACGCTCCCGGTCCACACGGTCAACGAGGCCGGGCAGAGGCTGGTCGACGCTTCTCTGGACCTCTTGAGGACCGGCAGCGCGCGAAGGGCCGACTCCGTGGCAAAACAGCTCGAAGCGGTCCCGGAGGATCTTCAGCCCTCTTTCGTCTCCCATATCGTGAAGGGGGGCGACATCGACGCGGTGTGGTTATTCGGCTCGGACGGCGCGACGATAAAGGAATGGCCGTCGGGAGTCATGCAGGTCGACGCGTTCAAGAAAAGAAAATGCTTTTCCGAGGACGGGCTGAGGGGCTACATCGTTCTCGGCGACAAGAGTTATGTGCTGAGCGGGAGCAGGGTCGGAAGCTCCCGGGCCGTCATCGTCGGCTACTTGCTTCCCGAAAAGATGCTCACGGAAGCGAGGTTCATTGCGGAGAACCAGAAACTCTACCTCCAGGCAAAAGCCGAACGGCAATTCTTCAAGATAAGCATGGTCTCCTCCTTCCTGGCGCTCACTCTGGCGGTAATATTCGCCGCGGTCTGGATCGGTATGAAGCTGACCAGGGAGATCAGCAAACCTCTCCAGCTCCTGCTCGAAGGGACGGAAGAGGTTTCGAGGGGGAACCTGGACCTGGCCATACCTTACGAGGCCAAGGATGAAATAGGCACCGTCGTATCCAGCTTCAACAAGATGGTGGACGATCTGAAAGAGAGCAAGAGGGAGATAGTCAAGTCCAACCAGGAGCTCCGTGAAGCTTCGGAAGCCGCCGAAAGGAGGCGCCACTATATCGAAACCCTGGTCGAATCCCTGAATGTGGGGATAGTCTCGATCGGAAGGGATGGCGAGCTGCTGACCGCGAACAACAGGGCCAGGGAATTCCTCGGACTTTCCAAAAAGGACCTGCCCGCGAAGATCGTGACGCTCCCCGTCTGGCAGGTCATCAAGGACAGCCTCAGGGACCTGAGCCGTCATCCCGAAGGGAGGAAAGAGGTAACAATTTCGCAACGAGAAGAGACAAGGGTCCTGATCGCCTCGCTGGTCCCGATATCGGACGCGGAAGGCGAGGTCTCCAGGAGCATCCTGATACTCGAGGATGTTACCGATCTCAGCAGGACGCAGAGAATAGCCGCATGGCAGGAGGTGGCGCGGAGGCTAGCCCACGAGATAAAGAATCCTCTGACGCCGATAAGGCTCAGCGCCCAGCGCATAAGAAAAAAGGCGAGGGAAGGAGCCGAAGACCTGCATGAAGCGATACTCGAGGGTACGACGACCATCGAGAAAGAAGTCGAGAGCATGATGCTGATGGTCAACGAGTTCTCGAGATTCGCCAGGCTCCCGGAAGTGAAACTCAGGTGGGGCAGCCTTAGCGAACTCGTCCTTACATCCGCGGCGCCTTACCAGAACGCGTACCCCAAGGTCAGGTTCTCGTTCGACCTGCCGGAAGCTTTCCCGCAGGTGATGTTCGATCATGAACAGCTCGAAAGGGTGGTGAAGAACCTTTTCGAGAACTCGATAGAAGCCATGAAAATGGCCGGCGAGATACAGGTGAGCCTCTCGATGACGGACAAGTGGGCATGCGTTTCCATACGCGACACCGGTCCGGGGATTCCCCACGAGATCCGGGAAAAGATGTTCCTGCCCTATTTTTCCACGAAGAAAAAGGGGATGGGGCTCGGCATGGCGATAGTCGCGAGGATACTCGAAGAGCACGGCGGCAGGATTGAAGTTGACGGAAGCTACGCCGGAGGGGCCGGGATGACGATCTTTCTTCCGAGGTGACGACGATGGGACGAGCGAAGGTTCTGATAGTGGACGACGAGGAGAGCATCCAGAACAGCCTTTCAGGCATCCTGGCGGACGAGGGTTACGGGGTCAGGTGCTGCTCGGACGCGGAGACCGCGCTGAGGCTATTCGAGAGGGAGGAGTTCGACGTGGTCCTGCTGGACATCTGGCTGCCGCAGATGGACGGCCTGAAGCTTTTCGAGCAGATGAAGTCCGAGGGCAGGGAGGAGGAAGTCATCCTGATCTCCGGCCACGGCACTATCGAGCAGGCCGTCAGGGCGACCAAGATAGGCGCTTTCGATTTCCTGGAAAAACCTCTTTCGCTGGAACGCGTCGTAGTGGCGGTGGCCAACGCGAGGAAAAAGAAGGAACTTCTCCAGAGGGAAACCTTTTACAAGGACGAGCTCAAGGGCGACGTGGACCTGATAGGGGAAAGCTCCGTCATGCTGAGGCTCAAGGAACAGGTCGCACTCGCTGCTCCGAGCGACGGAAGGGTCCTTATATGCGGCGAGAACGGAACCGGGAAGGAACTTGTCGCGAGAAGCATACACCAGCAGAGCGGCAGGGCCTCAGAGACGTTCGTGGAGCTGAACTGCGCGGCCATACCGCAGGAGCTGATAGAGTCGGAGCTGTTCGGCCACAAGAAAGGTTCGTTCACGGGCGCTCTCGAGAACAAGAAAGGCAAGTTCATACTCGCTGACGGGGGCACTCTTTTCCTGGACGAAGTAGGCGACATGAGCCTGATGACGCAGGCCAAGGTGCTTCGGGCGATAGAAGAACAGACGATCGAGCCGGTGGGGGGAAGCGAGTCCGTTCAGGTCGATGTTCGGGTCATAGCCGCGACGAACAAGGACCTCGAGCAGGAGATACGGGAGGGGAGGTTCAGGGAGGACCTCTACTACAGGCTGAACGTTATCAGGATAACCCTGCCGGCACTCAGGGACAGGGAGGATGACGTCGCTCTCCTGTTCTCATATTACCTCGATTATTTCTCGGCGAAGTACAGGAAACCGTCGAAGACAGTGTCGGAACAGGCGTTCAGGGCGCTCCGGGACTACCGGTGGCCGGGCAACATCAGGGAGCTCAAAAACATAGCGGAAAGAGTCATCATCATGCACCGTGGGAGGGAGATACTGCCGGAAGACCTTTTCCTGCCGGAATTTCGGGCGAGCAATGCCAAGAATGGTCAGGCGAGGGCGGGTTCGCTGAGGGAAGCCAAGGAGGAATTCGAGCGGGAGTTCATTATTGGTGTATTGAGACAAAACGGTTATAATATCTCGAGGGCCGCCGAGGTCCTGGAGATAGAGAGGAGGCATCTGTACCGGAAAATGGCCTCCCTCAAGATCGATAAGGAGGAGTCCTGATGGTCATGGTCAACCACGCCACCCGAGAGATGACGATGAAGATCGTCTATTACGGCCCAGGACTGTGCGGGAAGACTACCAACCTCGAATACATATACCAGACGGCGACTCCCGAGAAGAAAGGAAAGCTTCTCACCGTGGCGACCGAGACCGACAGGACGCTTTTCTTCGATTTCCTGCCGATGGAGCTGGGCACCGTCAAAGGGATGAAGCTAAGGGTTCAGCTTTATACGGTCCCCGGACAGGTTTTCTACGACGCGACCAGGAGGATCGTCCTGAGAGGTTCCGACGGACTTGTCTTCGTGGCTGACTCCCAGGGCCTCATGATGGACGCCAACATGGAGAGCCTCGAAAACCTGCTCACGAACCTCAAGATCAACAACATCGACCCCGAGGCCGTACCGCTGGTTTTCCAGTACAACAAGCGCGACCTTCCCGGTGCTTCGGATCCCGCGGAAATGGACAAGGTGCTGAACTGGAGGAGTGTTCCCTCGTTCACGGCGGTGGCGACAAAAGGCACCGGCGTCAACGAGACCCTGAAGAAGATAATCGAGCTTGTCATCAGGAAGATCCATGAACAGGACGCTACCCTGAAACCGGGAAAGCCCGCCGAGAAAAAGGCCGAAGAACCGGCGCCCCCCCCAGTCCCGCCTGCCGTCAAAAAAGTTGCCGAGGAACCTCCTCCGCCTGAACCCGAACCGATTCAAGCGGACGAAGCCGAAGAGGAACAGATCGAGATGGAGGTGATCGAGGACGAACCGATCGCGGAAAGGACTGCGACCGGGGGAGACCCGCCGATGCCGGAAGCTGATCCGGAGCAGGAGGAAGAGCCCGAGATCGCCGGCAGCGGTTCCTTCGAGCTTGCCGATCCTCAGCCGGCGGCCGAGGGCCGAGCCGGGCTTGCAGAGCTTGAAGAACTGACCGCCGCGACCGCTCAACTGCAGGAAAAACTCCTTTCGGTCCTCGATGAGGTGGACAGGCTCAAGGCCAGGATCATCCAACTGAAGGATGGAAGATAACACAATATATTGAAGCTTTCTTGACAACCGCCCTTTTATGATGTATAAAAACCTTGAAATGTTTATGGAGGTGATTGAATGAAAAGATATTTCCTGATCGCTTTGACCGTGGCATTCCTGGCCATCCCGGCCCTCGCGCAGGGCGGGACCGGCTATTTCGCCATCCTTCCGGGTTACCAGTTCAGTTCCAGCGAGGTCGAGAGCTGCTTCGTGGGAAGCCTTGACGGCGGGTATTTCTACAACGACAACTGGGGGCTCCACATGGGCCTCAACTACAACTCGGGCGAGTTCGATTTCGGAGACCTCGGATTCGGCCATCTCCCCTATTCGTGGGTCGACGATGTTTACAAGGATTCTTTCTACATCTTAGAGATCGGCCCGGAGATCGCCGGCAACGTGGGGCCGGGACAGCTTTACGGACAGCTGAACATCGGCCACACTTTCGGAGCCAGGGAGAACGAGTGGACCTACGGCGTGGCTTGCGGCTACCGCTTTCCGATCAACGACAGGGTGGGGATCAACGTCCAGGGAACCTATCACAGGGTCAACGATTGGGACACCGACCACCTGGACCTCAGGCTCGGCGTCATATTCAGGTTCTGACAAAGAGGAAGGTTATGCGGGAAGGAAAAGGGGAGGCGATCGCCTCCCCTTTTCTTTTTTAAAAGGTGTAAAAGATATTCACTTTATCTCTTCCACCGTTTCAAGGATGTTGATGTTCCTCTTCTTGAGCTCCTCGTTGAAAAGCTTCCAGTTCTCGCCGTAGATGGCGTCTTCCGGAGGGACTATGCCCTTTTCCTTTATCAGTCCCTTTCCCATGAATACCGCGCTTATCGCGGCGGGGAAGCCGGTGACCCTGCCCATGGACGAGATGTTGACCTTCGGGTCGGGAGTGTCCCACATGTGATGCTTGATGCAGACCTTCTTGCCGCCCAGAACTCCGTATGTGGTGTTGTACATAACGCATACGTCCGCGTCGCCTTCTTTCGCCCTCAGCTTCGGTTCGATGCAGGCGAGCAGGAGCTCCCTGGGGACGACGTTCTGCCCGTTCACCTTGACGGGGTCGATGCTCAGGACGCCGCACTCCTTGAGAGTGTCTACCCCGCTGTAATGGCCCGGCCAGCGTATCGTCTTCTCGGCGAAATAGCTGAGCTCGGGGCGGGTGTAGATGAAGCTGGGCATGCCGGGGGTGACCGCGCACTGCAGTTCCTCGTTCACGCCGTGCTTGTCGAAGAGGAAGGTCTCCCTGTCGCAGAGAGCCGGCACTTCCACTTTCTTGCCGTCCTTCAGGATGAACAGCTTGACGTTGTACTCCCTGAGGACGTGGGAGAATGCCCAGGTGATCATGTATTTCAGGGGGCGTCCCTCCGCGCTCTTCTTGCAGGGTATTCCGCCCACCCTGGCCACGGCCCACTCGGCCTTGTCCAGTTTCCTGAGCGCGTCTCCCGTCGTCAGGTTGCTGAGGCCGGGAGCGAACCCGATGCCGTCCAGGAATGTCGAACCGTTCTTCTTCGCCGTTTCGTGCAGCCAGTCCCCGTACTCGTCCAGCGTCGTGTTCGGAGGCAGCTTGAGGCCTTCGAGTTCGTAAAGGTCGGGCCTCCTGTGATACTCCTCCAGCATGTCCACGTAATTGAACCCGGCCTCGACGGCCGCGTGGGCTAGGGAGTAGCTCGTGTGCCTGTCGGGAAGCGTGCAGACGCCGACGTCGTAACCCTTCATCGCGTCCTGGAGGGCTTTCTTGTCGTCGGTGTCGGCGACATGGATCACTGTCTTGGGGGAATTGAGCCATTTCGCGGCTTCTTCGAGTGCATCCCTCCTTCTTCCGAGAAGTCCGATCTTCTCTACTTCGTCCACTTTCGCGAGGTCGTACGCGACGGCCCTCCCCATCTTTCCGTTTGCGCCGAAAACGAGAATCTTCATCTGCGTTCCCCCTTTCAATTTTCTATACGAACAAAATGATTCTTTCAGAAAGAACGCTGGAAGTCAAATAGCCCTTCTAATACAAAGGAAATCCGACTGCCCGGTAGGTCCCGCCGGCATTGAAAAATGAAGATTAAAAAGTGAAAAGTGAAAAATTGAGGAATCTATTTCCCTATTGATCTTCAGCCGTGAAGGCTGCCCGGAGGGACCGTGACTCCTCCCCATTTTATGTGCCACCTACAATGAGAGGATACCATTTGCATTTATGGGCGGCAAGGGAGCGGAGGCATTGGGCCGAAGCGAGCTTGCCGCCGTCGCCGCAAACATTGCAAGGGATTTTCCTCCAAATCGCTCCTTAGGTCTGAACTCGTTGTATTCAAGCCTCCATTCCTCAACGATCTCCTGTGCCTCCCGTCCATCCATGAATACGTGCATGTTAAGGCACTCCGTCCTTAGTTTTCCGTTGAAGCTTTCTATGTGGGGATTCTCCCAAGAGCTTCCGGGGGTGAATCAGTGAGCGAGCTTGCGAGTGAAACGTCTAAGGAGGGAGCGTAGCGCCCCCTTCTTTGGAAGTTCCCCTTATCCCCGAAATACAATGCGCCCATTTTTCACCTCAACTATATTATACTCCCTCCCCCATACCATTAGGAGCGACAGGTGCAAATAGTAACGTGGATGACGTCCTAAACCATAACCTTGCTTTTCCCGTCTTATCCTTGGGTCATGGGACCGAGCTGTGATCTGCTGCGGGGCTGTTTTTTCGCGGCGGCTTCGGGCATAGTGCCCGGCAAACGGTTCTCAAGCAGTGTGCCCGGGTTCCCCTGCCGACCCGCCCTGATGAACCTATTATCCGGGGTTCATTCCCTCCGCCCCGTTGCCTCCCATAGCCGGGCGGGGGCCTTCCGCCCTTATCCCGAACGATGACGCCAGGCCGCCTTTTTTCTACCCCCCGTGTTCTTGACAAGAATGGAGCGCAGGCGGATAATGAACCCTAAACGAAATAATGGAGGGCAAGATGAAAAAGAAGAGTGCCGGGATCGTTTTCATGGTGTGGTTCGTCGTCATGGCGTGCTGCTTCCAGGTTTTCGGGTTCGGGATCAAGAAGGAGAAGGGTGCACTGGAGTCCCTCGCCTTCGTGGCCCCGGAACTGAGAGTGGTCGAAACGTCAGCAGATTTCAGGGGGATAACCGGGGAGTTCGCGTCCTCGAGAGGAATATCTGCTTTCCTGACCGAGAACGGAGACCCGTGGTCCGTCACGGTGGACCTGAGAAGAGGGATCCCGTCTCTTCTCGACGGAGGAGCGATACCGTTCCTGCCGGGCGCGGCGAACAGCCTTGCGTGGAGTTCCTTCGCTCCCGGATGCGGGTCGATACAGTGTCTGCCGGCCGAACGCGTCGAAGCGATAGCCAGAGAATTCCTTGACAGGTATCCCGGGCTGTTCCCTGTAACACCGGGCCAGCTGGTCCTCGACCGGGAAGGCACGATAGCGATAGGCGAATCGCTTTATTTCCTAAGGTTCCAATGGATAGTGGATGGCATACCTGTCGAGAAGGGGTCCATCTACTTCAGGATCAACAACGGAAATCTTGTCCAGGTCGCTTCCACCAGGATAGCTCCTGTAGCGCTGGACACAACGCCAAGTTTCACCCCCGAAACCGCGTGGCAGATACTGAACGGGTACCTTGGCGATGCTGGCATTACCGAAAAGGACAGCATCCTGGACCGTGGAAGGCTCGTGATAATTCCCACTACGAGAAAAGGCCTGAACGCGAACGTCTACTCCGGCAACATGGGGGAAATGGCCACTTTCAATCTTGCCTACAGGCTCGTTTTCAGACGCCCGGGCGTTACGGGCACCTGGGAGGCCATTATAGACGCCCATACGGGAGAGATCCTCAGGTTCGTCGACACCAACCGCTACGGAAGCGTGCACGGCGGAGTGTACACGACAGACGGGTTCCCCCCGGAAGCGGACCGTCCGTTCCCGTTCGCCGACATAGGCGGCGGGCTTTATTCCAATGAGGGCGGAACTTTTTCAGGGAACAACGCGACGGTAACGCTTGTCGGGAAATACACCCACATTGAGGACGATTGCGGAAGCATCAGCAACGCCACGACCACTGGCGATGTAGATTTCGGCATGAGCTCGGGAACCGACTGCACGACTCCGACTCCCAACAACGGCGGGCCCGGTAACACACATTCCGCGAGGACTCTCTTTTACATGGCCACGCAGGTCAACATGAAGGCCAGGACGTATCTTCCGACCAACACATGGCTCAACACCGACTACATTACATGCATAGTGAACCAGCCGGCGTGGTGCAACGCCACATCAGGCGGCGGGACGATAAACTTTTACCAGTCGACTTACGATTGCAACAATCTCGGCGAGATCCCCGGCGTAGCCCTTCACGAGTGGGGCCACTCGATGGATGATTTCGACGGCTCGGGCGGGGACAGCCCGCCGGTCGAGACACGCGCCGACTGGACCGCGACTCTCCAGACCCACGATTCCTGTACGGGGAGGGGCGCTTTTATCGGCGCATACTGCAACGGTTACGGCGATCCCTGCACGGATTGCAGCGGTATCAGGGATGCCGACAGGACCAAGCACACCGACACTTCTCCGTGGACGGCCGCGAACGGCGCCGGGGATGTCTATGACTGCGGCGGAGCAGGTTCTTACAACGGGCCGTGCGGGTGGGAGGACCATTGCGAATCGGGCATCTCGACCCAGGCCCTCTGGGAACTGGTCATGACCGACCTTCCCGCGCTGAGCTCGATGGATGTCACCTCCGCATGGATGCTCGTCGACCGCCTGTTCTACAGTTCCATGCCCACTCTGGGAGACATGTACACCTGCACGCCGCCGACTTCCAACGGGTGCGGCGGCACCAGCATATATACCACTTTCAGGGCGATAGACGACACCGGCGACGGGACGGCCAACGGGACTCCCAACGCCGCGGCTATTTTCTCGGCTCTCAACCGCCACAACATCGCCTGCGGCGCCTCCGGAGACGCCACGAACCAGAACCAGACCAGCTGTCCGAGCCTCGCTCAGGTCATCGCGTCGGGCAGCGCCGGGAGCAACTCGTCCATTCTCTCCTGGAGTGCCGTGACCGATGCCACGCGTTATTTCGTTTTCAGGAACGACACCGGCTGCGACGCAGGCTTCACCAGGATAGCAACAGTCACCGCACCCACGGTCACATATACGGACCTCAACGGAACGAACGGGCTCACATCCTATTACAGGGTCCAGGCAGTGACAGGCAACGACTCGTGCGTCGGACCGATGAGCGACTGCGTTTCAGTGACACCCCAGCCGTGCGCCGGTACAGTTACCCTCGACAGCGCCATCTATAACTGCGCGTCGACGGTCAATGTCACCGTTCTCGATTCGACCGCCCCCGCCTCGCCTTTCACTGTCTCAGCCTGGTCCACGACCGATTCTACGGTCAAGACGATCCAGGTCGCCGGAAGCCCCTCGACCTATACAGGATCTTTTACCCTGACAACAGGCGCTGCCGGTCCGACCCAGGTGCAGGTGGCTGACGGAGCCACTGTGACTGTCCGTTACGTTGACGCGGATTACTGCGGCACGCCCAACGTCGATGTGGACATGACGGCCGTCGTCGACTGCGCCGGTCCGGTGATCAGCAACGTTCTGGCGACGAACGTGACCGGGAACAGCGCGACGATCACATGGACCACCAGCGAGAACGCCAACAGCACGGTGAACTACGGGACCGCGACACCGCCCGGAAGCACGGTCAACGACCTTACGAATTACGTAACGAGCCACAGCGTCCTCGTGACGGGGCTCCTTCCCTGCACGACCTATTATTTCTCTGTCGCTTCCGTTGATTTGGCCGGGAACGGCACGACAGAGGACAACGGAGGGGCGTATTACACCTTCACGACCGGCGTCAACGTCAACCCAACCTACGCTTCGACCGATGTTCCGAAAGCCATTCCCGACAACACGACGGTGACATCCACTATCGCGGTAGCGGACGATAAAGTGATACAAGACTTAAACGTTACGATCACGAACATCACACACACCTACGACGGGGACCTCGACATCTTCATCATAGCTCCCGATGCAGCCGAAGTTGAACTTTCTACAGACAACGGGGGGACTGGCGAGAATTACGTCGATACCGTGTTCGACGATTCCGCCGCGACATCGATCACCTCGGGAGCCGCTCCTTTCACGGGAACCTTCAAGCCCGAAGGCAGCCTCGCCTCTTTCAACGGCAAGAACGCCACCGGAACCTGGACCCTCGAAGTCGCGGACGACGCCGGAGGGGATACCGGCACGCTCAACGGGTGGAGCATAACCTTCACATATCCTCCGCAGTCGTGCGGCGCGGCTCTCGAGTACCAGGACAGCGTTTTCACGGATACATGCTCCGGAACGGGCACGGGGGCGGGGAACGGCTTCATCGATCCGGGCGAGGACATCGTGCTTGAAGTTACCCTGCACAACAACGGAACATCGGGAACTACGGGCATATCAGCGACCATAGAGAGCGCGACATCCGGAGTCACCGTTACGGACAACTCAGCCTCATTCCCCGACATCGCAATGGACGGGACCGGCGCTTCGCTGTCCAACCATTTTGGTTTCAGCGTCGACGAGAGCGTCGCCTGCGGAACGAACATAGACTTCACAATCCATATCACCTCAAACGAGGGTTCGTGGGACGACACTTTCTCCCTGATAGTCGGCAACGTGGTCGCCGGCGGCGCTGTGACGATCTTCTCGGAGAACTTCGACTCCCTGAGCACTCCGGCCCTTCCAGCAGGATGGACCACACAAGTCATTTCAGGCAACGCGTGGGTAACCTATTCCAGCTACTCCTGCTCGACGCCCAACCAGCTCAACTATCCCTATAACTACTCTCAGGCCGCCAATTCGTGGGTGTTCACGCACGCCCTGACCCTTCAAGCCGGGGTTACGTACAACTTCAGTTTCAACCAGCGTGTGGCGGGCGCAACTTACCCCGAGAACGGGTCGGTCTGGCTGGGGACTTCCGCGAACAGCGCCGGGATGACGACCCAGCTCTGGGGAATGGACAACCTGACCAACACCACCTGCACGGCGAGGTCGGCCACATTCACGGTTCCATCCGACGGCACCTACTACATCGGGTTCCATTGCACGAGCGCGGCCAACATGTGGCGCTTCATAATCGATGACGTGGTCCTTTCATATACTCAGGCTCCCAGCTGCACCGTGGATGCATGCACCGGAGGAGGCGGCTGCACTCCTCCGACAACTCCGGTCGTGACCGTCGAAGATGTCGATCCTTGCGCGGCCGACGGGGTAAGCGTATCTTTCACGGGCGGGGAACCTGCTACCCGTTACGATCTATACGTGGACGGCACGCTTGCGGCCTCCGACATAACGAGCCCGGCCGTTCATGTACCTGGCGACGACCTGTCTCACGATTATGTCGTGAGGGCCGTAAACGGATCGGATACCTGCTACACCGATTCTTCTGTTGTCGCCGCCTCTGACCTGAACGGAGGATCCGCCACCGCGCCGGTGATCACTTCCATACTTGATCAGAGCATTCTGCAGTTGGGTTTGAAGATAACTTTCACTCCCGGTTCTCCGGCGCAAAGGCATGATCTCTACAGGGACGGCACGCTCGTGTTCGCGGGTTTCTCATCAGGGGCAATTTACAATCCCGGGAACACCATGCTGCATCACTATCAGGTAGCCGCCGTGAACGGGGCGTGCGCGACTTTTTCG
The DNA here is from genome assembly GCA_029559035.1 of Acidobacteriota bacterium. Lineage (GTDB taxonomy): Bacteria > Acidobacteriota > UBA4820 > UBA4820 > UBA4820 > JAKQCT01. Next base: position 67,156 of record JAKQCT010000011.1, read on the forward strand.
AACGACATGCCGGCGACGGACCAGGGAACCAGGCTCCAGCCGAGGCCCAGGCTTCCCCTGGAACCTCTTCCCTTCGATCCGCAGGATTGAACAGACCAAATTAGAGTTGTGATCATCACAGGGCCGCTTCGGCGGCCCTTTTTTTTCAGGTAAAATATCCGTTGGAGGTCGTGATGGACTACGATGTCGTAATAATAGGCGCCGGAGTTGCGGGGCTCGCGGCGGCCGCGAACGCCGCTGACGGCAAGAAAAGCGTGCTTATTGTCGAGAGACACGGGAGCTTCGGGCAGGAGACATCGAGCAGGTCGAGCGAGGTCATCCACGCCGCGATCTATTACCCCAAGGGTTCCCTGAAAGCAGAACTTTGCGTCAAAGGCAACCACCTTCTTTATGAACTCGCGAAGAAACATTCAATACCGTTCAATAACTGCGGGAAGCTGATAGTAGCGGTCAACGAAGACGAGGAAAAGAAGCTTCCCGGGATCATGGCGAAAGCCGAAGAGATCGGCGCGGAGGGTCTTCGCATAGTCGATAGAAAGGAGATGGCCAGGCTCGAACCGAAGGTCTCCGCGTTGTCGGCTATCTACTGCCCGACCTCGGGGATAATCGATTCCCATTCGCTCATGAAGTACTTCCTGGGGAAAGCGAAGGACGGAGGTGCCGACTGCCTGTTCGGAGGCGAGGTGTCGGCCATTGAAAAAACGAACGGCGGCTATGAATTATCCGTCAGCGAAACGAACGGCGGCGTCTCGAAAGTCTCGGCGGTGATCGTTGTCAATTGCGCCGGGCTCTCCTCCGGAGATGTGGCGGCGATGGCAGGGTTCGATGTCGATAAACTCAATTACAGGATATCCTACCGCAAGGGCGTCTATTTCAGGGTTTTGAGAAAACTCGATAGAATGCCGCAAATGCTCATTTACCCGGTGCCTCCGGAGGACGCCACGGTGGGGGTCCATACTGTTCCCGAGCTTTCGGGCGGAATGAGGCTGGGTCCTCGTGACGAATGGTCGAAAACCCTCGATTATTCGGTGGACGGGAAGCTTCTGCCGGTATTCCACGAGGCTGTAAAGTCGTTCCTTCCAGTCCTTGACGCTGACGATATCGCCCCGGACATGGCGGGATTCCAGGCAAAAAGATACGGTCCCGGCGAGCCGAGCAGGGATTTCGTGATCCGCGAGGAAAGCGGCAACGGTTTTCCCGGTTTCATCAATCTTGTAGGTATAGAATCGCCAGGGCTCACTTCATCCCCGGCGATAGGCCTCATGGTGAAGGAGCTGATAGACGGGTGCCTTGGATAGGAGGCTTCGCCGCGTCAAGCTTCGCTTTCATTGAAAATTGGAATATTAGAGTGAAAATTTTTAAATTGAGGAATTGTTTTCCTTGTTGCACTTCAGCCATCAGCCTTAAGCCTTCAGCTCTAATATCCGCCTTCACTTCTTATTTCTTGCCGGGGCTATCTCTGTGTCGAGGAACTCGAGTACTTCTTCTGTTGTCGTGCCAGGGGTGAAAACCCTCTTGAGTCCCGATTCGATCAGGAAGGGAATGTCCTCCTTCGGTATTATTCCTCCGCCGAAGACCGCGATGTCTTCGGCTTTCTTTTCCTTGAGAAGTCCCACCACGCGCGGGAAAAGAGTGTTGTGGGCTCCGCTGAGGATCGAGAGGCCGATGGCGTCGACGTCCTCCTGTATCGCCGTGGCGACGATCTGTTCCGGTGAAAGGTGAAGCCCCGTGTATATCACTTCATGGCCGGCGTCCCTGAGGGCCCTGGCGATTATCTTCGCGCCCCTGTCGTGGCCGTCCAGGCCAACCTTGCCTATGAGTATGCGCAGTCTTTCTCTTCCCATTTAACGCCTCCTGTTCTATTATATCAGACTGGAGTTCAAGGGAGGAAACAGTGAGCCAGATAGACGCTCTTTTCGAGTTCATGCTTTCGCAGTCGCCGAACGTCAGCGACCTCAATTTCTCGACGGGCAAAGCCCCGCAGATCGAGGTCAACGGCCAGCTCAGGGAAGTCCCGATAAAGGGCATGGGGAAGCTTACCGCGTACCAGACGGAGCAGATCGCCCTCGCCCTGATAAAGAACGACCGCCATCTCCTTCACAAGCTCTTCAGGCAGGGGAGCGCCGATCTTTCCTATTCGATCCCTGGAAAGACCAGGTTCAGGGTGAACGTCTTTTCCCAGAGGGGGACCTACTCCATCGTCCTCAGGGTTATCCCGAGCGGCGTTCCGACGGTTGAGGAGCTGGGGCTTCCAAAGGCGATAAACAAGATCGCCGAGGAGAGGAACGGCATAGTTCTCGTGACGGGACCCACCGGCAACGGGAAGTCGACGACCCTCGCCGCCATCATCAACCGCATAAACGAGGACAAGGCCTACCACATAGTGACGATCGAGGACCCTCTGGAGTATCTTCACAGGCACAAGAAATCTACGATAAACCAGCGGGAGCTGGGCGCCGACGTCCCCTCCTTCGCCCTGGCACTGAGGGCGGCGCTGAGGCAGGCTCCGAAGGTGATCCTGGTAGGGGAGATGAGGGACCTCGAGACCACGGAGATAGCGCTCGAAGCGGCGGAAACAGGCCACCTGGTCATGTCCACACTCCACACCATCGACGCCAGCAAGACGGTCGACAGGATCGTCGGCATCTTTCCGAAGAACGAGGAGCAGCAGATCAGGACGCGCTTCAGCCAGACATTCAAGTGGATCGTCTGCCAGAGGCTGGTCCCCAAGGCCGACGGATCGGGCAGGGTTGCGGTCTGCGAGATGATGAGCTCGACTCCGAGGACCAGGGAATACATCCAGAAGGGCGAATCGGAAAAGGAAGGCAGGTCCCTGCTCGACGCCATCAACGACGGTTCGCTCGACGGGATGCAGTCCTTCGACGACGAACTTGAAAGGCTCTGGAAGGAAGGGGTGATAACAAAGGAGACGGCCCTTTCCTACGCGACAAACGCCCCCAACCTGAGTCTCAGGATGTCCGGCATCGACGCGACCGCTTCGGCGGGTAAGATCTACCAGGAAAGCCAGACAAAGAAGCCCGAAGAGCCGCCAAAGAAAGGCGTCGGAGCCGCGCAGCAGCCGAAACCTCAGGGCGTTCAGCCCGCCGCTCCAGCGCAGTATTCGCCCGCCACCGATATCAAGGACCTCATGGAGTGAACATGCAGATAAAATGCCTTTCATGCCAGAAAAGTTTCCTCATAGACGAATCGAAATATCCCGTTATGCCTAAAGCCTTCAAGTGCCCGGGCTGCGGATCGCAGATACCGACCGCCGGACAGGACGGGGAGCCAAAGGAAAAACCTCAGCCTCCAGTAAAAACGGAGGACGCGGCCTCCATAAAGGACCAGATCCTCAGGGAGCTTCTTTCCTACCTTCCAATTAACAGAAAGGACCAGGGGGAAGAGGACGAGGACGAAGAATTGAAGCCGAAAGCTCTAGTGTGCGACGACGAGCAGATATTCCAGGAACTGCTCAGGTCCGCCCTCGTGAAGCTGGGCTACAGCGTTGACGTCGCGGACTCCACGGCGAAGAGCATAGACCTGATCAGAAAGAACGATTACGCGGTCGTGACCGTCGACAACCGCTTTCCCGATGACCCTGAAGGCGGGTTCAAGATCCTCGGCGCGGCGAACGGACTGCCGCCCGAGAAAAGAAGGAAACTCTTCATAGCCTTCATTTCAGCGGACCTGGCGACCATGGACACCAACTCCGCGTTCGTCTACGGGGCAAACCTGACGGTCGCTAAGAAGGACACGAAGAAGATCGAACAGATCCTGAGGCAGGGCCTCCAGGATCATGACCGGCAGTACCGGACCTTCTTCGAGGTGTGGGAGGAAGTGAAGCGCGCCGAGATAACGAAGATGTGAAATGTAAGTAACCGGAAAACGAAAAGGGCGGCAGTCAAGCCGCCCTTTTGTTGTCTGTGCATAATGCATGGCCTGACCCCGAAACCCATGCATGGCCTGACCCCGAAACCTTGTCTGTGCATAATGCATGGCCTGACCCCGAAACCCATGGTGATCCTCCCAACCGCGTCTCGTGTGTAGCCTATCTGGCAACTAAGCCCGGCGGGGTAGGCGGCGGTGTAGTTTGAAACTTCGCCAAAGGAGTTGTAGGTGTAAGTATCCGTGACGCTTCCGAGGGTTGTACCGGTGAGAAGTCCGTTGGGTACGTTTCTTTGGAGGGCTAGGCCGTCAACATTGGTCAAAAGGCCGTCGTCGTCGTAGGTGTAGCCACAGGTCATATCTTTATTTTCGACCACGTACCCATACCCAGGGCCCAATATGCCCGCTGAAATCGTCGTCAAGTTCTATTATTATTATCAAAGGTTCTTCAATTTCCAAGAGATCAAAGATTTTAAACAGTCCTTCGCGACCAAAGATTATCACAGATCCCGTATTATTGGATGCCCTCGCAATTTCGATTTCTTCAAGTTTGGAGATATGTTCACTATAAAGAACCTTCCCCTTATTCTCAATTAAGAGTTCATCAGCCCTAATGTCAAAGTGTAGACTTCCAAATTCCAATTTGCATTTACCCTTTTCCGCTTTCACTTTCGCTCTTAGTGCAAAGCTGCCTTTCCCGATAGCCTTATGTGACTTAAATTTAAAACCGTTGATATTGCGAAAAACCAGTTTGTCCTTTTCCTGCTTGGCTCCGGGCAATGTCTGTGCGTAAGTTCCAATGTCCTGTTCAAGGTCCTCGATGCTACGATTCTTTGAAAAGTATGGAATTCCATCGCCTGGGTATTGATAGGAATTGGAATCGCCACAAGAATTAAATGCGACTATTAAAAACAACAGTGCTATAGGCCCAATTATTTGGCGGACAGTAAGATTTTTCAGATTCATAGGTCAAACCCCCGCATTTACCATAGCAACAGCTGCCGGCATTTTACACCCGCAGTTGGTAATTGCGCTTTTCGCCGCATCACAGCAGTTGTGTTCAAAGGGTCGGAAGCCGTTCTTAGGAAGACTTGGATTCTTATGCTTTTCAAGTTCGCCCCTGAGGCAATCCTCAGTGCATGTACCACACTCGTCTTTAGGCAAAATCGGGTAGCATTGCTTAGCCCATGTATCAGGAACGCTATCTGGATGCACCCCATCGCTATCGTAAGTCAGTGTTGATCCATCAGAAAATTCAAAATAGCAATGGCGCACTGGATATGAATACGCTATAAAACCGCCAAATTTAAAACGTCGCATGCATATTTTTGCATATCCCGAGGGGTCGTATTCGTTACTGGGGTCATTGGCGACATAACAATAAATATTGTATTGAAGGGAATTAAATCCAATCGGATCCTTACATGTCCATCTCCCTACCTCCGCGTCATAATCCCTCGCTCCGAACCGGGTCAGCTTCGTCTGGCTGTCATACACCCCCCCAGCAAACCCGAACGGCGTGAAGTCCGGCGAAGTGTTGGTGAGCACACTCCCCCAATCGTCGTAATCCATGCGTTGTGCAATCGCCCCTGTTGCTGTATCAATGACGAAGCGCAACGAGCCCAGATGATCAGTTATTATCCGATAGGTCACGCCGCCCTTGATCATGTAGTCCGGCACGTTGATGTGCGTCGCGTAGACAAACTGGCTGACAAGTACCCCCGTTCCGTCAAGTTCGGCAACCGGCCTGAGCTGGCCGTCATATATCCATTGTCTTTCCACGGTTCCGTTCACTTTCTTTCCGACTCTGCGATTTCTTCCATCCACAATATATTCTATCAAGGTCGTATCGGGCAAAACAACGCTCTTGAGATTGCCGAGAACATCGTAAGAGTAAGTGGTCACTTCTCCATTTGCTGTGTTGGTCTTTGAAGCCAGCTCACCGTTGGCAGTGTAAGCATAGTTGTAATTCCCGTAAGCAGTCAGCCTGTCCTGAGC